>NZ_JBITHA010000012.1:0-318231 GCF_044457485.1 Nonomuraea sp. NPDC050540
CAGCGAGAAAGGCCTCCGCTGGGGAGGCCGGCCCCTCGCATGGGCAGCCTGAAACCGTCCCTCAACCCGGCGATCATTTCCGGTCACAGCACTAGAGCATGGCTTTGGCGCCTCCTTACCAGCCCTCGTACGGCCGGCGCGACTGTCACACAACGATGACAAGGCGCGAACGAGCCGGGGTCACGGCCGGTCGACAGTGGACGAGGCCGACCGGCCGCATCGATCACACGGACAGGAGAAGGCGTGGCTATTGACGGGAAATGGGACCGGCGTTCGCTGTTGCGGGGCGCCGCTGTGGTGGCCGGCGCCGCCGCGACCGCTCCGCTGCTGGGCGGGGCGGCCACGGCGCTGGCCGGCAGCGGTGACGCGGACGCGCTGTTCAAGGCCGGGAAGTTCGAGCAGGCCGGCCGCGCGTACGAGGAGATCCTCAGGAAGGACCCCGGGAACCTGCACGCGGCCCGCCGGCGCGGCTATGTGGGGCTGCTGGGCAACCGGTTCCCCGAGGCCGAAAAGTACCTGAAGATGGCCGTGCAACTGGCGCCCGGCGACAAGGACGCCAACTACTTCCTGGCCGACTGCTACCTCCGGCAGGACAAGTTCGGCCTGTCCGCACCCCACTGGAAAGCGGCCGGCGAGGACGGCTACGCCACCTGGTTCGCGGCGGTCCGCGGCGAGGCGTATCAGGTCCACGGCGACATCGCGCGGGTGCCGTGGAAGCAGACGGACCCGATGCCGCTGGTCGAGGGCTCGGTCAACGGCGGGCCGGCGAAAAGCTTCACCTTCTACACCGGCGCCTCGAACCTGAGCTTGACCGCGACGCTGGCCAAGGAGGCCGGGCTGAGTCCCGTCGCCAGTCAGAAGATCGATTTTGAGGGCGGCAGCATATGGGCGCACTACGGGATTCTGGACTCCTTCAGGCTGGGCGGCATCGAGCTGCGCAACGTCCCCGTGGGCTGGTCGGCGACCGAGTCGGGCGAAGACGTCGGCGCCGACAGCGACGGCATGATCGGCACGTGGGTCTTCTCCCACCTGCTGACCACCTTCGACTACGCGGGCCGGCAGCTGATCCTGCGCCGCCGCACCCCCGAAACGGCCAGAAAGGTACGGGCGGGCGCCGAGCCCCTGCCGCTGTGGCTGGCTGAGCAGTATCTGCACACCAGGGGCAGCGTCGCCGGCTCCGGCACCGGGGTGGTGGGCGTGAACTTCGGCGGAAGCGGCGGGGAGAGCGCCGCGGTCGTGTTCGGGGACACGGCCGAGCGGCTGGGGATCCGCAGCGACTACGACCGTCCGCTCGGAACCTTCGCCCACAGCCATCCGGCCGTCACCTATCCGTGCTACCCGAAGGAGATCCGGCTCGGCGCCGCCACCGCCAGGGAGATCTACTGCGAGACGCACCCCAAGGCCGCGCTCGCTCCCTTCGGGTTCGACGTGCGGGTCGCCTTCTTCCACTGCTTCTTCAAGCCCTACAACATCACTCTCGACTTCACCGACATGAACCTCTACCTCGCCCGCGGCAAGGCCACCTGATCACTGTCCTCTGGGGTTGTCGTCGATGGTCGATGCCGGACCTGGGCGGCTCGCTTTCGCGCGGCATACTTCCGATATACCGCCGATCTTTAGGGTCTGGCGACATGAGAACCTTGCGATCCGCGGCCATCGTCGGCGCCCTGGGCCTGGCCCTCTCGCTCGCGGCCACTCCCGCCTCGGCTTCCTCCGTCCTCAGCGGACGCTGCAGCAAGGGCGACTTCAAGCTCGCGGCGGCGATCACGTACGGCAACCCCGGAGGCCAGCACATCTTCACGAAGCTCACCTGGAACATCGCCGGCAACGTGGGCGGCGACAACGACGTCTACTTCGAGTTCTGGAAGAAGGGCAGCCCGGACAGCCTGCTCAAGGTCTTCAAGATGAACGACGTCTCGAAGTCCGGCTCCATGAACATCTCGTTTCGCAGGCCGAAGGGAGACGCGATCTTCGTGCACGGCGGAACCGTCTTCGACACGAAGTACGCCACCGACCCGGTCTGCAAGTACTTCACCCGCACGATCTGACTCGTCCTCGGCGCACGAGAAGGGGCCTTCTTCGCGCCGCCTGGCGCGGCCAAGGTCGGCGATACTGTGGGCGTGGAGTACGTGTCCAGAGTGCCGCGGCCGCCGCTGGACGGGCTGATCGACGACCTTTACTACCTGGGGGGCGCGCCGCCGTACGCCCGGCTGATGCTGCCGCCGAGCCCGTCGGCGTTGCTCATCGTCAACCTCGGGGAGCCGTTCCGCATCCGCGCCGGCGCCGACATCGAGACGGCCGAGTACGCCGACGGCTGCGTGGTCACCATGCCCACCCGCGCCTTCGAATTCGGCTATCCGCCGGGGACCCGGTCCGTCGGCGTGCACTTCAAGCCGTGGGGACCGGCGTCGTTCCTGCCGATGCCCGCGGCCGAGCTGTGTGACCGGCCGGTGACGCTGGAGCAGGTGTGGGGCCGGCCCGCCGTCGCCGAGCTGCGGGAGCGGCTGGCCGCGGCGGCCGGGCCGTACGAGATGCTGACGCTGCTCGAAGAGGAGCTGATGCGACGGCTGCGCGAGACCGCGGGTCTGGGGCTGGTCCGCCACACGAGCAGCGTCATCGCGGCGGCCGGCGGGGCGCTGGCGATCGGCGACCTGAGCGCGGCGGCCGGTGTCAGCAGCACTCATCTGGCGCAGCGGTTCAAGGAGCTCATCGGCGTCACGCCGAAGCGGCTGGCCCGCACCTACCGCTTCACGGCCACCGTGTTCGCGATCGACCCCGCCGGACCAATCGACTGGGGCGACCTCGCCGGTGGCGCGGGCTACTTCGACCAGGCCCACTTCGGCCACGAGTTCCGTGCGTTCACCGGGCTCACGCCGACGCGGTACGTCGAGGTCCGGCGGCGGTTCCTGCGCGAACATCCCGGCCACGTGCTGGACGGCTGGCCGCTGCCGGCCGATTGATTTCTTACAAGAGCCGCAGCTCACGACGCGCTAGTTTGGGGCACCCCAAAGCAGAGGAGAGCCCCGTGGGCAAGGTGGTCATGTACAGCTCGGTGTCGGTGGACGGCTTCATCGCGGACGAGAATGACCAGCCCGGACCGCTGTTCGACTGGTTGTCCAGCGGTGACGTTCCGTTGGACGAGAGCGGCGAGCTGAAGGTGTCGCAGACGTCCTACGACTACACCCGCCCGTACTGGGACCAGATCGGGGTGACCATCGCCGGCCGCCACGTCTTCGACATGACGGACGGGTGGGACGGAAAGCCTCCGGGCGGGATCGACCACGTGGTCGTCGTGACGCACCGGCCGGAGCCGGAGGGCTGGGACCCCGAAGCGCCGTTTCACTTCGTCGACGGCGTCGAGGCGGCCGTGGCCAAGGCGCAGAAGCTTGCGGGTGACCGCATGGTCGAGGTCGCCGCCGGTGACGTCGGCGGCCAGGTGCTCGCCGCGGGCCTGGTCGACGAGGTGCGCATGGACGTCGTACCCGTCGTGTTCGGGTCCGGCAAGCGCTACTTCGGGTCGGTCGACGCGCAGCACCTGTTGGAGGATCCTGACGTGGTGATTCAGGGCAACCGGGTGCTTCACCTGCGCTATCGGGTGCGCCGTTGACCGATCTGAGCGGGTACGCCGACACAAGAGCGGGCCGTCCTACGTCTTTCCTGGGTCAGGGGTGAAGCCGATCTGAAGCCGTCGCGACGCCGTTGCCTGCTTGGCTCGTGAAGGACATGACAACATGAGTCAGAAAGGCTGACGAGCATGGTCGTATCGGCGAAACGTGTCGTGCGGAAGGGTGGGCCGGCCGTCATCGCCGCGTTCACCATCCTGTTGTCGGCGTCCTCGATCGCCGCGCCCACGGCACAGGCGACGCGGACGCCCCCCGCGGAAACGGCGGCCTGGACCCCGGTGCTCACCCCGCTCGACCCCCGCCGCGAGACGGTGAAGCGCAATCTGAGCGGTGCGGATCGAAGTGCGCTCCTCAACGACTGCTGGCCCGGGTACCTGTGCGTCGCCGCCGGTGAAGGCGATGGCCAGCACACCGTCTACGAGCTCTACTACTGCACCGAGCGTTCGCTATCCAACTTCATCGACGCCGGCGCCCTCAACAACAACCAGGCCGGCAACGCGGTGACCCGCCTGAAGGACCAGCAAGGCAGGGTCAGGAGGAGCATCGCGGCCAACGAGCCGGAGAGGGTGGTCGGCGTGGACTGGCGGCCGATCTGGTACATCGACCCCTGCTGACCCGGCCATCACTGCTGGAGGGAGGTGAGAAACGCTTCCGCCAGGCGGTCGGTGAAGTCGCCGTCGACGGGTTGATCGGTGACCAGCGTCCGGTAGTAAAGGGGGCCGACGAGCCGGTCTGTCGCCTCGTCGAGGTCGAAGGTCACGGGCAGTTCGCCTCGCCGTACGGCACGCTCCAGGGGAAGGCGGTCGCGGCGGCGCTGCTCGGCCAGGTAGCGGTCGCGGAAGTCGGCGGCGAAGACGGGATCGAGCTGGGCGTGCGCGATCAGTGCGCGGAAGACGGCGCCGGAGTCGGTCTCGCTGAGGAACCGCGCGAGCAGGCGGAGGTAGGCGCGCAGGTCGAGGGCGAGGTCTCCGTGGTCGGGCGGGGTCAGCGCCTCGGCCAGGTCCTGCAGGAACGCTTCCACGAGGACCTCGGTCTTGCTCTTCCACCAGCGGTAGACGGTCTGCTTGGCGACGCCGGCCCGCGCGGCGAGGCCCTCGATCGTGACCCCGGCGAATCCCTTCTCGGCCAGCAGGTCGTCGGCCGCCTCCAGGACGGCCTGGCGCGCTGCCTCACTACGCCCATGGCGGTTGCCGTGATGCGGACGGGACATGACCACTCCTAGACTAGACGCAACGGTTAGTCTACTCTAGCGCTCATGAGAAACACACTGGCGGAACCTCGCGTGGCGGAAGCGCTCGACCGGATGTTCGCCGCGGCGGACCGGGACGACGCGATCGCCGCGCGAGTGGACAGCTTCGGGAACACGCCCCAGGAGCACGCGGACGCGGCGGAAGAGATCTACATGCCGATCTCACCCGAAGCAGGGCGGTTGCTTTACAGCCTGGTGCGGGCCATACGGCCGGCGACGGTCGTGGAGTTCGGGATGTCGTTCGGCATCTCCACGCTGCATCTGGCGGCGGCCGTGCGCGACAACGGCACCGGTCGCGTGATCACCACCGAACTGAGTGCGCACAAGATCGCCACGGCCCGCCGTACCTTCGCGGAAACAGGGTTGGAGGAGGTGATCACCGTACTGGAGGGAGACGCCCTGCAGACGCTCGCCGATCTGCCGCATGCGCCCGGCCTCGTCCTGCTGGACGGATGGAAGGACCTCTACCTTCCGGTGCTGCGACTGCTGGAGCCCCGTCTCGCCCCGGGCACGCTGGTGGTCGCCGACGATGTGGAACTGGCGAACGTGCAGCCCTACCTCGCGTACGTGCGGGAACCGGACAACGGGTACGCGTGCGTGACGTTCCCGGTCGAGGACGGGCTGGAGATCAGCTGCCGCCTGTAGCGCTGCTTACGGCGCGATCTCAAGCTCAGATGGGTCGGTAGCGTACGTTGACGGTCGCCGTGGGGTCGCTCTGGCCGACATGGTGAAGGTAGATCGGCTCACTGCCGGGGTTGTCGTAGAGGCGGATGCCCTGCCCGAGCATGACCGGCATGATGTGGAGGTCGATCTCGTCGATCAGCCCCAGGTCGAGAAGCTGACGCCCGATGGTAGGCGAGAACACCTCGAGGTTCTTGCCCCCGGCCGCCTCCAGCCCGATCCGCACGGCCTCGGCGACGTCGCAGTTCAGGAACGTGATCCCGTCCGCGGGCGTGGCGTCTTCGGGATGGTGGGTGAGCACGAAGACCGGTCCGTCCCAGTCGCTGGAGTAGGGGCGGGCGCCGGGCAAGGCGTCATATCCGTCCCGGCCGCCGAGAACGGCTCCTGTTGTCCGCACGTATTCGTCCTGCAGGCCCGGCCTGTCCGTTCCGGCCATCCAGCCCATGTCGTGGTTGACCCCGGCCACGAATCCGTCCAGTGACATCGCGAAGTGGAAAAGCACTTTCCCACTGGCGGTCTGCGGCTTGGTGTCGTTCATTGTCGCCTCCTGTGAGCTGGTGACTCAGCCTGGCAGAAATCGGTACACGCCGATAAGGTCCGATCCTGTGGGGCTTATGAGGACCAATTCCGGGCCGGCCGAGGACCTGTTCATCGAGTTGGACCGCGACGCCGGCGTGCCGCTGCACCGGCAGATCGGCGCGTCCATCCGCGCGAGCATCCGGGCCGGCCGGCTGCGGACGGGCGCGTCGCTGCCACCCACCCGCACCCTCGCGACCGGCCTCGGGGTCTCGCGCGGGGTGGTCGTCGAGGCCTACCAGCAGCTCGTGGCCGAGGGCTACCTCGCCAGCCGTTCCGGCGGATACACCCAGGTCGCCGCGTCGATACCGCCGGCCGCCACGGCGGGCTCCGCGCCGCCGACGCCCGCGCGCAGCGCCGGCTTCACAGTCGACTTCGGGTACGGTCGCACCGACGTGTCCCAGTTCCCGCGCTCGACCTGGCTGCGTTCGGTACGCACCGTGCTCACCACCACGCCCAATGACCGGTTCGCCTACCTCGACGGGCGCGGCGTTCCGGAACTGCACGAGGCTCTGTGCGACTACCTCAACCGGGTGCGCGGCACCTCGGCCGTCCCGGGCAATGTGGTGATCTGCAATGGCTTCGGGCAGGGCATCTCGCTGCTGATCCAGGTGCTGGTCCAGCGCGGCGCCCGGCGGATCGCCCTGGAGGACCCGTCGTCCGACGACGACGCCCGGGTGCTGGCCGGCGCCGCCGGTCTGGACGTCGTCGGCATCCCGGTGGGTCCGGGCGGCGTTCAGGTCGACGCGCTCCAGCGGGCCGACGCCGACGCGGTCGTGCTCACGCCGTCGCACCAGTGGCCCACCGGGGGAGTGCTGTCGGCTTCGGCGAGGGCCGAGGTGATCGGCTGGGCCCAGCGCCGCGGCGCGATCGTGATCGAGGACGACTACGACGCCGAGTACCGCTACGATCGCTCGCCCGTGGGCGCCATGCAGGGACTGGCGCCCGATCACGTCGTCTACTGCGGTACGGCCAGCAAGACGCTCGCCCCGGGACTCCGGCTCGGCTGGATGGTCCTGCCCCCGCACCTGGTCACCGACGTCGCCGCGGCGAAAGTGCTCGCCGACCGCGGTTCGCCGGTCATCGACCAGTTGACGTTCGCCGACTTCCTGGCACGCGGCGAGTTCGACCGCCACCTGCGCCGGATGCGTCCGGTGTACCGCCGCCGCCGCGACGCGCTCCTGGACGCCCTGCGCACTCACCTGCCCGAACTGGAACCGGCCGGGATCGCCGCCGGGCAGCACGTGGTGGCCTGGCTCCCGCCCGACCTCGACGAGGCGGAGGTGGTGACGGCCGCCGCCAGGCACGGACTGGGCATCCACGGCGTCGGCCCGTACCGGATCGCCGGGAGCGGACCGGGCGGCCTCATCTTCGGGTACGCCATCCTCGGCGAGAGCGCCATCGCCGAGGGGGTCGCGCTGCTGGCGACGGCCATCCGGGAGGTACGGGGAGCCTGATCTCAGTGCGTGTTTGAGAAGATCGTTCATGTTCGGCGTGGCAGTGTGACGACGAGCGCCGGTGTCGTCAGGGTGGCCGGATGCCCCCTGAGCGCTACCCTTCAGATCTGACCGACGCGCAGTGGGAGCTGATCGAGCCCTTACTGCCCGAGCCGAACACCGGCGGACGTCCCGAGAAGCATCCGCGCAGGGAGATCGTCAATGCCATCCTGTACGTGGTCCGCTCGGGCTGCCCTTGGCGGTACTTACCCACCGACCTACCGCCCTGGCAGACCGTGTACTGGTACTTCCAGCAGTGGGAACAGGCCGGCGTCACCGAAGCGCTGCTGACCGAGTTGCGCATCAAAGCCCGCCGCCAGGCCGACCGCGCCGACGAGCCGTCGGCGGGCATCATCGACTCCCAAAGCGTCAAGGGCGCCGACGCCGTCAGCCGCGACAGCCGCGGCTACGACGCGGGCAAGAAGGTCAACGGCCGCAAGCGGTTCATCATCACCGACACCACCGGTCTGCTCGTCACGGTCGCCGTCATGGCCGCGAGCTGGCAAGACCGCGACGGCACCAAGACCGCTCTGCTGTCGGCCTACCTGACCACCCCGATCCGGCACGTCTTCGCCGACCAGGGCTTCGCGGGACGGCTGGTGGACTGGGCCCGCGACACTCTGCACACCACTCTGGAGATCGTACGCAAGCCTGCTGACCAGCGCGGCTTCAGCGTCATCTCCCGCCGTTGGGTGGTGGAGAGGACGCTGGCCTGGCTGACCGCCTGCCGACGATTGGCTCGTGACTACGAACGCGACCCTGCCGTCTCCGAGGCGATCATCCGCTGGGCTGCCATCGCTGGCATGACCCGCCGCATCTCCCGAGGGGGACCCACTCGACGTCAGCGCCGCTACGTCTGCGACTGAGGCTGCTCGTCCATCTCAAGCACGCACTCAGAAATGGCTCTTCCCAGGAAGTAGGCGTCAGTGATGGGTGCTCAGGCGAGACTCCACACCCGGATCGTGGTGTCGAGGCTGCCGGAGACGACGACGGGGGTGCCATCCTCGCGTGTGCCCACAGCCAGAGCGCTGATGTTGTCGGTGTGGCCGGCGAAGGGGCCGCTAAGGGGTCGGCCGGTATCGAGGTTGCGCACCACCACGTTGCGGTCGTTGCCACCTGAGACGATGACCGGGGTGCCGTCACCGTCTTTGGTTGTCACGACGAAGGGGTGGTGGGCGTTTCCTTCATGCGTCAGGGGCTCCCCGAGGGGCCGGCCCGACTCCAGGCTCCAGATGCGCAGCGTCGCTGGTGGGCTTCCCTCGTCCAGAGGGAAGTTCGGGACTTCTGCCGAGATCATGACGCGCTGTCCATCGCTGCGCTCCGCGATCGCCACCCCGTACACCATGCAGGTGAAGCAGGTGTTGAGAGGCTTGCCGATGGGTTTACGCGTGTCGAGGTTCCAGATCCGCATCCTTGAGTCGGTGCTGCCGGTCACAAAGACGGGCTTCCCATCGGCGCGCTTGGTGACCTCGATGTCCATGACGCCGGAATAGTGACCCCACCACGGCTTGCCGATGAGCTTGCCGGTGTTCAGGTTCCACATGTGGAGCGCCACCGTTTTGCGGCCCTCGCCGCTGGAGATGATGACCGGCGTGCCGTCACTGCGCTTCCCGACGGCGACCGCGTGGACGAGCGCGTGCCCGGTTCTGAGCGGTTTGCCCAAGGGTTTGCCGGTGTCGAGGTTCCACATCCGTACGGTGCCGTCCTCACCGCCGGAGACGATGACAGGGGTGCCGTTGCTGCGCTTACCGATCGCTACGTCGTACGCAGGCCGGTGATGGCCGGTGATGGGCCTGCCGAGCGGCTTGCCCGTGTCGAGGCTCCACACCCGCAGCGTCTTGTCGAAGCTGGCAGAGACGATGACTCGGGTGCCGTCGCTGCGCTCGCCGATCGCGAGCGCGCTGATGCCGCGTGTGTGGCCCTTCAACGGTCCGCGCAGCTCACTTCCGAAGGGCGGAGCCTCTGCAGGGAGTGCAGGCCTGGCAGGATGGCCAGCGAGAGCGACCGGCGTCGCCATCACCACGGGCGTGTGCCAGCACGTGCCTGCTACCAGGAGACCCAGCGCGACCGCCAGCGTTCCGGCACCCGTCCTTACTGCACGTCGCGCCATCTCCTCGTCCTTCCAGGCGTTCTGTCCCATGATCGTGATCACGGGACGGCGTCACTGTAGCGGCCGGGATCCTTGTTCCGGAAGAGCTACGGATGCAACCTCCTGCTCAACGCACAAACGCCTCTCGTCACGGCGTCACGCCAAACACAAATACTCTTCTCAAACACTCTCTCAGGGTGCCGGGCGGATGTTCTGGTTCAGGTGGAACACGTTGGCCGGGTCGTAGGCGGTCTTGACCGCGGTCAGCCGGGCCAGCTTCGCGGCCGAGTACGCCCGCCGTACCCCACGCTGCCCGTCGGCCAGTTCGTCGGCCGTCAACGAGTTGACGTACACCCCGCTCGCGTACGGTTCGAGCGAGGCGCCGGCGGCACGCGCGGCGCCCATCCTGGCGTCGTCCTCGGCCGGGTCGGTCCAGCGGGTGCCGGCGCCGAACTCGAACATCGTGCCGCGATGGCTGAACGCCGCGTCCGCGTCCGGGACGTCGGCGATCGCGCCGCCGTGCGCCTGCAGGCCGACGCCCGGCAGGTACGGGCTCGCGCTCAGGTCGGTGCCGCCGCGCAGCAGGAACGCCTCGATCGCCGCGGTGGGAAACTCCCGCAGATAGTGCCCCTTGGAGTAGCGACGGTACGCGTGGCCGCCGGTGGAGTCGTCCCGTCGCTGCAGTTCGAGGTACGACGGGGTCGTGACGCGCGACGCGACGGGACGCCCGAGCGCCCGCATCGCGGGCAGCAGCCGGCGGCCCTCGTCCGGGTCACCGACCCACACGAACCCCAGCGTGGCGATCGGGCCCGCGGGGCCGCCGCCGACACCGGCGGTGAACGTCGCCTGCCGGGGCGCCACGGCGTTCAGATCACGCCAGCCCTCGATGACCGGGACGGCGTCCTCGGCACGGAAGTCGAACTCGGCGACCAGCGTCCGCGTGCCGATGCGATGCAACTCGAACTCGAACTCGGTGACGATCCCGAAGTTACCGCCACCACCGCGCAGGCCCCAGAACAGATCCGGGTTCTCCGTACGGTTCGCGGTCACCACGTCGCCTTCGGCGGTGACCATTGTGTAGGAGACGACGTTGTCGCAGGCCAGGCCGTACTGGCGGGCCAGCCAGCCCATGCCGCCGCCGAGCGTGAGCCCGCCGACGCCGGTGTGCGAGACGTTGCCGGCGGTGGTGGCCAGGCCGTACGCCTGGGACGCCCGATCCAGCGCGCCGAGCAGCGCGCCGCCCTGCACCCGGGCCCGCCGGCGGGCAGGATCGACGCGCACGCCGCCCATGGGCGTCAGGTCGATCATGAGGCCGCCCTCGGGCACGGCGAAGCCGGCGACGTTGTGCCCGCCGCAGCGCACGCCGATCTCCAGGTCCAGTTCCCGGGCCATCCGCACGGCGGCGACCACATCGGCGACGCCCGCCGCGCGGACGATCATGCGTGGACGCCGGTCGACCATGGCGTTCCAGACGGTACGGGCGGTGTCGTAGCCGGCGTCGCCAGGGGTGAGAAGCCGGCCGTCGAAGCGCGTCGCTGTCGTTGTCATGCCACTCAGCCTGACAAGAATTGGTACAGGCGATAAAGTCCGATCCCGCAGGCTGATCGAGGACCAATTCACGGAGGCCACACCACGGCCGCCGGTCCGTCACTCGATGACGTCCGCGGGAAGTGGATCGTGGTGGTCGGCCCGCAGGCCGTCGAGGGAGATGCGCAACAGCCTGTTCCACATCTGCGGCCGGCAGTCGTCGGTGACCTGGACGGCGTGGCCCAGCGAGACCAGAAGAAGCAGCAGGTCATCGGTGGTCACGCCGGGGCGCAGCAGGCCCGTGGCGACGGCGCGGGCGCACAACTGCTCGATGACGAGGCGAAGCTGATGGATGCCCTCCAGATCGGGGTCCGCCCAGGTCAGCGCAAAATTCTCCATGATCGCGCGGTGGCGGGCGTAGCCGGTCAGGGCCTGCCGGTAGAAATCGGTCAGTGCCGCCCAGGGGTCCTCGGCCTCGATCGCCGCCTGGCGCGCCGAGTCCGCCCAGTTCAGGAAGTCCCTGCGCAGGACCGTGTGCACGAGATCTTCCTTCTTCGGGAAATGCCGGTAGAGGGTGCCCATACCCACCCCGCTGCGGCGCGCGATCTCGCGTACGTCCACCGCGGCGCCCTGCTCGGCCAGCACGTCGGCGGCGGCCTCGATGATCGCTTCCCGGTTGCGGATCGCGTCCACACGCGGCGCCCGGCGCCGGGTGGTGTCTTCCGGTTCGGCCACTGCCATGTAGCCGAGCATACCTCCTTATACGGAGCACGTGCTCCGCTCTGTGCTATTTTGAGGAGCAAGTGCTCCGGATAATGAAGGGGATGTCATGACCGACCCGTCCACGACCACCGCAGCCGAAGCCCCTGCCATCGGCGACTGGAACGATCGGATCATTGCCGAGTTCCGAGCGAATGGCGGGTACGTGCCCTGGAGCAGCGAAGAGGAATTCGCCGCAGGCCGGCCCATCCCGCCCCGGTTCCCCGGGTTCGACGAGCAGGGCATGCCGCTCATCCTGGTGCACCACACCGGGGCCAAGACCGGACGCGAAAGGATCAGCCCGTTGTTCTACCAGCCGGTGGGCGATGGCTGGGCCATCTTCGGAACCCACGGCGGCAGTCCGCATCATCCGGTCTGGTACCACAACCTCATGGCGAATCCGCAGGCCGTAGTCGAGGTGGGCACGCATCGCGTGCCGGTCGTGGCTCGGCTCGCGGAAGGCGCTGAGCGCGACCGACTCTGGGCGAAAGAGGTGGCACTCGTCCCGAAGTTCGCCGAGTTCGAGGCCGCCGCAGGCAGGCAGGTCCCCGTCATCGTGCTGGAACCCGTCCCCGAGCAGTGACAACGCACCTGCCGCCCACCCCTTGGGCTTGTCGTTCGAGTTCCGATCCTCGAGGCCCGCGGGAACCGGGAGCTCACCCGCCTGGCGCGCCTGGGCACCCAGGTGAACGGAGCCGCCTTTCTAGCGCCAGAGCGTGAGCGCCGATGAATCGCCGGCGCATCGCGGATGTATCAACCTTGCCGGAGATCCTCGGGGTTGTCAGCACAACGGCACTCCGAAGGAGCAAAGCGATGACCGCCACCAACACCCTCTCCAGCCTCCCGGCCAAGGCCAAGAACAGGATCTTGACCCTGAACGGCATCCTGTGGTTCCTGCAGGCGCTCTGGGGCCTCTTCTTCGCCGGCAGCGGCTTCGGCAAGGTCCTGCTGTACGACGCCGCCCTCTACGAGACCGCTCCCCGGGCCGTCGCCTGGTACGCGGCCGTACCCCAGACCCTGATCGTCTTCATCGGAGTCGTCGAGGTGCTCGGCGGTATCGGCCTCATCCTGCCCGCGATGACGGGCGTCAAGCCGAGGCTCACCCCGCTCGCCGCGGCCGGTCTGGCCCTGACGATGATCCTCGCGACGGCCTTCCACATCGTGCGCGGCGAGTACGCCCTGGTCCCCGCGAACCTCGTCCTCGGCGGCGTCTCGGCGTTCATCGCGCTCGGCCGATGGAACCTCAGGCCCACCGCGGCGGCGACCCTGACCACCCCACGCCTGCTCAAGTCGCTCGCGGTTCTCGCCGTGATGGCCCTGCTGGTGTTCGCTCCGACATGGTACACGATGACCCACGCCCAATTCTGATCGAAAATAGTCAACAAGGCGTAGACTATTCACATCATGGCAAGTACCTCTGGGGACATCGAGCGGCTGGCCTCCCGGCTGCGCATGCTGGCGCTGCAGCGGCCGGAGGCATGGCTGGACCTGGATCTCACCATGCCGCAACTGCGCATGTTGTTCACCGTCCGGCGGCGAAGCGGCTGCACGGTGTCGGAACTGGCCGAGACGCTCGGACGACGGCTCGCGGCCACGTCCGCGCTGGTGAACCGGCTGGTCCGTGCCGGGCTGCTGCACCGGACGAGCGATCAGGACGACCGCCGGCGGATCCGGCTGCAGCTCACCGACGAGGCCGAACGGTTGCTGAGCACCGTGGATCAGCGGTCGGCGGACAGGTTCGCGGCCATCCTGGGCCGCATGAGCGAACCGGGCCGCGCCGCGCTGGCCGACGCGCTGACGGAGCTCATCGAGCTCGTGTCGTCCGACCTCGCCGACGGGCAGGCCCACCGCGCGCAGAAAGGACTCCCATGAACCGCAACCCGTACGAGGGCCTGTCCGGAACGATCGACATCAGAGCCGTGCGGTCCGCCGGTTTCCGGGAGGTCCAGCTCGACGCCGGGACCCTGCGGATCAACTACGTGGTGGGCCCGGACAACGGACCTCCGCTGGTCCTGCTGCCGGCGCAGACCGCCACCTGGGAGAGCTACCAGCGGGTGCTGGTGCCGCTGTCGCGGCGGTTTCTGGTCTACGCGCTCGACGTACGCGGACACGGCAAGTCGAGCTGGACCCCGGGCGCATACTCCTGGCGGCACCTGGGCGCGGACATGAGCACGTTCCTGTCCGAGGTCGTCCGGACTCCCGCCGTCATCTCCGGCAACTCCTCCGGCGGCCTCCTCGCGCTGTGGTGTGCGGCCAACCTGCCCCCGCGGGTCGCCGCGGTGATCCTCGAGGACGCCCCGGTGTTCTCCGCGCAGCTGCCCCGCTTCCGCGATCACGATCGTTTCGTGTACGGCGGGCTGAAGCATCTGGCCGAAGCCCTCGGCGACCCTCAGAATCGTGACCTGGCCGACTACTTCCGCGGTCTGACCCTCCCGATCTCCGAAGTCCGCGAGAAGCGGGTCCCGGACTGGTTCATCACCTTCCTGTCCCACCGGATCCAGGCGTTCCAGACACGCCACCCCGGCCGGCCCGTGGACATCGGCTACTTCCCCCTCAAACTCCGCCTGCTGCTCAAGTCGCTGTCCATGTACGACCCGGACTTCGCGCGCGCCTTCGTCGACGGCCGGTTCTACGACGGTCTCGATCACGCCGACGCGCTCTCCCGCGTGTCGTGCCCGCTGCTGGTACTGCACGGCGACTGGCGGCGGCTGCCCGGCCATGGCCTGATCGGCGCCATGGACG
This sequence comes from Nonomuraea sp. NPDC050540, assembly GCF_044457485.1. Classification (NCBI taxonomy): domain Bacteria; kingdom Bacillati; phylum Actinomycetota; class Actinomycetes; order Streptosporangiales; family Streptosporangiaceae; genus Nonomuraea; species Nonomuraea sp. NPDC050540. Next base: position 14,743 of record NZ_JBITHA010000012.1, read on the forward strand.
ACGAGGACGCGGCCCGGATCAAGCAGCTCGTGCCGCACAGCCGGTACAGGAAGGTTCATGCCAATCACGTGATCCACATGTTCAAACCCCGCTCATTCGTGGAGGCGGTCGACACCTTCTTCACCCAGGACGTCTCGGGAGAGCCCGCCACGCGATGAGTGTCGTACCTCACAACTCTGGTGGTCCCGCGGTCACCGGGGTTGTTCGTCGTGGAGATGCAGGTGTCCCTACGGCAAGGAGAGATCACCATGTCCACCACCAAGCGTGACCACCTCAAGTCGAGGCTGCCCGACCCCAGCCAGTTCATCCCCGAGCTGTGGGAGATCGGCGGGGGTATGACCAAGGCCCAGGAGAACGGGTCGATTTCGCCGACCCTCATCGCCCTGGCGCAGCTCCGTCTCGGGCAGCAATTCGACAGTACGTACCACACCATCGGGCAGACCGGCATCCTCCGCAAGCTCGGCGAATCGGAGGAGCGCATCACCGCCGTGGCGACCTGGAGGGACACGCCTCACTACTTCACCGAGGCCGAACAGGTCGTCCTTGAGCTCGTGGACGCCACCTTCACCCCGAATCCGGGCGGGGAGCGTGTGTCCGACGAGTTGTTCGCCAGGGCATCCGCCCACTACGACGAACGGGCCCTCGTGACGCTCTGCATGGCGATCGGCCGGAGCTGCTTCTTCATCCCCCTCACCGTCATCGGCAAGCCGGTCGCCGGCCGGCCCGCCGGCGAGAACTGGACGTCGACGACGTAGAGCTCGCCGCCGGCCGAGCGCACAGCTGCCACGGCGCGGCCCCTCGTGCAGCATCAAGATGTCTGCCCTCTTGACCCCCTGATCCGGAGCCGCGATGTCCGCGGGCACGATTCTCACTGCGGATCACCCCGGCGTGGATCAGGCAGAGGTCGGCCGGGAAGGAATCTGCGGGGTCACGCGCGTGGTGGAGGGGCCGGCTCCTGATGGGACCCGGTCGGCCGAGTTGATCGCCGGCGGGATCGGTTTCCTGGTGACAGGACTGTCCACGGCGGCGTCCGTGGCGCAGATCGCGGGGTGGCGGCAGGCACATCCGGGTCGTGGTCTCCACCGAGGCCGGTGCCACGTCTCGTGCCGCGGGTCTTTCCGGTACGGCCGGCCGGCGCACCGCCCTCCTCGTGGCCAACGCGGCCTACGAGGATCCCGGGCTGAGCCGGCTGCGCTCGCCCGTCTCCGACATCCGGGCGCTCGCCGAGGTCCTGGGCGAGCCGGCCATCGTCGCCTTCGACGTCGGAACGCTCACCGATGCCGGCGAATCCGTGCTGCGCCGCCGGGTCGCGGCGCTCTTCGCCGACCGGCAGCCCGACGACGTCCTACTCCTGCCACGGGCTCAAGGACCAGCGTGGCCGCCTCAACCTGGCGGCGGCCGGCACCGAGCTCGGCTCGCTCGCGGCGACCGGGCTGCCGGCGTCGTTCGTCGCGTGGCACGCTGACCGCGGCGAAGCGCACCCGTGCGGCGTAAGCGCACGGTAAGACCCTGACCCAGGCCGGTGCGGTTAGCTGGGGACATGAGCATCTTCAGGAGGCCGGTGACCTGGCTGGCCGCCGGTCTGGCCGTCGGGGTCGCGTCGGTCGGCCTGTACCTCTTCCAGCCCTGGCGGCTGTTCACCACCGTGACGGTCGACGAGGCACTGCCGTCCGTCTCCGCTACGCCTTCCGCTACCCGTCCGTCTCCGGCCGTCAGGGAACTGGCCGGCGGTGAGTTCCGCAGCCACGAGCACCGGACCACAGGCACGGTGAAGGTCCTGCGCCTCGCCGATGGCAGCCGGGTTCTGAGGATCGAGAAGCTCGACACCTCCGACGGACCCGACCTGCGCGTGTGGCTCACCGACCGGCCGGTGACCGATGACTGGTACAGCGTCGGCAAGGGGCGGTCCGTGGAACTCGGCAACCTCAAGGGCAACAAGGGCAACGCGAACTACGCCATTCCCGCGGACACCGATCTCGATGTCTTCAGGAGCGTCACGATCTGGTGCAAGCGGTTCAGCGTCTCGTTCGGAGCCGCAGCGCTGGCCTGACCGCCGACGTCAGCTCACCCCGGTCCGCGCCATGGAGCGGACCGGGGTGCCAACGTGCCGGCTCAGCCCGACCAGGGGCCGCTGCGCGCGAGAACGACGTACTTCTGCCGGTCGTAGTCCCAGGAGACGTAGGCGGCGTAGAACTCCGTCCTGTGGGAGGTACGCCAGTTCGTCTCGTAGGCCGAGCCGTTCTTGGCCCACTGGTAGGTCAGGTAGTTGTTCTGGGCGTCGGCGCCGTCCTGCGGGTTGTGGTCGTAGAGGGCGACGTAGTCGTGGTAGCCGACGGACGTGGGCTTGCTCCACCTGAGGCGGATCCAGTTGTCGTTGAGCCCCCACTTGTACTTCTCCAGGGAGACACCCACCGCCGCGACGTTGACGTCCTGGGCGCTGGATCGCGGGGTGTTCCTGAGCTGTTCCGCCACCGCTTGGGGGCTGGGGCCGTCGGCGTGCGCCGGCGTACTGACGGCCAGCAGGGCGGTGGTCGCGAGGGCGCCCACCATGGAGACCAAGGTCATCTTCTTCATGCCGTGCATGCAAGTCCGCACCGGTTGACAGGCCGTTGACACGACATTGACGGCCGATTCGCGGGCACAGCGGCTCACCCGCTGCCGATGACGGCCCTCTGATGTGCGAGGTACCCCGCTCGCGTCGATCCTCGCAGTATTTCGTCTAGTCGAAAGGTTCTGGGAGAAGGCCTCAACGTCTTCGTCCAGATAGGACTTGACGGCGTCGGTCTGCGCACCGGCTCGGTATTGACGTCCTGAGGATCCATGGCGGAAGCCCTCATCGTCGGAGACCACACACTCTGAAGGAGCCACTCATGTTCACTCATGCCGGCGCCGCCGCGGTTGCGGCGATACTTCTCATGGCGCCATCTCTCGCACCCACCCCAGAACCGACGTCTACCACCACTGAGGCGGAGACCAGCGGGAAGCGGAGCATCCGAAACGTCGAATCCGCACCTCCGCGCCCGATCCGCGTCCTGCAGATGAACCTTTGCAACAGCGGGCTCGCCCGTCATTGCTGGGACAAGAAGCCTGGCGCCCCCCAGAATCGGGCAGGAGCGACCATGCAGGTAGCCGCTGCGGAGATCGCTCGAATCAAGCCCACCGCGGTGACGATCAACGAGATCTGTTCGGGCGATCTGGAGGGGTTCAAGCAGAAGATCGGATTCAAAGGTGATTCGTTCTTCACCGTGCTGGAAGGCGCGCCCGGATCCAGGACGCCGAAGAAATGCGGCCAGCCAGGAAAACCCAGCAAGGGCGGTGACTACGGGTCGGCGATTCTCACCAAGGAACCGTTGAGGGAGCCCTACAGCGAGTTCCGTCTGGAGAAGGCTTTCGACACCCAGCGAAACGACCGGGAAGTACGCGTCATGGGCTGCCGGAAGATGCCGTGGGCCACGGTGTGCACCGCTCAACTCCACGCCGTCCCTTCACAAGAGAGCGACGAGGACTATCTCCGCTCCGTGCAGGTGACCGCTGACCAATGCTTCCAGCTTTCGAGGGAGGCCAGACGGTTCGCCGGAGACGGACCCTTGATCATCGCCGGCGATCTGAACCTGCGATGGAACAAACCCCACGAGCAGAACGCGCTCAACCTCTGCGGCAAGGGCCTCATCCGCAAGGGCGACGGAAACCGCCAGCACGTCATCAGCGGCAAAACCTTCGGAGAACCACAGACCGAGCCGTGGCCTGACACCTCCGAGCCCGACACGGTGTGGACCGATCATCCGCTGTTCTACGTCGACCTCACGTAGCGCCGCGACGGGCCATCGAGATGCATTGGGGCGATCTCTCCTGAGAAGAGCTTCTGGCCACTTTTGTGCCGCCGTGTACGGCTGGCCAGGCAGATCGCCGCGTGGACGCGGCTTCGCCGGGGCAGCCGGAGTACGGACATAACGTAAATTTTTCGCTGGCCGGTAATCCGGAGGCCCCTTCAAGACAGTTCTAGATGTGGACGATCCAGAAGAACGATTCACCAACCTCTATGACCGGCACTACCGGAACGTGCTGGGCTATGCCCTGCTGCGTGCCGAGCCGGCCATGGCGGAGGACCTGACCAGCGAGACGTTCCTGATCGCATGGCGGCGTCTGGACGACCTGCCCGATCAACCGCTGCCGTGGCTGCTCGGCGTGATGCGCAACCTGCTGCGCAACCAGCGTGTCCGCCGGCTGCGCAGCGACGAGTTGATCGCGCGGTTGACCGGGCTGAGTTCCTTCGTCGAAGGCGACGTGGCCGAGCGGGTAACCGGCCGGCAGGAGGCCTTGGCCGTACTGGCGAGCCTGAGTGAACAGGACGTCGAGGCGGTGGTGCTGGCCAACTGGTACGGCCTCACGCCCGCCCAGGCGGCCCAGGCGGCGGGCTGCTCGCCGCGCACGTACAACGTCCGGCTGCATCGCGCGCGCCGTCGCTTGGCCGACGCGCTCAAACTCCCGCCTCACTTCGCCTTTCAGGGACAGCCATGAACGACAACGACCCCATCAATGAACTGATCACCACGCTACGCCCGGACACGCTCACCGAGGACGCCTACCGGCGGCGCCGTTCGGCCGATCTCGCCCGCGCGTTCCAGACCCCTCGGACCCCTCACCACCTTCGGAGATTTTCCATGGCCAAGCGCCGCCCCCTGACGCTGTTCGCCGTCGCCGCGGCGGGAATCGCCGCCGCGGCGATCGCCGTTCCGCAGTTCGTCTCCGCGGACCCCACGACCGGCGCTCCGATCGCCGCGCAGCCGTCCGGCGTGCACGAGGTCCCGGCGCAGGTCACGACAGGCGCCCCCGCGAACACCCGCACGATCCTGCTCGCCGCGGCCAAGGTGGCCGCCGAGGAGCCGATCTCCTCGGGCACGTTCTGGTACTCGCGGGTGCGCACGGTGCAGATGGTTCATGTCGCCCCGCTGGAGTACAAGGCCGAGCTCAAGAAACTGGACGCCGAACTGAAGGCCGAGGAGGCGCGGTTCAAGGACAAGCCCGCCGAGTTGGAGGCCGCCCGCAAGGAGTTCAAGGACAAGGTCGACGCCCTGAAGACGGCTGAACTGCCCTACACCGCGACCCGCGGCGACACCGCCGAAAGCTGGCTATCGCTCAGGAACGCCACCGGCCGCTCGGTGAAGAACCAGGATGTGAAGATCGAGTTCGCGACTCCCGAGGACCGCGCCAAGTGGCAGCAGGCGGGCTCGCCCAGGTTGTCCGAAGATGACCGGCCGAAGACGAAGGAAGGCGCCCCCGAGGGCATCGTCTCGATCGGCAACGACAGCCTCACCTGGTCCAGCATCGCCGAGTTGCCGACCGGCAAGGCAGCGCTGAAGGCGAAACTGCACAGCATGTACGAGCAGGGCGACAAGCGGATCCCGCTCGCCCTGTACATGTGGCAGACCGGCGCCGACCTGCTGTCCGCCCCGATCACCTCGGGTACCAGGGCAGCCCTCTACCAGGTGCTGGCCGACTCCACTTCCCAACTGACGTCGCAGACGGGCGTGGCCGACGGCAAGGGGCGTACCGGGGTCGCGCTGGAGACGACCGGACCCGATGAGACCGGCGCGGCCGGCCGGATCACCTACCGGTTGATCTTCGACGACAAGACCGCCAAGCTCCTGGAGCTCGCCGTCATCGAAACGGGGAAGGCGACGCCGTTGCTCCAGCAGACCTACGAGGCCATGGGCTACGTCGGCGACCTGACCGCGAAGCCGGGCCAGTAGCACAGACCGCAGACCTCAGGCGGGGGCCGATGTCTGCCGGATAGCTCCTGCGGCACCCTCACGAGCAGACCCCGACTCCCACCCGGGACCGGGGTCTGCGCGGGCACACGACCGCATACTTGACGGGCCGCCTCGCCGACGACTGGACAGTGTTGACCGTCGGCCTTCCGGGCCCGGAGGCGTTGACGGCGGCCTTCTACGCTCGCCACAACGGTCTGCGCGGCACCAGGCCGCTCACCTGTCCCGCGCTGCTCGGGCCGTCGTGAGCTGGTGGCGCACCCGACGAGCGCGGTGCACGGCGCCATGGCTGGGCAGGCGAAGGAGTGTGATCCCAGCCGCCGCCTGACGCGTCAGTAGATCCACGAGAGCGAGTTGCCCGTGCACGTGGCGGCGTCGATCTTGGCTATGCACACGTAGTACTTCACGCCGTCCTTGGCCTCGAACGCCTTGGTGTAGCTGGTGCCGCTGATGTTCTTGTGGAGATACGTGCCCTGGGCCACGATCGTGATTTCGTACTTGTCGTTGGCCAGCTTCGTCGGCTTCTCGATACGGGCCCAGATCCAGGTCTTGCTCTTGTACTTGCCGTAGCGCATCTGCAGCGTGCCGAGACCGGTCCTGTTGCTGTGGACCCTGGTCTTGACGTCGCTGGCGTACCTCGGCGCATCCGACGAGGTGCTCAGCGCCGCGGCTGTGGCCGGAGCCGCCGTTGCCGGGGCCGCTCCGGTGGAGGCGACGATCGCGGCGGTGGCCGCCGTTCCGGCCAAGGTCCAGATCTTGCGCACTTCAGGTCCCTTCGCGATTGTCGGACTGGAGGGGCAACGCTAAAGGGATCCGGTATATCCGAGGTATGCCCTTGCGGCGGAGCTGTCGTTCCGGGGCAATGCGGGCAGGCTGGTACGTGCCGTCATCGAGGGCTTCTGCTATCAGCCGCGCGCTGCCCCGGATGGGTCAGGCGCCAACGGGCGAGGCGCGCACCTATGAGAAGGCAGCATCCAGAAACAACGCGTTCCGCCCATGGATGGTCGCCCTGGGCAGGGTCGGCACCGGTGCTACCGGTTTCGCTCGGACTCGCGCTGCTGGTAGTCACGCGGAGACAGTCCGTGGAATCGGGAGAAGGCGGCGCTGAACGTGGGCAGGTGGGCGTACCCGATCCGGCGCGCGACGGCGCTGGGCGGGGCGCCCCCGGCGAGCAGGTCGCGAGCGATGCGCATGCGGGCGGCATAGCGCCAGCGGCCCAGTGTCATACCTGTCTCGTCGCGGAAGGCACGGTGGATCTCAGCGCGGACGTCAAGATCATGCGTCCCGCCAGGCTCGCCGATACGGCGCAAGCACTCCATCGCGACAGCTCGCGCGCGCGGATCGGCGGGCATCGGCACCGACAGCGCCCGCTGCGCGGCGACCTGCTCCGCGAACAGGTCGAGGATGTGGCGGGGGTTGTGGTCGTCGGGACGCAGTCCCGACCTGGCGCTGATCGAGCAGAACATCAAGTAGTCGTCCCACGCGGGCGAGAACCGCACCTGCAGCGGCGCTGCCAGTTGGAGGTCGCCGGTGCTCGCGTTGCCCAGCGGCAGGGAGACGGAGTTCTCGCGGAGGCCGGTGACATGCTCGATGTCCGCAGGGATCCAGGTCGCCACCCCTCGCTCCCTCTCGTAGCGTTGGCCGCCGATGTCCAGGTACCCGCTGCCTCGATACATCCAGCTGAGGACGTGGATGTCATTGGTGTGCGACGGCGTGCTGGCCGCGGGCAGCATCTCAGGCGCGGCGGGAGTGTCCGTCTTGCGCGTCATCCGGATCAGGTCGTCGGTCTGCCGTGCCGCCGCTGCCCGTTGCGTCAGCCCACCGGCGTCAGGTCGGGCGGAGAGCTCCCGTCCGAACTCGTGGGGGGTCAGCCCGAACCGTCCCTTGAAGGCCCGCGTGAGGCCGTTACGGCTGGCGAAGCCCACACGAGCGGCCACCTGGTCCACGTCGTAACCGGCGGCGAGGAACTCCACGGCGGCGCCGAGCCGGCAGAGCAGCCGCCACTGCTCGAACGTGAGGCCGGTGTCGGCGAGGAAGTCCCGGCGAAGGGTGCGCGCGCTGGAGGGCACCCGCGACGCCCATTGCTCGACCGTGAGGTCAAGCGCGGGGTCGCGAATCAGTTCCTCGGCGACTGTCCTGGCGCCATGGGCTCGCGGCATCGCCGGCGAGGCGAATCCCGCTGAGCTCGGACTTCGCCCGACCCTGATGGGCGCCGGCGAACGCGAGCCAGGACGCCGGAGGAGTTCCTCGATCGCCTCGGGGGAGTACCCCCGGCCGCTGAACGGAGTGACCTGCAGGTTGAAGAGCTGGATCAACCAGTCCTGCCAGCCCTTGGGAACGGCGAACCACGTCAGTTCCGACAGCCCCCAAGCCCCGACGCCGGCATGAGGCCACAGCGGGAAGGCGACAGTGCCCGGCTCGGTGGTGATCGCCCTCTCCGCCCAGCCATCTGCCGGAATCCAGGCGCCTTCGCCGGCTCTGAGGTGGAGCACCCGCCCGCCGTCGAGGCGTACGTGCGCCACGCCGGTGCGAACCCAGAGCAGTAGCGGTCGAACGGACGCATCCGCCGAACCCATCCGCGCGGCCGGAATCGGCGGCGGGTCGCCTGCGCCCGCGGCGAACGACGACGACACCACCACGTCCTAACCATACGGCAGCCTGCGCACACCAATGCAGGTGAGGTTTGCCTAACCTTACCAGCGCGCCTTCCCGATGATGGTGCACGGCTTTGCCCTCGAAACGACCGGAAAGTTCGGTTTCCCGCATGCCCAAGACCTCGCGCCGGCTCACCGTGCACCCGCCGACCCTGCGTGAGGTCGAGGTGGTCCGGACGGCCGACATCACCTCGGGGATGCGGCGGGTCACGCTGAGCGGCGAGCAGCTGCGTGCGTTCACCACCGCGGACGGCTTCGTGCGGCCGGCGTTCGAGTCCCCGGGTTTCGACGACGACCTCGGGCTCTACTTCCCGTACCCAGGTCAGCGCGATCCGGTGCTCCCGGTCCAGGGCGAGTCCAGGTTGATCGTGCCCAGGAATCCTCGGCCGCTGTCGAGGGCCTACACGGTTCGCCGGTGGGACCCCGAGGCCGGCGAGCTGGACGTGGACTTCGTCAAGCACGGGGTGGGGGCGGGAACGACGTGGGCCTATCGCGCCCGGCCGGGTGACCGGATCCACCTCAGCGGCCCGAGCACGTCCAAGGCGTTCCCGGCCGGCGCCGACTGGTGGCTCGTGGCGGGCGACGACACCGCACTCCCCGCGATCGGCCGCCTGCTCGACGAGCTCCCGCCCGGCTCCCGGGCGCAGGTGTTCATCGAGATCGCCGAGGACGCCCACCGCCAGGAGCTGCGCGAGCTGCCCGGAGTGGACGTGACGTGGCTGGTCCGCCCCGGTGTGACGGCCGGCACCGTGTCGCCGCTCATCGAGGCCGTCCGCAGCGCGGAGTGGTGGTCGGGCCAGATGTTCGCGTGGCTGGCCGGCGAGCACACGGCCGTCCGGGACATCCGCCGGCATCTGATCGAGGACCGTGGCGTGCCCAAGGAGGACATCGACTTCGCCGGCTATTGGCGTCGCTCCGCGGTCGTCGCCCTGGAGAGCGACGGAGCGGTACCCGACCCGGAGAGGACGGTCACCCCGTTCCAGAAGCTCAACGACCTGACCGAACTCGTCGCGCCGATCGCGATCCGCACCGCCGTCGAGCTGGGCGTTCCCGACCTGGTCTCCCGCGGCGTGACCAGCGTGAGCGAGCTGGCCGCCAAGGCCGGCGCCGACGAGCGCGCTCTGGGCAAGCTGCTGCGTTACCTTCGCACCCTGGACGTGGTGACCGAGACAGAACCAGGTCACTACGCGCTGACGCCGGTCGGTGACGTCCTCACTCTCGAGTTCATCGCCGACCGGCTCCACTCCGCCGGGGTGGTCGGTCGCGAGATGCTCGGGATCCACGGCCTCACGGAGTCGGTCCGCACCGGCCGGCCCGCCTACGCCTCGGTCACCGGCCAGACCTTCGCCGACGTGCGAGCCGAGCAGAACTACGAGGACCGTCATCTGGAGCGCCTGGCCAAGTTCCAGCCCGCACTGGCCGAACCGATCGCCACGTCCGATCTGCTCGCCGGAGTCCGGCACCTGGTGATCCACTCCGGTGGAGCCGGCGCCCACGCCCGTGAGTACGTCGCAGCCCACGAGAGCCTGCGCGTGACGATCTGCGCCCTGCCCGCCCAGGCCGACTGGCTGCGCCGCGACCTGCCCGCCACGATTCCCGACGAGCGGCAACGCGCGCGGGTCAGCGTACTGGAGCAGTCCGTCTTCGAGCCCAGCCCGGCGGCCGATGCCGTGCTCATCAGCCGCGCCTTCAAGACCCTGCCCGATGCCGATGCCGCTCACGCACTCCGCCGGGCGGCCGAGAACCTCGTCCCCGGCGGACGGGTGCTGCTGATCGAGGAGGTCTTCGACACCGACGACCTCGACGAGCACGACGGCGAGGCCGACCTGATCGGCCTGGTCTGCCACGGCTCCGGCCTTCGCACCGCGGCGGAGCTGGACGTCGTCATCGCCCGGGCCGGCCTCAAGCGCAGGTCGGCGTACACCATCGGCCTGGGCGCCACCGTCCACGAGCTCCACCGCTGACTGAACCCCTCCACCCGGGAAGAAAAGAAGAGAACACCCATGAGCAACATCCCCCTGATGAGGCGTGGCGCGGCCCTTGCCGCCGGGCTGATGAGCGCGTCGCTCGTCCTCACCGCCTGCGGCGCCGCCGGCGACAAGGCCGCCGAGACCCGCACCGTCAAAGCTGCCGAGACCCGCAGCGTCAAGGCCGAGAACGGCACCGTCGAGGTTCCCGTCGCCCCCCAGCGGATCGTCACGATCGGCAACACGAACCTCCCCTTCATCGATCTGGGTGGCAAGCCGGTGGGCGTCACCGCGGTGTCCGACTCCGACCTCGAGGTGTTGCCGGCGGAACAGAGGACCGCGTACGAGGCGGCCGAGATCGTCGGCAGCAACGGCGGTGAGGTGGACCTCGAGAAGCTCGCCGGCCTCAAGCCGGACCTCATCCTGGTCCAGTTCCACTCGAAGGACTGGGACAAGGTCGGCAAGCGGCTCGAGGCGATCGCCCCGACCGTGCTCTGGGGGCTCGACACCGAGTGGAAGGCCTTCGCCGACGCCATCGCGGAAGCCGGCAACGTCGCGGACGCGCTCGGCCGGCAGAAGGCGGCGTTCAAGGAGAAGGTCACCAAGATCCAGCAGACGTACGGCAAGGTCATCGACGGCACCGCGTTCGTCGACGTCTCCCGCGGAGACTGGAACGACCCCGGGACGTTCTACATCGCGGACATCGGCTGCTCCGAGATCGCCCGGGACGACATCGGCCTCGACCTCCCCGAGGCGGCCAAGGGCAAGGACCCCTTGGCCTACGAGTCCTTGCCCTTCGAGCAGATCGGTGAACTGTCCAAGTACGACGTGATCACCTACCCGGTCGACGCCGAGGGCAAGCCGGCCAAGTCCTTCGTGCCGGTCGTCGAGACCAACACCTGGAAGGCGCTGCCCGCCGTGAGCTCCGGTCGTGCGCTGGGAGTCTTCTGCCCCGGCAACAACTCCTACGGGCCCGTCATCCGGTACCTGGACTCGCTCGACAACGCGCTGGCGACCCTCCCAGCCGAGAAGTGACAGCCCTCGCCCCGCGGCACAACGGTCCGGGCACCGGGACGGTGCCCGGACCGCGTCGTCGTCTGCTCGGCCTGGTCGTCGCAATGGTGGTGCTGGTAGCCCTGCTGGTGCTGAGCGTCATGATCGGCTCGACGGCGATCGCGCCGTCGGTGGTATGGGACGCGCTGTTCCACTCCTCGGCCGGCATCGACCAGTTCGCGATCCGCGACTTCCGGCTGCCGCGCACGATCGTGGGTCTGGGCGTCGGCGTCGCACTCGGTCTGTCGGGCGCGCTGCTCCAGGCGCTCACCCGCAATCCCCTGGCGGATCCGGGCATCCTCGGCGTCCATGCGGGTGCGTCCTTCGCGGTGACGGTCGCCGTGGGCCTGCTCGGCGTCCGCGACGCCCAGGGCTACATGTGGTTCGCGTTCGCGGGGGCACTGATCGTCACGCTTCTGGTGCTCGCCCTCGGGTCGACTCGGCAGGGCTCCTCGCCGGTGGTCATGGTGCTCGCCGGGGTCTGCGTCGGCGCTGTGCTCGGCGGCGCCAGGGAGGCGCTCCAGCTGACCAACCCGGATGCCTTCGACGCGATGCGGTACTGGAACGCCGGGTCGATCGTGGGTCGCCCGCTCGAGGTCGTGTGGCCGATCCTGCCGTTCTTCGCGCTGGCGCTCATCCTGGCCTTCGCGGTGTCGGGCCCGCTCAACGCTCTGGCTCTGGGTGACGAGATGGCGGTCGCCCAAGGGGTCCGGTTGGTACGCACCCGTGTGCTCGCGGTGATCGCACTCACCCTCCTCGCCGGTGGCGCCACCGCGATCGCCGGACCCATCGCATTCGTCGGGCTCATGGTGCCGCACGTGGCCCGCTGGATCGTCGGCCCGCACCAACGCTGGATCTTCGCCTACAGCATTCTTCTCGCCCCGAGCCTGCTGCTGGTCTCCGACATCCTCGGCCGCGTCGTGATGAGACCCAGCGAGATCCCCGTGGGAGTCGTCACCGCCTTCGTCGGCGCTCCCGTTCTCGTCGCACTGGCGCGGCGGAGGAAGGCGAGCGGGCTATGAGCGCGCATCTTCCGCGGGTGGACTTCGGGCGGCGGGTGCTGGTGCTGCGGCGCGGGCGGATCGCGGTACGGCTCCAGTGGCGCTCGGTCGCCGTCTGCGCGGTGCTCGCGGTCGCGGTCGCCGGTACGGCGGTGCTCGCGCTGATGACCGGCTCGTACCAGTTGAGTCCCGGGCAGGTGCTCTCCGCGCTGGCCGGCCGGGGGACGGGCATCGTCCTCGACATCGTGGTCGAGTGGCGGCTGCCCCGGGTGGTGGCGGCGCTGGTGTTCGGCGCGGCTCTGGGGGTGAGCGGGGCGGTCTTCCAGTCGCTGTTGCGCAACCCTCTCGCCGAACCCGGCATCATCGGGTTCGCCCAGGGCTCCTACACCGGCGCGCTGATCGTGATCCTGGCCGTCAACGGCACCTACGTGCAGCTGGTCGGCGGGGCGTTGCTGGGCGGGATGACCACCGCCGTGGCCGTGTACGTGCTCGCCTACCGACGAGGGGTGCAGGGGTTCCGGCTGATCGTCGTCGGCATCGGCGTCACGGCCATGCTCGGGTCGCTCAACACCTGGCTGATCCTCAAGGCCGACCTGGACCAGGCGATGTCCGCGGCCGCATGGGGTGCCGGTTCACTCAACGGCGTGTCCTGGGACCAGGCCGTCATCGGTGGCGCCTGCATCGCCGTACTCCTGCTGGCGGCCGGAATGCTGAGCCGGCCGATGCGGCAGATGGAGCTGGGTGACGACGCGGCCGCCTCGCAAGGGGTACGGGTCTCGCCCGCCCGCCTCGGCCTGATCCTGGTGGGAGTGGCGCTGACGGCGACGGTCACGGCCGCGTCGGGGCCGATCGCCTTCATCTCCCTGGTCGCCCCGCAGATCGGACGCCGGCTCGCCCGCACCGCCGGGATCACCCTCGCCCCCGCCGCCTTCGTCGGCGCGCTGCTGTGCCTGGCGGCGGACTACCTCGCCCAGCACGTCGCCCCCACCCCGCTGCCGGTCGGCATCATCACCGTCGTGCTCGGCGGCGGCTACCTCGGATACCTGCTGTTCACCGAAGCCAGGAGACGCCTATGAGCGCCACCCCGCCCGGCACCGCGCGCCTCCGCGTCGAGTCGGCGACGATCGGCTACGACAAGCGGACCATCTCCGAGCACCTCTCGGTGGCGATCCCCGACGAGTCGTTCACGGTCATCGTCGGCCCGAACGCGTGCGGCAAGTCCACCCTGCTGCGCGGCCTGTCCCGACTGCTCAAGCCGTCGGCCGGGCAGGTCGTCCTCGACGGTGCCGACATCAACATCTACAAGACCAAAGAGGTGGCGCGGCGGGTCGGACTGCTGCCGCAGACCTCGATCGCCCCGGACGGGATCACCGTCGCCGACCTGGTGGCCCGGGGACGGTACCCCCACCAGGGGTTCATCCGGCAGTGGACCGAGGACGACGAGCGGGCCGTGCTCAGGGCGATGCGCCAGACCTCGGTCACCGACCTGTCCGGGCGCCTGGTGGACGAGCTGTCGGGCGGGCAGCGCCAGCGCGTGTGGGTGGCCATGGCGCTCGCGCAGCACACCGCCATCATGCTGCTCGACGAACCGACCACCTTCCTCGACATCACCCACCAGATCGAGATGATGGAACTGTTCACCGACCTGCACCAGGTCGGCCACACCCTGGTCGCCGTTCTGCACGACCTGAACCACGCCGCCCGCTACGGCACCCACCTGATCGCCATGAAGGACGGCGCCGTGGTCGCCGAGGGCACTCCGGACGAGGTGGTCACGGCCGAACTGGTCGAGGAGGTGTTCGGTCTGCGCTGCCTGGTGGTGCCAGATCCGGTGGCCGGCAGCCCCCAGGTGGTGCCGCTCGGCCGCGAACGAACCCGGCGGAGGTCCGCTGACGGCACCGCCGTGGAGAGCGCGAGACATGGCTGATCCGATGGTCGAGAAGCTGTCGACCGGTGAGTGGAGCCCGGAAAGGTTCAGACGACATCTCGCGGAGAAGGGTGCACCGCTTGTCGAGCGGGTCTCCGCGGACGAGGTGGAGGTGACGTTCGTCGACGAGCCCGGAGACGACACGACGGTCACCCTCTCGGTGGTGATCGGCCCCAGAATCGGCTTCAACCCGATCGGCACGGAGTTCGCCTCGGTGGCGGGGACGCCGTTCCGCGTTCTCACTCTGCGGATGCGTTCCGACCTGCGCTTCTCGTACGTGTTCACCCGGCGTGGGCCGACGGGGGAGGGCGAACGGGTACCGGACCCGTTCAACCCGCCACCGAGGTTCTCGGAGTGCTCGGTGGAGCGGTTCTCCGGCGCCTCGGTTGCAGTGCTGCCCGACGCCGTGCCGTTGCCCTGGCTCGATCAGGCCGAAGCGCGTCCGGCCCCGGCAGCGGAAACCGCCGTGCTGGCGAGCGAGCTCCTGGGAGACGAGCGCCGCATCTGGGTCTCGATGCCCCCCGGAGAGTTCTCGGACGAGAGCGCGCTACCCTTCGTGATCCACCTGGACGGGACGCCGGACCACAGCGCGCCGAGCGTTCGTGACGCCCTGGTCAGGGCGGAACTGATCCGGCCCTGCGCGGTGGTCCTCGTCGATCAGCCCGCACCGCGGCGCGACAGGGAACTGCTCTGCGACCCGGCGTTCTCCCAGATGCTGGTCCGTGAACTGCTGCCGTGGCTCCACCAGCGGTATCCGCTCTCGCGGGACCCCGGTGACGTCGCGCTGGCCGGCGAGAGCTACGGCGGTCTGTGCGCCGGCTGGACAGCGCTCCACCACCCGGCGACGTTCGGCAACGCCATCCTCCAGTCGCCGTCGTGCGGGTACCACCCCGACCTCACGTGGGGCACCGGGGCGGGTGAGCTGCTGCGCCGCACCCCCATACCGACGCTGATCGCCGACTACCTGGCCGCGGAAACGGCACCCATCCGCATCTTCCACGACGTCGGTGAGCTGGAGAGCTCAAACACCCACAGTCGCTGGCTTGACCACGTGCTCACCGGGAAGGGCTACGACACCCTCTACCGAGAGTTCGCCGGCGGACACGACTACGCATGGTGGCGAGGGATCTTCGCCGACGCTTTGCTCTGGTTCTTCCCACTTGGGAGCCGGGACCGGGGTCAGATGTGAGGAGTTCCTCGCGTTTCTCCGACACCGCGGGACTGGGGCGAGGGCCCCTGACCCGCTGGCTGCCCGTGCTCCTGCTCGCTCCCGCCGAGCCGCTCGGCTCCCGGCCGTTCGAGTCCGGCCCGGGGATCACCCCGGGCCGGTTCCTGCTGCGAGTGATCTTCTCGGTGAAGCGGGTCAGCGTTCCCGCGATGCTGCTGGCGATCGTGTGGCAGGTGGGCGAGTCCGCGGTCCCGGTGGTGATGGGACTCGCGATCGACCGGGCCCTGGCGACCGGCGACGCGGGACAGCTGGTCCTGTGGCTCGGCGTGCTGGTGGCCCTTTACGTCGCGCTGACGTCGGCGGCGAGGTTCTCGCTGCGGCTGACCGCCTACGCGGTGCAGGTACTGCAACACCGGCTCCGCGGCACCCTCTCCACGGGCGTCCTGCACCCGGTCGGCGGCACCGCCCGTGCGCCGGACGGCAGAGTGGTCTCGGTGATGACGAACGACGTCGCGCGCCTGTCCAACGCGGTGATCCTGACGATCATCCCGGTCTCGAGGATCACGGCCATCGGATTCATCGCGGCGTCGCTGCTGGCGACGCACTGGCTGCTCGGACTCGTGGTGCTGTTCGGGGCGCCGGTCGCGGTCTGGTCGATGGGCGTGCTCAGCGAACGACTCTCCCGGGACACCCGCGAGTACCAGGAGCTGCTGGCCTCCACGGTCGGACAGGCCACGGACCTCGTCGCCGGCTACCGGGTGATCAAGGGGGTGCGTGCCGAGGCCGAGGCGACCAGCCGTTACCGGCAGGCGAGCCAGGAGACCCTTGCCGGAGCCAGGCGCAACGCGGGCCTGCTGGGACGGTTCCTCGTGGGCTCGGGCGTGGTCAGCGGCACGTTCGTCGCCGCGGTGATGGGGCTGGCGGGCTGGTTCGCCGTGGACGGACAGCTCAGCACCGGCGGGCTGATCACCGCCGTCGGCCTCACCCAGGCGCTGCTGCCGCAGATCCAGGCGATCGCGAACATCTCCATCCCCAACCTGGCCGGCGCCCGCGCCTCGTCCGCGCGTGTCCTCGACGTGCTGCGGGACAACGCCACGACGGCTGGGCCCGATGACGTGACCCGTGGGAAGGTCGCCGCGGTGCCGGAGCTGGACGTGATCGTGCCGAGCGTCTCCGGGCCCGGTGTGACGATCCGGGTCGAGCCCGGCGAGCTCGTGGGCGTGCGCGCCGGCGACCGGACCGCCGCCCGTGTCGTCGAGGCGCTGCTGGACCCGCGGGCCGAAGGCGGGGTCGAGGCGCGGCTCGACGGGATCGCGGCGCGGGAGCTGTCCCCGGCCGGGTACCGCTCCCGGGTCACCGTCGCGCCGCACCGTGCCACCCTGTTCAGCGGCACCCTCCGCGACAACGTCGCCGTGATCGCGGGCGCGCCCGAGCGGGTGGACGCCGCGGTGCGAGCCGCCGCTTGCGACGACTTCGCGGCCGATCTCGACCTCCCGGTCGGCGAGGGCGGCAACCGGCTCTCGGGCGGGCAGCGCCAGCGGGTCGCCCTCGCCCGCGCCCTGGCGAGCGACGCGCCGGTGCTCGTGCTGCACGACCCGACCACCGCGGTCGACTCGGTCACCGAGCACACGATCGCGGGCCGGCTGCGCGGTGTCCGGGCCGGCCGTTCGACACTGCTGATCGCCTCGGCCCCGGCGCTGCTCGCCGCCTGTGACCGCGTCGTCGAGGTGCCTGACGACGTACCCGCGCCCGCAAGGACGGCGCGGTGAGCGGCGCCACCGCCGTCCCCGAGACCGCGGCTTCCGATCCCGGGCTGCCGGTCGCGAGCGGCCGTGAGACGATCAGAGAGGTGTGGCGGCTCAGCCACGGATACCGGCTCCGGCTCGCCGCGACCGGGGTCCTGGGGATCGTCAGTACCGGCGTCGACCTGATCGTTCCCGTGGCGATCGGATTCCTCGTCGACCGCGTGCAGGCCGGCATCGCGGACCTCGCCACCGTGCTGACGGTCACGGCCGTCATGGCGCTCTCGGCAGTCGTCGGCGCCGCGGGCACCGCGCTGACGATCGTGGTCGCCACCCGCGTCTACCACTCCATCCTCGCCGCGCTGCGCGAGCAGCTCGTGGGCCACGCGATGACGCTCCCACAGCACCTCGTCGAGCGCGCCGGCACCGGAGACCTGATCTCGCGATCCAGCGACGACGTCACCGCGGTCGCCGACGCGGCCCCCGCCGTGATCCCGGCGCTCACCGTCACCGCCTTCACCATCATCGTGTCGCTGGGCGGGCTCGCGGCACTGGAATGGCCCTACGCGGCCGCCTTCGCCGTCGTGCTGCCGGTCTACGTGCTGGCCGTGCGGTGGTACGTGCGCACCGGACCAGGGGTCTACCGCGCAGAGCGCACAGCGATGAGCGCGCGTGCCCAGCAGATCCTCGAGTCCCAGCGCGGCTACGCCACCGTGCTCGGCTTCGGGCTCGCCGAGCGACGACACCGGGCCGTGATGACGGACTCCTGGCGCGTCGTACGGCAGTCGCTACGCGCACGCACCGTGCTGAGCATGCTCAATGCCCGGCTCAATCTCGGGGAGTGCCTGAGCCTGGCCGCCGTACTCGTCGTCGGCTTCGTCCTCATCGACCACAACGCCTCGACCGTCGGCGGCGCCACCACCGCCATGTTGCTCGTGCTGCGCCTGCTCGGACCGGTCAACCAGTTGCTGCTGGTCATCGACACCCTCCAGTCCGCCCTCGCATCGCTGAGCCGCATGATCGGCGTCGTCACGATTCCGTTCGGCTCACCGGATGTTCCTGTGCGGGCCGCGGGCACCGCCGTACAGCTCGACGAGGTCTCCTTCCGTTACGGCGAGGGGCCACGGGTGCTCGACGACATCACCCTCGACATCCCGTCCGGTCAGTGCGTGGCCGTCGTCGGCGTGTCCGGGGCGGGCAAGACCACGTTCGCCGGCGTGGTCGCCGGCACTCACCTGCCTGCGGCCGGGAGGGTGGCTCGACCCAGCCGTACCGCGATGATCACCCAGGAGGTCCACGTCTTCGCGGGCACCCTGCGCGACAACCTCACCCTCGCCGCACCCGGGGCCACCGATCGCGACCTCCACGCAGCGCTGGAAGCCACCGGCGCCGCATCGATCCTCGATGTTCTCCCCGACCGGCTGAACACCCTGCTGGGTGCCGGCGGACACCCGCTCACCGACGCACAGGCGCAGCAGCTCGCGCTCGCCCGCCTGCTGCTCACCGACGCTGACCTGGTGATCCTCGACGAAGCGACCGCCGAGGCCGGCTCCGCCTACGCCGGACAGCTCGACCGCGCCGCTGACGCCGTCCTCGCCGGGCGCACCGCGGTCGTCGTCGCCCACCGGCTCTCCCAAGCAGCGGCCTGCGACCGGATCATGGTGATGGAGCACGGCCGCATCATCGAGACCGGCACCCACGGAGAGCTGGTCGCCGCCGGCGGCGTGTACGCCGGGTTGTGGACGGCCTGGGAGACCGCCCAGTGACAACAGCCCGACCAGACCAGGATGCGCCCCGGCCCCCGGAGCCCGTCGTCCCATCACTGGTGGAGAAGGGATCGAGCTTGCGGGCGATGCCCTGGCCTTCGGCGATCAAGTCGTGGACCGGAGCGTGCGCCGCCGGCCGCGTTCGGCGGATTCTCGGCGGGTGGAGACGAGTCTGGATCTGCCAGAGATGGAACCGCTCCGCGACCTGGGCGGCGTCTGGAACTGCGGTCCGGGCGATGCTTCTGGGATCGCAGGAACGATGGGTCGTCATGACGGAACGGCGGCGTAGAACCACCGCGGCCGGGGCTGTGGCGCCTCATCGTCACGGGCGGACACGGACCGTGGCCCCGACCTCGACCAGCCGGAAGAGCCGGTCGGCGATGTGCATCGGCAGGCGCACACACCCGTGCGATGCCGGCCACCGGGGCACGGTCTTCGAGCCGTGCAGGGCGATGCCGTGGTTGAAGTACATGGTCTTGTACATCGACCCGAGCGGGCCCCGGTCCCAGCCGTGGACGCGTCGGAAGACCCGGTAGTCGCCGAGCGGGGTGACCGCGTAGCCGCAGCGTCCCTTCATGCAGTAGTAGCGGTTCGCGCCGGTGGACACGTGCGAGATGAGCCGGATCCGGCCGTGCTCGTACAGGAACAGCACCTGGCGGCTGAGATCGACGACGACGCCGTCCCGCAGCGGAGCGTGGATCTTGCGGGGTCGCTGGAGAGCCCGCAGGGTCGCGGGGGTGAGTTTGGAGACCGGCCGGATCCCGTTGAGCTTCTGCAGAGCCCAGAGGGCGACCGCGGTCTCTTTGGTGAAGACGCCGTCAACGCGGCCTGGAGAGATGTGAAGCTCGGCCAGGCGCTCTTCCGCCTGGAGAATCTGCGGGTCAATCACACACGCCTCCGTGGGATTCTCCGGCATCCGAATCCGCGGGCTGAGCGGAATTTCCTTCGTTTCAGGAAAGGGGGTTTTCCCTTTATGGGGAAGGCGGCCGATTCTCATCCGTCGGCGAGCCGTCCGGGGATGGCACGTTCCCCTGGACGGCTCGCTCCACCGTACCGAGCCTGAGGTCAGGCAGGCGGCGTGTGGTTGACGAACGGCGTGCAGTTGCCGGGCCAGGCCGGGTTGCCGCCCTGTCCTGGCCTGGGGTTGACCCGGCAGCTCGTCTGCTTGATCTGACCCGTGCTGCTCAGCACGGTCACGTGCAGCCGGTTGCCCATGACGGTGAGCGAGACGTCGATGACCGAGCCCGGGTAGTTCGGGATCGAGGAGATGTCGTGCCACTTCGGCGTGGTCCGCGGGTCGCGGACGTGGGTGGTGCCGTCGCCGGGCGCGTAGCCGATGAACTTGTTACGGCCCTGGAAGGCGGTGTCGATGGCCTTACCGGGACCCGCCGGGCCGGGAGGGCCTGCGGGGCCCGCCGGGCCCGCCGGACCCGCTGGACCCGCGGGGCCTGCCGGGCCTGCCGGGCAGTCGCATTTGCGGTGGTGGTGCTTGCATCCCCGGCGATGGCCGTGCCCGAACCGCTTGAAGTGCGGCTTGTCGCTCGACACCTGCGGCGGCGCGACCGGCGTCCTGACCTCGGCGGCGTTCGCTCCGGTCGCCGGCACCATGCAACCCGCCGCCGCTGCCGCGGAAGCGGCCAGAATTTGCGCGCTCTTCTTGAGCGCGCTGGAGAAATGCGCCATTAAACAGGCCATCCCTTCGTTTACCTGGGTAATCTCGTTTGGTCGAAATAGCCATTCGAGAGCTACCCGAGGGCTTTCAGGCACAATCCATGGCCAGCGTTATGCGCTTGTCAACATCTCGCAATAATGTCCGACTTTAGGCTTATGGCGTTTTTGATGGGTCATTGGCTGCCGATTAGCGGATTTGAGCTGACAGCGAGCTGCGGCTTGGAGAGATGCCGGTTCCCGCCGGCGCCGGGAGCGTAGGACCACCCTCACAACCAGTTGCCCGACCATGCCGGCTGCGGAGCTACCGGCCGCGCAGCGCCGTTGTGGGCACCGCGGCCGGATTCTCTCCGACCACCATCGCTGCAAGGCCAAGGCGCACCGGGCTGTTTCGCGTCACTCAGGATGGGGGCTGGGAGGAGCTCGCCGACCTCGCCCTGGACTGGGCTCTCAAGCACGCCCGCTGAGCCGCCGGTACGGCGGGCGTCCCGCACGGACGTCCCGCCGGGCCGGTTTCACCCTTCCGGAACCACCGGGATGGACCCGCTGAACCCGCGATGGGCCAACGTGGCCGCGGGTGGCGTCCATGGCCCCGACGTCTTCTTCCTCCTGACCTGGGAGACCGTCCCAGCGGCCCGAACCGCGATGATCTGCCGGACCTGCCCGGCACGCCCCTGCCGGGCAGCGGCCGGAGTTCCGCCCAGGCCGGGACCCTGCGATGGCTGACCACCGGAGCGCCCGGCGACATCGTGGTCTGAGCCCGGCCCGGCCGACATCGGAAGGACCCCTCCCCGCGGGCGGGCCACCCGGATGGCGGTGCCGGCAAGGGCGGACTGTGCGTGCGCCGAAAGATTCGTCCACCTCCTCTGACTGGGGAGTGCTCCGCACAGCGGCGAATCGTGATCGCCGCACTAGTTCGGGCACGGCGGTGTGTACGGGTGCGCGGGTTCCTGCACGTACTGGGCCCACTCCGCCGTCGTGATCGCATCGCCTGCCGTGGCGCAGATCGTGCGGGCGACGGCGTCGGGGGCCGTGTTCCACAGCCGGACGGATCCATCCTGACTCCCCGCCGCGAGCGTGTGGCCGTCAGGACTGTAGGCGACCGAGAACACGGTCCCGGCCGCCCCGGTGAGGAGCGCCAGCCTGCGGGGGTGCCGCTGATCCTGGAGATCCCACACCCAGACGCTCTTGTCGGTGTTGGCGGTCGCGAGGGTCCGTCCGTCGGGACTGAACGCGACGGCGTAGACGACTCCCCGAGGTCCGGTGAGCGGGACTCCCATCGGCTGTGGCCGTCCGGGCGAGGTCATGTCCCATCTGCGGACGGTTCCATCGGCGGAGGCCACTGCCAGAACCCGCCCGTCAGGGCTGAACACCACATGGTAGGCGTAGCTGGTCGGCCCTCTGAGCCGGGTGGGGAGGGCACGTGGACTGGACGGTGTGCTGACGTCCCACAACCACACGGTCAGGTCGGCGCTGGCCACCGCCAGGGTCAGGCTGTCGGGGCTGAACGCGACCATGAACGCCTGTTTACCTTTGGTCGTGGCCAGCGTGGCCAGCGCCACGGGACGACGATGATCGCTGGAGTCCCACAGCTGGACGTCTCCGTCGGAATCTCCGGCCGCCATCAATCGTCCCGAGCCGTTGAAGGCCACGGACTGGATGGGGGTGCGCAGGCCACCCCTTGCCGTACCGGCGGGGATGGGCTGCGCCGGGTCGGTGGCGTCCCACAGTTCGACCGACCCGTCGTCGCGGCCCGCGGCGAGCCTTCCTCCGGGGCCGTACGCCAGCGTCCCGTCCAGGTGAGTGCCCGCTCGCAGTGGCTCACCCACCGGGACGAGTAAGCCGGCCTGCCGAACGTCCCAGAGGCGGACCGTATGGTCACCGGCCGCCGCGGCGAGCGTACGACCATCCGCGCTGAAGGCGACCGTGAACATCGCGGACCCGATACCGGTCCGCGCGGGGCCCGGAAGCCGCCAGGCGCGAACCGAGCCGTCCTGCGCGCCCGTCAGCAGCAGCCGGCCGTCCTGCCCATAGGCGACAGACGTCACCGGTCCGGGGTGCGGGATGTGGCCCGTCGCGCGCCCGGTGGCCAGATCCCACAGGTAGACGGTGTCATCGGCGCAGGCGGCGGCGATCGTACGCCCGTCCGGGCTGAACGCCACTGAGTACACCCAGCTTCGCGGCCCGGTGAGGGCCGTCGGCCGGGCGATCACCCGGCCAGGGCCGGTCACGTTCCACAGGCGCACCGTCTTGTCGCTGGTCCCGGCGGCCAGCGTCCGACCGTCAGGGGAGAAGGCCACGGAGTAGACGACGCCCTTGACGTCACCCAGAGACGTTCCGGCGTCCTGATCAAGCCGCCACAACCAGACATCTCTATCGCTTCCACCGGCGGCCAGGCTCAGGCCGTCCGGGCTGAAGGCCACCGCCTGAACCAAGCCCCGTGGCCCTCTCAACGAGCGCGGATGCGCCAGATCGTCACGGTCGACCAGGTGCACGCCAGAGCCCCCGACAGCCAGAGTCCGGCCATCCGGGCTGAACACCAGAGCCTGAGCGTCCTTACCGAGGCCGGAAACCGGCGGGAAGGGGCTGGGCCGCCGTGGATCGGTCACATCCCACAAGCGCACGACTCCGCCGGCACCAGCCGTGGCCAGCGCGTGGCCGTCGGGGCTGAACGCGACGGAGTAGACCGGAGCGCCGGATCCCGTCAGAGGAGGTCCGAACGATACCGGCCCTTTGGGCCCGCTGAAGTCCCATAGTCGTACGGTGCCGTCCGAGTTCCCGCTGGCCAGGATCTTCCTGTCCGAGGCGAATGCGACGGAGTGCGCCACTCCCGATCCCGCGAACAACCGGGTCACCTCGGGCATGGCTGACGAATTGAGCAGGCTCGACCTGGCCTCCTCCGTCGGCGCGATGCGATACGCCACGAGGCTGAGCTGCGCGGCCAGGGCCACGTCCGTGCCGCGTGTCCAGTCGGCCCGGCCCGCCACGAGCCGCGACACTGCCGTGGTGCGCTGCTCCACCGCCTGTTCCCGCTCCCGGACGGCGACGATGCCGCCTGTGGCGGCGAGCAGGGTGAGGACCGCGAATCCGGCGACCGCCTGGTAGAGCCTCCTGACCCGGCGCTTGTCACGCCGGATGCTCGCATCCAGGAAACTGCGCGACACCTGGCTCAGCTGCCGGCCCGCCGCGGTCAGGTCCCGCACGGCCAGCAGGCGCGTGCCCGTGTACAGGTGTGTCGGGTCGTGGGCCTCTCGCTCCCACTCCCGTGCGGCGTCGTCGAGCAACTGGACGACGCGCAGCCCGGACCGATCGGCGTCGATCCAGTCCTGAAGACGGGGCCAGCCGGTGATCAGCGCCTCGTGGCTGATCTCGACGGTCTCCTCGTGCATGGTCAGCAGACGCCGGTCGACGAACCGGGCGAGCACGTCCTCGGTGCCGGGTGCGACGTCGAGAAGCTCCGCGTACGCCACCCGGCGTCGGGTGTCCTGGCCTGCCTCGCCTATCCGGACCAGCCGGAGGAACAGGGCGCGGGCCAGCGCGCGCTCGGACTCGTTGAGCTCGTCCAGATAGATCTCCTCCGCCGTGCGTCTCACGGCCCCGGCGATCCCGCCGCAGGCGTGATAGTCCGCGATGGTGAGGCGCCCCCTGCGGGCCCGTTCCCAGATCATCAGGAGCGTGTGGGACAGCATGGGAAGCGCCCCCGCCTCGTACGCGTCAGTGGACGACGGCGCCGCCAGATCCGTGAGGATCAACTCCACCAGCCCGTCCTCGATGTTCAGCCGTGCTCTGCGCGCGGGCTCCACGATGGCCCGGCGCAGCTCGGTCTCGGTCATCGGGCCGACCACGATCTGCCGATCCTGGATGAGTTCGGCCAGCTCGGCCTGCCGCAAAGCCTCTCCGTAGAAATCCGCTCGAAGCCCGACAATCGACGTGACCTCTGCACAAAGCGCCCTCATGAACGCCTGTCGCTCGCCGGCATCCGCGCACAGCGTGAACATCTCCTCCAACTGGTCCACCACCAGCACCGCGCTACCGGCGAGCGCGATGGCCTTACGAGGATCGAAGCGCAGAGCGGCGGCGACGTCGTCCACAGTCTCGCCGGCCACCGTGGTCAGTTGCTCGGCGAGCGCCCTCAGCGGCTGCGCGCCGGGTGTCAGCAGCAGCGTGGTCCTGGCCGCGCCGTCGAGCGCGCCGGAGTGGATCGCGGGGACGAGCCCGGCGCGCAGCAGGGACGACTTGCCCGAGCCCGACGGCCCCACCACCAGCAGCGAGCCGGGATGGCGGCCGAGCCGCTCGATGACCAGATCAGTGAGCCGTTCCCTGCCGTAGAACCACTCCGCATCCTCGGGCTGGAAGCTCGCCAGCCCTCGGTAGGGCGATCTGGCGCCCGTCGGCCTGCGGCCCGGTGCGCGGCGGACCCTCAGCAACGCGCGCTGCCATCGCGCGACCTCATCGAGGTCCTTCACGCCGCATGCGGCCAGCAGATCGGCCAGCAGTTTCGGCGGGCTCACCGGCGGCAGGTGCGCCCCGGCGAAATAGTCCCCTACGGTCGCGGCAGGCTTCCCGATCGCCCTGGCCACTTCACGGACCGTCAGTCCGGCTCGCTCTCTCAGCGCGGTGAGCTCACGGGCGAATTCCCCCCGCGTGGTCACGCTGTCTGCCCCCTCCAGCATGGCACCCCTCCCAGTCGGAAGTGTGAATGGCGGTGGGCGGACTTCCAAGGGGCTGTACGACTTTGTCCGACTATTGCCTGACCGTTTCTTGTCTCTCAAGACATGGGCTCTACTGGGGCTTTCGTGGGACATACGGGAGGGAAGAACACATGGGACCGGATAACTGACACGCAACCCCGAGGCCTCGGACGATCACCAGAATCCGTTACGCGCCAGCCCAGCGCGCCCCGTAAGCCATTCCTATCCTCAGATCACGGAAGGCCAGCTGAATCTCTGCCGCCTTGTCTGGAATGAGCCGGGCTTCCGGCCCGGCGAAGTCATCGGCCATGGACTGCGGGAGTCCGTCGATGCGCCACACATCGTCCGGCGGACTGTTCGGATCGAAGCGGATGCGCAAGGAGAACTCATCGCAACGCCTCAACGGCTGGAAGGTGTATCTGGGGCGCATCCGCTGCCCTTCCGGAAGGGTGAACGTGACGCAGACATCATGTGCTTCCCCCAGTCGTAGCGGGCGGGGGAGTCGAATGAAGTATCGGAAATACGTGTCCGTGAGACGCTCCTGACGGACCAGCCGGCCGCCGTACGCCACGTCAAGATCCACGCCATGGGGTTCAACGCTGTTGCCGGGGCGGGGCACATTCGTCGAGATCAGGATTTCGTCCAGATCATCGGAACTGGAGACCACCGTGCGCTCCTCCACCGCGGTCGGCCGGAGGATGTCCAGGCGCAGCACCGTTTTTATCCGGGTGAGGTACCAGCCGCTGGGAGCGTAGACGTCATCGCGCAGCTTCATGGCGGCGACGATTTCCTCGGCGCGCAGGTTGGCCTCCTTCACCCGCCTTCTCGCCGTGCTGACGTCGCGGTCGATCTGTGTCGCCAGCCATTTCATGCGGCCTTCGAGGAATCGGTGCCGCACGTCATTCCGGAGTGCCAGTCCGGCCGACAGGGCTTCTGACAGGTCCGGCGGAAGATCATTTGCCAGGTCGGTCAGGAATTTGACGAGTCGTACGCGGGCTTCGTTCTGGCTATCCGATTCGCTGATTCCGGTCAATTCGCGCAGCGTCGGCCCCAGTCGCTGCATCAGGTCGCTCGCCATGACCCCTCGCCCGCGCTGAAGGCGTCCGAGTTCATCGGCCACACTCATGATCACTTCGCCTCCGCCGGTGGAGAGGATGGCTGAATTTTGGCAGAAAGCCATCAATGCTGTCCAGTTTTTGACCACGAATCGCGCAAAAGCTTATGTCACAATCATTCACACCACGTCCGGCGCCGCGAGAGGCGTCGCTAGTTCCCGGAAAGGCAACCATGCGCATCTTTCGTAGGAGGGACGCAGCCGACAAGGAATCCATCGAAGGGCTGACCGAAGACGATATCCGGCTGGTTCAGGGTGCGTTCCGCAGTGACTTCGGCCGGCGTCCGCCCACCATCGGTGTTATTGGCGTCTCGGGGACCGGAAAGTCCTCAACGATCAATGCCATGTTCAAGACGGCTCTCAAAGTCGGCCACACCCGGGCGTGCACCAAGGAGTTCATGGCCACGGACCTGGCGATGAAGGTCCTCAAGGGTCCGGCCAGGGACGAGCCCGTGAATCTGGTCGTGGTCGACGCTCCCGGCCTGGGTGAGGACGTCAGCAGAGACCCGTCCTATCTCGAGCAGTATCAGGAGCGCCTGCCTGGTTGCGACATCATCCTTTGGATCATGGCCGCCCGAAACCGCGCGGTCAGCCTCGACCAGCAGTACCTGCGGCAGTTCTGGCGTTTTCACGACCGCATGGTTTTCGCGGTGAACCAGGTGGACATCGTGCATCCGATGGACTGGCGCCGCAGCACGAACCTGCCGTCCGTGGAAATGGAGGAGAACATCCTCGACATCGTGCGCGACCGAGAGCAGAAGATCGGTGAGGTCATCGGCCGCAGACCGCTTGTCATTCCCTTCTCGGCCGCCCGCGGATACAACCTCGAGGCATTGTTCCACGCTCTTGTCGGGTCAGCGCCCGAAGCGCGAAAGTTCGTCTTCGATCTCCTCAAGGACTTCTCCTACGAGGAATTCGTTCCGGTCGAGCTGACGCACCTTATTCCGGCCCACACCAAGGAGCAATGACATGACACTGACCGAAGAAGAGGTCGCTCGAGTACGTCGCCACTTGGAGAGGGAGGATTACCATCGGCGAGCCGCTGCCGAAGAGAACCAATCCGGCTTCATGAGGTGGCTCGGAAACGTCGGGCTCACATTCATCGCGCAGAAGCTCATAGGCTGCTTGTGGAGTGTCATCAAATCGTTGTTCGGGCTGTCGGCACTATGAAAGCCACGCGAGCTCGTGCCGATATCACACCGGGACTGGCCGACCAGGTCGCCCACGCGGTCCGGACCGTCTACGGCAGGCAGATCCCTTTCGGGCTACGGGCCTGGGACGGCAGCCACAGCGGACCGGATACGGGGCCGGTCGTCGTGATGCGGTCCCCACGTGCGATCCGGCACCTGCTGCGCAGCCCCGGGGAACTCGGCCTGGCACGTGCGTATGTCGCGGGCGAGCTCGACGTGTACGGCGATCTCAAGGAGGCACTGCGCCGGGGAAGGGCGTTCATGAGCGAACGGACCGTCTCCGGGGCCGGGGTCGCCCCCCGCCACGGGATGTTGCTGCTGAGGCTGGCCATGCGCCTGGGCGCGATAGGCGTGCCACCGCGGCCGCCCGCTGGAGAGGCCAGACCGGCCGGACGCAAGCACTCCCCGCTACGGGATCGCGCTGCGATCTCGCATCACTACGACCTCGGTAACGAGTTCTACGCGCTGATCCTCGACCCGACGATGAGCTACTCCTGCGCGTACTGGACCTCGCGGGAGACGAATTACGGACTCGCCGCCGCGCAGTGCGACAAGGTCGATCTCATCTGCCGCAAGCTCGGGCTGCGCGCCGGCGACTCGTTGCTCGACGTCGGGTGCGGCTGGGGAGCGCTGATCGTTCACGCGGCGGAACGGTTCGGTGCGCGGGCCACCGGCGTGACCAACTCCAGGCGTCAGTACGAGTACGTCAAGGAACTCGGCGCCCCGGTCGAGGTTGTGTTGCAGGACTACCGCGACCCCGTCGGCGAGCCGTTCGACGCCGTCGCCTCGATCGAAATGGGAGAGCACGTCGGCGAGCGGAACTACCCGCTCTACTGCGGGACGCTGTACCGGGCGCTCAAGCCCGGCGGGCGGGTGCTGCTCCAGCAGATGTCACGTAGCGGCGTCGCGCCGGGCGGGGGCCCCTTCATCGAGAGATACATCGCACCCGACATGGCGATGCGGCCGATTCACCACACATTACGGCACCTAGAGGAGGCCGGATTCGAGATCCGCGACGTCGCCTCTCTGCGGGAGCACTACGTCACCACCATCGACGCCTGGTCGCGACGGCTCGCGGCCAACTGGGACGAGCTGGTGCACCTGTACGGAGGAAGGCTCGCCCGGATCTGGCGGCTGTACCTGGCGGGCGGTGCGCTGGCCTTCGAGGACGCTCGCATGAGCGTGCACCAGGTCCTCGCGGTCCGGCCTTGCGGCCGAACGGGGGTTCGGTCGTGAAGATCTGCGTCGTCGGCTCCGGTCTCGCCGGTCTCGCCGCGGCCTTCTACCTGTCGCGATATCCGGAGGCAGAGATCACGGTGTACGAGCAGGGCGTAGGTTTCGGCGGTCGCGCGAATGTCGAGGGGGGCGGTGAACACTGCCCGCGGGTCTTCCTGGAGGATTACGTCCGGCTCTTTGAGATCATGCGGCAGATCCCGGCTGACGGGGGCGGGTCGCTGTATGACCAGTTACGGAGGCTGCACCGGTTCGCACGCACAGGTGACGGCGCCTGGGTCGAGATCTCCCACCTCTACCGGATCATGGCGAAGGAGCTCTCACTCGCGGAGAAGCTGCGGATCTCCTGGAACTGGCGGCCGACGCCCCTGATCGGGGAGCACGCGCCCCGGGAACGTGGCGCCAACCGCTACGGCTCGGTCCTCAACTACTCTCCGCGCTCAGTTCTCCGCATGGCCGGCAACCTCTTCCGGTCGAAGACCGGATTCGCCTTGCCCGGCTCCACCGACGTCTTTCTCATCGAGCCCTGGGTGCGGCACCTGCGAGCACAGGGGGTCACCCTGACGGCCGGGCGCAGGGTCACGGGGTTGAATCTCGACGGCGATCCCGTGGACGTGCGCACGAGCGAGGGATGGCGGCGATTCGACGCGGTCGTCGTCACCGCGTTCGTTCCGGACCTGGTGGCCTTGCTGAACGCCTCGAAGATCGATCACGGGGTGCGTGAAGTCGACCACATGCACAACGTGGCGTACACGATCGATCTCGATCCCCGGGAAGACGTGCTGTCCAACCCGGAACCGGGCTTCTACGGGTGTGGAGGCGTCGCCGTCCTCATCCAGCCGGAGGCCGGGCGGGCCATCGCGTTGTGCGTCCGCAATCCCCGCACCGACGAGCAGTACGTTCTTGACCGATTGCGTGACCACCTGGGGCTGCGGTTTCCCGTACGCGACGTCGCGGTCCGGATGAACCAGCGACCCGGCGAAGCGATCCTGGCCGGCGACTACACCCGCCCGGAGCACATCCTGCGGCGGCCATCGCGCCGGCTTTACTTCGCGGGGTCACATATCCGCAACTCCTATCCGATGGACTCGGCGGAGGGCGCGGTCCTGACGGCACTGACCGCCGTGGGCGCCCTGGTGCGCGACCACCCGCTCCGCGCAGCGCCCGCATCTCAGCCAGCGGGGTCAACATGAGCGCGGCCCATCCGTACAGGGAAAGCGTCGCGGTGATCGGGTCGGGCGTGGCCGGCCTCACCGCCGCCTACCTGCTGCGGCGACGATACGACGTCACGTTGTTCGAGGCGGACGACAGGTTCGGCGGGCATGCCCACACCCACGACGTCCGTACCCCCGACGGGGCCGTCGTGCCGATCGACACGGGCTTCATCGTGCACAACACGCGAACCTACCCCGCGCTCTGCAGACTCTTCGCCGAACTGGGCGTGCGGACGTCCGCCGCCGAGATGTCCCTGGGAGTCAGCTGTAGGGAGTGCGGATTGGAGTATGCGGGAGGGCGGAACGGCAAAGGCCTGCCACCGGGTGGGCCACCTCGAGTCTGGGCTGCCTACGCGCGTCTGCCGGCCGAGGTTCTGAGATTCAATCGCGACGCACGCCGGCTGCTGAAGGCCGGTGCTGATCCCGGCGTGAGCTTCGGTGAATTCCTCAGCCCCCGCCGGTACTCCCGCTACTTCGTCGACCACGTCGCATTACCCCTTGTCGCGGCCGTCTGGTCGATGGCGGAGGACGACGCTCTCACGCAGCACGCCTGGTCCCTGCTGTCGTTCCTGGACAATCACGCGATGCTGAATGTCACCGGTAGAGTGCCGTGGCGAACGGTCGTCGGAGGCTCCCGCGAATACGTCGACCGGATCACCGTGCGCGACTCCGCGGCCCACGACCTGACCGCACGGTCCTCGACGCCGATTCGCGCGGTGCGGCGGCACGACGACGGGGTGGAGATCGCCGATGCGAGCGGCGGCCGGCACGAGGCGTCCAAAGTCGTCATCGCCACTCACGCCGACCAGGCTCTCGCACTACTCGCTGACGCCACACTCGCGGAGAAGCGCGTACTCGGCGCGTTCCGCTACTCACGCAACCGGATCCTGCTTCACACCGACACCTCCGTCCTGCCCCGTGCCCGCCGGGCACGGGCCTCCTGGAACCTGCGCAAGCGTTCCTGCCAGGGGAGTGGCCCGATCACGGTGACGTACCACATGAACCGGCTGATGATGCTGAGCGAGCCGCTGGACTATCTGGTGACGCTCAACAACGACGAGATCGACCAGAACGCGGTCCTGGCCTCGGCCGTCTACGAGCATCCCATCCCCGACGCGTCGTCATTCACCGCCCAGCGCCTGCTGCCTGAGCTGACCAGCGCCACGACCGCCTACGCGGGGGCCTACCACGGGTGGGGCTTCCACGAGGACGGCTGCATGTCAGGAGTCCGGGCCGCGGCCGCATTCGGGGTGCGCTGGTGAACGTGTACGCCGCCCGCCTGGTCCATGTACGCCGCAAGCCGGTGTTTCGCTGCTTCCGCCACCATCTCCACGTGTGGCTGATCGACCTGGACGAACTTCCCGATGTCCCGTGGTGGCTACGACCCTTCGCACAGTTTCGGGCCGCTGATCACTTGGGCGCTCCTCATCTCACGATCCGCCGCAACGTCGGCGACTGGCTCTCCGCCCAAGGCGTACGGCTGGGCAGCGGCCGAGTCCTGATGCTGACCACACCTCGCACGCTGGGCCGCGCGTTCAACCCGCTCACGCTCTACTGGTGCCACGATGAACGGGACGAGTTGCGCTGCGTCGTCGCCGAGGTTTCCAACACGTACGGCCAGCGCCACTGCTATCTTCTCCGCCCGGGACCCGGTCAGTGCGCCGACACCCGCAAGCGCTTCTACGTGTCGCCCTTCCTGTCCATGAACGGCCGCTATCGCATGCGCTTGCCAGTCCCCGGAGAGCGCCTTTCGATCAGGATCTCCCTGGTGCAAGAAGAGTCACCGGTCCTCACCGCGGTACTCACCGGTCACCGGATCAAGTCGGATACATCAGGGATTCTGCGCGCCCTGCTCTTGCGGCCACTGGCCCCGTACCGGGTCACCTTCTTGATCAGGAGCCATGGCATAGCTCTGTGGCTGCGGGGTTTGCCGCGCTTTCCAAGAACGCTCGATCCCGGTGGGAGGTCCTCATGACCACTTCGACAGTTTCGGGGATCGGCCTGACCCGGTGGCCGTCACTGACGCCGCCAGATCCGGCACCCGTACGGGCCTGGCTGATGGCGCGGGTATTCCGGCGAGCGGTCGCCTCGCTCCCCGTGCGGGTGGCGTTGCCGGGGGGCACACGCATGGGCGGCGGCGGCCCGGACTCGCCGGTGATGAGAATCGTCAGACCAAGGGAGTTCTTCACCCGCCTGGCCGTTCGTGGCCCCATCGGCCTGGGGGAGGCGTACATGTCCGGAGACTGGACGAGCACAGACCTCGCGGGCCTGCTCACCCCGCCCGCCGCGCGACTGACGCGCTCCGTGAGCAGGCCGTTCGCCACGATGCGGCGGTGGGTCGCGGAACACAAGCCCGCGAGCGAACGCAACACCGTAGAGGGGGCGCAATCGAACATCCGCTACCACTACGACCTGCCCAGCGAGCTGTTCGCCCTGTTCCTCGATGACTCGATGACGTACTCGTGCGCCTGGTTCGGCCCGGGCGACGACCTCCACCGGGCTCAGTCGCGCAAGATCGAGGGGATGCTCGACTACGCGCTCATCGGCCCCGGCAGCCGGGTGCTCGAGATCGGAACCGGCTGGGGCGAGCTCGCCATCGCCGCCGCCCGGCGCGGGGCCGACGTCACCACGCTGACTATCTCGCCCAGTCAGTGCGCTCTTGCCGGAGAACGCGTCGCCGCCGCAGGAGTGGGCGACCGGGTCCGTGTGCTGCGGCACGACTATCGTGAGGCCGAGGGCACCTATGACGCCATCGTCTCGGTGGAGATGCTCGAGGCCGTCGGCGCGGAGTTCTGGGGTGAATACTTCGCGGTGCTCCGGCGGGTGCTGGCTCCCGGCGGCCGTATCGCGCTCCAGACGATCACGATGCCGCATGACCGCATGCTTGCCACCAGGGACCTGCGGACATGGATCACGACGTACGTCTTCCCGGGCGGCCAAGTCCCTTCGCTCACAGCCATCGAGGACCTGGTGGAGCCCGGACTGACGATCACCGGAAGGCGCAGGCTGGGCTCACACTACGCGCGTACTCTGCAGTGCTGGCGGGAACGCTTCATCGCCCGTGAGGCCGAGGTCGCCGATCTCGGCTTCGACGAGATCTTCCTGCGGCTTTGGGAGTTCTACCTGGCGCAATCCGAGGCCGGCTTCCGGGCCGGATATCTCGATGTCTGGCAACTGCAGCTTGCCGAAACCGGATAATCATCGCGCTTGGTGGTCGCCTGATCGAGCGGCATGGTCAGGGGCTGGACGGCTAGATGATTGATTCCAAGGCTGCTGGCTATGATCAGTGGTCCCTACCGTTGAGATATCTGGGCTCATAGGGTTCGGATGCCCCGGAAGGGGCGAGTGTGGCTTTCAGTGGTCTGCCGTTCATGTGGCTCCCTTCGACTCGCCGCTCGCTTCTTCATGACGGACTCGGCCTCTGATTAAGAGCTGCGATCCAATCGCTGAGTAGGGACCTGGCGGCGAGGTCGTCTGCGGGCTGAACATAGAACCTGCTGGTGAGAGGCTTAAGTTGACGCGAGCGTGGGCCGGGGTGGACATCGGCCGAGAACATCATCACGTGGCAGTGGTCGATGGTGACGGCATACGGGTGTTCTCCCGTCGGATTGCCAACGACGAGACCGCACTGCTGGAGGCGATTGGAGTCCGTGGCCTGGCCGAGGAGATGACCTGGGCCATCGACCTGCACAGCAGCGAGTCGGTGCTGCTGCTGACGCTGCTGCTCGACCACGGCCAGAAGATCGTCTACGTGCCCGGCATCGTGGTCAACCGGGCGGCTGAGGGCTACCGCGGCGCCGGGAAGACCGACGCCAAAGACGCCCTGATCATCGCTGACCAGGCGCGGATGCGCCGCGATCTGACTGTCGTGGACGGTGACGACGACCTGGTCGTCGAGCTGCGGATGCTGGTGGCTCGCCGCAAGGATCTGGCCGCCGACCGCACCCGGGCGATCAACCGACTGCATGACCAATTGCTGGCCATATGCCCCGCGCTGCAACGCATCCTGGATCTGACGACCAAGGGCCCGCTGACCCTGCTGACCGGCTTCCAGACCCCGGCCGAGCTGCGCGCGATCGGCCTCGACGGCCTCACCACCTGGCTGAAGGATCGCAAGGTCCGCAACGCCGCCACCCTGGCAGCTAAGGTCGTCACCGCAGCGCAGTCCCAGCACACCACCCTGCCCGCCGAGCGGACAGCCGCACTGCTGACCACCCAGCTCGTCCAGGGAGTGATCACCCTCAACGAGCAGCTCAAGGACCTCGACGAGCTCATCGAAGACCGGTTTCGCTGCCATCCGTCTGCCGAGGTGATCTGCAGCATGCCCGGCATCGGTGTCATGCTCAGCGCCGAGTTCATCGCAGCCACCGGCAAAATGAGCCGCTTCACCAGCGCCGACCAGCTCGCCAGCTTCGCCGGCGTCACCCCGCAGCCCCGTGACTCCGGCCGAGTCAGCGGCAACCTGCATCGGACTCAGCGCTACAGCCGACCCCTGCAACGCGTCTTCTACACCTCCGCGCTGCTCAGCATCCAGTCCTGCCCCGACTCGCGGCGCTTCTACGACCGCAAACGCGCCGAAGGCAAACGCCACACCCAAGCAGTCCTCGCCCTCGCCCGCCGACGCGTCAACGTGCTCTGGGCACTCCTGCGTGACAACCGCACCTACCAACCCGCGCCTCCCCTCACCCTCGCCGCCGCTTGACAAGCGGATTAAGAGTCGTAGGCGGTGAGGGATCGGGTGGTGGGCTGGCCGGTCTTGTCGTTGTGCCAGATGACTGCGGTCAGCGCCAGGATTCGGGCGATGACGCGGATGATGACGCCCGCAGGGGTTCGTCCGCCGTGTCGTTCCAGGTTGAGCTGGCCTTTGAGGGCCTGGTTGATCGACTCGATGGTCTGCCGCAGTGGTTTGAGCAACTCGCTGCCGGCCCGTGGGGTTGGGGCTTCCCCATGAACGTGAACACCGATGTCAGGCGGCGGGCTTCAGGATATCTGCCGTCTTCTCGTCGTCGATCGGGCTGAGCTGGCCGATGCGGGAGTGCCGTCGGACCGTGTTGTAGCGGGTGATCCAGCAGAACCCCGGCAGGCGGGCGGTGTGGGCGTCGGACCAGCCGGGCACGCCCTGCAGAGTCTCCCGCTTGAGAGTCGCGTTGAAGGACTCGGCTGCCGCGTTGTCGGCGCCGGTGCCGGCAACGCCGCGTGAGCGGGTGACACCGAGCCGGTGGCAGGCCCGCGCGAACTCCCGCGCCCCGTTGCCGCTGTGAAACACCGCGCCGTCCAGACGGCCGCCCCGGATATGCAGCGCGTCGATGACGAGCTCAGCGCGCATGTGATCGGCGATCGACCGGCCTGCCAACCGGCGCGAACACAGGTCCACGACCGTGGCCAGGTAGAGGAACCGGCCACCGCCCACGGGCAGATAGGTGATGTCGCCGACGTAGCGGGTGTTCGGCCGCTCGGCGGTGAAGTCACGCTGGATCAGGTCCGGCACCGGCGCCGCGTCCGGCTCCAGGACGGTAGTGCGGACCTTCTCGCGCAGCCGCAGCCCCGCGATGCCGTACTCGCGCATCACCCGCTCCACCCGCTTGTGGTCGACCGCGATTCCCGCCGCACGCAACTCGGCCGTCACCCGGGGCGAGCCGTAGGTGCCGTCATACCCGGCACGGATGCGCCACACCGGAACGGCCAATTGCTCGTCGGCCTGGCCGCGGCCCCCTTCAGCCACCGGCAGAAGCCCGAGCGCGACACCTGCAGCACCCGGCACAACCCGCTTCACCCCGTAGAGCGCCTTGTGATCCTCAACAAACGACAAGCGGTCCACCAGTTTGTCCCGTTCGCGAAAAGCTTGGCCGCCTTACGCAGGATGTCCCGCTCTTGCTCCAGCTCCCGGATCCGCGCCTTGAGCTGCTTGTTCTCCTCTTCCAGCACGTCGTCCGAGGGTACGGGCCCGGACGAGGTGCCCGTGCCGGTCCCCACCCCGCCGGCCGCTCGCCGCCCGCTCTCACCCCGAGCCTGCACGGCGCGTACCCACACCCGCAGCGTCTCGCGGCCGACCCCCAGATCCCGCGCGATCGACGTGATCGTCCGGGCCGCCCTCGACAGCACCAACGCCACCGCGTCGGCCTTGAACTCAGGCGGATCGTTCTTCATCACCATCAGGGACATCTCTTCCCCCGGACCTCAAGATCCAGTCTCCAAGGTGTCTACGTTCAAGGGGAAAGGCCCGGAGAACCAGCTCGGCGCGCTCGGGCTGGCGCTGAACGCGGTCATCTGGTGGAACAGCCTCTACATCGACGCCGCCGTCGACCGACTGCGCGAGCAGGGCTTCCCGGTCGCCGACGAGATGTGCGCCCGGTTGTCGCCGATCGCCTATGACCACATCAACTTCCTGGGCCTCTACGCCTTCACCCGCGCCGAGGTCTCCGGCGGCCTGCGCGCCTTCCACGACGGCGAGTAACCGTGCAGTAGGGCAGCCTCCACGGTGAAGTCCGCCTGCGCTGATCTCGCCGGCGAACAGCGGCCTGCCCTGGCACCGTCGCGGGCCTGCGTGGCGGGCTTGTGCCGACCCGATTTCGGACGGGATCCGGTGCTCGCCGGGATCAGGGCGTGGGCATCGCCGGCGTCTGGGGCACCCGGCGCTGCCCGCCCTGGCGCGCGGCGCGTGCTGGTGGGGCAGGCCCTACCAGGATGTACCCGTCCACGCCACTGAGCATCGGGCAGCTGGCGGGATCGTTTGCTGTGATCGCCGCCCATAACGTGATGACCAGCGCCGATACGGCGCTGCATCACCATTCGGGAGAAGTCACTTCATGCGCATCACGTCCAAGATCCTCGCCCTCGCTCTCGCCGCCGCCACCGCCGGCACAGTCCTTGCCACCGTCCCGGCGCACGCCGCCCAGGCCACGACGCCGAGCACAACCGCCTCGCTGCAGAAGGCGATGGACGCACTGGTGGATACCGGCAACGTGGCAGGAGTGCAGGCCAGGCTCACCGAGGCCGGCAACCAGCGCGTGCTGCGCGCCGGGACCGCCCGGATCGGCGGCGGCCGCCCCGTCCCGGCTGACGGGCTGTTCCGCATGGGCAGCGCCACCAAGGTCTTCACCGCGGCCACCGTGCTGCACCTGGTCGGCGAGGGACGCATCAAGTTGGGCGAGCCCATCGCCACCTACCTGCCCGGGCTGCTGCCACGCGAGAACGACATCACGGTGCGGATGATCCTGCAGCACACCGCCGGGATCCCCAGCTACACCGACCTGCCGGAGTTTCCCACTGTCGGCGAGCCGTACCTGAAGCTGCGCTTCACCCGGTTCACCGACGAGCAGCTGGTGGCGGCCTCGCTGGCCAAGCCGCTGAACTTCGAGCCCGGCTCGCGCTTTTCCTACTCCAACACCGGCTATCTGGTGGCCGGGATGCTGATCAAGGCGGTGACCGGCAACAGCTGGCAGAGCGAGGTCACCAAGCGCATCATCAAGCCGCTGGGCCTGCGCGACACCTCCGCTCCCACCTACTCCACCTCGATCCCCGGGCCGCACGCCCACGGCTACATCAAGAAGGCCACCGGCCAATACGTCGACATCAGCCGGCTCAACCCGAGCATCGCCAGCTCCGGCGGCGCGATGATCACCACCACCAAGGACCTGACGACCTTCCTCCACAGCCTGGCCACCGGCAAGGTCCTCAAGCCCGCCCAGCTCGCCGAGATGAAGAAGGGCCTGTTCGTCAACCCCCAGATCGGCGCGTACGGCCTGGGCCTGAGGGTGCAGTCCACCAGCTGCGGCAAGCAGATCATCGGCCACACCGGAGGCATCCCCGGCTACCTCACCGCCGCCTACGCCACCCCCGACGGCCGCACCACGCTGGCCCTGTCGGTCAGCGAGAAGCAGCCGCAGACCGACCAGGCTCCCTTCGAGAAGGCGATCGACGCCGCCTTCTGCGCCTGAGACCGGCCCTGCCCCGAGGGTTCGGCCTCGGGGCAGGGCGCGCGTCTGACGGCATCCAGGGCGGAGGAACCTGCGGGCAGCCGTCGGCACGAGGAGGATCTTTCGGCGACACAGGCTCATCGCCACGTCCCGCCTCCGGCCGTCAGTCCGTGCCCGGGAGGCGTTCCCTAAGAGCAGGCGCAGCCGCCATCTCTTCCCACCAGCCCCGCACATCCCGATCGCAGGTTCCTCGCCCCTCCCGTCACCAAGGAGAACCGATGTCGCCGTCCCACCCCACCAGAGCCGCCCTCGCGCCCCCGCCGGCCGCTCTCCGGTGGCGCCGCGCCCTGGCCCCGGCCACCGCGGCCGCCGTCGCCCTCAGCGTCCTGGGCCTGGCCGCCGCCCCGGCCGCCGCCGAGGCCGGCGCGCGGGCCCGCCCGGCCGATGCCGTACAGACGGCTCTGGAAGGCCTGGTCGGCACCGGCGGCTTCCCGGGCACCCTCGCCTCGACGCGGGACCGCGGCGGGCGCGTGCGCGACTACACCGCAGGCGTGGCGGACCTGGCCACCCGGGCGAAGGTCCCCCGCAACGGGAAGGTACGCATCGGCAGCACCACCAAGACCTTCCTCGCCACGCTCGTCCTGCAACTGGCCGGAGAGGGCAAGATCGACCTCGACGCCAGGGTCGAGACCTATCTGCCCGGCCTGATCCGCGCCAACGGCAACGACGGCCGCCGCTTCACCGTCCGCCAAGCGCTCCAGCACACCGCCGGCCTGCCCGACTACGAACACGATCTGCTCGGCTCCTGGCCATCGTGGACCCAGGCCCGCCACCGCTACTTCGAACCCCGCGACGTGCTCGACGTGGGCCTGACCCGCCGACCCGCCTTCGCCCCCGGCACCGGCTGGGCCTACAGCAACACCGGATACATCGCGCTCGGCCTGCTGGTGCAGAAGATCACCGGCCGGCCCCTCGGCGAGGAGATCACCAACCGGATCATCACCCCAGTCCGGCTGCGCGACACCTACTGGCCAGGCGTCGGCGAGCAGAACATCCGCGGCCCCCACCCCAAGGGCTACCGGGCCAAGACCAACGAGCCGGGCGCCGAACTAGCCGAGGTCACACAGCTGGACCCGTCCTGGGCATGGGCGGCCGGACAGATGATCAGCACCCCCCGCGACGTCAACCGCTTCCTGGGCGCGCTGCTCGACGGCCGGCTCCTCAAGCCCGACCTGCTGCAGCAGATGAAGCAGACCATCGCCGCGCCCGGATTCCCGAAAAGCTGGAGCTACGGGCTCGGGCTGATGAAGATCGAACTGAGCTGCGGCGGCCACGCCTGGGCCCACGGCGGCGACATCTCCGGCTACGAGGTCCGCAACGGCGCCACCGAGGACGGACGCGCGGCCACCATCGCCGTCACCGCGATGCCCTACACCAAACCCGCCGCCGACCAGGTCAACGCCGCCCTGGACACCGCCCTGTGCGCCCAGCGATAGCAGGCGCCGCAACGCTCAAAGCCCCCTGGTGGGCTGGGAACTGAATACGTGAGAAAGGGGCCATGACGCGATCTTGATAGCATAAACGTGCTGCTCAGATGGCCTACGTGGTCGAGGCCCGTTCGGCGTCGTGAGCCTTGAAAGCGTTGTAGAGCGCGCGGCGGGAGACCGTCCGTTCCTTGCCGCTCGCGGTCTTATACGTCAGCCCTTTGGCGATGCTGGTGACGGACTCGCCATCGGCTCGGCGACCGAGCGCGACGCGCATCATGTCCTTGGAGATCACCGCCGGGCGGCCACCGTGCCGACCTTCAGCGGCGGCCAGGGTGAGACCGTCGCGGGTTCGTTCGATCATCATCTCGCGTTCGATCTGGGCGAAACCGGCGAGCACGGCGAAGAAGATCTGTCCCATGCCGCGGGGGTCGTAGATGCCGGCGAGTGGCCCGGACAGGATCTCCAGTTTGGCCCCGAGGTCTTGCAGGGACCAGGCGGTCTCCATGATCTCCCGCATGTCGCGGCCTATACGATCCAACTTGCTCACCACCAGTGTGTCGCCGGGGCGCAGCCGGGAACGCACGTCCTGCCACTGCGGGCGGGGGCTGCCTGCCTTGCCGGACTTCTTCTCGGCGAAGACGTTGACGACGGCGACGTCGGCCTCGTCCAGCGCGGCCAGTTGAACCTCCAGGGTCTGGCCCCGGGTGGAGACGTGGGCGTACCCGAAGCGGCCATGGTCGATCGGGCGGGTGTTGAACTTCGCGGGGCGCTTCGCCGTAGTCTGAGTGTGCGTCAAACCCATGCATCACCTTTGATGCACGTGTTGATGCACAGCCGGGCTAGGGTGAATCGGGCATCCGGTGGGGCCTGGCCAATCGTGCATCTAACGTTCGTTAGATGCCATCGCAGGCTTCGGACACGAGAGCTCGCGGTGCGGAATTCCCGCCGCCATCGCCGTATTGGATGGCCGTTCGATCCCTGCTCGGGCAAGATTCTCCCGTGCACCATGCTCTCCTCGGGCTGGCCGAGAACCCGGCACTAACGTCCGAACTGATCGACCAGCTCATCACGGCTGCGGCCACGGACGCGGACGTCGCCGAGGCCGTGGCCTGCCGGGCGGATCTCAGCCGTGTGCAGGTAGCCGCTCTGGCACGCTTGGAGGGCGCCGCCATACGGCTCGCCCACGAAGGGCGGCTCACGGCCGACGACGTCGATCCGGTCGCTCAGCCACAGATCGCCCTCGCTCTCCTCGGCGAACGTTCCGGCAGGCCGGGGTGGGGAAGGCAGCTTGCCGCCGATCCCCTGGCGGAGACCAGGGAGAAGCTGGCGGCCTGCCCCGGCCTGCCCCACGATGTGCTGCAGACGCTCAGCGCCGATCCCGATGTCCGGGTCGTCGCAGAGCTCGCGCTGTGGGCACCCGCGGATATCGCCGGCGAGCTCGCGGCGCATCCCCATGCCGATGTCCGTCGTTCGGTGGCGGCCAACG
The DNA here is from genome assembly GCF_044457485.1 of Nonomuraea sp. NPDC050540. Classification (NCBI taxonomy): domain Bacteria; kingdom Bacillati; phylum Actinomycetota; class Actinomycetes; order Streptosporangiales; family Streptosporangiaceae; genus Nonomuraea; species Nonomuraea sp. NPDC050540. The sequence continues at coordinate 55,788 of NZ_JBITHA010000012.1, forward strand.
AAGCGACGCCGGCGATGGTGCTGGCGTCGTTGCTGACCGGTGACGGGCTGTCCCCGGCACGGTCCTGCACGGTATGCGATCGGGAACCGGTCCCGTTCGTTCACGATCCCCACTGCGAACGGTCTAACTGCTCACTGCCGCCGGGCGCTTCATGCGACGGTTCCCACGAGTCCACCGTTGGGGACATTCAGCAGATGGCGCTTCAGAACCCGGCTGCCCCGGTCGAGGCCGCAGTGGGCTTCGCCGGCCATCCCTCGACTCTGATGCGCGTCGCATTGGCGGCCCGCACCGATCTGCCCGCACAGGTGTACGAGCAACTCGTCGAGGATCCCATCCCGTGGGTGCGCGCAACACTCGCGGACAACCCCTCGATCAGCGAGAACCTGGTCCGCACCCTGGCCACCGATCGCGGCCACGACGTCCAGCGCCGACTCGCCCATCATCCCGACCTGCCGCTGGACGTTCTGTCCGGCATCGCAGCCTCCGCCGGGATCGGCTCGGTGCTGCTGCCGCGCATCGCATCGGCCTCTGGGTCCGAAGTCGCCGCGCTGGCCGCGTCGGCGAACCCGGCGGTCCGCATGCTGCTCGCTCAGCGGCGCGACCTGCCGCCTGAGATCCGAGACGCGCTCGCCGACGATCTGGATGAGAAGGTGGTCTCATCCATCGCGCCGCACCCGGGCCTGTCCGAGGCGCAGTTGCGCGCGATGCTCACGCGCCACGGCACGCGGGTGCTGGCGAAAGTGGCCGCCAACCCGGATGCCACGGCCACGCTGCTGCAGGACCTTGCTCAGCATCGGCCGCCGGCGCGCAAGGCATTCCGCGAGATCGCTCGGCATCCCAGTGCCACGGCCGTGGCACTGCTGGCCTGCCTGGCCGATCGCCAGGCCAGGCCCTTGGCCGCTCGACACCCCGCCTTGCCACCGTCGGCGATCGTCGAACTGCTCGACGACGAAGACTGGCAGGTAGTGGAGGCCGCCGCCGCTAACCCGTCGTTGCCGCTCGCCGCGATGCGGGAGCTGATTCCCTGATCAAGATGGCCTGTTCCGCGTGCTCTCAGCTCACGCGGAACAGGACGCGCGACTCCAGGTCCAAGCGGGTGGCCGGGGTCGGGGGGGTCACCGTAGTCTCGGCCGGGAATCCAACGAACTCATCCCCGACCTGCGATGACACGCCCTTTCAAGCTCATTGAGCGTCGCGCTGGGCGGGGTCTTCGCCACCGAATCCGCCTGCCGACGAAGCGTTCGGGCCGCGGAACACCCGGGATCGGGCCCGACGGCGATGCCCGTCGGACAGCAACAACGGACAATCCAACGAACCCGCCCACGACGAGCGGAACCCTCAGGGATTCGGGGTTCGGTCAGTTCGCGGTCATCGGTGTTCGCGTCGGGCGGCGGATTCGCGGGAGGCGACGTGGTCGGCGACAGCGTCGACACCGGGCCGGGCGTACCGTTCCAGTGAGCGCCTTGCGGGTGGTGAGGAACACCAGGCCGCGCAGTCGGCCTTTGATGAGGCTGGGCAGTATCGGACTGCCAGTGCACCCAGTCGGTCGCGCCGCCCTTGGAGATCACGCTGCCGCGTTTGTCATCGGGCAGATCGCGGGCGGGAGCGGGATCACCTCGGCGGCGTTCGCGCTCATGATCGGCGCCCTCCCCGGTTCCCGCAGTACATGCGTGCACCTCGCGTTGGTGTGGTGTTCCGAGCGTGCCAGGCCGGGGCCGTCCCGCAGCAAACTGCGGCCAGGATGGTGCATAGACATCTCGAAGCGCGTTCCAGGTCGATCCGGATACGGTCTATCCGGTCACGGTAGAGTCGGCCACTTCCCTAGATGTACAGAAGAACCTCCATCTCCTCCGGTGCCCCGAACGGCCAAGGCTTGGAGCAGGTCTTCTTACGGCGCCGGCCGGATGGGCCGGCAGCCCGCCTCGGTGAGTCGATCCCTGCTGACCTTCGACACCAGCACGTTCGAGGGTCGGTCATCGATACGTGGACCTGGAAGGCCGCTGACTTCGCCAAGGCCTGGGCCAGCGGAGCCCCCAACCTCGGGATCACGCTCCGCACTATTTGGGTTCGAAGAGCCCGCAACGCTCGCCCATACAGCCTACTTTTCAAGTCGAAATCGAGCTCGGATTGTGGCCTGCGTTAAAGATGAGTTAAGCAAATCTGGTTAGCTTCTTTTAAACCCTTGTCCGGCATGCTGCGGAGCATGGCGAACATAAAGATTGCCCTGAAGATCGCAGCCTTCCTCGCTACCTCAGTCGTCCTCGCCTCATGCGGCGGTGGCCCCGGTGCGCAGGGCGACTCCGGTGATCAAGCGAAGTACGCGGCGTGCCTGCGGGATCAGGGTCTCACTGTCACGGAGCGGAGCGACGGGCTGGACATCAAGGCGGACTCCCCGGAGAAAAACAACGCGGCCAAGTCGGCCTGCAAGCAGTACGCCCCGGCCGGTGAGGAGGTGTCGCCCGAGGACAAGAAGCAGGCGATGGACTCCGCGCTCAAGTACGTCGAGTGCATGCGCAAGGCGGGCGTCGACATGCCGGATCCGGAGCAGGATCCCGACGGTGGTGTCGCTGTGAAGCTGCCGGACGGGATGACCGAGGACACGCCGGTGGTTCAGCAGGCGCAGAAGGCGTGTCAGGAGCTCTCTCCTGGGAACTCCGGGTGAGGCGCACGGCGGTGCTGCTGAGCGGCGTAGCGGTGATCGGAAGCGGGGCTGTGGTGGGGTTCATGTACCTCCCCGGTCGTACGGCAGCGCCGGCGTCGAGTCCCAGCGGTACGCAAGCGTCGTCCGTGCCGATCACCCGTTCCGACATGGTGGACACCAAACAGGTCAGCGGCACACTCGGGTACGCGGGCCGCCGCGTTCAGCCCAACCGGGCCGGCGGGGTTGTCACCGCCATCCGGGCCGAGGGAACGGTGGTGCGTCGGGGCGGCTGGCTGTACAAGGTGGAGGGAAAGCCGGTGTTCCTGATGTACGGCGCCGTCCCGATGTATCGCCGCCTCGGTGTCGGCTCGACAGGTCCGGATGTCCAGCAGCTGGAGCTGAACCTGGTCAAGCTGGGATACAAGCCCGGAACGGTCGACAAGACCTTCACCGCGGTGACCGCCAACGCGGTGTGGGCCTGGCAGCGCGAGAAGGGACTGGTGGCGACGGGCCGGGCCGAGGTGAACCAAGTGATCTTCTCGGGGGGCGCGCTGCGGATCGCGGAGAACGCCAAGCAGGCGGGGGATGCCGCTGAAGGTTCGGTGGTGACAACGACCAGGACCGAACGGGCCATCACCATCAAACTGGAATCCTCCCACCAGCAATTCGCCCGAAAGGGCGCCAGGGTGAAGGTACAGCTGCCGGACGGCAAGAAGGTCGATGGAACGATCTTCTCTGTCGGAACCGTCGCACGGCCGGGGAAGGATGCGGACAGTCCGGCGACGATCGAGGTCAGGGTCAAGGTCGGCGGCGAACTGGGCAGGCTGGATCAGGCGCCGGTCACGGTCGAGCTGCGAACCGGGCGCCGCAAGGACGTGCTGTCGGTGCCGGTCGAGGCCCTGATTGCGCGGGCAGGCGGCCAGTACGGCGTGCGGGTGGTGCGGGGCGGCACCCGCCGGGTGGTGCCGGTCGAGACGGGCCTGTTCATGGGGAGCCGCGTGGAGATCTCCGGCGCAGGCTTGTCGGAGGGCGTGAGAGTCGAGGTGCCCAAGCTATGACCGCCGTCGTCGAGCTGAGCAAGGTGTCCAAGGAGTTTCCCGGTGGCGTTCTGGCGCTGCGAGGAGTGGATTTGCGGGTGGATACCGGAGAGCTGGTCGCCATGGTCGGCCCTTCCGGGTCGGGCAAATCGACGCTGCTCAACATGATCGGTACCTTGGACCGGCCAACGGGGGGCCAGGTGCGCATCGCCGGCTACGACGTGGCGCGGTTGAGCGACCCCGAGCTCTCGGCGCTGCGTGCCCAGCACATCGGGTTCATCTTCCAGCAGTTCCACCTCGCGGACGGTGTTTCCGCTCTCGACAACGTCGCTGACGGTTTGCTGTATGCCGGGGTGGCGCGGCGTGAACGCCGGCGACGGGCGGGTGAGGCATTGGAGCGTGTCGGCCTGGCGGGTCGGCTGGAGCACCGATCGAATCAGATGTCGGGCGGGGAGCGGCAGCGGGTCGCCGTGGCCCGCGCCGTGGTCGGGGAGCCTTCCCTGGTGCTGGCCGATGAGCCGACCGGCAACCTTGACACCGCATCAGGGGCAGAGGTTCTCTCGACATTGCGGAATCTGAACGCCGCCGGCGCCACTGTGGTGATCATTACGCACGATCTGGAGGTTGCGGCCGCCGCGCCACGCCGGATCCACATCCGAGACGGCCTGGTCGTCGAGACTGGAGCGCTCCGATGACGGTTCGGAACGGCGAAGCACGGCTGACACCGGCCCGGATGAACCTGGAGGATGTGGCGCGGGTGGGTGTGGCGGGGCTACGGGCCCGGCCCACGCGGGCCGTGCTGTCCGCGTTGGGGATCGCCATCGGCATCGCGACCATGGTGGCGGTGCTGGGCATCTCCTCCTCCAGCCAGGCTCGCGTCATGGAGACCTTGGATGAGCTGGGGACGAACATGTTGACCGTCGCCCCCGGCAAGCAGTTCTCCGAGAAGAAAGCCAGGCTGCCGAAGAACGCGGGCCCGATGATCCGGGGCGTGGAGCATGTCACCATGGCCGGTCAGACCGGTGATACCGGCAAGGCCATCTACCGCAACGATCGCATCCCTTCGACGCGCACCGGTGGCCTTCAGGTCCGCGCCACGTCCCTGGAGCTGCTGGAGGTCCTGCAGACCCCTGTCCGCAGCGGAAGGTGGCACGATGCGGCCACCGCGGCGCAACGCACCGTGGTGCTGGGATCCACGGCCGCCACCCGGCTCGCCGCCAGCGCCGGAGACTCGGTGTGGATCAACGGTCAGCGGTGGACGGTGATCGGGGTCCTGGCCGAATCGCCACTGGCGGAGGACGTCGACGTGGCCGCGCTGGTCGGCTTCGCCGCGGCGGATGCCTTCCTCGGATCCGATGGACACCCGACCCTGGTCTACACGAAGATCGCTGAGGAGAAGGTCACGGAGGTCAGGGCGTTGCTGAATCACGCGGCGAACCCGGAGCATCCGGAGGAGGTCACGGTCAGCCGCCCCTCCGACGCTCTGGAGGCGAGGGCCGCGGTGGCGGGGGCGTTCACCAGCCTGTTGCTTGGTGTCGGCGGAGTGGCCCTGCTGGTGGGCGGGGTCGGCATCGCCAACACGATGATCATCTCGGTACTGGAGCGGCGTCGTGAGATCGGCCTGCGTCGCGCGCTCGGGGCCACCACCGCCCAGGTTCGCATCCAGTTTCTCGCCGAATCCCTGATTTTGGCCGGGGCGGGCGGGCTCACCGGCTCGCTGCTGGGAGTGGTCGGCACCATCGGGTTCGCGCTGACGCAAGGGTTGCCGCCGGTCGTGCCCACGTGGGTGATCGGCGGCGGACTCGGCGCCACACTCGCCGTCGGCGCCATCGCCGGACTCTACCCGGCGATGCGGGCCGCTCGGATGTCGCCGACGATGGCCCTGTCCGCCTGAGACTTACCATGACGACCGACATCCGGGAGCATCGAACATGCGCGTGCTGGTTGCCGAGGACGAGAAAGGCTTGGCCGACATCATCGGCACCGGGCTGCGCAAGGCCCGAATGGCCGTGGACGTCGTCTATGACGGGGACGCGGCCCTGGAACGGGCGATGACCCATGAGTACGACGTGATCGTGCTCGATCGGGACTTACCCGAGATCCACGGTGACGAGGTCTGCCGGAGGCTGATGGAGGCGCAGGTCCCCGCACGGATCATCATGCTCACCGCCGCGGGTGACCTGTGGTCGAAGGTGGAGGGGCTGGGCCTGGGTTCCGACGACTACCTCGCCAAGCCCTTCGACTTTCCCGAGCTCGTCGCCCGGATCCGGGCCCTGGCACGGCGGGTACCGACCCGGCTCCCGCCGGTTCTGCAGATGGCGGGCATCACCCTGGACCCGGCCCACCACGAAGTGTACCGCAACGGCCGCTATGTGGCTCTCAGCCCCAAGGAGTTCGCGGTGCTGGAGGTCTTCATGCGGTCGGGGGGAAGCGTGGTCAGTGTCGAGGATCTGCTGGAGAAGGCATGGGACGAGAACGTCGACTACTTCACCAACTCCGTGCGGGTAACAGTGGCGACGCTACGCAAGAAGCTGGGAGCGCCACCGGTGATTCAGACCGTGATCGGAGCGGGTTACCGTCTCGTCGACCCTGGGCACGGAGCACCGTCAGGGTCCGCCTGACCGCGCTGTACGCCAGCCCGTTCCTCGTCCTGGCCGTCGTCATGCTGCTCGCGGTGAACCTGCTGCTCAGCAGCGCGCTCGGGGTGAGCGTCTCCGTCTCGGGCCGGGCACCTCAGGCCCCCGGGGCACAGGGCGAAGTCGACCAGGAAGTGGTGTTCCAAGGCGACCTGCAGCTGCAGTATGAGGTGCTGAGGTACCAATGGGTCGCCACCGCGGTCATTATCGCTGCCCTGACGGTGGTCTCCGTGATCCTGGGCTGGTGGCTGGCCGGACGCGTCCTGCGCCCGATTCACAGCGTCACCTCCACGGCCCGCCGGCTGTCCCTGTCCAACCTCCATGAGCGGATCGCGATGCAGGGCCCCGACGATGAACTCAAGGAACTCGCCGACACCTTCGATGACATGCTCGACCGGCTCGAGCGCTCGACCGATGCTCAGCGCCGGTTCGCCGCCAACGCCTCCCATGAGCTCAAGACACCCTTGGCGCTGGACCGGGCGCTACTGCAGGTGGCGTTCGGCGAACTTCCCGAGGAACTGTTGGAGGCCCGGGATGAACTCCTCGCCTCCAACAGCCGCCAGCATCGGCTCATCGACGGACTCCTGATGCTGGCCGCGGCAGAACACACGCTGACCAACGCAGAACCCGTCGATCTGGCCGACCTGGCCCGGCGTGTCCTCTGCGAGTACCCCGGCGCGACGGTGGACCTGTCACCGGCCCTCACCTCCGGCGATCCCGTCCTGGTGGAGCGGTTGATCGCGAATCTCGTGGAGAACGCCGAGAAGTACAACGACCAGCGTAGGTTCATCGCCGTCCGGACCGGAACGGGCGATGGAGGCGCGGTCGTCACCGTGGAGAACACCGGGCAGGAGATCGCCCACGAGGTGGTGCCATCGCTGTTCGAGCCGTTCCGGCGCCTCACCGGCGACCGTACCGAGTCGGTGTCCGGCGCGGGCCTCGGCCTGTCGATCGTGGCCGCCATCACACGCGTCCACGGAGGCACGATCGATGCCGTCCCCCGCACCGGCGGCGGCCTCGCCGTTACGGTACGACTCCCGGACAGGGGGTCAGCGTGAAAGCGCAGCTAAGGCTCTCAACGGGCGCGGCCGCGGGTAAAGCACCGCAGCGACTCCACCCATGTGATCAGTTGCCGCGCGGGGGCCTGAATCAGCTCGAGTTGGCCGGAACCGAGACTTTTGTTCCGTTGCTCGTCGCGCCCCGGAGGGATTCAGGGGTTGAGGAGGAAGCTGGTGACGGTGGTCGGGCGCAGTGGCCGCCAGCCCTCGATGAGCTTGGCGAGTTCGGCTTCGATGTCGACGGTGATGAACCCGAAGAAGTTGATGTTCTCGCGGTGGCCGGGCGAGATGAATGACAGCAGCTCGTCCCGGATCTCCCTGCCCTGGGATCGCAGCTCGGAGATCGCGACGCCGTAGTACTCGGTCGTCCAGGTGATCACGGCGTTGGTGAGCAGGGTCAGGCACCACGCCTGCTCGCTCTGGTCGGTGAAGTGCGGGCGGACGATCGTGCCCTACTGTGCGGGGTCGCGGCGCAGGGCGTGCGGGGTTCGCCGCATCCGCGCCCACTCCTTGAGCGCCGCCGCCAGGGTGTTCTGCCGGGAGGCCGCCGACCACTTCCCGACGATCAAAGAGGCGGTCGCCTCGCCGAACTTCAGCGACCCGCCCATCCGCAGCAGGTCGGGATAGCACTTGATGATCAGGTCTTCGTTCCACCGGTCGGCCAGGAGCGGCCCGGCGTGCCGGTAGAGGGCGTTGGTGGGGCCGGGGGTGTCGACCCGCCACATCGTGATCTTGCCGAGGTCGCGGATCTGCGGAGTGAGGGCCTTGCCGACCAGGTCGAACAGCCCGAAGTTCACCAGGGTCGCGCCGTGGGTGTCGGTGGCGTGCTCGGTGATCGGCAGATCGGTCTGGTTCCCCAGGATCTCATCCAGGGTGAGGTGGCCCTCGCGAGTGGTGGGGACGATCTGCTGGGTGCCGTAGGTCGACCACTGGTCGGACACGTGGGTGTAGGTCGACAGGACCTGGCCAGCATGACGATCAACGAGGTTGAGAGGCGCTGTTATCGCAGGTCAGCAGCTGGTTCGTTGGATTTTCGGCGAGACTGGTGTGACCCCGTGATCGGCGGGGATCTGCGCGGGGGTGCTCAGGACAGTTACTTGCGGGAATTCTCCATTCCCGCAAGTTAGCCTGACGCTGCTCGACACAACGGATCTTATTTTCTGGTTTTGATTTTCTAGAAAATAGAAAATGCTAGAGTGCTTCTGTGAGCGGGGAAACGGGCGTGGTGACGCCTTGTAAGCACTGTGGGACGCCGATTGAGCAGCGGGCGGGGCGGGGGCGGCCCAAGGCGTACTGTCCCGAGGGGGATTGCCAGGCGGCGGCCAAGCGGGAGCGGGAGTTGCGGCGGGCCACGCCGGGGCTTGAGGGGGCGTTGGCCAGGGCTGAGCAGTTGTATGAGCGGATGGAGACCGGGCTGGCGGCGGCTGTTGAGCCGTTGGCTCGGGCGTTGTCCCAGGAGCTCAGCCCTGCTGGGGTCGAGGCCAAGTTGAGTGCGGTTCAGGCTGAGGCGCACACGCGGGTGGCGATCGCGCGTACGGAGCGGGAACAGGCCTTTGAGCAGGTACGGCTGGCTCGCGAAGCCGTCGAGGAGGCGCAGCGGGAGACCGAGCGTATGCGGGGGCGGGTCGGCGAGGCCGAAGCGGAGCGGGATGCCGCGCTCGGTGATGCCGAGCAGGCCAGGGAGCAGGCGCTGGCGGCGTTGCGGGAGGCGGCCTCCACGGAACGGCAGGCCAACCAGCGGGCCGATGAGGCTGTACGGCAGGCCAAGGAGCTGGCGGACGGGGCGGCTCGGCGGGCAGAGGAAGTGGCCGAGGAAGCTGCTCGGCGGGTGGAGGCTGCTGAGCTGGCTCGGGAGGAGCTGGCTGGGCGGGTTGAGGCGGCTCTTGGGCAGGTTTCGGTGGCGGAGGCGCGGGCCGTACACGCTGAGCAGGAAGCTGAGCGGGAACGGAGGAGTGCGGAGACGGCGGCGGTCGCGCGGCAGGAGGCTGAGCGGGGGCGGGAGGAAGCGGAGCGGGACGTCGCGGCGGCCGGGGCGCGGGCCGAGGCGGCGGTGCAGGAGCGGGAGCGGGCGGTCGCGCGGGCCGATGCCGCGGAGGACGGGCGGCGGACTGCTGCCGCGGAGCTCTCCAAGGCGGAGGCCGCCCGGGATGAGGCGCGGGTACGGCTGGCCGAGGCACAGGACGCCCGGGATGCGGCGCGGGCGGAGTTGAGCGAGGTCGAGGCTCGGGTGGCCGCCAGCGGTGGGCCTGAGCTGGACAAAGCGCGGGCCGAACTGGACGAAGCGCGGGCTGAGAAGGAGAGGCTCAGGGGAGAGTCGCTGGTGGATCGGGCTCGGCTGGAGGATCTGCGGGCCGAGTTGGAGACGGTCAGGGCGGAGGCGGCGCAGTTGCGGGAGCGGGCCGTCGTGGCGGAGCTAAAGGGCGGTGGGACTGAACGGTGACGAGCGCGGCCTGTCGGCGTCCTCCTCCCGAAGGCGGCCCCGGCCCCTCATCGTCGTCGCCTCATCGGAGCTGCGCCGGGAGATCCACGAGGGGTTTGCAGGTGGTGGAGAACTGGAATTCGGCAAAACACCGATCTGGTTTACGGCAGCGCCGCTACCCTGCCCGGCGGCGTGGATCGGAGCTTTGGAATGATCGGCGATCGTCCAGAGCTGTGGCCTGGTGAAGGTCAGTTGGCGTGAGTGGGCCCGATGGCCCGCATGACGAGCGTGATGAGCCTGGTCAGGTAGGCGTCATCGGGCAGCGGGTAGTGCAGCGCCTGCCTTCGGTAGATGGGTGAGTGGAGGATGTCCAGCGCCACTTCGAGATCGGCGTCGGGGGCGAGTTCGCCGTTCTTTCGCGCCTTGGTCATGCGTTCCTCGAGCTGGGTGACTCGGTGGTTGATCAGCCGTTCGCGTAGCTGGTGGGCGAGGTGCGCATCCAGCTGGCTTTCGGCGAGCACGCCGGTGAAGGCCGGGCCGAGGCGCGGGTCGTGGAAGACGCCGAGGATGCCGCTGAGCCAGGCGTGCAGGTCGGCGGTCAGGTCGCCGGTGTCGGGGAACGTCTCCGGGATGGGCGCGGCCTCATCGACCGCTTCCAGGACGATCGCGCTTTTGGCCGGCCACCAGCGGTAGATGGTGGCCTTGCTGACGCCGGCGCGGGTGGCGATGGCGTCGACGGTCACCGCGGCGTATCCCCGCTCTACGCACAACTCCAGGGCCGCGGCCAGGGTCGCTTTGCGGCTTGCGTCCCGGCGGCGGTCTGGGTTCGGGGGTCTCGTCACGCCCACACTCTAAACGAAACGATTCGTTTTGACACTTCTCGGCATCCGATGCCATCCTGCAAAACGAAACGATTCGTTTAGAAGTCTGCCGTGTGGAGTGATATCGATGGACGCAACCCGGTACCAAGCAGCCGAGCGACTGCTCCGGCACAACCGAGCGACCCTGGTACGCGGCGACAAGATCAACCCGCGGTGGGACGGCGCCCGCTTCTGGTACACCGTGGACGCCCGCGATGGCAGGCGCTTCATTCTCGCCGATCCCGCCGCCGGATCCCGCGAGCCCGCCTTCGACCATGACCGCCTGGCGGTCGCGCTGGCGGCCGCCACCGGGCAGGAGGTGAACCCGGGCGCGCTGCCGTTCTCCGCCATCGTACTGAGCCAGGACGCGGTCGAATTCTTCGCCTTCGGCTCCTTCTGGAGCTGCCGCCTGGACACCTACACCTGTACGCCGGCGGCCCCGGCCACCCTCCACGGCCCCGGTTTCCTCGAAGTGCCCTCGCCGGACGGCAAGCTGGTGGCGTTCCTGCGCGGTCACGACCTGTGGGCGCGGTCGGTGGCCGACGGCCGGGAGTGGCCCCTGACGACCGACGGCCGGGAGGATGAGGAGTACGGCGCCACGCCGTTCGCCCCCTCGGTGCTGCCGAACAAGCTGGGGTTGCGCGGCCACCTGCCGCCCGCCCTCGCCTGGTCGCCCGACTCGACGCGCGTGCTGACGCACCGCACCGACCAGCGCGCGGTCCGCCGTACCCAGATCATGGAGGAGCTGCCGGCCGACGGCGGCTTCCCGCGGCCGATCACCCAGCGCTTCGCCTACCCCGGTGACGCCCACATGTCGCAGGGGGAGTTCGTGGTGATCGACGCGGCGACCCGCCACGTCGTCAAGGCCCGCACCGCCCCGGAACCCATGCCGCTGCAGTCGCCGATCGCCTCCGGCTGGGCCTGGTGGGCCGAAGACGGCTCGGCCGTGTACTACCTGAGCCAGCCCCGCGACCTGCGTTCCCTGCACCTGAACCGGCTCGACCCGGCGACCGGGGACGTACGCAGGGTGCTGAGCGAGAGCGGCTCGACCCGCGTCGAGCCGAACCAGACGGGGGCGGAGCCGATCATCGCTGTCCTGTCCGGCGGATCACAGGTGCTGTGGTACTCCCAGCGCGACGGCTGGGGCCACCTTTACCTGTACGACGCGCACACCGGCACACCCATCCGGCAGGTCACCTCGGGCGCCTGGGCGGTGCAGCGCATCCTGCGCGTCGACGAACCGGCAGGCGTGCTCTACTTCACCGCCGCCGGCCTGGTCGCCGAGGACCCCTACCGCCATTCCGTGTGCCGGATCAATCTCGACGGCACCGGCTTCGCCCGCATCACCGACGACGACCTGCACCATGTCGTCACCCTCGCCCCTGGCAAGGACTGCTTCATCGACTCCGCCTCCACGGTCGAACTGCCCGCGGTGACCACCGTGCGCGGATGGGACGGCCGGGTGCTGGTCGAACTGGAGCGGGCCGACATCACCCCGCTGCTCGCGACCGGCTGGACCCCTCCGCAACGCTTCCGGGCCACCGCCGCCGACGGCGTCACCGACGTCTACGGGGTCATCTACCGGCCCCACGACTTCGACCCCGGCCGCCGATACCCGGTCATCGACCACGTCTACCCCGGCCCGCAGACCACCCGCGTCTCGCCCGCCTTCCACCCGGGGATCCTCGGCCAGGAAGCCGAGGTCCTGGCCGCGCTCGGCTTCGTCGTGGTCGCCATCGACGGGCGGGGAACTCCCGGCCGGGACAAGGCCTTCCATGACGCCTCCTACGGCAACCAGGCGGCCGCGGGCGGCATCGACGACCACGTCGCCGCCCTGCGGCAACTGGCCGCCACCCGCCCCTGGATGGACCTCGACCGCGTGGGCGTCACCGGCCACTCCGGCGGCGGATTCGCCACCGTCCGCGCCATGATCGCCTTCCCCGACGTCTACAAGGTCGGCGTCGCCGAGTCTGGCAACCACGACACCCGCCTGTTCCACCTGCAGTTCGCCGAAGCCTACGACGGCCCGGACCCGGCCGCCTGGGCCCGTTCATCGAACGTGGAGCTGGCCGACCGGCTCGACGGCAAGCTCCTGCTCATCCACGGCGGCGTGGACGACATCGTCCACGCCCACCATTCGCTACGGCTCGCCGAACGCCTCATCGCCGCCGACAAGGACGTCGAACTCCTCATCGTCCCCGGCGCCGAGCACTTCTTCATCGGCTACGAACATCACGTCAACCGGCGTAAGTGGGACTTCCTCCTGCGCAACCTCATGGGAGTCGAACCGCCGCGGCACCGCCTCACACCGGTCGCACCCAGCATGGACCTCATCGTCAGCCTGTTCAGCTGACTGCGTACCGGGCAACCTCTGCACCATCCTCGCCGGCAGCGCCTTCTGCGCACCGAGACGGGACAGCCGAACCGCGCCAACGCCGGGGTCCGTTCGAAATCCCTCCCACGCGCACTGGTCCAGGACCGCTTGATCACCGAGGACAGTTACCGAAGGCCTGTCGAGAGGCCTTGTCCGCCGGCATGGCGGCGCCGTGCATCAGGCCGTCCACGATAAGGGTCAGGCCGGCCTCGAACGCCGACTCGTGGTCGATCACTGGCATGTCCGCCGGTGGATCCGAGTCGGTGTCCGCCTGCTCCTCCAGGACGCTGCCGACCGTGAAACGGCCGGCGGCCAGCATCGCCATCTGGGCGTCCCGCTCAGGCACCCCGGAGGCGATCAGGAAGTCCATCTTGTGGCGGATCCGGTCGAGGTCGCCGGCGGGGGTGCTGCCCGCGTGGAGGCGTGCGCCGTCCCGGCGCATCAGCAGGGTACGCCGGAAGCTTCGCGTGTTGTCCAGGAACCAGTCGCGCCAGTCGTCGTCGGGTGCCGGCAGCGGCGCGGCCGCATGCGGTGCCATCGCCGCTTCCGCCATGGCGGCGAGGAGGTCCTTCTTGGTGCGGAAGTACCAGTAGAGGGAGGGCTGTTCGACGCCGAGCCGCTTCGCCAGCCGCCGCGTGCTGACCGTGTCCAGCCCGACCTCGTCGAGCAGGTCGAGTGCTTCGGAGACGACGATCTCGCGGTTCACCTTGGTCACGTTGACAAATCTATCACTGATAGGTGACTCTGCAGGGGAATCATTCACTGATAGATTTTGGGGTGACGGGCATGGCGAACGGATCGGGAGCGCACCCCCTGAGGGTCCTGGTCGCCGGCGGCGGGATAGCGGGTCAGGCGCTGGCTTTCTGGCTCACGCGGGGCGGCCACCGGGTGACCGTCGCCGAACGCTTTCCGGCGCTGCGGGCCAACGGGGCGCAGGTCGACCTTCGGGGGCGGGGCATCGAGGCCATCGAGCGGATGGGGCTGCTTGACGCCGTCCGCGGCAAGCTGGTGGACGAGAGGGGTGTCGCCTTCGTCGACGCGCGCGGCAGGGCCAAGGCGACGATCATGGCCAACACCTCCGGCCAGGGCCGGCAGACCCTCACCTCCGAGTACGAGATCATGCGCGGTGACCTGGTACGCATCCTGCACGACGCGTCGAAGGACGACACCGAGTACGTCTTCGGCGTGAGCGTGGACGGCTTCGAGCAGGACGAACAAAAGGTCATCGCGCACTTCTCCGACGGGTCCTCCGGCGAGTTCGACCTCCTGGTCGGCGCGGACGGGCAGGGATCGCGCATCCGGCAGGCGATCCTGCCCGCGGGCTCCGACCCGTACTGGCGGCTCGGCATGCACATGGCCTACTGGTTCATCCCGCGCACGGCGTCCGACGGCGACATCCGCGACACCTACATGGTCCCGGGTGGCCGTCAGATCATGCGCCGCAGCCACAACCCGGCCGAGACCCAGGTGTACTTCGTGATGAGGGAGGAGTCCGAGGAGGCCTCGGCGGTCCACCGGGAACCCGTCGAGCGCCAGCGGGAGTTCTGGGCGAGCAGGTTCCGCGACGCCGGCTGGCAGACCGAGCGCTTCGTCGACGGCATGCGGACGAGCCCCTTCTTCTACTCCCAGGAGATCGTCCAGGTCCGTACCGACACGTGGTCCGAGGGCCGCGTGGTCCTGGCCGGCGACGCCGCCCACTGCGCCTCCCCTTACAGCGGCATGGGCGTATCCGGCGGCCTGGTGGGCGCCTACGTCCTGGCCGGCGAGATCAACCGGCATCCGGGCGACCTGCCGGCCGCACTGGCGAACTACGACAACGTGCTGCGGCCCTTCGCCGACGCGATTCAGGGCGAGGTGAACCCGCGTCTCCTGCGCCTGGGCATGCCGATGACGCAGCGTGCGATCGACGCCTTCCAGGCCGCCACCGCACTGGCCTGCTTCCTGCGCGTTCCCGATCTCGTCGCGCGCTTGTCGAAGGAGGACCGCGGCGGCGGCTGGCAGCTCCCCGAGAACCCGGTGCCGATCAGCGCTCGGGTCAGAGGGCGGTGAGTGCGGTGCGCTGGGCCGGGGTGAGGCGGTCCGGGCGGGTGGTGACGGAGTAGGCGCCGGTGGCGGCGTGCAGCACGGTCAGCGGGTCGGCGATGGCCGGGCGTCGGACGAGGGCGTTCAGGCCGTCGGCGACGCGTTCGCGGGGGAGTGCCAGCGCGGTGGCGAGCTCGTCGACCGTGAGCGGCCGGGCGGCGTGGACCAGGGCGGCGAGTACCGTCAGCGCGTTGTGCACGGCCGGTTCCGTCAGGACGGTGCTGGACATCTCCTCGCTGATCCAGGTGAAGAACCTGCCCATACGGGCCAGCCGGACTCCGGCCGCCGTGTCGGCGCCCAGGATCTCGATGCCGTCGCGCGTCGCCTCCGCGACCTTGTCGTGGGCGCGCGTGTCAGCCGTCCAGGCACGTAGCCAGGAGTCCTCGTGGACGATGTAGCGTTCGCGGCGGCCGCCGGGGTCGGGTTCGCGGCCGACCAGTCCCAGGGGGTGGAGGTAGGCGATCGCCTTGGAGACCGACGCGGGACTGACCCGCAGGCGCGCCGCCAGCTCGGCGGCGGTCAGGCTGCCCGACTCCGTGGTGAGCAGACAGACGAAGACCCGGGACGGCATGCGGGGCAGGCCGGTCCCGGACATCAGCGCGGCGAGCCGTTCCGCGAAGTCGTGGGTCACGGTCGGTGACACCGTCCGGTACGGCCGGCGCCGCCCCGCCCGCCGCCCGGTGGCCTGCTGGGCGTGGTCGGCCAGGTAGCCGCCGGGCCCGCCGTTGCGCGCGACCTCGCGGCTGACGGTCGAGGTCGGCCGGCCGAGCCGTCGGGCGATCTCGGCGTATCCGAGGCCTTCGGCGACGCAGGCGGCGATCTGCCGGCGTTCGTCGTGGGTCAGCCTGCCTCCGGGCATCGGTGCGCCTCCTGGGTGCGTTCGTCGACAAGCCATTGCAACACTCGTTGCGTTTCCCGTCAATACCATTGCAATTATCAGGGTAAAAGCTGCACTTTCCGTTGACGTAATGTGAAACGCAACGTAGCCTTTCCGCGATTCGAAAGGGGTGCGACAAGCATGCACATCATGGCGATTTCCACGATCAACGACGAGCGGGGATTCTGGGACACGCTCAAGCGGGCGCACGGCCGGCTGCCCTCGGGCGCGCGGTGGCTGGTGGCGGTGGCGAGCACCGACGGGACCAAGGCGGTCAACGTCATCGTCCACGACTCGATCGACAGCGTGAAGGCCGTCCTCGACGGCCCCCACGCCACGACGGAGTACTTCGAGGCCGACGGCGCCAACGCGGTCGGGCTGCCCGGATGACCCCGGAGCGGCTGCTGGAGATCCTCGGCGAGTTCCAGACCCCGAGCGCCGCGGTCGGCATTCTGCACAACGGTGAGATCACCGAGTTCGCCGCCGGGGTCAGGCATGTCGTGACACGGGAGCCCGCGACGCCCGGCACCATCTACCAGTGCGGCTCCCTGACGAAGACCTGGACCGCGCTGGCCTTCATGCAGCTCGTCGACGAGGGCAAGGCCGCCCTGGACGAGCCGGTGCGGAGCTATCTGCCCGAGTTCGCGGTCGCCGATCCGGAGGTCAGCGCCGCGGTCACGCCGCGTCATCTGCTGAACCACACCAACGGCATCGAGGAGTCCTTCGGCGATCCCGGTGAAGGCGACGATGTCTATGAGCGCATGATCCGCAACATCGCCGGGGCGCCGCAGGTGCACCCGCTGGCGTACACCCATGGATACAGCGCGGCCCTCGGCTACGCGGTGCTCGCGCGCATCATGGAAGTCGCCGACGGGCGGCGGTGGGACGACATCATGAAATATCGGCTCTTTGAGCCGATGGGGTTGAGCAGTACGAGCAGCCGGCGTGAGCACGTGGACCGGACACGGGCGGCCACGGGGCACGTCGTCCGCTCACCGGAGGAAGGGCCGATCGTCTCGCCGGTGGACTACCTGCCGCGCTCCTTCGGCCCCGGAGGCAACCTCAGCTCGACGGTCGGGGAGGTGCTCGCGCTGGCCCACGTCCTGCTCAACGGCGGCACGGCGGCCGACGGCACGAGGATCGTCTCGGCCGCGAGCCTCCAGGAGATGATGCGGTCACGCGTGCCGGTGCCTGATCCGTACCTGTTCGGACCGGAATGGGGACTCGGGCTCATCGTGTGCGACTGGCACGGCGAGACCGTCTACGCCCACGACGGCAGCACCATCGGCCAGAACGCCCGGCTGCGCGTCCTGCCGGACTCGAACCTCGCCATCACGATGCTGACCAACGGCGGGCCGCGCGACGGCCTGTACCGGAAGGTGTTCAACGAGATCCTGGCCGAACTCGGCGCGGTCACGATCCCCGCCCTCCCGGCGCCCGTTCCGGATCTCAAGCTTGATCTTTCGCGGTACGACGGCGTCTACGAGCGACCGGACGTCCGCTACGAGGTGAAGGCGGAGGGCGAGAAGTTGTTCATGACCCTCTTCCTCAACCCGATGGAGGCCGCCTTCCTCGGCAAACCGGACCGCCTGACCCACGAACTGCTGCCGGTGAGCGAGACGCACTTCCTGATGCCCACCGAGGAGGACACCCAGACCGTCGCGATCTACGACTTCAAGGACGGTGCGGCCCAGTACCTTCACACCAACTGCCGCGTGACGCCGAGACGCCAGGCATAAGGTTCGGGAACGTACACCTCGCCAAGAGCGGCTGTTTCACCTTCCGGCCGGCCAGGTTGTGAGCAGCGCGTGGAGGGTGTCGAGGATGCGGGCCCAGGAGGCGCCGGAGTCGCGGGCGCCGTGGCCGAAGCCGCCCGCCCGCTCCAGGCTGACGTAGCCGTGGAAGGTGCTGTGCAGCAGGCGTACCGCGTCGGTCTCGTCGGGTTCGGGCAGCGCGTAGCCGCGCAGGATCGCGCGGGTCATCGCCGAGTGCCGCCGGGCGGCGTCGGCGGCGGGGCCCTCGGGGTCGATCTCGATCTGGGCGGCGGCGTAGCGGCCTGGGTGTTCCGTGGCGTAGTCGCGGTAGGCGTTGGCGAAGGCGGCCAGCGCGTCCCTGCCCGAGCGGCCGGCCAGCGCGGCGGCGGCCTGGTCGGCCATCTCGGCCAGGGCCAGGGCGGCCATCCGTACGCGTAGGTCCCGGGCGTTCTTGATGTGGGAGTACAGGCTCGCGTCCTTGACGCCGAACCTGCGCGCGAGCGCCGAGACGGTCACGTTCTCGAAGCCGATCTCGTCGGCCAGTTCCGCGCCCGCCCTGGTCAGGCGGTCGGCGCTCAGTCCTACGCGTGCCATGTGACCATCTTCCTAGAGGGATTAATCATTTGCATAGTACCTCTAGGAAAAGCTAGCTTCGCCGGTATGAGACCACTGACCGAGCGTGATATCCGTGCGTCCTTCGTCAACTGCACCAAGGGGGAGGCCAAGCGGCTGGCCGTACCCAGGGACCTGGCCGAGCGGCCGTGGGACGACCTCGACTTCCTCGGCTGGCAGGACCCCGCCGCGCCCGAGCGGGCCTACCTTGTCGCCGACGACGGCGTGGCGTTCATGGGGGTCGCGCTGCGCCGCGCCGCGCCGAACGCCCGCCATGTACGGCGCAGCCTGTGCTCCATCTGCCTGACCAGCCACATGGGGGACGGCGTGTCCCTGCTGACCGCGCGCAGAGCCGGGAAGGGCGGCCAGCAGGGCAACTCCGTGGGCGCCTACATGTGTACCGACCTGGCCTGCTCCCTGTACCTGCGCGGCAAGAAGGACGCCGGGCCCGGCTCGCGGCTGCACGAGTCGCTGACGCTGGACCAGCTGGCCGAGCGGACCGTGGCCAACGTCAACGCCTTCCTGGAGAAGGTGACGGAGCAGCTCGTCCTGCCGTGACCCGCAGCCGCTCGACGAGGTCGTGCAGCTGGTCGCGTTCCCCGGCGCTCAGCGGAGCGAGAAAGGCCTCCTGCGCCTCGGCGAGCACCCGCGCCGCCTCCTCGAACGCGCGCTCGCCCGCACCGGTGAGCGTCACCACGTGCTTGCGCCGGTCCGCCGTGCTGCGCGAGCGCCGCGCGTACCCGCGCTGCTCCAGGTCGTCCAGCACGGCCACCATCGTGGTCCGGTCCAGGCCGGTGGCCTGACACAACTCCTGCTGCGAGTGACTGGCGCCGCGCATCTCCTCGATCACCCGCACGTGCCGGCCGCGCAGGCCCAGCGGCGCCAGCACGCCGTCGAACCGCGCCCCGGCCTGGGCTCCGAGCTTGACGAGCAGGTAGCCCGTCTGGGTGTCGAGGCGTGGCTCCATGAACCCCAATCTAGGGCCTTCACGGGGACAGATCGATTCCTTATGCTGATAATCAGCCCTACTGATAATCAGAGCGAGGGAGCATGTTGGACAGGATCATCCTGGTGGCTCTCGGTGTGATCACCGCCACGCCGGTCGCCGCCCTGTTCGTGCCCGCGTCCCTGACCACCGCGTACGGCATGGCGGTGCCGTCCGACCCGATGACCCTGGCCTTGCTGCAACACCGCGGCATGTTGCAGGCGGCGCTCGGCGCCGCGCTGGTCTGGGCCGCCTTCCAGCCCTTGGCCCGGATCCCGGCCGCCGCCGCGGCCATCGTGACCAAGGCGACCTTCCTGGCCGTGCTCGGGCCGGGCCGGTTCGGGGACGCGCCCGGCGCGCTCTTCGACGTGGCGGCCATCGTGCTCCTGGTGGTGGTGGTCGCCCGCCGTAAATTCGACATCAGATAGTTTGAGGTCGTACTATCAGGCGCATGCGTACTTTGATCCGTGGTACCCGCGTCTTCACCGGCGAGCGCATCCTCCCCAAAGCCGATGTCCTGATCGTCGGCGACCGGATCGCCGAGCCCGACGGGCTGCGCGCCGACGTGGAGATCGACGGCTCGGGCAAGACCCTTCTGCCCGGCCTGATCGACGCCCACGTGCACGTCTCCGACGGCATGCTCGCCCAAGCCCTCACGTTCGGCGTGACCACCGAGCTCGACATGTTCTGCCTGCCCGGCAACCTCGCCCGCCAACGCCGGCTGGCGGCCGACCGCGACGACGTGGCCGACCTGCGCAGTTCCGGCGTGCTGGCCACCGCGCCCGGCGGGCACCCGAGTCAGATCATGGCCGCCGAAGGCGGCGCGCTCGACTGGCTCGGCGACGCGGTGGGCCCCTTCGACACGATCGCCGACGCCGGGCAGGCCAAGGCGTTCGTGGCGGCGCGGGTGGCCGAGGGCGCCGACTACCTGAAGATCGTGATCGACAACGGTGAGAGCGCCGGGCTCGACCTGCCGGCGATCGGCCCGGACGTGGTCGAGGCCCTGGTCGAGGCGGGACACGCGGCGGGGCTGCGGACGATCGCGCACGTCGCCACCGCCCGCGACACCGCCATCGCGCTGGACGCCGGCATCGACGGCCTGGCCCACGTCTTCCACGACAGCGCGCCCGGCGACCCGGTGACGGAAGAACTGGCCGCCCGTGCCGCCGGGCAGGGCGTCTTCGTGGTCAGCACGCTGGCGTACATCGAGTCGATCACCCAGGACCCGCGCGGCGCCGAGCTCGTGCGCGACGAGCGCATCGCCGCCCGCCTGCCCGAGCGGGCCAGGGCCGCGCTCGACCGTGACCACTCGGTCGTCCCCGTCCATCCGCAGGGCGTCGTCAACGCCCTGAGCACGGCCGCCGTCCTGCACCGCGCGGGCGTCGCCCTGCTGGCCGGCACCGACGCGAACTTCTTCGCCCCGCTGCACGGCGCGAGCATGCACCGCGAACTGCTGCTGCTGGTCGAGGCCGGGCTCACCCCCCAGCAGGCGCTGGCCGCCGCCACCCGCCTGCCCGCGCTCCACTTCGGGCTCACGGACCGCGGAAGCGTCCTGCCCGGCCTGCGCGCCGACCTCGTCCTGGTCGACGGCGACCCGACCCGCGGCATCACCGCCACCCGCGCCATCGCCGAGGTCTGGCGCCGCGGCGTGCGCCAGCCGCGCTGACCCACGGCAGGAAAGACCGGACACCCAAGATTCCGGACCTGCGCACGTCCATTCCTGGGGTACGGCCCCGCCCGCTCCGATAGTCGAACCATGACTCAGACGAAGAGATGGCTGCGATTCGGACTGCACTACCTCGAGATGGCCGTCGCGATGCTCGCCGGCATGCTGCTGCTCGGCCTGCTGTGGGACGCGGTCCTGCCCGGAAGCCGCAGAACCGACGTCGACGTCCTCATCATGGCCGCCGACATGACCCTCGGCATGGCGCTGTGGATGCGCGTACGCCACCACGCCTGGCCCGCCATCGCCGAGATGAGCGTGGCCATGATCGCCCCGTTCCTCCTGCTGCTCGTCCCGTACTGGTTAGGGGTGATGTCCGGCCATCTGGTGATGACGATCGGGCACGTGCTCATGTTCGTCGCCATGGCGGCGGTCATGCTGTGGCGGCGCGAGCAGTACCTGAACCATCGGCATCGGCTGGATCCGCGGTGGTTCGGGCGCGCGGGGGTCGTGCTGGTGGCGCTGCTGGTCCCCGCGTCGGTCTCGGAGGTGAACACCGCGGGGAAGTTCGCGGGTCTGTACGCCGCCCGCGCCGACGCGGTCACGGTACGGCCGGCGGGCAACCAGGCCAGGCACGACCCGGCCAAACCCACCGTGGCCCTGCTGGCCGGCGACGGCGGCACCAACGCCGGCGACCTGCTCGGGCCGTACGAGGTGCTGGCCGGCTCCGGCCGCGTCAACACCTACGTCGTCTCGCCCGGAGCCCGGCTGGTACCGCTGACCGGCGGCCTCGACCTGGTGCCCGACCTGACCTTCGGCGAACTGGACCGGCTGCTGGCCGGGCGGAGCGACACCCTCGACGCGGTCGTCGTCCCGGCCCTGAACCACCCGGCCGAGCTCGGCGCGATCACCGCATGGCTGCGCAGGCAGGCGGCGGCCGGGGCGCTGGCCGTCAGCGTGTGCGCGGGGGCCCGCACGCTGGCGGCCAGCGGACTGCTGGACGGCCGGCCCGCGACCTCGCACTGGTGGCGGCTGCCCGAGTTGCGCGCGGACTTCGGCAAGGTCGGCTGGGTCGGCGGCCGCCGCTATGTGGACGACGGCGAGGTCATCTCCACGGCCGGCGTCCTGTCGGGGATCGACGGCGGACTGCGCGTCCTGGAACGCCTGGTCGGCATGGACGCCGCCCGCGAGGCCGCTCGCCGGGTCCACTGGCGCCACTACACGCCCGGCGCGTCCGGGTCCGTGCCGGTCTCCAGCTGGGAACCGGCGGACGTGGCCGTCGTCGCCCTGAACTCCTCCTACCAGGTCGGTCCTTCCGCCATCGGCGTCCGGCTCGTCGAGGGGACGGGGGAGCTGGAGCTGGCCTCGGCGTTCGCGACGTACACCGAACACTCCATGGTCGGGCGGACGGTCGCGGTCGGCGAGGGGCCGATCAGGTCGCGGCACGGCCTGACGTTCGTCCCGCGCGCCCGCGACGCCAGCGGGCTGGACCGTCTGCTGGTGCCGGGCACGGCTGCCGTCCGCGGCCGGGAGGCGGGTGCGGAGTATCTGCACACCGGAGCCGAGTTCGCCTTCGACCCGGTTCTGCGGGACATCGCCCGCACCTATGACGTGCCGACCGCCCGGTGGGCGGCCAAGACGCTGGAGTACCCCGTGATGGACGTGGACCTGCGTGGCAGCGGCTGGTTGTGGCCGGCGACGATCGTCGCGCTGGTGCTCCTGCTTCTGGGCGCCGCCGCGGCCGTCATCGGCCGCCGGGCGGTGCGCTGGGCGGTGCGCTGGGCGCTCGGCCGCCGGAGGAGCCGGTAGCGCCAAGGCGTGGGCAATTCCGCACAAGCGGCCTAATGTGGTGGGTTGACTCTTCTTCTGACTGCCCGTCAGAGACCTGCCATAGGGGTGACGCATGCGGATCGCGATCGTGGGAGGTGGCCTGGCTGGTCTGACCACCGCGTGGCTGCTGGACGACGAGCACGAGGTGGTCGTGCTCGAAGCCGACCGGCACGCCGGCGGGCACGCCCACAGCGTGCGGGCGGAAGGCGTCACCGTCGACCTCGGCGCGCAGTACCTCTCACCGACCGGCTTTCCCGCGCACGGCCGGTTGCTGCGGCTGCTGGGACTGTCCGGCGCCGACCTCGCCCCCGCGCCGCTGACGCTCACGGTGACCGGGCCGGACCGGGCGGCGCCGATGCTGGTCACCCCGCACCTGCCCGACGAGCGGCGCGGCGATCGCGCACCGGTGACGGGACGGCCGTGGAAGGCGCTGGAGACGTTTCTGGCCGCCGCGGCGAAATTCCAGGCGACCGATCCGAGCTGGGAGATCCCGCTGGCCGAGCTGGTCGAGCCGCTGCCGCTCGCGCGCGAGACCAAGGACTGGCTGCTCTACCCGCTGCTGGCCCACCACGTCCGGTGCGCCAACGAGCAGGCGCCCGAGGTGTCGGCGCGGGCGGCGATCGAGTTCTGCCTGAGCGTGTCGGCCTCCTCCGGGGAGCACGCGCCGCTGTGGTCCGCCCTGGTCCCCGGCACCCAGGACGTGGCCAGGCGGCTGGCCGGCGCGCTGCCCCCTGGAGCGGTCCGCACCGGCTCGCCCGTCGGCGCGCTGCGCCGGGACCACGGGCGGTTCGAGGTCGTGGACGCCGCGGGCCGCGCGGTCGTGGCCGACTGCGTGGTGCTGGCCGTGCCCGCGCCCGCTGCGCTGTCGCTGCTGTCCCCGCTGGCGGGCACACATCGGCTACGGCTGGCGCTGGGCGCGTTCACGTACACGCCGGCCGAGGTCGCCGTCCACCTGGACCCCGCCTACCAGCCCGCCGACCGGCGGCACTGGTCGGCGGTGAACCTGCAGGTGCACGACGGCTGGGCCGAGGCGGCCCACTGGTACGGCCCGGCCCTCGGGGTGGACGTGTTCAAGAGCTGGATCACCTACCGCGACCGCCCGCCCGCCGAGGTCGTCGCCCAGCGTTCCTTCCGCCAGCTCGTCGTCACCCCGGCGGCCGTACGGGCCCGCGCCACGCTGGCCGCCCGCCAGGGACACGGCGGGATCTACCTGGCGGGCAGTCATCTGACCGGCAGCGACAGCCAGGAGAGCGCGGTCAGGTCGGCGCTCGCCGTCGCCGACCTGCTGACACCGGGTGCCGCCCGGCTGCGCGAGCTGACCGACGGGATCGTTTCCCCGGTCTGACGCGCCATGTGCGCAGGCCGGATCTCGCCGCTCGGTGACGGTTAGCCGGCGCTCACGTACTTGCGCAGGTGCTGGGCGGTCAGGGAGGAGCCCTGGCCGATCAGGTCGGCCGGGGTGCCGGAGAAGACGATCTGGCCGCCGTCGTGGCCGGCGCCGGGACCCAGGTCGATGATCCAGTCGGCGTGGGCCATCACGGCCTGGTGGTGCTCGATGACGATGACCGTGTTGCCGTCGTCGACCAGCCGGTCCAGCAGGGCCAGGAGCTGGTCCACGTCGGCCAGGTGCAGGCCGGTGGTGGGCTCGTCCAGGATGTAGGTGGAGCCGTTCCTGGCCATGTGGATGGCGAGCTTGAGCCGCTGGCGTTCGCCGCCGGACAGGGTGGTCAGGGGCTGGCCGAGGCCGAGATAGCCGAGGCCGACCGCGTTCAGGCGGTCGAGGATCGTCCTGGCCTGGCCGGTGGTGAAGAAGTCGCGGGCCTCTTCCGCGGACATGGCCAGGACCTCGCTGATGTTCCTGCCGCGCAGCCGGTACGACAGCACCTCGGCCGTGAACCGCTTGCCGTCGCACTCGTCGCAGACCGAGCCGACGTCGGCCATCATCATCAGGTCGGTGTAGATCATGCCGATGCCCTTGCAGGCCGGGCAGGCGCCCTCCGAGTTGGCGCTGAACAGGCCGGGCTTGACGCCGTTGGCCTTGGCGAAGGCGGCGCGGATGGGGTCCAGGACGCCGGTGTAGGTCGCCGGGTTGCTGCGCCTGGAGCCGCGGATCGGCGACTGGTCGGCGACGACCACGCCGTCACCGCCGGAGACGTAGCCGTGGATGAGCGAGCTCTTTCCCGATCCGGCCACGCCGGTGACGACCGTCAGCACGCCCAGGGGGATGTCGACGTCGACGTTCCTGAGGTTGTGGAGGGTGGCGCCGGTGACGGGCAGGTGGCCGGTCGGGGCGCGGAACGTCTCGCGCAGCCGTACCCGATGGTCGAGGTAGCGGCCGGTCAGGGTGCCTGAGGCGCGCAGCCCGTCGAGGTCACCGGCGTAGCAGAGCTCGCCGCCCGCGGAACCGGCGCCGGGGCCGAGGTCCACGACATGGTCGGCGATCTCGATGGTCTCCGGCTTGTGCTCGACGACCAGGACGGTGTTGCCCTTGTTGCGCAGCTGGAGCAGGAGGTCGTTCATGCGCTGGATGTCGTGCGGGTGCAGGCCGGCGGTGGGCTCGTCGAAGACGTAGGTGACGTCGGTCAGGGGAGAGCTGAGGTGCCTGACCATCTTGACGCGCTGCGACTCGCCGCCTGAGAGCGTCCCGGATTCGCGGTCGAGGCTGAGGTAGCCGAGGCCGATCTCGACCAGCGAGTCGAGTGTCGTGCCGAGGGTGTCGATCATCGGTCCGACGCCGGAGCCCTTGAGGCCGCGGACGAACTCGGCCAGGTC
The DNA here is from genome assembly GCF_044457485.1 of Nonomuraea sp. NPDC050540. NCBI lineage: Bacteria > Bacillati > Actinomycetota > Actinomycetes > Streptosporangiales > Streptosporangiaceae > Nonomuraea > Nonomuraea sp. NPDC050540. The sequence continues at coordinate 81,388 of NZ_JBITHA010000012.1, forward strand.
GTTGATCTGCATGGAGGAGCAGTCGGCGATATTGCGGCCGTCGATGAGGCAGGACAGGGCGGCCTGGTTGAGGCGGGAGCCGCCGCAGTCCGCGCAGGTGCCGAGCTTGATGGCGCGGTCGGCGAAGGCGCGCGCCGCCGACTGCATGGAGTCGCGTTCCTTGCCGAGGTACTGCTTCCTGATCTTGGGAACCAGGCCCTCGTAGGTGAGGTTGCTCGTGCCGACCTTGACCTTGGTGACCGGCGCGTACAGGAGCAGCTGCCACTCCTCGGGAGTGAAGTCCGCGAGCTTGCGGTCAGGGGAGAAGAAGCCGGAGTTGACGATGATCTGCCAGTACCAGGTGTCGACGGCGTAGCCGGGGGCGGTGATCGCGCCCTCGTTGAGCGTCCTGTCCTTGTCGACCAGCTCGTCGACGTCGATGTCGGTGACCTTGCCCAGGCCCTCGCACGCCGGGCACATGCCCTCGGCCCGGTTGAAGCTGAAGTGCGGGGCGGGTCCGACGAAGGGCTCGCCCAGCCGGCTGAACAGAATCCGGAGCATCGTGTACGCGTCCGTCGCCGTGCCGACCGTCGAACGGGCGTTGGCCCCCATCCGTTCCTGGTCGACGATGATGGCGGCGCTCAGGTTGTGCAGCGACTCCACCTCGGGCCGCGACAGCGGCGGCATGAAACCTTGGATGAACGCGGTGTAGGTCTCGTTGATCAGCCGGCGCGACTCGGCCGCGATCGTGTCGAAGACGAGCGAGGACTTCCCCGACCCGGACACGCCGGTGAAGACGGTGAGCCGGCGCTTGGGCAGGTCGAGGGAGACCCCTTTCAGATTGTTCTCTCGGGCTCCACGGACCTGGATGAGGTCGTGGTTGTCTGCGGCGTCGTAGTCCGAAGGCTGCATGTCTTGAATTATTCCATTGACCTCGCCATGAAAGGTTTCCCGGAAAGCACCCAGGTGAATGCGCGGAAACCCTCAACCTGGCGTCAAAGTCGAGCCCCGCCGAGCAGGTGTGTGATGGTCAGCAGGTAGTCGGCTTTCACCCGCTGCTTGTCCGCCTCCGGCGTCTCGGCGAGCGCGATCCCCGCCGCGCCCAGGATGTGGAAGGTGATGCGCGTCATCGGCTCCGCCGGCATGGCCGGAATCTCCCCGGCCGCCACGAGCGTGGCGATCAGTGTCTCGATCAGCCCGTAGGCGTACTCCGCCTCGAACTCCTTCCACCGGTGCCAGCCCAGTGCCTGCGGCGCCTCCTGCCAGGCGACCCGCCCGTAGACCGGGTCGCAGCAGCACTCCAGGAACTGCTCGGTCGCCGCCATCGCCGCCTGCCACGGGCCGCCGGCGCCCGCGGTCGCCTCGACCACCTGACGGAGCATCTCCTTCTCCAGCAGGTCGAGCACCGCCTCGAAGAGCGCCGACTTGTTGGCGAAGTGGTGGTAGACCGCGCCGCGACTGGCGCCGATGTCGGCCGCGACGTCTTCCAGCGCGGTGGCGGCGAAGCCCTGGTCGGCGAATCGACGGGTTGCCGCTTCGAGCAGCGCGGCCTTGGTCGCCTGGGAGTACTGCTCCCGGCGGCTCTTGACAGGAGGCATACGCGGAGTATACGACATACGCAGTGTATGTTTCCGACGCTAAGTAGGTCACCGATGTCGTGGGAATCGTCGCGCCGGCGCCATCAGGTCGTGCACGCCGTACTCGCCGACATCACCGCGACCGGACGCACCTGCGTCTCCGGCGAGCTGGCCGCGCGGGTGGCGGCGGAGTTCGGGGACTTCGACGGGCTCCTGCGCGAGGTGCAACTGCGCTGGTACCGGGCCTTCGACGCCCGGCTCGACGCCCTGCTGGAGGACTGGCCGCCTGACATCGACGCGGCGCTGACCGCCCTGTGGCGCGACCTGTCCGCCGCCATGCCGGGGGCGAGGTTCCTGCTCGACGCCCACGCGGGCCGTCCCGCCCTCACCGACCTGGACGCGCACCACCGCCGCACGCTGCACGCCGCCACGGGAGTCCACGCGGTACGGCTACCGCGACCTCCGCCCCGACGCCGCCGATGCCGGTGGCTCGTCGCCCGCCCATCCACCGCCTGAGGAGTTCTCCGATGACGGAACTGCTGTTCGACCCGTTCGAGCCCGGCTTCACCGACGACCCGTACCCCGCCTACCGCAGGCTGCGCGAGTCCGAGCCGGTGCACGAGAGCCCGTTCGGATTCTGGGTCCTGAGCGGGTACGAGGACATCGCCGGGCTCCTGCGCGCCGGCCTGTCCGTGGACGACCGGAAGCTCGACCCCGGCCCGGTCCGCGACCAGCGCGACCAGCTCGCCCACGCGGGTGACAACGTGCTCGGAATGTCCATGCTCGACCGCGACCCGCCCGACCACACCCGGCTGCGCTCACTCGTCGGCAAGGTGTTCACCCCGCGCAAGGTCGCGGCGCTGGAGCCTGAGATCACCGAACTGGTCGACTCCATGCTCGACGAGATCGAGACGGCCGGCCGGGTCGACCTCATGGCCACCCTGGCCTTCCCGCTGCCGTTCGCGGTGATCTCCAAGCTGCTCGGCATGCCCGCCGCCGACCACACCCGCATCCGCGATCTGAGCGGCCTGCTGGTCCGCACCCTGGAACCCGTCGCCGACCAGGAGCTGCTGGCGACCGTGTCCAAGGCCGGCGGCGAGATGACGCGGGTCATCCGCGAGGCGCTCGCCTGGAAGCGCGCCCACCCGGCCGAGGACCTGCTCACCGCCCTCATCGCCGCCGAGCAGGACGGCGACACGCTCAGCGACGACGAGCTGATCGCCCAGGTCTCCCTGCTCTACGTCGCCGGGCACGAGACCACCATGAACCTCATCGCCAACGGCGTCACCGCCCTGCTGCGCAACCCCGCCCAGCTCGCCCTGCTGCGCGAACGCCCCGAGCTGGCCGCCAACGCGATCGAGGAGTTCCTCCGCTTCGACAGTCCCGTCCAGCAGACCCGGCGCATCACGCTGGAGCCGTACACGGTGGGCGGCAGGACGATCCCGCCGCGCAGCTTCGTGCTGGCCTGCCTCGCCTCGGCCAACCGCGACCCCCGTTACTGGGGGCAGGACGCCGAGGAACTACGCATCGAACGCGAGCAGGCGCGCAACCACATCTCCTTCGGCGCCGGCGTCCACTACTGCCTCGGTCCCGCCCTGGCCAGGCTGGAGGGAAGGGTCGCGATCGAACGCCTGGTCACCCGCTTCCCCGCCCTCGCCTTCGCCGGCGAGGTGGAGATGAACGGCCGCATGAACCTGCGCGGCCCGGAACGCCTGCCGATCTCCGTCTGACCCGCGTACGCCGCTTGCGCCCACGAGCACGGTCGGGCCCGGAAGAGCCTATTGATGGGAGCGCCTTTGGTCGCGTGCGATCGCCTCCGGAACACGCGGACACGCGGACTGTGAAGGCAGAGGACGGATACCCGCCGTACCCACCGGAATGGCGGGTACGGCGGAAGCCTTCAGCGCAGCGTGCCGAAGAACTCCGTGATCTCGCGGGCCACCTGTTCGGGCTCCTCATGGGCCATGAAGTGGCCGCCCTTGCCCGGTGTGCTCCAGTGGCGCAGGTCGGAGCACAGGCGCTCGGGCAGTGAGCGGGGCAGGCCTGTGTACGCGGGCTCGTTGCTGAGCGTGATCGCGGCCGGTACGGAGATCGGCGGGACGGGCCGGTTGTTCGGGTAGTCGTAGTACTGGCGGAAGGAGGAGCCGATGGTGCCGGTGGCCCAGTAGAGGGTGGCGACGGTGCACAGGGTGTCCTTGTCCCAGCGCTTCTCGAGGTCGCCGTCGCAGTCGCTCCAGTCGCGGTACTTGTCGATGATCCAGGCGGCCAGCCCGGCGGGGGAGTCGGCCAGCGCGGCGGCGATCGTGTCGGGGCGGGTCCACATGATCTCGCTGTAGCCCTGGTCGCGCTCGTCGTAGGCGGCCAGGTGGTCGAGGTAGGCCTGCTCCTCCGGCGTCGGGGGCCGCTCGCTGAAGTCGGCTGTGCTGACGGCGGAAGTCACGTGCACCCCGGCCACCGACTCGGGGAACAACGCGCCGAGCCACTGGGTGACGCCGCCGCCGATGTCACCGCCGAACGCGCCGAAGCGCTCGTACCCCAGCACGCCGGTCATCAGCTCGTGCCAGGTCTCGGCGACGCCGCGCCGGGTGTAGGCCTGCTGCGGCAGTTCGGAGAACAGGAATCCGGGCAGCGACGGGACCACCACGTCGAACCGGCCGGTCAGCAGCGGCGCGACCCGCAGCATCTCCACGAAACTGCTGGGCCAGCCGTGGGTCAGCACCAGCGGCAGGGCGCCCTCCGGCCGCTCGGAGCGCAGGTGGACGAAGTGCACCTTGCGCCCGCCCACGTCGGCGAGGAACTGCGGGAAGGCGTTGAGCCTCGCCTCGGCCGCCCGCCAGTCGAACTCCCCGGCCCAGTAGGCAACGAGTTCGCGCAGGTAGCCGGGATCGACGCCGGCCGCCCAGTAGGCCGAGTCCGAGGGCTGGGTGTAAAGGGTGCGGCTCAGGCGTTCCCGCAGGTCAAGCAGGACATCGTCGCCGAGCGAAATATCGAATGCCTCGATTGTCATGGCCCTTTATACTGGACGCATGTCTACTCCCTACACGTCTTAGCTGCCGCACACGTTTCCCGCCACCCGTGTGTCCTTAAGTCGTTTCGGAGTGTCATCCCATGCTTACCTTCCGTGGGGTCGACGTGCGCGTCGGCGCCCGTCTTCTTCTTTCCGGCATCACCGCCCACATCGCCCCCGGCGACCGCGTCGGCCTGGTCGGCCGCAACGGCGCGGGCAAGACCACCCTCCTGCGTACGCTGGCCGGGCAGCTGCCTCCGGCGGCCGGCACGATCACCGCGTCCGGGCCGATCGGCTACCTCCCGCAGGACCCGGCCGCCGCCGATCCCGCCGTCTCGGTCACCGACCGCATCCTGTCGGCACGCGGCATGGACGCCGCCGTACGCGAGCTGCGCGCCGCCGAACAGGCCCTGGCCGCCGGTGCCGAACGGGCGATGGCCCGCTACGTCCGCGCGGACGACGAGTTCCAGGCCCGCGGCGGCTACCCTGCCGAAGCCGAGGCGGCCCGCGTGGCCGCCGGGCTCGGCCTGCCGGAGCGAGCCATGACGCAGCCGCTCGGCACCCTGTCGGGCGGGCAGCGCCGCCGGGTCGAACTGGCCCGCGTCCTGTTCGCCGACCAGGGCACGCTGCTGCTCGACGAGCCCACCAACCACCTCGACGCCGACTCCGTCACCTGGCTGCGCGGCTTCCTGACCGGCTACTCCGGCGGTCTCGTCATGATCAGCCACGACACGGAGCTGGTCGCCGACGTGGTCAACCGGGTGTGGCACGTCGAGGCCGAGCACGCCACCCTGGAGATCCACAACACCGGCTGGCACACCTATCTCACCGACCGCGCCGCCGGAGAGCGCCGCGACGCGCGGCACCGGGCGGTGGCGGAACGCAAGGCCGCCGCCCTGCACGCGCAGGCGGACAAGATGCGGGCGCGTTCCTCCACGGCGACGCGGGCGCGCGACATGGCCCGCAGGGCCGACCGCATGCTGGCGGAGGTACGGCCGGCCCGCCGTACCGGCAAAGTGGCGAAGATCCGCCTGCCCGAGCCCGCTCCGAGCGGGCGGACCCCGCTCGGCGCGGTCAGCCTCACCAAGTCCTACGGCGCGCTCGACGTCCTGAACGGCGTCGACCTCGCCGTGGACCGGGGCAGCCGCCTGGTCGTGCTCGGTTTCAACGGCGCGGGCAAGACCACGCTGCTGCGGCTGCTGGCCGGGCACGAGCATCCCGACTCCGGCCGGGTCGTGCACGGGCACGGGCTGCGGCTGGGCTACTTCGCCCAGGAGCACGACACGCTCGACCCCGGGCGTACCGTGCGGCAGAACCTCGCCGCGCACGCGCCCCAGCTGAGCGACGGCGAGGCGCGTTCGGTGCTGGGCGCCTTCCTGTTCGGCGGCGACGACGTGGACAAGCCGGCCGGGGTGCTGTCCGGCGGGGAGAAGACCAGGCTGGCCCTGGCCGGGCTGGTCAGCTCGCGGGCCAACGTGCTACTGCTCGACGAGCCGACCAACAACCTCGATTCGGCCTCGCGCGCGGAGGTGCTCGCGGCGGTCGGCGGGTACGAGGGCGCGGTGGTCATGGTCACCCACGACGAGGAGGCGGTCGAGGCGCTGCGTCCCGACCGGGTGCTCGTGCTGCCCGACGGCGTCGAGGACCTCTGGAGCCCCGGCTACGGCGAGCTGGTCACTCTGGCATGACCCCGACGGCGTCGGCGTAATAGGTGGATCCGGCCAGGTGGAGGGCGACCCGCCGGATGCTCCAGCCGTCGCCGGGGCTGCTGTCGAGGCGTTCCTCGGTCAGTGAGCCGAGCCGGACGGTCCAGATCTGGGCCAGCCGGTTGAGCCTGCTGGCCGCCTCGTCCAGGTCGTCCCTGGTGAAGGGCGCCATGTCGTGCTCGGTGGTGACGACGGAGGCGTGCCAGTGGTCGGGGATCGTGGGCAGGCCCGCCAGGCGCGCCTCCACCTCCGCCAGGTGGTCGATCATGTGGTCGGCCACCCGGCGGATCGCCTTGTGCGGGGTGTAGACGCGGTCGTCGACCGGGCGCAGTTCGCCGTCCCATCGGGTCCAGGTGCCGGCCAGGCGCAGGACGTGCCCGACCATGTCGGCGACGGCGACCGCCGGATCCTCATCGTTGGTGGTCATGACCGGACCGTATGGCCCGAACACTTAACGCGGGATGGAAGGATCGATGTCATGGAATACATCCGTTTGGGGAGCAGTGGCCTGAAGGTGTCCCGGGTGTGCCTGGGCATGATGAGCTTCGGCGATCCGGACCTGCTGGACTGGTTCGTCCCCGAGGAGCAGGCGGAGGCCATCGTCCGGCGGGCCGCGGACGGCGGCGTGACCTTCTTCGACACCGCCGACATGTACAGCACCGGCGGCAGCGAGGTGATCACCGGCAACGTGCTGCGGCGCACGTTCGCCAGGCGTGAGGACTACGTGCTGGCCACGAAGGTCTTCTTCCCCACGGGCGAGGGGCAGAACGACCGCGGGCTGTCGCGCAAGCACATCATGGCGGCGCTCGACGCCTCGCTGGAACGGCTCGGCACCGACTACGTGGACCTCTACCAGATCCACCGCTGGGACGAGGAGACGCCGATCGAGGAGACCATGGCGGCGCTGCACGATGTCGTGCGCTCCGGCAAGGTCCGCTATCTCGGCGCCTCCACCATGCGGGCCTGGCAGTTCGCCAAGGCACAGCACGTGGCCGAGGTCAACGGGTGGACGAGGTTCGTGTCGATGCAGCCGCAGTACAACCTGCTCTATCGCGAGGAGGAGCGGGAGATGCTGCCGCTCTGCCGCGACCAGGGCGTGGGCGTGATCCCCTGGGGCCCGCTGGCGCGCGGGGTGCTGGCCCGGCCCGCGCTCGCGCAGGCGGCCACGACGCGCAGCGCCAACGACGGCCGCATCCCGGCCACCTACGAGACCGACAACAACCGGGCCATCCTCGACCGCCTCATCCAGGTGGCGGCCGAGCGCGAGCTGCCGCCGGCCCAGGTCGCGCTGGCCTGGCTCATGCACCAGCCGGGGCTGACCGCGCCGATCGTCGGCACCACCAAGGCGGCGCAGATCGACGACGCGGTCGCCGCCGCCGCGGTGAAGCTGTCGGACAAGGAGGTCGCGTTCCTGTCCGAGCCGTACCAGGCGCGCGAGTACATGCCCTAGCGGGCGCTCTGCTCGGCCAGGTGGTCGAGCGGGCCGGCCACGTCCGGGTCGAAGCGGACGCCCACGGGCGGGTTGTCGGCGGTCTGGTGCAGACCGGGACGGCCCGCCTCGACGGCGAAGGAGGCCCGGGTGGAGACGGGCGCGCCGGGCCGGGAGACGTACGGGACGACCTGGTAGTCGACGGTGAGCGTGTCCGGGGTGGCCTTGGCCCGGACGTAGCCGCGCTGCACGTTGTGGAACTTCAGGTGCGGGTTGGCCCGCATGAAGATCTGCCCGATCCGGTCCTGGTCGGCGCCGTCCTTGCCGGAGGAGATCGAGGTGCCGGCGAACTCCACGCCCATGACCGGGGCGTTCGGGTCGTCGAAGTCCGTGGTGAGTTCGGCGGCCAGGCTGCGGTGGATGTCGCCGGAGATCACCACGGGGTTGCGCACCCCGCGCTGGACCATCCCGGTGAGCAGCCGGTCGCGGGCGGCGGCGTAGCCGTCCCACAGGTCCATGCCGAACGACTGGACGTCCGGGCTCGCGTCGTGGTCCAGCGGAGCCATGAGCAGCTGGTTGGCCAGGATGTTCCAGGTGGTGTGGGAGCGGCCGAGGCTGTCGAGGAGCCAGGCCTCCTGGCGCTCGCCGAGCATGGTGCGGTTCGGGTCCAGGCGCTCGGCGCAGCCGGCCTTCTCGCCGTCGCCGCAGGGCTGGTCGTCGCGGTACTGGCGGGTGTCCAGCACGCTGAACGCGGCCAGCCGGCCGAACGCCTGCCGCCGGTAGAGCCGCATGTCGGCGCCCTGGGGCAGCGCCGATCGGCGCAGCGGCATGTGCTCGTAGAAGGCCTGGAAGGCCGCGGCCCGCCGCTGCAGGAAGACCTGGCGGTCCTGGTCCGGCTCGGTGTCGATCTGGGAGATGTCCTTGGCCCAGTTGTTCTCGACGTCGTGGTCGTCGACCGTCACCATCCACGGGAACGCCGCGTGCGCCGCCTGCAGGTCGGTGTCGGTGCGGTAGAGGGCGTGGCGGTTGCGGTACTCGGTGAGGGTGAAGGTCTCCTTGAGGTATTGCTCGGGCAGGGCGATCCCGCGTACGCCGCCGGTCGCGCCGACGCCGTACTCGTACAGGTAGTCGCCCAGGTGAAACAGGACGTCGAGATCCTCCTGGGCCAGGTGCCGGTAGGCGGTGTAGAAGCCTTCGTACCAGTTCTGGCAGGAGACGAAGGCGAAGGCCAGGCTGTCCGGGCGGGCGCCGGGCGGGGGAGCGGTCTTGGTACGGCCGGCCGGGCTGATCTCGCCCCCGGCGCGGAAGCGGTAGAAGTAGTCGCGCCCGGGGCGCAGGCCGTGCAGTTCGACGTGGACGCTGTGGCCGTACTGGGGCCGCGCGAGCGTGTGGCCTTCGCGGACGACGCGGCGAAAGCCCTCGTCGGCGGCCACCTGCCACTGCACGGGCACGGGCCGCTCGGGCATGCCGCCGCGGCCGTCGACGGCGAGCGGGTCGGGGGCCAGCCTGGTCCAGAGCACGACCCCGTCGGGGGCCGGGTCACCGGAGGCGACACCGAGGGTGAAGGGGGTGGATGAGGCGCCGGCCGCGCCGGCCCAGCTGGGGATGGCCGCGGCCGAGCCGGCCACGAGGGTGGCGGTGAGGAAACCCCGGCGGGAGACCTTGTTCATGCGCGCTCCTGTGGTTCATGGGAGAAGGGCGCGCCCACCCCACCATGAACACAGGAGCCCGAAGTGATCTAGAAGTTGATATTTCCCGACATCGTGATGAAGGGATCATTTGTTCAGAAATTCTGTCCACTATCCGGGGAGGTCCAGGAGCTCCACCGCCCGCTCCCTCATCTCGACCTTGCGGATCTTGCCGGTGACCGTCATCGGGAACCGCTCGACCAGGTGAATGTAGCGGGGGATCTTGTAGTGGGCCAGGCGGCCCGCGCAGAACTCCCTGACCGCCTCGGCCGTCAGCGGCTCCGCGCCGGGGCGCATGACGATCCAGGCCATGAGCTCCTCGCCGTACTTGCTGTCCGGCACGCCGATCACCTGCACGTCGGCCACGTCGGGATGGGTGTAGAGGTACTCCTCGATCTCGCGCGGGTAGACGTTCTCACCACCGCGGATGACCATGTCCTTGATCCGGCCGACGATGTTGACGTAGCCCTCCTCGTCCATGGTGGCGAGGTCTCCGGTGTGCATCCAGCGGGCGGCGTCGACGGCCTCGGCCGTCTTCGAGGGCTCGTCCCAGTAGCCGAGCATCACCGAGTACCCGCGCGTGCACAGCTCGCCCGGCTCGCCGCGGGGCACCACCAGCCCGGTCTCCGGGTGCACGATCTTGACCTCCAGGTGCGGCATGACCTGCCCGACCGTCTCGGTACGGCGGGCCAGCCCGTCATCGCGCCCGGTCATCGTGGACACCGGGGAGGTCTCGGTCATGCCGTAGCAGATCGCCACCTCCTCCATGTGCATCTCGCCGGCCACCCGCTTCATCACCTCGACCGGGCAGGGCGAGCCCGCCATGATGCCGGTGCGCAGGCTGGACAGGTCGAACTCGGCGAAGCGCGGGTGGCCGAGCTCGGCGATGAACATGGTCGGCACGCCGTACAGGGAGGTGCAGCGCTCGCTCTCCACGGCCCGCAGCGTGGCCTCGGGGTCGAAGCCGGGCGCGGGCAGCACCACGCACGCGCCGTGCGAGGTGGCCCCGAGGTTGCCCATGACCATCCCGAAGCAGTGGTAGAGCGGCACCGGCAGGCACACCCGGTCGGCCTCGGTGTAGCCGAGGCCCTCGGCGACGAAGTAGCCGTTGTTGAGGATGTTGTGGTGCGAGAGCGTCGCGCCCTTGGGGAAGCCGGTCGTGCCCGAGGTGTACTGGATGTTGATCGGGTCGTCGAAGGAGAGCGTGGCGGCGCGCTCGCGCAGAGCCGCCCGGTCGGCGCCGCGGCCGCTCGCCACCAGCTCCTCCCAGCCCCGCTCGCCGATGAAGACCACCTGCTCGAAGCCGATCTCGGCGAGCATCGCCCGGTAGTCGCCGGTCTTGAACGCCACCGCGCTGACCAGCAGCCGCATGCCGGACTGGCGGACCACGAAGTCCAGCTCGTGCCCTCGGTAGGCCGGGTTGACGTTGACCAGGATCGCGCCGATCTTGGCGGTGGCGTACTGCGTCAGCACCCACTCGGCGCAGTTCGGCGCCCAGATGCCGACCCGGTCTCCCTTGGCGATGCCCCTGGCCATGAGGCCGAGCGCGACCTCGTCGACGGCGGCGTCGAACTCGGCATAGGTCCAGCGCCGTCCGCTCGCCACGTCGACCAGGGCCTCACGGTCGGCGAAGCGGGCCGCGGCGCGCTCCAGATTGTCCCCGATGGTCTGGCCCAGCAGAGGAAGCGCGGAGACGCCTGACGCGTGTGAGTCACCCATGACGGAAGCATCCGGCAGGGTCCTGCCCGGCGCTACCCCCGTTCGGGGGTGGCCGTGCCATGCTGGAGTAATGGTGGCACTGCGGGCGGCGCTGGCCCGGATGCGGCACGTCACCGGCCTGCCCGTGCTGTTCGGCGGCACCGTGACGGCGGGCCGTACCGTGCGGCTGACCGAGCTGGCCGGGACCACGACCGGCGCGCTGCGCGGGCTGGCCATCCGGGCAGGCAGCGGCCTGGGCGGCCGGGTGCTGGTCACCGCCCGGCCGGGCAGCGTCGAGGACTACGCCACCGACGCGCGCATCAGCCACGAGTACGACCAGCCCGTGGGCGCCGAGGGCCTGCGGGCGATCGCGGCCGTCCCGGTGGTCGTGGGGGAGAGCGTCGGCGGGCTGCTGTACGGCGGCATCCGCGAGCCGCTCACCCTCGGTACCCGCGTGCTCGACGCCATGGGCAGGATCGCCGCCCGGCTCGGCGTGGAGCTGGCCGTACAGGCTGAGGTGGAGCGGCGGATGGCCGAGCTGGAGACCGCCGCGATCACCCGCGCGGCCCGCGAGCGGCCGACCGGGCCGGAACGGGAGAACCTGCGTGAGGCGCACGCCGAGCTGCGCTCCATCGCCCAGGAGATCACCGACCCGGCCCTGCGCGAGCGCCTGCGGGACGTGTGCGAGCGGCTGGGCGCGCCGCACGCGCCGCCGCCCGCGCGCAACCCGCTCTCGCCCCGCGAGATCGACGTGCTGTCGCTGGTCGCGGTGGGCTGCGGCAACGCCGAGGCCGGCGAGCGGCTGGGGCTTCGGCCCGAGACGGTCAAGAGCTACCTGCGCGGCGCGATGCGCAAGCTCGGCACCCACACCAGGATGGAGACCGTGGTGGCGGCCCGGCGCGCGGGCCTGCTCCCCTAAGGGCGCAGGGCCCAGCGCAGCGGGCTGTCCCCGATGGTCTCCGCGACCTCCTCCACCTCGAAGTCGATCATCCGCTGCTCGCCGCTCCAGTCGGCGCGGGCGCGACCGGCCAGCCGCAGGGTGTGCCCCCGCTCCCAGTCCACGAACAACAGCCCGGCGGCCGGTTCCAGCTCCAGGTTCCCGAGCGTCAGGAACATGAAGTTGCCCAGGTAGTCGGCCCAGCGCAGCCGTCCGGGCTCCGGCACGTCCACGAAGCCGGGCGGGCCGCCGCGATGTGAGACGTCCGCGCCCTGACCGTCCGCGCGGGTGGCGATGAAGAAGGTGTCGGCGCTCTCGATCCACCGCCGGTGCCCGTCGGTGAGCGCCGCGTGCTCCACGGTACGGCGCGCCTCCGGCTCGGCCACCGAGGTGATCTCCCTGATCACGATGTACTTGGGGCAGTTCGCGATCACCTGGTCGGTCTCGATGACCAGCCGGTCGCCCTCCTGCGTGGCGGTGCCGTTGACCCGCATGCGCCGCCGCGTCCACGGCTCGATCGCCAGCGTCCCGATCTCCCCGCCGGCCTCGAACGGCGGCTGCCCGCGTACGGCCAGCGTCGTCGCCCCGAGCGGCTCGATGAATCCGGGCTCGCCCGTCATCAGCCCGATCCGCGAGCTCGTGCCGACGACCAGCATCCGCTGGCGGCGCAGGAACTCCCTGGCCACCTCGGGCAGCTCGGGGCGGGCACGGGCCGAGCCGAGCAGCTTCGTGATGCCCGCGCGCCGCTGCGCGCTCACCTCACCGGGATGAATGCCCATGGCTAGAAGAATCCGCAGGTGGGGGCGTCCTCGTGCGGGGCGGGGGTGGTGACTCCCTCGGTCACGTAGATCTCCAGCCGGGTGCCGTCGGGGTCTTCGAAGAACAGCCCGCCGGATTCGCGGCCCGTGCCGTGCGGGACGATCCCGTCGTGCCGGATGGCCACGCCGAGCTCGCGCAGCCGGGCCTCGATCGCCTCCAGTTCGTCGATGCCGGGCGCTTCGAAGGACAGGTGGTGCAGTCCGGGCCGGTCGCCGTCGAAGCGTCCCGAGCTCTGCTCCCACAGCGTGAGCACGAGTTCCTCCGGCCGGCCGAGCCGGGCGTAGCGCCAGTCGCCGCCGTCGGTCTTGCCGTACAGGCCGAGGCCGAAGACCTGGCAGTAGAAGTCGATCGAGCGGTCGAGTTCGGTGACGTTGAGCCCGACGTGCCCGGTCTGGAGTGCGGTCGCCACAGAGCGACTCCCTTCTAATGGATGTACCGCAATTCAAGCATTAGTCGCTAATGGGTGCAAGTGCGGGGTAGCATTAGCAGAGTGGTGCACATCGCCGTCGCCTTCGCCAACACCGTCCGCGTCTCCACGGGGGACGCGCTGGCCACTGCCGCCGGTCTCGCCGCATGGCTGCGTGAGCGGCGTTCCGAGCTGGAGGTACGCCTGGACGAGGCCGACCTCCTGGCGATCGGTGACGACGAGGCCGCCGCCGCCCGGCGGGCCCGCGACGCCGTACGCGCCCTGATGGGAGGCGCGCAGGAAACGGACGAGCACGTCCGCGCGCTCAACGACGCGGTGCGGGCGGCGCCGCGATGGCGTGAGCTGGCATGGGGTGAGCCGCCGTCGGTCACGGCCCGTTCGGCGCGGCCGCCCGTCCTGGCGGCCGTCGCCGAGGTGGCCGAGCAGGCGATCCTGCTGCTGACCGGCCCCGACCGCGACCACGTACGGCCCTGCGGGGCGCCCGGCTGCGTGCAGTTCTTCCTGAAGGAGCACCCGCGCCGGGAATGGTGCTCGACCGGCTGCGGCAACCGCGTGCGGGTGGCCCGCCACTACGCCCGCACCAAGGGCGCGTAATGCGCGTGGGGGTCCTGGGCCCGCTGGAGGTCACCGACGGCGGCGGCGAGAAGGTGCAGGTCGGAGGCGCCCGGCTGCGCGCGCTGCTGATCCGGCTGGCTCTGGACGCGGGCAGCGTGGTCGCGGTGGAGGCGCTCACCGGGGCGCTCTGGCCGCAGGACGGCCCGGCCGACCCCGTGCACTCCCTGCACTCCCTCGTCTCCCGGCTGCGCCGCGCCCTGCCGGCGGCCATCCTGCAAGTTCCCGGCGGGTACCGCCTGGACCTCCCGCCCGACGCCGTGGACGCCCTGCGTTTCGAACGCCTGGCGCGTCAGGGCAGGCAGGCGCTGCGCGAGGACGACCCGCAACCGGCCGTGGAACGGCTGCGCGCGGCACTGGCGCTCTGGCGCGGCGAGGCGCTGACCGACGTGGCCGACGCACCCTACGCATGGGCCGCCGCCGCGAGGCTCCACGAGCTCAGACTGGCCGCCACAGAGGACCGGATCGCCGCCGAGCTGCGGCTGAGCGGAGACCACTCCGCCCTCGTGGCCGAGCTGGAGGAACTCCTCGCCGCCCACCCCCTTCGTGAACGGCTGCGGGCCCTGCTCATCGAAACCCTCCACGCCACCGGCCGCCGGGCCGAAGCGCTCGCCGCCTTCGAGTCCTTCCGTGCGACGCTGGCCGAGGAACTGGGCGCCGGCCCCGGACCGGAACTGAAAGAGCTCCACCTGGCTCTTTTGCGCGCAGAAAGCCCCGTACGCGGCAACCTGCGCGCGCCGCTGTCCAGCTTCGTCGGCCGCGTCGAGGAGCAGGCGCACCTGATCCGGCAACTGAACGAGCGGCGGCTGGTCACGCTCCTCGGCCCGGGTGGCGTCGGCAAGAGCCGGCTGGCGACGCGGGCCGCGAGCGAGCTGGCGGCCGGGTTCCCCGGCGGCGCCTGGCTGGTCGAGCTGGCATCGGTGACCGACCCGGCGGCATTGCCGCAGACCATCGTCACCACCCTGGGCCTGACCGGTCCGGGCAGGCCGGGCGACCAGATGGGACGGCTGGCCGACGCGCTGCCCGCGAGCCCGACGCTCATCGTGCTGGACAACTGCGAGCACCTGATCGACGCCGCCGCCCGCCTCGTCGAGGACCTGCTCGGCCGGTGCCCGCACCTGCGCGTCCTGGCCACCAGCCGTGAGCCGCTCGGCCTGCTCGGGGAGGCGCTGAGCCCGCTCGCGCCGCTGCCCGCCGCCGACGGGGTACGGCTGCTCGCCGACCGGGCGGCGGCCGTGCGGCCCGGGTTCACGCTGAGCGAGGAAGGCCGGGCCGCCGCCGAGCGGATCTGCGCGCGCCTGGACGGGCTGCCGCTGGCGATCGAGCTGGCGGCGGCACGGCTGCGGTACGCGAGCGTGGAACAGGTGGCCGCCGGGCTGGGCGACCGCTTCCTGATGCTGACCGGCGGCAGCCGTACGGCGTTGCCGCGCCATCGCACACTGCGTGCGGTCGTGTCGTGGAGCTGGGACCTGCTGTCGCGGGAGGAGCGGGCGGCGGTCGAACGGCTCGCGGTCTTCCCCGGCTCGTTCACGCCGGAGGCGGCGGCCCGCGTGTCGGGGTGGGCGGCGGTGGAGGACTTCGCCGACCGTTCGCTGCTGCAGTTCGTGCCGGGGCCGCAGCCGCGCTACCTGATGCTGGAGACCGTCAGGGAGTACGGCCTGGAACGGCTCGCGGAGTCCGGCGGGCTGGCGGAGGCCAGGGCGGCGCATGCCGCCTACTTCGCCGAGCTGGCCGAACACGCCGAGCCGCGGCTGCGCGGGGCCGGACAGCTCACCTGGGTCCGGCGGCTGCGGGCCGACCGGGACGATCTGCTGGCGGCGGTGCGGTTCGCCGCGGATTCCGGGGACGCGGCCACCGCGTCGCGGCTCGGGGCCGGCCTGCGCTTCTTCTGGACGATCGCGGAGGATCCGGGCGAAGCGGCAGCCCTGCTGCGCGGGGTGCTGAACGTGGCGCCGCATCCGGAGGTCGCGGCGGCGTACCTGCTCAATCTGGTTCTGGCCGCGGAAGGGGGCCGCGCCAAGGGCGAGGCCGGCGGGCTGCTCGCGCTCGCGGCCGGGTGCGAGCGGCCCGCGACCAAGGCGATGATCGAGGCCCTTGTCGCGCTGATCACCGGTGACGCCGCGCCCGGACTGGCCGCGATCGACGCCGGTCTGCCCCGATCCGCGGCGTGGGATCGGGGGGTGTTGTGGTTCGTGCGGTCGTTCCTGGACGGCGGTCTCGGGGACATGGAGGCGATGCGCACCGATCTCGGGCAGGCGGCGACGGCGTTCCGCGCCTGCGGCGAGCACTGGGGACAGGCGACCGCGCTGAGCTACCTGGCCTTCGCCCGCACCACGCTCGGCGACTTCGAGGCGGGCGCCGCGGCGCTGGAGGAGTCGATCGGGCTGGCGCGCGACCTCGGGACCGGCGACGGACAACGGGTCTGGCTGGCCATGGTCCGCAGCCACACCGGGCAGACGGCCGCGGCCCGCGCGGAACTGCTCGACGTCCTTCGCGGCAACCCGCCCGCGAGCCGGCTCGGGCTCGCCCGGGTCCAGCTGGCCAACCTCGCCCGCTTCGACGGCGACCTCGACGCCGCCGCCCGGCACCTGGCCGAGGCGGCCGTGAGCAGGGACCCGCTCTTCCTCCTGGCCCGCGCCCAGCTGGCGGTGGCCAGAGGCGAGGACGCCGGGCCCGACCTGGCCGAGGCGTTCGCCCTGGCCCTGGAGATCTGGGACATGCCGCTGGTGGCCATGGCCGCGGTCGCCGTGGCCTCCTGGCGCCTGGCCACCGACGCCTCGGAGGCGGCCGGAGTGCTCGGCGCCGCGCACGCGTTGAGAGGCGGCCCCGACGCCCGCCACCCCGACGTCGAACGGCCGGCCCGCGTCCTCCGCGCCGAACTGGGCGAGCCCGCCTACCACGCGGCGTACGAGCACGCCCGCCGCCTCGACCGCGCGGTCGCGATCTCCCTCGTCAAGGCCGCGCTCGCTCACACGCGCTGAGCGCTCCTGCGAGGGATCTGTGGGCGGTCTGCGAGGACCGCCGGGCACGGTGGCCCCCATGACGTACGCGTTCCAGGCGGAAGGCCTGGTCAAACGGTTCGGGAAGACGACGGCGCTGGCCGGCGTCGACCTGGCGGCCCTGCCGGGCACGATCTTGGGCGTACTCGGCCCCAACGGCGCGGGCAAGACGACGGCCATCCGGGTGCTGGCCACGCTGCTGCGCCCCGACGAGGGCCGCGCCGAGGTGGGCGGCCTCGACGTCGTCAGGCACGCGCCGCGGGTCCGCAAAATGGTCGGCCTGACCGGCCAGTACGCCTCGGTGGACGAGGACCTGACCGGCACGGAGAACCTCGTCCTCCTCGGCCGCCTCCTCGACCTGCGCAAACCCGAGGCCGAACGGCGCGCGAGCGAGCTGCTCGGCCGCTTCGGCCTGGCCGAGGCCGCCGGCAAGCGGGCCGGAACCTACTCCGGCGGCATGCGCCGCCGCCTCGACCTGGCCGCCGGGCTCGTCGGCGAACCGAGCGTCGTCTTCCTCGACGAGCCCACCACCGGCCTCGACCCCGGCCGCAGGGAAGACCTGTGGCGCATGATCCGCACCATCGCCGACGGCGGCGGCACGGTCCTGCTCACCACCCAGTACCTGGAGGAGGCCGACGCCCTGGCCGACGAGATCTGCGTGATCGACCACGGCCGGGTCATCGCCCACGGCACCCCGGCCGAGCTCAAGCAGGTCGTCGGCGGGCAGACCATCGTGGTACGGCCCAAGGATCCGGCCGAGCTGGCGCGGGCGGCGGAACTGACCGCCAAGGCCACCGGCCGCGAGCCCGCGAGCGTGGCCGCAGGAGTGCTGACCGTCGCCGTCGACGGCGGCGCCGCGTTCACCGCCGTCGTCGGGGCGCTGGCCGAGGCCGGCATCGAGGTCGCCGAGCTGTCGCTGCGGCTGCCCAGCCTGGACGAGGCCTTCTTCGCACTGACCGGAGCCGCGTGATGCCGTTCGCCCTGCTCCGGCACAGCCTGCTCCTGGCCGGGCGCGGTCTGCGCAAGACTCGCCGCAACCCGGGCATCCTGTTCGACGCGCTGTTCCTGCCGATCGTCTTCCTGCTGATGTTCGTCTACCTGTTCGGCGGCGCCGTCGCCGGGTCGCCGCAGGCGTACCTGCAGTACATCTTCCCCGGCACGCTGGTGATGTCGACGCTCATGGCCGGCCTGCTGTCCACCGGCGTCAGCCTCAACGTCGACATCAAGAAAGGTGTCTTCGACCGGTTCCGCAGCCTGCCCATCGGCCGTTCCGCGCCGCTGATCGGCTCCGTCGTCGGCGATCTCATCAGGTACGGCGTCGCGCTCGTCACCCTGTTCCTCCTCGGCTACCTCCTGGGCTTCCGGGTCAGGACCGACCTGGTGTCGGCGCTGGCCGCCTGCGCCCTGGCGGTCACCCTCGGCTTCTGCATGAGCTGGATCAACGTGCTCGTCGGAGTGCTCATCAAGGAGACCTCGATCGTGCAGAGCGTCGGGTTCCTGGGGATCTTCCCGCTGGCCTTCGGCACCAACATGGTCGCGCCCACCGAGACCCTGCCCGGCTGGCTCCAGGCCTGGGTCAACGTCAACCCCGTCACCCACGCCATCGACGCCACCCGCGGCCTGCTCCTCGGCGGGCCGGTCGCCACCGCGGCGAGCACCACCCTCATCTGGTCGGCCGGTTTTCTCCTCGTCTTCGTCCCCCTCGCCGTCATCGCCTTCAGGAGGCGCAACCAGTGAACATCGTCGAATCCCGCTCCCTCGACCCCATGGACCCCCTCGACGACCTCGAACCCCTGCTCGACCTGGTCGGCGACGCCCGGGTGGTGGCGATCGGCGAGAGCTCCCACCATGTGCGCGAGTTCTACCTGCTGCGCCACCGCCTGCTGCGCCTTCTCGTCGAACGCCGCGGCTTCACCGTCTACGCGCTCGAAGCCCCGTACACCGACGCGCACACCATCGACGCGTGGGTACGCGGCGGCCCCGGCACCGTCGAGCAGGTCGCCTCCGCCGGCATCGACCACGGCATGGGCGACTGCCGGGAGATGCACGACCTCCTGCGCTGGATGCGCGAGCACGAGCGCCCCCTGCGCTTCGCCGGCTGCCTGGCCGGCGTCCCGCGCACCGCCCTGCGCGCGGTCGCCGCGTACATGAAGGAGGCGGACCCCGACGCGTACCCCCTGGCCGACCGGGCCTTCCGGCTGGCCGGCGGCGACCGCGAGGTGCCCAGCATGAAGGCCATGATGGACCACGCCCGCCGCCCGATCGCGGCGCAGGACGAGCTGACCGTGGCGATCAGCCGCCTGCTGGCGCGCATGGAGACGATGGCCGGATACCAGCGCGGCCAGGGCCGCGCCGCCCAGCACGCGGCCGCGTTCCAGCATCTGCGCAACGCCTGGTACCTGGACCACGGGGGCCGCGACCTCGGCGGGCGCGGCATGGCCGTGGGCACCGCGTGCCTGGACGCCTTCGGCGCCGAGAGCGTGCTGCGGCTCGTCGACGAGGGCGCCCGCGTCGTGGTGGCGACGCACAACACCCACATCCGCAAGACGGTGATCGAGCACGAGGGCGACTTCGGGCTGTTCCCGCAGGGCTACCACCTGGCCCAGGCGCTCGGCCCTGACTACGTCTCCATCGCCGCCACCAGCCTCGGTGGCCGCACCTCCGCCGGGCGGGTCGCGCCCGAGCACCCGCTGGGCTTCGAAGCGGTCGACGTCGAACTGCCCGCTTTGGCCGAGGGCAGCGTCGAGACGCTCTTCGACGGCGGCGCGCCCCTGGCCATCGCCGACCTGCGCGGCCACGACCCGGAGGCGTTCACGCGGATCAGGATGCTGGACTACTTCATGGACGTCCCCGTCGTCCGGGCCTACGACGCGGTCGCCTGTGTCCCGGAGACCCGGTCCGCCGAGACCTTCAGGCAGGCGTGAAAGTCGTCGAGCGCCCGAGGCACCCCCGGACAGGCTGATCCCGAGCGTTCAACCAACCTCTGGAGTGCCGATGACATCGCGACAACGCCGGCTGGCCGTCGGCGTCATGCTGGCCACGTTATGCACGTCCCTGCTGCAGGCCTTGCCGGCCGCGGCGGGCACCCCCACGATCGACAGGCAACCGGCGTCACCCGGGATCGTGCTCTCCGCGGCCGACTGGGATCGGATCCGCGCGGACCCGTCCCCTGCGGCAAGCCCTTCAAAGGACACGTCCCCGCTGCTGACGAAGCGCGGCATCGCCGCCGTGGCCAGGGAGTCGCGGATCAACGCCGCACGCATGGAGGTGAACGGCCCGCGAACGGCGAAGACGCCGCTGGCGCCCCCACCGATCGGCGAGAACCCCGACCCCAAAGCGCTGGCCGACTGCTTCACCCCGGCGGCGGACAGCCGCACCGGCCACATCCTGAACCGCTTCGTGTTCTGCCAGCGCGTCAAGGCGGAAATGCCGGTCGACGTCTTCCAGAACGGCCGGCTGGTCCGCATCGGAACCACGAAGTTCACCTACGAGTTGATCACCCAGGGCGACAATCACCAGCGCAGGACCCGTATGTTCGGCCGCATCCAGAAGGGTTCGGTCCGTCATGAGGGGACGTTCTTGTGGCGGACGATCGCGCCCGCCTGGCCGTTCTACCTCGTCGGCAAGTGCGAGCAGAGCGGCGTCGCCTGCCCGGTCGCCCACGCGCCGGTCGTGTTGCCGTTCCGCCAATGGGACGATGAGACCCTCTGGTGGAAGTGGGACACCGTCAACCAGGCCGCCAACGCGGAAGGCCGGGACCGGATCACCCTGCACGACTCGTGGCTGGAGCTCGGCTCCGCCATTTCCGGCGGCCTCGTGACCCGGCCCGGCCACAGCGCCCCGCGCATCGTCCGCTGCGACTCGGCGGATTACTTCCGGCTCGGCGGCGGCCATTACGAGGCGGCGTGCGTCTTCGCCGAGACGACTCCGCGCCTGACGTGGGAGATCGGGAAGGCCCCCCACGCGGAAGTGGCCCTTCATATCGCCAACGCCCAGGACTTCCCCAACGCCACCTGGCCCCGCCTGGTGCCCGATGGGCAGCCCCCGCCCCGAGACAAGATCATCCCCGGCAAGTACAAGCCCGGCGACCCTGACGCGCCCGGCCTGCACCGCATCAGGACCGAGCAGTCGGGGACGATACCGCCCGACCCCGAGCACAGGAGAAACGGCGAGCGCAAGACCGGCGCCTGCTACGGAGAAGGTCCATACGCCGCCGAGTACTTCGGCCTGGGCCTGCCCGTCCGGCCGCGCCCCGGAGAGCAGTGTGACGAGTACCCTCCGGCCTCCACGTTGGAAGGCGCCGACCATCCTGAGTACGACTTCTCCGTCCGCGCAGTGCTCACGGACGGCAACAGCCGTGCCGGCATCGCGCTTCGCGACTACTACGTCCATGACCGGATGCTCCTGTGGGACGTCAGCCTTCCTCTGGAGCGAAACGACCGCTTCTACTTCGAGATCCTGACCCCGGCCAAGTGACGCGCCCCCACGGCCTCATTGATCCAGCCAGGACTTCCAGTCGATGCCGGGGTCCTCGGTGAACAGGTGGTGGGAGGCGATCATGGGGCCGTGGAAGCCGCGGATGAAGCGGTACAGGGCGGTGGGCGTGCGGACGGCGACGTTCTGGGAGTTGACGAAGTAGACGACTCCGTCCTCGCCGGCCAGCCGTACCCGATCGCCCTTCCGCGCCGGGCGGGGCAGGCCGAGCTTCTTGGCGAGGTCGTGCCAGGCCTGCTCCCAGCCGGGCACGGGCGGGCCGAAGACGGTGAGGGGGGTGGCGGTGCGGCCGGGGAAGTGGGTCAGGTACTCCACCAGCGTGGCGAAGAACAGCTCCAGGCCCGCCGACATCGCCTCGAACTCGTCCTGCCAGTCGTCGCCCGGCAGGAAGCCGCTGGTGACGGCGCGCAGCACGGTGGTGCCGCCGGACCGGGCCTCGATGAGGAACTCGTAGGCGACGAAGCGGCCGTCGGGGGCGGTCTCGGTGCCGTGGGCGAAGCGGGCGCCGGGGTCGGCCCCGGTGATGCGGGTAGTGGGGGAGTAGTCGCCGAACACGGTGGTGACGGCGCCGTCGGCGACCTCGTTGCGGCCCATGAACCAGGAGTCGATGCCGGGCCCGGTGGAGATGGCCGCCCAGATCTCCTCGGGCGTCGCGGGCACCTCGGCCCGCTGCTCGATCTCGAACTCGTGGCCCATGCTCACGACTCCCTCGTGCTGGGGTGGACGGCGACCACGATGCGATGGTCCCGCCCTGATGCGGCCTCTTCGTCGTGGTATTTCGAGACCAGCGTAGTGACGGCCTGCGTGAGCTCCTCCGCGAACGCCGCCCGCGCGGCCGGGGTGGCGAAGCGCACCTCGCCGTCCAGCGCGAACGTCGCCACCCGCTTGCCCGCCTTGGCCGAGCCCGTGATGAGCGCGCCCACGTCACGGACCAGCCGTGCGGCCAGCGCCAGCAGCCAGCGCGCCGACAGCCGGTCCGGCGACTGGGCCGGATCGGGCTGCACGGCGGCCAGCGCGACGGGGGAGATCACGTAGGAGGCCGCGGTGGCACGCAGCAGCCGCTCGGTCGCGTTGCCCTTGCGCCGTTCCTCGACGAGTTCGACCAGGCCGTGCCGTTCGAGCGTGCGCAGATGGTAGTTGACCTTCTGGCGCGGCAACCCGACGCGGGCGGCCAGCATCGCCGCCGAGGCGGGCTGGGCGAGCTCGGCCAGGAGCCTGGAACGCATGGGATCCAGCGACACCTCGGCGGCGGCCGGGTCCTCGATCACGGTCACGTCGAACATGCCTCTACGATCTCACCGACAATTAAATCTGACAAGACGGTGAAGATTGTCGGTACTACCAGGCGTACGCCTCGGGGGCCGGGCCGCCGGGACCCGGGAAGATGGCGTCCAGCGCGGCCAGCCGGTCCTCGTCCAACCGGATCGTCAGCGCCTTCAGCGCGAGCGTCAGCTGCTCGACCGTGCGGGCGCCCGCGATCGGAGCCGTCACGCCCGGCTGGTGCAGCAGCCACGCCAGGCCGACGGCCGCGGGATGCTCCCCGATCTCATCACACAGCCGCTCGTAGCGTTCCACCCGGTCCCTGTCCTCGCGCAGACCCGCCTCGGCGCGGCCCGCCCTGCCCCGCGCGATCTCCCGCTTGCGCAGGATGCCGCTGAGCAGACCGCCGTGCAGCGGACTGTACGGCAGGACGCCGATCCCCAGATCACGGCACGCGGGCAACACCTCAAGCTCGATCGTGCGCCGCATGAGGCTGTAGATGCTCTGCTCGACGACGAAGCCGAACTCGCCGAGCCGTTCGGCCGCCGACTGCCCGCGCACGATGTGCCAGGCCGCGTGGTTGCTGGTACCGAAGTACAGGACCTTGCCCTGCCGGCGCAGCAGCGACAACGCCGCCCAGATCTCCTCCCACGGCGTCGACCTGTCGACGTGGTGCAGCATGAAGATGTCGAGGTGGTCGGTGTTGAGGCGGCGCAGCGACTCCTCACACGCCCGGCGCAGGCGCCGCGCCGACAGCCGGATGTCGTTCACGCCCGGCCCCATCGCGCCGTAGGCCTTGGTGGTCAGCACGATCTGGTCACGGCGGGACGGCGTCTTGGACAGCCAGGTTCCGATGATCTCCTCGGTCCTGCCTTTCTCCGGCTCCAGCCCGTACACCTGCTTGTTGGCGTCGGCGCCGTAGACGTCGGCGGTGTCGACGAGGTTGATGCCGCTGTCCACGGCCAGGTCGAGCAGCCGGTGGGAGGTCGCCTCGTCGGTCAGCGGGCCGAAGTTCATGGTGCCGAGGGCCAGCCTGCCGACCTGGAGACCGGAGCGGCCGAGGTGGGTGTATTCCATGGTCATGCTCCGAAGCGGGTGGGGGAGAAGGCCGACAGGTCGAACTCCGAACCGCCGTCGAGGGCGAGCTGGGCGCAGATCTGGCCGACGGCGGCCGCGTGCTTGAAGCCGTGGCCGGAGAAGCCGCCGGCGAAAACCACCCGGCCACCGGCGCCCACCGGGCCGATGACGAAGTCGCCGTCGGGACTCTTGGAGTTCATGCAGGCCATCGCCTTGCTGACCCGCGGGACGAGGCCGGGGAAGGCGGTCGCGCAGTACTCCTCGATCGGCGCCAGGTCCTCGCGCGCCGGGTCGCGCCAGTTGTCCTCCGGCCGTTCCAGCCACGCCTTCTTCGCCTGCGGGCCGCTGATGCCGACCTTGACGCCGACGCCGTCCACGTCCGGGATGCCCCAGCCGTGCGCCTCATGGCTCTCGCGGACGAACGTGGGGAATCGGCCGGGGCGATACTCCGCCGCGTCCCCGCGCGCCTTGAACCACGACAGACACGAGCGCTGGGTACGCAGCGGCAGCGACACCTCCGGCAGGAGATCGAGCGTCCAGGCGCCGGAGGCGAGGATCACCCTGGCCGCCGTGAACCGTTCGCCGCCCACGGTCACCGCGACCCGCCCGTCCTGCACGCGCAATTCCGAGACGGGCACGCCGGTGCGGATGTCGGCGCCTGCCCGCCGGGCGGCGCGCACCGCCGCCGTGACGCACGCCTCTGGCCGCAAGACCCCCGCGCCCGGCTCGAAGATCGCCACATCGTCGTCCAGCACGGCATGCTGCGGATAGCGCGCGCGCAGGTCGTCGGGCGTCAGCCACTCGTGGGCGACCTCGCCCGCGGCGGCGCTGGCCAGCGCGTCCTCGATGAGCTCGCCGCCGTCGGTGCCGATCACCAGGCCGCCGGACGGCTCGAACAGCCGCCCGCCGTCCCGCTCAAGCTCCTTGATCAAGTCGAGGGTACGGCGGGCCAGCGGCACGTACTCCTTGCCCTCGAAGAGGATCTGCCGGTAAATACGGGACCCGCCGTGCGAGGACCCGCGCGCATGGCCGACGTCGAACTGCTCGACGCCGAGCACCGAGGCGCCGCGCGCGGCGGCCTGCCAGGCGGCCATGGAGCCCATGGCGCCCAGCCCGATCACGATGACGTCTCTCATGGATGTGCTCCCATCTGTCACAACACCTTGGACAGGAATGTCTGGGTACGCAGGTGCCGCGGCCTGGCCAGAACCTCGCGCGGGTCACCCGACTCGACCACCACGCCGTCGTCCATGAAGACGAGCGTGTCGCCGACCTCCCGGGCGAAGGCCATCTCATGGGTGACGACGATCATCGTCATCCCCTCGCGGGCCAGGCCCCGCATGACGTCGAGCACCTCGCCGACCAGCTCGGGATCCAGCGCGGAGGTCGGCTCGTCGAACAACATGAGCCTGGGCCGCATCGCCAGCGCCCTGGCGATGGCCACGCGCTGCTGCTGGCCGCCCGACATCTTGGCCGGATAGCTGTGCAGCTTCTCGGCCAGCCCCACCCGGCGCAGCAGTTCTTCGGCGTGCGCGGTGGCGGCCGCCTTGCTCTCCTTCTTCACCAGGCAGGGGCCGAGCACGACGTTCTCCAGCGCGGTGAAATGCGGGAACAGGTTGAAGCTCTGGAAGACCATGCCGATGCGGGCGCGCTGGCGGCAGACCTCCTTGTCGTTGAGCTCGTGCAGCGCCTCGCCGCTCTGCCGGTAGCCGATGAGCTCGCCGTCCACCCAGAGCCGGCCTCTGTTGATCGTCTCCAGGTGGTTGACGCAGCGCAGGAACGTGCTCTTGCCCGACCCCGAGGGGCCGACCAGGCACATCACCTGCCCTTCGTCCAGGGACAGGTCGATGCCTTTGAGCACGTGGTTGCGCCCGAAGTGCTTGTGCACCCCCTCCGCGCGGACCAGAGCGGACATCAGCGGTCCTCCTTGACGTGGGCGCGGCGGGCGGCCAGGTTGCGGCGCAGGCGGGAGCCGTACGAGTCGCCGGGGTCGCGGTCGGGGGAGAAACGGCGCTCGATCCGGGTCTGCACGGAGGTCAGGATCGAGGTCGCCAGCAGGTACCAGATGCTGGCCACGAGCAGCAGCGGGATGGTCTGGAAGTTGCGCCCGTAGATGATCTGGACGCTGTAGAGCAGTTCGGGGATGGCCAGCACGCTGATCAGCGAGCTGGTCTTGAGCATCGCGATCGTGTTGTTGCCCGTGGGCGGGATGATCACCCGCATGGCCTGCGGGAGCACGATCCTGCGCATCGTCATGCTCTTGGACAGGCCCAGCGAACTGGCCGCCTCCAGTTGCCCCTTCGGCACGGACACGATCCCCGCCCGGACGATCTCGGCCATGTACGCGCCCTCGTTGAGCGCCAGCCCGAGCACGCCCGCGATGAACGGGGTGATGAGCGTGTTGGCGTCAAGGGTGGCCAGCGTCGGCCCGAACGGCAGGCCGAGCTGGATCGTCGGGTAGAGCGCGCTCAGGTTGAACCAGAAGATGAGCTGGACCAGCAGCGGCGTACCACGGAAGAACCAGATGTAGGCCGCGGCCGTCCACGACAGCACCTTGTTGTCCGAGCTGCGCATGACCGCGAACAGCACGCCCAGCACGATGCCGAGGACCATGGCGATCGCGGTGAACTGCAGCGTGAGCAGCAGCCCGTTGAGCACGCTGCCGTCCAGCAGGTACCTGGCCACGATCTCCCACCGGTAGCGGGGGTTGGTGACCATGGACGTCACCAGCAGCGCCAGCAGGCCCAGCACCACCGCCGTGGCGACCCACCGCCACGGGCGCCGCACCGGGACCGCCTTGATGTCGGCGTCGGGCCGCCGGCTCTTCCGCACGGTGCCGGTCGCCATCGCTAGGCACACCCTTCCTTGATCGCCTGCGGGAAGATCTCGTCGCCGTCCTGCACCTGCGCGGGGTCGGTGAAGATCTCCGACTTCTCGATCGCGCCGTCCACGACGCCCCACTTGCCGGCTATGCGGGTGTAGTGGCCCTGCTGCAGCAGCCTGGTCATCGCCTCCTGCAGCACCGCGTTCATCGCGGAGTTGCGCTTGGGTACGGCGATGCCGGACAGGCTGTGCGGCGTTCGGTAGGTCCCCGTCACACAGAGCGTGCCCTCCGACTGCTTGGCCGCCCACTCCACAGCCGGCTTGTCGGCGCTCACCACGTCGGCGCGCCCGCTGGACAGTGTCAGCACCGCCTGGTTCTGGTCCGGGATCCTGATGATCTGGACGGGCTTCCTGCCCGCGCCCTTGCAGTAGGCGTCGGCCTTCTCCAGCCGCTCCACCTGCGAGGTGCCGCTCTGGACGCTCACCCGCAGGCCGCAGACGGTGTCCTTGAAGTCGTTGACCTTGATGCCGCTGCCCTTCTTCACCAGGAAGCCGCCGCCGTTGAGGTAGCTGGAGACGAAGTCGACGACGCCCAGGCGTTCCTTCTCGATGCCGAACCCGGCGATCCCGATGTCGTACCTGCCCGCCTCAAGGCCGGGGATGATGTTGTCGAAGGAGGTGTTGCGCCACTCCACCTTCAGGCTGAGCAGCCTGCCGATGGCGTCGCCGGTGTCGATGTCGAAGCCGACCAGCGTCTTGTTGTCCTCGGCGAAGAACTCCAGCGGCGCGTAGGGCGCGTTCGTGCCGATGATGAGCGTCCCGCGGTCGCGGATCTCCTTCGGCACGCCGGCGGCGAGCTTGTCGTCCTTGGCGATGTCGACGGCCTTTTCCGCCAGGTCCGGCGCTGTGTTGACGCCGCACGCGGTCAGCGGCAGCAGGGTCACGAGGGCGACGAAGAAGATGCGGTTGTTCATGGTGTCACCAACTTGCTGTGCGCGGTTCAGGGGCTGGGTGCGCCGGCCGACGGCGCCCGCCGTACGGCGGAGTCGTGGCCGGTCAGTGAGAGCGCGCTCGCCGTGCGAACCGTGAGGTCGCCCCCGATCAGGACCAGCTCCGCGGCGTGGATGGCCGACGACTGTCCCGACGTCGGCACCTCCTCGCCGAAACTGTCCCGTCCGGTCTGCGCGTAGTAGAGGATGGCCGCCCGGTCGTGCGCGACCGGATGGATGTACGGCTGCCGCGGCGCGTGGCCGGGCACGGTCAGGGCGCCCCGGTGTTCCCATCGGCGCAGGTCGGGCGAGCGGTAGACGGCCGGACCGGCGCGGGTCTCGGCGACCATCCACCCCTGGCCGCCCAGCGTGAACACCGCCGGGCCCTCGTGCCAGTCGGCCAGCGCCCGCTCCTCGACCTTCCACCCGTCGAGGTCGTCGCTGACGGCCAGCCAGACGGAGCCGCCGCGGTTCTCGTCCTTGAACCAGAGCCCGAAGCCGCCCTCGGGCAGCGGGTGCACGTGAGGGTCCACGGCGTGGTCGGTGCCGAGGTCCACGCGTCCCGCGTGCGACCAGGTCCACAGGTCGGGGCTGGTCAGGTGGTGGATCTGGCGGTGCCACGGGCTCGGCCTGCCGTGGGTGTCCCAGGCGGGGTCGTCGGGCACGCCTCTGATGAACGTGACGAACATGTGGTGCAGGCCGTCGTGCCGGATCACGTCGGGGCCCCAGAAGGTGTTGAGACCCGGTTCGACCGGGAGGTCCAGGGTGCCGCGGTAGAGCCAGCTCCCACCGCCGTCGGCCGAGCTGGCGGCGGCGACCCGGCCGCCGTGACAGCGACCGATCCTGGGTGCTCCGCCGATCCGTGTGTTGGCCCGGCGGTGGACGAACAGGCACCACCACGTGGACTCGGCGCCGTTCCAGACGAGCACGGGATCGGTGGCACCGTCGTGGATCGGGTCGGTGATGAGGGTCATGGGGTGCCTGCCGCGTGGTTCAGGTCGGTGATGGGTGAGGGTTCCAGGGGAAAGTGGGTGACGGCGTAGGCGTGACCGTGCTCGACCGCCGACTCCACCGCCTCGCGCAGGGAACCGCGCAGGTTGTCGCGGACCGCGTCCTCGTTCCACGCCATCCCGTCCAGGCACCGGGTGGCGAACAGCAGGGCCACGCGTTCCAGACGGCGCAGGCCGCGCAGGAGTTCCGCGGTGACCACCGGGGCCCAGGGGGTGACCTCGAGTTCGCCGGCCGCGCAGGCCAGGTGGACGGTGTGGGCGCCGCCTTCCAACTGGAAGGAGACCTGCATGACCAGTTCGGGGATGACCGGGTTCACCTTGCCCGGCATGATCGAGGAGCCTGCCTGCATGGGCGGCAGCCGTACCTCCGCCATGCCGCCCACCGGGCCTGAGGACAGCAGCCGCAGATCGCTCGCCACGCGGGCGAGCACGCGTCCGCCTCTGGCCATGGCGTCGGCGACGGAGGCCAGGCTCTCCAGCGATGCGATGCCCTCGGACAGGTTCGCGGCGGGCTCCAGGGCGAGTCCGGTCTCCTCGGCCAGCCGTTCCAGGGCCAGCTCCGCGAAGCCGGGCGGGGCGCCGAGGCCGGTGCCGATCGCGGTCGCGCCGAGCGGCACCCCCCGCAGCTCACCGGCCGCCGACTCCAGCAGCCTCGCGGCCGACAGGACCGCGCTCGCCTGCCCGTCGTGCACAAGTCCAGCCGGTACGGGCACCGCGTCCTGCAGGCAGGTGCGTCCCAGTCTGTCCAGCGACCGGTAGCGCGCGGCCTGGCGGCGCAGCGACTCGGCGACCACCCGCAGGGACCGCACGGTCGCCTGGGCCGTGGTCAGGACGGCGAGGTTGAGCGCGGTGGGCATCACGTCGTTGGTCGACTGCGACCGGTTCACGTGATCATGCGGATCGACCCGCATTGCGTGCCCGCGCGGCTCGCCGCCCGTGGCCTGGCCGTACGGATCCGCCCGCGCTTGGTGTCCTCTCGGACCCTCGTGCGCACCATGTCCTCTCGGGCCCTCGTGCGCGCTGTGGTCTTTCGGACCCTCAAGCGTGTTCCGGCGGCCCGGGTCAGCCTCCGTGGTGTCGCCGCCCGGGTCAGCCCCCGAGGTGTGGCCGCCCGGATCAGTCCACGCGCTGCGGTCGCCCGGATCCATCCTCGTGGTGTGGCCGCCCGGGTCGGTTTCCGTGGTGCGGACCTCCAGGCCGGTGCCCGGAGTGCGCCCGTGCGGATCCATCTGCGTGCGGAGGGCCCGTGGGCCGGTCCGCGTGTTCTGGCTGCTCGGGTTGACTTCCGTGGGGTGGTCGCGCGCATCGGTCCACGGGTGTTCGGGTGGGGCGGCCGGTGGCTGGCGGCCGTCTGGGTCGGCGTGCGGGGTGTGGCTGTTCGGGGTGGGTTCTGGTGCTGTGGCGAGGAGTTCGGTGGCGCGGGTGGCCAGGACCTCGTTCATGTTCATGTTGGTCGAGGTGCCTCCGCCTCCCTGCACCACGTCGAGCGGGAAGTGCTCGTGCAGGTCACCGGCGGCGATCTCCGCGGCCGCGGCCATGATGGCGTTCCCGATCTCCTCGGGCAGCACGCCGAGCTTGACGTTGGCCCATGCCGCCGCGCTCTTGACCTGCGCGAGCGCGGTCAGCAGGGCGGGGAACTGGCGCAGCGACTCGCCGCCGAGACGGAAGTTCTCGCTGGCCCGCGCCGTATGGATGCCGAACAGGTCGTTCGAGGAAAGTCTGATCTCGCCGAGGAGGTCGTGTTCGACACGGTTCTGATCCATAGCATCACCCCTCACTTGAAAGGTTGCCTGGTAGGTAGACAGCCAGACTCCATGGGGAAAGAGGGCGTGTCAATCCCTAAATATGCAGACAACGGACACCCTTGACAGGATTTAGGGCGTCAGGCAACCTGCCAGGCAACCTGACCTGTTCGCCGAAGGAGTGCCTGTGACCTTCCAGACGTTCGAGCTCGAGAACTGGCAGTCCGACCACGAGCAGACCGTGCGCTTCAACCTCGCCGACTCGACCGTCGACCCCGTCACCGTGGCCGACCTCGTCGAGGACGGCGAGGACCTGGAGCGGATCATGTCCGTGCCGCTCTACTACCCGGAGGTCAACGGCGAACGGTCCCTGCGCGGCCTCATCGCCGGTCTCCACGACGGCATCGGCACCGACGACGTGCTGGTCACCGTGGGCGCGTCCGAGGCCAACGCCGCGATCGTCGACGCGCTCTGCGAGCCGGGCGACCGCGTCGTGGTCATGGAACCCGGCTACCGCCAGGTCTGGGGCCTGGCCCGCAACCGCGGCTGCGACGTGGCGGCGTTCGAACTGCGCGCCGATCGCGGCTGGGCGCCCGACCTGGAGCAACTCCGCCAGGTCGCCACCCCCGGCACCAGGCTCATCTACGTGTGCAACCCCAACAACCCGACCGGCTACATCCTCACCAGGGAGGAGATGGCCGAGATCGTGCGGATCGCCGAGGACTGCGGCGCCTGGCTCGTGGCCGACGAGGTCTACCGGGGCAGCGAACGCCTGACCGACGACGAGACGCCGTCGTTCCTCGGCATGACCGACAAGGTCATCGGGGTGGGCAGCCTGTCGAAGTCCTATGGTCTGTCCGGTCTGCGCATCGGCTGGGCCGTATGCGCTCATCCTGAGCTCGCCGACCTGTGGCGCCGGCACGAGTACGTCGCGATCGCGACCGGCCGCCTCGACAACCTCCTCGCCGAGTGCGCGCTCAGGCCCGCGGCCAGGCGGCGGCTGTTCGAGCGCAACCGCGCCTGCGTGCGCAGAGGTTACGACCTGTTCTCCGCATGGGCGAGGCGGCAGGACGGCAAGCTCGCCGCGCTCCCGCCGATGGCCTCCGCGCTGGCGTTCGTCCGCTATGACAGCGACCTGTCGTCCGTCGAGGTCGGCGACCTGTTCCGGCGCGAGGCGAGCGTGCTGGTCGCGCCCGGCGTGTTCTTCGGCAGGGAAGGATGGTTCAGGATCAACATCGGCATGGACACCGGCTACCTGGCCGAGGCCCTCGACGCGCTCGCACCCGTCGTGGCCGCCCTGCCGCCCGCCTCGGGAAGGTGAAGGACATGGAACTGCTCCTGCTCGCGAACGAGTACTCCGTCTGCCGGCTGCCCGCCACCACCTCCCCGCCCCCGCCACCAGTGGCGGCCGAGCTCTACACGCTGACGGTCACCGCCGAGGAGGTCTCGGTGGTGTGCCGCTCCGGTGCGGAGCCACCCGGGGCCAAGGTGGAGAGCGGCTTCAGCGCACTGCGGGTGGCCGACGCGCTGGACTTCTCGCTCGTCGGGATCCTGGCGTCGCTGACCGCGCCGCTGGCCGAGGTGCGGGTCTCGGTGTTCGTCCTGTCCACGTTCGACACCGACTATCTGCTGGTACGCACCGTCGACCTCCCCACTGCCAAGGCGGCACTGGAAGCCCACGGCCACGTGATCGGCACGGGAACCTGATCGCCCCCGACCCGCCTGGCCCCGACCGCTACCGAGGTCGGGGCCGTGGGAAGACCTGATGGCACGACCGGTGACCGCCGGCCGGCATGGCCGTGTTCCGTCATGCCGGCGGGCGGTGGCTCAGGCGAGATCAGTGGGCGGTTCGCCGAACCAGCGGGAGAGGTGGTCGTCCAGGTCCCGCTGATCGTCGCCGATCCAGGCGACGTGACCGTCGGGGCGGAGCAGGACGCACGGGACATCCAGCTCCGCGGTGGGATCCGCCAGGTGATCGACCCGGTCTGACCAGCCGCCGACGCTCAGCCGTTCGGTGCGGTCCAGCAGCAGGCCGCGGCCGCGATGCAACAGACCATAGAGGTGGCCCTGTTTGACGCCGATGTCACGCAGGCGGCGGCCGAGCAGGTCGGGACCCTCGCCGAAGTCGTAGCGGATGCCGGTCGCGGTGATCTTCTCGATCAGACGGCGGTTCACCTCGTCGAGGTCCATCAGTTCGGTGAGCAGCCTGCGCACGGCCTGCGCGCCCGGTTCGGCGGACAGCAGTTGCGTCTGGGCACGGGTGTTGTCCAGCACGTCCTCGGCGACCGGATGGCGTTCGGCGTGGTAGGTGTCCAGCAATGCTTCCGGCGCCCAGCCGCGGACCTGTGCGGCCAGTTTCCAGCCGAGGTTGAACGCGTCCTGAACGCCCAGGTTGAGGCCCTGACCGCCGATGGGCGGATGAATATGCGCCGCGTCGCCGGCCAGCAGCACCCGACCGGCCCGATAATGCTCGGCCAGCCGGGTGGCATCCCCGAAACGCGACAGCCAGCGCGGAGAATGCACGCCGAAATCGGTTCCGGCGATGGCGCGCAACCGTCGTTGGAAATCCTCAAGGGTGGGCGCTTCCGCGCGGTCACTGACGCCCGCGGCGGGAACCACGACGCTGTAAACCCCTTCGCCGAAGGGCCTGAGCCAGAATCGCTGATGGGTCTGACCGATCTCGGCCACCTTGGCGGCGATCTCCTCCTGCGACATGCCTGCTTTCATCTCGCCCATGAGCGTGTCGGACCGTGAGGGCTCGCCGGGGAAACCGACGCCGAGCAACTTGCGCACCGCACTGCGCGCGCCGTCACAGCCGACGAGATAGCGCGAACGCAGCCTTTCCCCGTCGGCCAGCTCGACGGTCACACCCTCGTCGTCCTGCTCGAAACCGGCGACCGCGCAACCGCGCCGGACCTGCGCACCCAGTGCGATCGCATGTTCTTCAAGGAGATTCTCGATGACCGGCTGCGGAATACCCAGCAGATAGGCGTACGCGGAATCCAGGCCCTTGGGCGCGGGTTTGGGGATGGCGGCGAAGATACCGCCGACCGGACGTTGTCTTCCCTGCCGGAGCAGGCGATCCAGCAGTCCGCGCATCGCCATGAGCTCGAGACTGCGAATATGCAGACTGACTATGCGAACGAATGACGTGGGCTCGGTCTCCTTCTCCAGAACGAGTACCCGCACGTCGTGCAGCCGCAGTTCGGCGGCCAGCATCGCACCGGTCGGCCCGCATCCGGCGATGATCACGTCGTGAAGGAGCGGCGCGCGCCCGGCTCCGGAGACCGGCGACCGGAGAACCTCGCCCGCCCCGTCGTTCGACGGTGGCTCGGCGATGGGCTGCTGAGAGTGCATAGGTGTTGCCTTTCGGGAGTGCCTTGTTGGCGAGGCGCTCCCGGCGACACCTACGTCAATCGCCCGACCGTGACGGTAAGGGGGAGCACCCACATCGCTTTTGCGTTCATGGGTCTCACCTCCTCGGACGGCGTCACGATCACCTGCAAGCTACAAGCCCGACCATCATCCCGTCCAACCATTTCCCGGCCACGTGATCACGATTCCGATCGGGCTCGGGCGGTCGCAGGGCTGATCCGGCGTAGCGCACGATTGGTCCCGGCCTCCCCGCCGGGCGCTGCCCGATCTCCACGACCTGCCCACCGCCCTGATCACCCCTGTGAGGCAGTTCCAGCACGGCCTCTCCGGAGCCGGCGATCCAGCACGTTCTCGATCTCTGAAAGGGGCGCCGTCAGATTGAATGCCTGCTCGTCAGCGGCCCTTGGAGGCTGCTCAGCCGGCTTGGGCGACGATCACGCGTGCTTCGGTCAGGCGGGCGGGGAGCCGATGATCTCGCTGCGGTAGAGGAGGAGGTGCTGACGCCACACGTCCGCCGCCTCTTCAGCCCGGCCGGCCGCGATGTGCTCGAACACCAGACGGAACTCGGCCACATGCCCGCCCCGCGCACCCGGCGCGGACAGCGCGCGGCGGCGCAGCTCCGACCACAGCGGGCCGTCGAGGTGGCGAAGCGCCTCCTCCAGGGACTTTTCGAGGATCGGGTTGCGGGCCGCGCGGGCGATGGCGCGGTGGAGGGGCAGGTCGCTGACGTACGCGCCGGTCCGCGCGTATTCGTCCTCCAGCTCCGCCAGCGTCGACTCCAACGCGTTGAGGTCCTCGGGATAGCGCTTCTCGGCGGCCAGTGCCGCCAGGGCCGGTTCGATGGCCAGCCGGGCCTCGAACACCTGCGGCGGCAGCACCTCGACACCCCACGTGGCCACGACGGCCGACGATCCGGTGACGATCGTCCCCCTGCCCTTGTGCGACTTGGCCAGCCCGGCAAGCTCCAGCGCGGCCAGCGCTTCCCTGATGGTCGGGCGGCTGACGTCGAAGTTCTGCGCGAGCTCACGTTCGGGCGGTAGCTTGTCACCCGGCTTGAGGTGCCCGTCGCGGATGGCCACCACGAGCTGGTCGGCCACCTGCACCGCCGCGCTCTTCTTGACCACAGGGGTCACCTCGAACTTCGAGCCGCCCGTCGCCATCGCCTGAAACCCCTCGTCGTGTGGCCGCCGTTGTTCGATCGCCATCCTAGCGTGCGGCTAGGCAACCTGACACCTTCTTGACAGCCCGGATCCTCCCGCCCAGCCCGATCCTGCGAACCGGACGCACCCGTTCAACGCTCGACATCCCGGGGGCCCGAGCCCTTGTGTGGCGGCAATCCGGGGCCTGAAGCGCCGCTCGGTGCTCGCCCATCCCGGGGTAGCACCTCCGCGCCGGGCCCGAAGGTTGCCTGGCCGCGCTGGGCCGTGTGGCAATGCACGTCGCTTGGCTATGCACATCGTGTGGCCAGGCAGGCAGGCCAACACACCTGCTTGGCCTGCTAGCTTGCGCCAGGGTGGTCACGCCACAGCTCGCCACGGCGTCGCGGCGCGTGGCTGCGGCGGCGGTTGGGATGCGGCGGGGGTTGTGGCCCAGGAGGTTGGGGTGGTGGCCCAGGGGTGTGGTGAGGGACCGAGCCAGCGTGGCGAGCGCACGGGCCAGAGCGGGCCATGGCGCAGGCCAGGGGCGGTGAGGGCTCGAGAGTCGGGGTGGGGGCGCCGATCGGGATGTCGTGTCTGCTCGGGTCGGGTGGGGGCGTGAGGGTTCTGGCTCGGGTCGAGGTGTGGGGCGTGCGGGTTCGGCTCGGGTCGGGGGCGGGTGGTGACTCGGGGGTGCGTCTTGGGGTGGGGCGGGTGTCGGGGTTGGGGGCGTCTGGGCGGGTGTTGAGGCGGGTGGGTGCGGGCGGGTCCCTTGACTTGGGTGTTAGCGGTTCAGGTTGGT
This sequence comes from Nonomuraea sp. NPDC050540, assembly GCF_044457485.1. Classification (NCBI taxonomy): domain Bacteria; kingdom Bacillati; phylum Actinomycetota; class Actinomycetes; order Streptosporangiales; family Streptosporangiaceae; genus Nonomuraea; species Nonomuraea sp. NPDC050540. The sequence goes on from NZ_JBITHA010000012.1 coordinate 116,974, forward strand.
GAGCATGGTTCGGGTGATGCGGTCGAGGGTGGCGGTGTCTTCGGGGGAGAGAGTGGTGGCCAGGCGGGCCAGGGTGGCGGCGTGTTCGGTGAGGGTTTCGTCGATCACGCGGCGGCCCTCCTCCGTGAGCGTGATGCGGAAGCTGCGCCGGTCGGCGACGTCGAGGGCGCGCTCGACGAAGCCGGCGGCCTCCAGGCGGTCGAGGCGGTTCGTCATGCCGGCGCGCGACATCATCAGCACCGCCGCCAGTTCGGACGGGATCAGCGTGTACGGCGGGCCGGATCGCCGTAGCGCCGCCAGCACGTCGAACTCGCCCTGCCTCAGCCCGTGCCGCGCGAACACCTCCTCGACCGCCGCCTCGATCCGCCGTGTCACCCCGGCGAGCCGCCCGAACACCCCGATGGGCGAAAGATCCAGATCGGGCCGTTCCCGTTGCCACGCGGCGAGGATGCCGTCGAACACGTCCATGCCGCGCAGTTTATTCGAGGCCCGATAGTCGGAAGCCGAAGCGTTGACAGACTTTACTATACGGTTTAGTTTATCAGCTTGATCTGAGAGAGGGCTGGCCATGAACGTGCAAGGCACTGTTGAGGCCGGTTTTGAAGGGGTGCGCGAGGAGTTCGTGCGGGTGGCGAGTGCGGACGGCGCCCAGCTGGCCGTCTACGCGCACGGACGGCGGGTGGTCGACCTGTGGACCGGGGTCACCGGCGCCTCCATCCAGGAGCTTTACGAGCAGCGGGTCCGGGCACCGTACGAGCTGGACTTCAACCTCGGCCTGCCCGAGGCGCAAGAGCCGCGCTACGACCCGGTACGTCCAGCGGAGCGGCAGCCGGAGCTCCACCCGCGCGGACTCATGGCCGTGGCCTTCAACGTGCCCACCGACCTGGTCGCCTTCGCCAACACGCGCGAGACGCGGGCGTTGGGCAGCAGTTCGGCGGGAAGCGTGGGCAATGCCAGGGGCCTGGCCGGGATGTACGCGGCGGCGATCGGCGTCCTGGACAGGTGGCCGGCGTTGCTCGCGCCGGAGACCGTCGCCGAGTTCAGCCGCGTGCACGCCGAGGGCGGCGACCTGGTGACGGGGGAGTCGCGGCCGTTCGGACTGGGGTTCGTGCCGATGGCGGCGCGCTACCCGTTCGCGGACCGGCGGGCATTCGGCCACAGCGGCGCGGTCGGGGCCCTGTCCTTCGCCGACCCCGGCCGCGGGCTGGCCTACGCCTACACCCGCCGCCGCTTCTCACCGGCAGGCGGCGCATGGGGCGCCCCGGAGAACGACGCCCTGGTCACCGCCCTGTACAACGCCACGACCTGACCGCATCGGTGCCGCTAAAGCACGGCACCAACAGCGGCACCGCTGAATTCACCCGGCCGTACGTGGGTACCCCGCACGCGCGTCCTTCTCCCGCAGTCCCGCCATCTCGGCCCGCGACAACACCGCCGTGAACACCCCGGGACCCGTCGCGGCCTGGGTGATCCGGGTCCCGTCCGGATGCCATGCGCCACTGCCCCCGCACGACACCCACCCCGGCCCGCTCCCGGCGTGATTGGCCACCACGGCGAACATCCGATGATCCATCGCCCGCGCCCCGAAATGCAGGTCGATCCGGCGCGTCTCCTCCAGGGTGTACAGCGCCGAACCCGCATAAACCTCCGCGCCCCGTCGAGCCGCGTCCTCCGCATGCCCAGGCACACCGGCGTCGTAGCAGATGGCCAGCGCGACCCGCCACCCGTCCACGTCGAGCAGCGCCCCCGGCCCGGCGGCCCGGAACAGCTCCCGCTCACGCCCGTGCAGATGACACTTCCCGTGAACATGCGCACCGCCCGGCGAGAACGCCAGCGACGCGAGCCACGCCGTCCCGTCGGGGTGCCGGTAGGCCGCACCGACAACCGCCGTCAGCCCACCTTCCTGTACGGCCCCGCGCACGTCATCCAGCCGAGGGTCATCCTCACTCACCCAAGCGCCGGAATCATGGAGAAGGTCCAGGTCATACCCGATAAGAGACAGCTCAGGAAACATGATCAGACTCGCACCGGACGCGGCAGCGGCCTTGATCGCGACAGCGGCGTCACGAGCGTTGGCGGCCACGTCACCGGGCACGGCGGAGGTCTGGGCGAGCGCGACGGTCAAGATCTCATACGACACGCGGGCATCCTACTTGTCACCTTGGACTCGCCCCGTGACTCCAACGATGCCCCAGAGCGAGACCACCATCCCGGTCCTGCCGTGCGTGTCCCTCGACGAGACGCTGGAGTTCTCCCAGTCGCTCGGGTTCGAGATCACCTACAAGATGACCTGTACCTGGCGCCGCGGTGGAGCAACGTCGAGCTCCACGTCGGCAAGCCGCCCGAGGGCGTGGACCCGGCCAAGGAGGACGGCGGCGGCCGCCTCGTGATGATCGACGCGAGGGCGCGCAGGCCGTGGACCGCGCGCCGGCCCTGCCCACGATGATCGAGCCGGCCATCGCCCTGGACGAACGCCACAGGTCGACCTGAAGGCGCTCGCGCTGACACCGGAGGAGCGGGCCCGCGCCGCCGCCGAACTCCAGGAGGCCGGGAGTCCTGGCTGGGGGACTAGAGGCGTGGTCGCACGCGGCTGTTGTGGAAGCTGGTGAACAGCCAGCCCTCGTTGGTCCGCACGGCCACGCGGGTCTGCTGGGACAGGTCCTCGGTCCTGCACTGGGTGGCGCCGTCGCGCAGGACGCAGTTGCCGATCGTGATCATGACGGCGGTGCCGGGGGCGGGGAAGCGGATGTGGGTGTGCTGGGCCTCTGACATGCGGGTGCCCTTCATGAAGCCGTCGAAGCCCTCCTGCATGCTGAGCGCTAGCGCCTCCCGGGTCTGGATCAGCTCGCCGTTGGCCGCGATGAAGTCGGCGTCGTGGGTGAAGGTGCCGGCGAAGGCCTGACCGTCGCCGTCGGCCCAGGCGGTCAGCTGCCGGTGCGCGAGGTCCTTGATCGCGTTCTCATCGTCAATCGTCATGAACCCGACCTTGCCGGGTGGCGCTCTCAGATCGCTCTCAACCGGCTTCCGCCCACGCCTGCCGTACCTGATCGGTGATGTTCAGGTCGTGGGCCAGGGCGAGAGCCTGGGTGCGGGCGTCGCCGGCCTCGTGGTGGTCGCCGGCTCTGGTGTGTTCTGCGGCGAGGTAGGCCAGGGCCATGGCCGCCTCCCAGCCGCCGCCTGCCTCGCGGAAGGCTCGCGCCGCCGCGGCCAGGTGGTGGCGCATCGCGGGGGCGTCGCCGGCGCGGTCGTGCAGCATGGCCTCCACCACCGAGAGCCTGCCGCGCGTCCACGGATCGGGATGCGGTCGCCCGCGCGCGAGGGCGGACAGGTCGCCGGTCGTCAGCGCGTGGATGATCGTGTCCTCCACCCGGCCGTTCGGGGGCGGGGCCGGGGGGAGGTCCGCGGCTCTGGCGGGTTGTTCGCACAGGTGGGCGTGGAACAGGCACCAGGCCGTCGCGGCCGCTCGCGCGCTTTCTGGCGCCGGACCCGGCACCAGCAGGGCGGCGCGCAGGCGCGTGGCGGTCTGGGCGTGGTCGTCGTGGCCGGCCCAGAACGCCTCCAGTGCCAGCGCCAGGCGGAGCGCTGTGGCGGCGTCACCGTGTTCGCGGGCGTGGTGGAAGGCCAGCAGCAGGTTGTCCCGGTCGGCGGCCAGGTCCGCCGTCCACCGGCGCTGCCCTGGGCCGCGGAGGTGCGGGGCGGCGCGTTCGGCCAGGTCCAGGAAGCAGGCGGCGTGCTCGCGCTGCGCCGCCTGCAGCTCGCCGCGCTCGTCCAGGCGTTCGCGGCCGTAGGCGCGGATCGTGTCGAGCATCCGGTAGCGGCCGGCGTGCGCGGCGATCAGCGAGCGGTCGGCCAGCTCGGTCAGCGTCTCCGCGGACACGCCCAGCCACGCCGCGCTCTGCTCGGAGAACGTCCCGGCGAACACCGCGAGCCTGGCCGCGTGATGGCGCTGGGGTTCGCCGAGGAGGTTCCAGCTCCAGTCGACGACCGCGCGCAACGTGCGGTGCCGGGGCGAGCCGGTACGGCTGCCGCCGACCAGCACCCCGAAGCGGTCGCCCAGGCGGGCGGCCAGCTGCTCCAGGCTCACGTACCGCAGCCGGGCGGCGGCCAGTTCGAGCGCCAGCGGCAGCCCGTCCAGCTCCCGGCAGACGCCGACCACCACGGCCAGGTTGCCTGACAACAAGGCGAAGTCGGGGTCGGCCTCCGCGGCCCGCTCGGCGAACAACCGCACGGCGGGACTGGCCGCCGCGTCCTCGCCCGGCCCGGGAACGGGCAGGGGGCGCACCGGCCACAGCGCCTCCCCGGCCAGGCCGAGCCGCTCCCTGCTGGTCGCCAGAACCGTCAGCCGGGGACAGCGCCCGAGCAGCTCACCCGCCAGCCGGGCGGCGGCGTCGACCACGTGCTCACATCCGTCCAGCACGATCAGCGCGGGCGGGCCGGCGAACGCCTCGGCCAGGCGCGCGATCACGTCGCGTACCGGGCTCGGCGGCAGTGACTCGCGCAGCCCGGCGGCGGTCGCCACCGCCGCGGGCACGTCGTCGTCTCCGGCCACCGCACCCAGATCCGCCCACCACACGCCGCCGGGAAAGCCGGTGCGGAGATCCCCGGCCACGGCCGCGGCCAGCCGCGACTTTCCCACCCCTCCCGGACCGGTCAGCGTGACCAGCCGCGCGCCCGCCAGCCGCTCACCCACCCGGCGCCGGTCCTCCTCCCGCCCCACGATCGCGGTCAGCGGCGCCCGCAGGTTGCCACGCGCCCGCACTTCGGCGGCGCCGGGCGAGCCGCGCAACAACGCCGCGTGGATCGCCGCCAGCTCGGGGCCGGGATCGGCGCCGAGGTCGTCGGCGAGCCGTACCCGGAAGCGCTCGTAGGCGGCCAGGGCCTCGCTCGGCCGCAGGTCCGCGCGCAGCGCCCGCATCAGCAGCCCGTGCGCACGCTCGCGCACCGGGTGCGTGGCCGTGTGCTCCTCCAGCAGCGCCACCAGCCGGGACGGCTCCGCCCCCGCCACGAGCCCGGCCTCGATCCAGTCCTCCGTCGCCGTCAGCCGGGCCTCCCGCAGCCGCCGGGCCGCCGCGCCGGCGAACGGCGAGTCGGCCACGTCGGCGAGCGCGTCACCCCGCCACAGCGCGAGCCCCTCGCCCAGGAGCCTTTCCGAGGTCCGCGCCCGGCCCTCCCGCAGCGCCCGGCCGCCTTCGAGGGCGAGCCGCTCGAACAGGTGCGCGTCCACCGAGGACGCCTCGACGTTCAGCCGGTACCAGCCCTGCCCGGACTCCAGGCCGTCCGGCAGCGCGCCGCGCAACCGCCACACCAGCGACTGCAACGCCCGCACGGGATGGTCAGGCAGCCTGTCCGGCCACACCGCCTCCGTCAGCGCGTCGACGGCCACCTGGCGGCCGGCGTCGAGCGCCAGCCGGGCCAGCAGCGTCCGGGGCCGTCCCGGCAGGGCGACGACCCCGGACAGGGTCGTCGGCCCGAGCAGGCCGATCCGGACGCCGGTCATCAGTAGGCGAGCGCCGCGGGGTCGCGTTCCGGTGCTCCGGAGGGCCACCACTCGCCCTCGCGCAGCGTGAACGGATACCAGCGGCCGTCCTTGCCCAGGCGCAACTGCAGGGAACCCAGCGTCCAGCGGTTGCGGGCGGCCTGGACGGGCGGCAGTTCCTCGCGCTGCCAGGCGGCCTCGGCCCTGGCCAGTTCCTGCCTGCCGGGGGTCCAGGCGTGTTCCAGCACCTCCAGGCCGGCCGGCCCGCCGTACTGCCAGGCGAGGACCGCGGGCGCGTCGCCGATGTCCAGGTCGTGCTCGGCGGCCAGCCGCACGCGGTCCTGGCGTTCGGTGAGGACGGCGGGGCTGCCGCCCGACAGCAGCTCGCGCGCCCGCGCGGACGCCGAGGCGGCCAGCACCTTCAGGGCCGCGACGTCCACGCCGGCGGCCTCCTCCAGCTCCAGCGGGACGTACTCCACCGCGACCGGCGGCGGCGCGGGCAGCGGCGGGACGCCGAGCGAGAACGCCGCCAACGCGGAGATGCCCGTCGCGGCGGGTGTGGGGGCGTCGCGCAGCTGAAGGGCCTCCAGCAGGTCGGTACGGCCCCGCCCCCGCAGCAGAAGCAGCATGAACGGATCGCCGTCCAGCAGCCAGGACGCCTGGTAGCACAAGGCGGCCGCGTGCTTGCACGGATGCCCCCAGTCGGGGCAGTCGCACTCCGGCTCCAGGTCGCCGACGGTCGGCAGCAGCGGGACGGCGGCGTCTTCGGCCGCTTCGACCAGGGCGTGCGGCACCTCCCCGTCCAGGAGCGCGGCGATGTGCCCGGACTGGGCGGCCACCTGGTCGAGGAAACGTTCCCATTCGGCGTCGGTGAGCTGGGCGACGCGTACGACGGTGTCGTACTCGCCCTCGGTCGTGGCGACCAGCCGTCCGGGTGAGACGGCGATGGGCCCGACCTGCCCGGTCTTGGCATAGGCACGGCCCTTGCGCAGGAGTGTGTGGTCCAGGGAGGTGTCCTCCATGGCCTTGATCCACGCCCGGCCCCACCAGGAGGTGGCGAAGCGGGCGCCGGCGCGTTGCGGCGGGAAGGCGGGGAATCCCTTGACGGCGGTCATCTCAGCTCCACCAGGGTCGCGAGTTCGGCGTCGGTGAGTTCGGTGAGGGCGGCCTCGCCGCCGGCCAGCACGGCCTCGGCCAGCGAGCGCTTGGCGGTGAGCATCTCGGCGATGCGGTCCTCGATGGTGCCTTCGGTGATCAGCCGGTGGACCTGGACGGGCCGGGTCTGGCCGATGCGGTAGGCGCGGTCGGTGGCCTGGTCCTCCACGGCCGGGTTCCACCAGCGGTCGAAGTGGATGACGTGGTCGGCGCGGGTGAGGTTGAGCCCGGTTCCGGCGGCCTTGAGGGAGAGCAGGAAGACCGGGACCTCGCCGTCCTGGAAGCGCTGGACCATCTCCTCGCGTTTGGGCACCGGGGTGCCGCCGTGCAGGAGCTGGGTGGTGACGCCCCGTCCGGTCAGGTGCTTCTCCAGCAGCCTGGCCATGGCCACGTACTGGGTGAAGACCAGTACGGCGCCGTCCTCGGCGGTGATGGTGTCGAGCAGTTCGTCGAGGAGCTCCAGCTTGCCCGAGCGGCCGGTGAGCTGGGGCGCCGCCTCGTGCAGGTACTGGGCGGGGTGGTTGCAGATCTGCTTGAGCCCGGTCAGGAGCTTGACGATCAGCCCGCGCCTGGCCATGCCCTCGGCGGACTCGATCTGCGCCATGATCTCGCGCACGACCGCCTCGTAGAGCGCGGCCTGCTCGGTGGTGAGCGGCACGGGCCGGTCGGTCTCGGTCTTGGGCGGCAGTTCGGGCGCGATGCCGGGATCGGACTTACGGCGCCGCAGCAGGAACGGCCCGACCAGCCTGGCCAGCCGCTCGGCCGCCACGGAGTCGCCGGACTCGACCGGCTTCGCCCAGCGAGCGCGGAAGCGGGCCAGCGAGCCCAGCAGGCCGGGCGTGGTCCAGTCGAGGATCGCCCACAGCTCGGACAGGTTGTTCTCGACCGGGGTGCCGGTCAGCGCGACACGGGCCGCGGCGGGGATGTCGCGCAGCGCCTTGGCGGTGCTGGAGGCGGGGTTCTTGACGTGCTGGGCCTCGTCGGCGACGAGCAGGTCCCACGGATGAGCGGCCAGCTTCTCGGCGTCCAACCGCATCGTCCCATAAGTCGTGAGAACAAAGCCTTCGTCAGACAAATCGCGATTAGTCCCGTGATAGCGCCGCACCTGGACCCCCGGCGCGAACCGGGTGATCTCCCGCTCCCAGTTGCCCAGCAACGAGGCCGGGCAGACCACCAGCGTGGGACCACCGCCCCGGTGCAGGTGAAGAGCGATCAGCGTGATCGTCTTGCCCAGCCCCATGTCGTCGGCCAGGCACGCGCCCAGGCCCAGCGAGGACATCCTGGCCAGCCAGCGCAGGCCGCGGAACTGGTAGTCACGCAGCGTCGCGGCCAGCCCGGCCGGCACGCCGATCTCCTCCGGCTCGGCCAGCCGGTCGCGCAGCTCCAGCAGCCAGGCGCTCGGCTCGACCTCGACCTGCTCGCCGTCGACCTCGACCGTGCCGGTCAGCGCGGCGCCCAGGGCGTCGATGCCGTTCAGCGGCTTGAGCTCGCGCTGGCGGGCCTTGAGGGCGACGTCGGGGTCGATGAGCACCCATTGGTCGCGCAGCCGGACGACCGGGCGGTGCGACTCGGCGAGCTGGTCCATCTCGGCCGCCGTCAGCCGCTGCCCGCCGAGCGCGAGCTGCCAGTTGAAGCTGGTCAGCTGGGCACCGCCCAGGTAGGACGGCAGGTCGGAAGGCGCCTGCTCGCTCTCGCCGAGCACGGCGCGGGCGCTGAGCCCGCGCACCATCGACCTGGGCCAGTGCACGTCCACGCCGGCGCCGGTCAGCCGGGTGGACGCCCCGGCCAGCAGTTCTTCGACGTCACCGTCGGTCAGGATGAGCTCGTCGGGGACGGCGCTCTCCAGCAGTCGTTCCAGCCGGGTCCAGGCCTTGGCGGCACGGCGCACGGCGATGAGCGTCTCGATCCTGGCGCGGGCGCCGAAGCCGGGGTCCTCACCGGCCCACAGGTCCGCCGCGTCGACCACGAGTGAGGGGTCGGCCAGGCTGTGGAGCTGGACCACGGCGCGGAACTCCGATCCGGCCGGGTCGTCGCACTCCAGGCGCAGCGACAGCCGTACCCCGGAGTCGAGGCCCGCGGCGACCTCCTCCGCCCACGGGCGCAACTGCGGCACCTTCACCGGGCGCAGCGCCGCGAACGCGGAGGTTCCCGTCGCGCGCACCGCGCCGGGCGAGCGCGGCATCGCGTCGGCGACCGCGTCGAGGAAGGCCCGCACGAGACTCTCCGCGTCGGGCAGCACCGGCCCTTCAGGGCCTTCCTCCAGCGGTACGGCGCGCGCCGCGGCGGGCATGGCGTCGGCCAGTTCCCTGATCCTGGCCACGTCGGCGGCGTCGAACGGCCCGGCCCGCCACGCGTCGTGGTCCCCGGCCGACACCCCGGGCAGGATCCGCCCCCTGGTCACCAGCTGGAGCGCCACCAGCGCCGCGGCGCCCCAGAAGCGGGCCGCCGGGTGCGCCTCGTGGTCGGTCCTGGCCCTGGCGAGCACGGCGACCGCTTCCGAAACGGGAATTCTGCGCGCCGGAACCCGGAGCGTCCGCACCGCGCCGCCATCCTGCTCGGCCACCGTGACGCCGTCTTCGCCGTCGGGGACGAGGAAGGCCATCGTCCCTGCTCGTGGGGGATCGCCGGGCTCGAAGACGACGGCATGCCGTACCAAGGAAGTCACAGCCGTACAGTGTACGGTACGCGGACCTGTGGTTTACCCCACCACGATTCGGGAGTACGCCTCATTCTCGCTTTACCCGGATCTTGCCTAGCCTTCATGACATGACGGACTGGGTGGTTGACCTCATGGAGACCCTGGGCGCACCAGGGGCGGGCCTCGCGATCGCGCTGGAGAACCTTTTCCCACCGCTGCCGAGTGAGGTGATCCTGCCGCTGTCCGGTTTCACCGCCAGCCGTGGTGAGATGGATCTCATCGACGCGCTGGTGTGGACGACGCTGGGCTCGGTGGTCGGGGCGCTGGCGCTGTACTGGGTGGGTGCCATGCTGGGCCGCGAACGCACCCTGCGCCTGGCGGGCAAGCTGCCGCTGGTGAAGATCTCCGACATCGAGAAGACCGAGGCCTGGTTCCAGAAGCACGGGAAGAAGACGGTCTTCTTCGGGCGGATGATCCCCATCTTCCGCAGCCTCATCTCGGTCCCGGCCGGTGTGGAGCGGATGCCGCTGCCCACCTTCACCCTGCTCACGCTGGCAGGCAGCGCGATCTGGAACTCCATCTTCGTGCTCGCCGGCTACTACCTGGGGGAGAGCTGGCACCTGGTCGAGGCGTACGTGGGGATCGGAAGCAAGGTGGTGCTCGGCCTCGCGGTGCTCGCCGTGCTGATCTTCATCGGCATGCGGCTCAGCGAGCGGCGGAAAGGCAAGCATGGGGCGCGTCGCTGACGCGCTGCGCCTGCTCTGGGAGATCGCGCTCGGCACCCTCACCGCGGTGGCCGAGCTCGTCTTCCTGATCGTCGGCGCGCCGGTCCGCGCCTTCCGGAAGGTGGGCGGGGCCACCTCGCCCACCGCGCTGGACCGGGCGGCGTTGTGGCTCGCGCGGGCCGAGGCGCGGCGGCTGCGGGTGCCGGTGGACGAGATCGCCGACGCCGGGCGGGCCATGGCCTATCTGGCGGCGAGGGTGCCGCTCGGGCTGCTCGGCGGCCTCGTGCTGTCGCTGCTGGAACTCGGAATCGCGACCGGGCTCCGCGCGGGCTGGGCGTGGGCGCACAACGAGCCGTACGACGGGATGCTGCCCACGGTCCCGCTGCTGCTCTACCTCGGCCTCATCGGCATCGTCCTGCTTTTCCTCGATATTTCGGGACTTGTGGGCGTGCGCGTGGTCGAGCGCCGCCTGGCCCGCAGAATGCTCGCCCCCGACCCCACCGCCGCGCTCATCCGGCGCATCGAGCAACTGGCCGAGACCAGGGCGGGCATCGTGGCCGCCGTCGACGCCGAGCGGCGCAGGATCGAGCGCGACCTGCACGACGGGCTGCAGCAACGCCTGGTCGCGCTGTCCATGCTCATCGGCCGCGCCCGCCGCGGCGGCAAGACCGACCTGCTGGCCCAGGCGCACGAGGACGCGCAACGGGCGCTGGCCGAACTGCGCGAGGTCGCCTGGCGCGTCTACCCCAGCGGGCTGGACACCCTCGGCCTGGCAGACGCGCTGGCCGGGGTCGCCGAACGTTCGAGCGTCCCCGTGCACATCCGCTGCGACCTGGCCGTGCGCCCGCCGATGGCCGTGGAGACCGCCGCCTACTTCGTCGTCTCGGAAACGGTGACCAACGCCGCCAAGCACGCCGCGGCCACCGGGGTGAGCGTGGAGATCCGGCAGGACGGGACAATGGTCGTCGTGCGTATCGAAGACGACGGGTGCGGCGGAGCCGTACCCACGGGCGGGGGACTGTCCGGGCTGGAGCGGCGCGTGGCCGCGATCGACGGCAGGCTCCTCGTGGACAGCCCGGCCGGCGGGCCCACCGTGATCACCGCGGAGCTGCCATGCGGGTGATCCTGGCCGAGGACTCCACGCTGCTGCGCGAGGGCCTCGTACGGCTGCTGCACGAGGAAGGCCACGAGGTGCCCGCGGCCGTCGGCGACGGGCAGGCGCTCATCGAGGCCGTCGAGAAGCACGAGCCGGAGATCGTCGTCGTCGACGTGCGCATGCCGCCCACCCACACCGACGAGGGCCTGCGCGCGGCGCTGGAGATCCGGCGCCGCTGGCCGTCGGTCAAGGTGCTGGTCCTGTCGCAGTACGTCGAGAAGAAGTACGCCACCGAGCTCATGACCGGCAGCGTCGACGGCGTCGGCTACCTGCTGAAGGACCGGGTGGCGCAGGTGGCCGACTTCCTCGACGCGCTGGAGCGGGTGGGGGAGGGCGGCGCCGCCTTCGACCCGGAGGTGGTCCGCCAGCTTCTGGCCCGCACCAGCCACACCGACCCGCTCTCACGCCTGACCGCGCGCGAACGGCAGGTGCTGGAGCACATGGCCCAGGGGCTGACCAACGCCTCGATCGCCCAGGCGCTGCACGTCTCGCAGAGCGCCGTGGAAAAGCACGTCAACGCCGTCTTCGACAAGCTGAGCCTCTCCCACACCACCGGCTACAGCCGGCGCGTGCTGGCCGTGCTCAGCTATCTGCAGTCGTGACGGGCAGGCTCGCCCGCACCTCGTAGCCGCCGCCGGGCAGCGGACCGGCCTCGACGCTGCCCCCGGCCCTGGTCAGGCGTTCCGACAGGCCGCGCAGGCCGCCGCCCGGTGGCCGGTCCTGATGCTTGGGCGCGCCATCGTCGCGGACCGTGAGCGCGGCGCCGGAAACCTCGAAGACCGCGTGGGCGGCCGTGCTGTGGCGCAGGATGTTCGTGGCCGCCTCGCGGGCCACCCACGACAGCAGCGCCTCGGCCTGCGCGGAGCGCGGCGCGCCGTCGCGGCGCACGACCACCTCCACGCCCGCCGCCCGCAGCGCCTCGCGGACGCGTTCCAGCTCCGCCGCCAGGCTGACCTCGCGGTAGCCGGTCACCGCCTCGCGTACCTCGGTCAGCGCCTGCCGGCCCACCGACTCGATGTCGGACGCCTGCCGCGCCGCCTGCTCCGGATCGCGTACGGCCAGCCGCCGCACCGCCTCGGCCTTCACCACGATCACCGAGAGCGTGTGGCCCAGCAGGTCGTGCAGATCCCGGGAGAAGCGCAGCCGTTCCTCGGCCACGGCCGCCTCGGCCAGCCGTTCCCGGGTGCGGTTCAGCTCGGCGATCACGACGTGCAGTCGCAGGAACGCCGCCATCACCACGCCCGTGCTGAACGACCCCCAGGCGAAGCCCATGATCGGCCCGATCCCCTCACCGCCGCGCCACACCGCGAACGCGGTCACGGCCGCCAGCGCGCCCAGCGCGAGATGGACGGCCCGGCCCTGAAGCACCAGCGCGCAGGCCAGCGCGAGCAACGGGAACAGGTAGAACCAGCCGTTCGCGTAGACCAGCGCCATGCCCGTCACCACCGCCGCCATCGCGCCCACCACCCAGCGGGCGGCGGCGACCGGCAGCGGAGCCAGGATCAGCAGCGCGTACAGGCCCAGCGTGAGCGCCAGCCCCGCCCAGGCCGGCCACACCGGCTGGTAGACCCCGGCCAGGCAGTCCCAGAGCACGCCCACACCGAGCAGGCCGAAGCCGAGAAACCCCTTGAGTCCGGGCTGGCGATCTCCTTGCATCCATCCACCGTAGGCTGGGTTGATGAGCCTCAGGTACGCCGCCGTGGCCGTCGAGCTGGACGCACCGGCCGAGGACGTCTTCGCCCTCATCACCGACTGGCCACGCCACCACGAGTGGATGTTCATGACCGACGCCTGGCAGGCCGGGCCGGACATGATCGAGGCCTACACCGGGATCAGGCCATTCGGCTTCCTCGACACGATGACCATCACCGAGTGGGAGCCGCCGCACCGGGTGCGGGTGGAGCACACCGGGACGGTCGTGCGCGGGGAAGGCGCCTTCCGGGTACGGCCGCTCGGCCCGCGATGGTGCCGGGTGGTGTGGGCCGAGCGGGTCGAGGTGCCCCGGTGGGCGCTGCCGGGCTGGCCGGTGGTGCACGCGGCGACCGTGTTGCTGGCCCGGCGGTCGCTGCTCAGGCTGGGGGAGCTGGCTCAGCGCTGAGGTACGTCCTCGTTCGGCAGGGGCCCCTCGTCGTCCTGTCGCGGCTCTTCGTCGCTCGTCGGCTCGTCCTGGCTGGGCGGCGGCTCGCCGCCGCCGAAGCGGGCGGTGTTGAGCGGCGTGAACGGCGTCTGGGGCACCCCCTTGAGCGCCTCCACCATCGTCTCCTGCCAGATCGGCCCCGAGATCGTGGCCCCGGCCACCAGGCCGTAGTACCGGCCGCCGATCATGACGCCGGTCAGCTTGTAGCGCTGCGCGCCGCGCAGGTCGCCGATGCTGACCGCGGCCGCCAGATCAGGGGTGAACCCGGCGAACCAGGCGGCCGCGTAGTCGTCGGTCGTGCCCGTCTTGCCCGCGGCCGGACGTCCGATGCCGCCCACCCCGCGCATCGTGCCCTTGGTGAACACCCCCGACAGCACGTGCGCGGTCGCGTCGGCCACCTCGGGGTCGATCGCCTGGCGGCATTCCGGCTCGTAGGCCGTCTTCTTGCCGTCGCGGTCGGTGATCGCGGTGATGGCCATCGGCGCGCAGTACTTGCCCCGGGCGCCCAGCGCCGCGTACGAGGCGGCCACTGTCACCGGGTCGCTCTCGTTGATCCCGAGCGTGAACGTCTGGTACTCGCCCAGCGGCTTGCCGTCGGCCCGCTTGCTGCCGAGCGCCTTGGCGGTCTTGACCGTCTCGCAGAGCCCGACCCGCTGCTCCAGCTCCAGGAAGAACGTGTTGACCGAGCCCCACGTCCCGGTCTGCAGCGTCTTGTACCCGCCGGAGCCCTCGTCGTTGGTGACGGTGTGCGTGGGGTCGCCGACGTTGCCGCCCTTGCAGTTCTTGAACGTGGAGTAGCCGGGCGCGCGGTAACCGGCTCCCACGGTCATCCCGTCGTTGACCCGCATGCCCTGCTGCAACGCGGTGACCAGCGTGAACGTCTTGTACGTCGATCCAGGCTGGAAGCCGGTCCCGCCGCCGTGGGCGACGTCGGCCACCAGGTTGTAGGACATCTGGTTCTTGCCGCTGCCGTACTCGCGGCTGGCCGCCATCGCCTTGATCTTGCCGGTGCCCGGCTGGACGAGCGCCTCGGCTGCCACCGGATTGTCGGTGGCGTACACCCGCTTCTTGATCGCGCGGTCGGCGGCGGCCTGCATGCGGCGGTCGAGCGTCGTGCGGATCGTCAGCCCGCCGCGCTCCAGGAAGTGCTTGCGGGCGGTCCTGGTCTTGCCGAAGGACGGGTCGTTGAGGATCTCGTTGCGCGCGTACAGGCAGAAATAGGCGTACGAACTGGACTCGCAACCGCCGGGCAGCGGCACGCCCTTGTAACCGAGCTTCTTGGCCTTGGCGGCCGCCGCGTCCTCCTTGGAGATCCTGCCGAGGCCGGCCATCCGGTCCAGGACGACGTTCCTGCGTTCCAGCAGCCGCGCGCGGTGGGCCTTGCTGACCGAGGGGTCGGTGTTGCTCGGCGACTGTACGGCTCCCGCCAGCGTGGCCGCCTGCCCGAGCGTGAGCTTGGCCGCCGAGACGCCGAAGAACCGTTTGGCGGCGGCTTCGACGCCGTTGGCACCGGCGCCGAAGTACGCGATGTTCAGATATTTCTCGAGAATCTGGTCTTTGGTGTACTTCTGCTCCACGGACATGGCGTAGCGCAGCTCGTTGAGCTTGCGGGCGTAGCTGGTCTCCAGGGCCTTGGCCTTCTCCTCCTTGGTCCGGGCCTGGGTCAGGAGCACCTGCTTGACGTACTGCTGGGTGATCGTCGAGCCGCCCTCGCTGACCCCGCCCGCCGACAGGTTCTTGGCCAGCGCCCTGGCCATGCCCTGGAAGTCGATCGGGCCGTGCTCGTAGAAGCGGAAGTCCTCGATCGCGATGATCGCCGTCTTCATCGTCTCGGCCACGTCGGCCAGAGGAACGATCTCGCGATAGACCTCATAGAACTGCGCGATGGGCTTGCCCGCAGCGTCCAGAAGCGTGGACTTCTCCGCCAGCGGCGGCTCCTTGAGCTCCACGGGTTGCAGTTCATCGGTGGCCGCCATGATCGCCATACCCGCGCCCCCGACGGGCAGCGCCCCAAGCCCCGCCGCGACGACCCCCGCCGCCAGCCCCACCCCCGCCAACTGCGCGACGCTCCGACCAGCCCGCTTCCCCACCCGTGCCCCCCGTTCCCCGAAATTGCGCATCAAATAAGACCAGATCGGGCAGGGACATGTCCAAGACCGATATCCGCCATCCGGCGATGACGAAACGGCTATCGTCGCAGGTCTTTCAGTGGTTCCCGATGCCTCGATGCAACCTTGGCCCCCGAATGCCAGCAGGTTACCCACCCCACCCCCAGCCCCACCAAGCCCTCGCCAACAGCAGCCCCACCCACCTCCAGCCAGCCCCACCCCCAGCCGGCCCCACCACGAGCCTGCCCCACCACGAGCCTGCCCCACCACGAGCCTGCCTTGCCGACCAACGCCATGCCCCCGCCAGACGGGTTGTCAGGCTGCCCGGCAACCCTGCTGCCCGGCCACCCGCTGCCCCGCGTCCCCCGCTGTCAGGCCGCACCGGCAGACGACATCACGCCCGATGGTCCGGCTCTCCGGCAGGCGGCTTCACGCAGGGTTGTCCGATTTCCCGGCCACCCCCGCTGTCAGGCCGCACCGGCAGACGACATCACGCCCGATGGTCCGGCTCTCCGGCAGGCGGCTTCACGCAGGGTTGTCCGGCTTCCCAGCACCTGACACGGCCAGGCCACTCCGGTGGACGCTTACCAGGTTGTCCGGCACGTGGTTGGGGCGGCGGTCGTCCGGCATGCGGGTTGTCAGGTTGCCGGGGAGGCGAGTGCGGCCTGTCGATTGCCGGGTCGTTCGCCCGTCGGACAGGATGCGAGGATGCGCTTTTCGATCAACATCCCGAACTTCGGGGAGTTCGCCGACGCCAGGAACGTGGCCAAGGTCGCCGCGGCTGCCGAAGAGTCCGGCTGGGACGCGTTGTTCGTCTGGGACCACGTGGTACACCGCAAGCAACGCACCCCCTTCGGCGACCCCTGGATGCTGTTGACCGCCGCCGCACTGGCTACCACCCGCCTCCGGTTGGGCACCCTGGTCACCCCGGTGGCCAGGCGCCGCCCCCAGCAACTCGCCCGCCAGGTCGCCACCCTCGACTCCCTCAGCACCGGCCGGGTCATCTTCGGCGCGGGTCTGGGCGCGCCGATCGAGGAGGAGTACGGCGCGTTCGGAGAGAGCACCGACCCGATCGAGCTGGCCGCACGCCTCGATGAGGGCCTCGACCTGATGGCGCGCTACTGGAGCGGCGAGCCAGTCACCCACAAGGGCCGCTTTTTCGAGGCTCACGACGTGGCGCTGCTACCGGCCACCGTTCAGCAGCCCCGCCCGCCCGTGTGGGTGGCCGGCTACTGGCCGAACCGCCGCCCCATGCGCCGCGCGGCCCGCTGGGACGGCGCGGTCCCGCTGTTCGAGTCCGCCAGACACGGACAACCCCCACACGTACAGGAGGTACGCGACCTGATCGCCTTCACCCGCGAAGAACGCGCCCGCCTGAACCGGACCGGCCCCTTCGACATCGTCGCCGGCGGCGTCACCCCCACGGACCCCACGCAGGCACGGGCCGTCATCGCGCCCTTGGCCGAGGAGGGCGTCACCTGGTGGGACGAACGCCAGCACATCGGCGGTGACACCCTGGACAAGCTGGTCCCGGTCCTACGCCGCATCGAACACGGCCCACCGGCCACCTAGCACCAAGAAGCAGCGGCCTTTAGCAGCCAAGCGGTTACACCCTGGGCAGCACCAGGCACGGCGCTCAACCCTTCCTTCCCCGGCAGCGACGGATACACAGCGACCGGGCGGTCGGGAGAAGGCGGACGACGTGTCACCCCTGGTAGCGCCGATCGGGATGCTGAACTCCTCACCTCAAGCAGTGACAGAGGCGAGGCGAACGCCTCACGACCTGTCGGTGGGGAGTTCGAGCTCCGGCAGTCAAGGCGCCGAACCTTTCGTGGCCGGGCGGTGTAGGGCAGGTGTGAGGACGACGCGACGTGAACTGCTGGCCGGGGCGCTCGCCCTGGCCACCCTGCCCGCCCTGTCCGCCTGTGCCGCAAGCCAGGCCGAACCCGCGGCCGCCAAGCCCGTGAGTCCACCACCACCCGCCAGGACGACCGGACTCGCGGGGACGCTGTATGCCAGCACCGCGTCCGGGCTGGTCGCCGTGGACCTGGCCACCGGCAAGCAGATCCGCGAGTACGGTGAGGCCGTACCGGATGCCGGTTGGGAACGACTGCACCAGGTGAAGGACGGGCGGCTGCGCGTGCTCGACCTCCCGAGCGGCAAGGTGCGCCGCGAGGCACCTGTCAGCGGCACGCAGGTCAAGGTGGTCTCCCGCGCGGGAGAGCTCGTCGCCGTCGGCCCGCCGCCCGGCCCGCGTACCAGCACCCTCATCTCCCTGGCCGGACCGGACGGCGGGCGCGACCTCCGGCTCGGCGGCAACGTCGAGCCGGAGGCCTTCTCCACCGACGGCCAGGTCATGTACGTCCTGGAATACCTGCCACCCGACAAGCCAGACCGCTACCGGGTACGCGTGCTGGACCTGCCCTCGGGCACCCCGAAACCCCTCAACACGCGCGACAAGAAACCCGTGCCGGAGGGCAAGGAGGAGGAGATGCGCGGGCAGGGCCGCCAGGCGGTCCTGGACGCGGACGCGGGGGTCCTCTACACGCTCTACACCCATCAGCCCGACCACCTGCACACCCGCGACCTGATCGCGGGCGGCGACTCCGCGCCCGGCGTGCATGCCTTTGTCCACGTCCTCCAACTGGACCAGCGGTGGGCCTACTGCCTCGACCTGCCACAGCCGTTCGGCCTGGGCCCACCGAAGGCGCACACCCTGGCGCTCAGCCCCGACGGCCGCACCCTCTTCGTCTACGACGCCACCAGCGGCCGCATCGCCCAGGCCGACACAACAGACCTCACCGTGAAACGCACCGCCTTCGGCGCCAAGCACACAGGCGAGGCATACGCGCTGGCCGACGACCAGCACCTCTACCTCGCGGCCGGCACCTCCCTACAACTGGCCGACCCGGCCACGCTGGCGCCACGCGGAACCTGGCAGTTGCCTGGCCCCGCGCGTGGCCTGGCCACACTGAACGGGCAACTGCTGGCCGGCGCCGGCGACCGCGTAATCGCCCTGGACGAAAAGGGAACCCAGCAAGCCGGCATCCCCGTCCCAGGTCTCCGATCGCTCCACCACGCCGCCCATCCCTGACAGGCCACCGGAGTCGACCACCCACCCTGCCTGATGCCCCGCGAACCGAAAGGCCACCAAGGGAGTAAGCACCGAGAGGCTCTATCATTCGTTTCCCCATGGGATGACACAGGAACTCCAGAAAAAGCCCTTGACGAGAACGTGAGCGGGGCGCACGATGCATTTCTTGTTTCTCCGTGGCGACGAAGGAGTCGACGTGACCGACGGTGTACAGGAACGTTCCAGCCGCACCATCTCGCAGGCGATCACCACCTTCAAAACCTTCGACTGGAGCGCGTGGACTTTTGACTCGCTGCGCATCGCCGAAGGTAAGACGCGTACGGACGGCGGCAGCGGGGACCAGTCCTTCTTGGAGGGACTCCAGTACAAGATCAAGGGAAAGTGGTACAACGGCCACATCAGCCTCAGCCCGCTGGACGGCTCGGACGAGAGTTTCTATTTCAACAGCGCCCATCTCACGATTACGGGCAGCACCTACAACGGAAACTACTTCTTCACCATCAACGAAACCGAGGCCAAGCCGTCCGAGGCGCCCAAGAAATTCAAGGGAAAGTACTCTCTCTCAGGAAGTGACCTGCCCGACGGCGAACTCAGGGCGGACGTCATCAAGCTGCTGGAGCTGATCGCCCTGTTCGGCGACGACTGAGCCACTCCAACCCGGCGCGGGCCGCGAAGTCCTCGCGCAGCCGAGTGAAGCGCGAGGACTTCGGCGTCGAGGGCGGCAAGCCCGCGCCGGACCCCTCTGCCTGCCATCGCCACAGGCGAGATGCGCACGTGAGCTACGCATTACCGGCGGCCATAGGTGAGCCGCCGCAGCGCGGCCTCGGCCGGTCCCCGTCGCCCGCCCGGTGCCAGCAGCGCGGCGAGGACCACGGTGCTCAGCCAGGTCAGCACCGCGATGCCGGAAGCCGCGGCGTCGCCGACCCGGTTGCCGAGACCGCCCGCGTACGGCGCGAAGAGTGCCACGAAGACCACGGACTGGAGGAGATAGCAGGTCAGCGACCACTGGCCGCACGCGGCGAGCGCCTTGACCACCGGACCATCGCCTCGACGACGGCCGGCGACCAGGCCAACGATCGCCGCGTACGCCAGACCACCGGCGACGCCGCTCACGCTGTGCAGCGCGTACGCCGACACCGCCACCGGATCCGACGGCATCCAGAGCCCGGTGTCGACCAGCACCAGCGGCACTCCGCCGGCCACGGCCACAGCGGTGCCCACGACGGCGACCCGCGTCAGCAGGTCCCGGTGCGCGGCGGGGTCCTCCAGCACGCGGCGCCTGGCCGCCCAGATCCCGAACAGAAGGGCCGGCACCACGCTCGCGGCGAAGTACGTCGGCGTCATCCCGAACCACCCGATGAGCCGCATCACCACCGCCGCGATCGGGTCGGCCACGGCGGCAGGCGTATCGCCCTTGGAGGCCGAGACGGTGAGCAGCCCGAAGCCGAACATCACCACGACATGCAGCGCCAGCCCGACGGCGGCGGCCCGGAGCACTGACCGGTCCGTGCGCCGGACGAATCCGACGAGCACCAGCCCGACCAGCCCGTACGCGCCGAGGATGTCGCCGAAGAACAGCAGCAGCGCGTGGCAGAACCCGAAGGCCAGCAGCCACAGGCTCCGCCGGCGCAGGACCTTGCGCGCCTGCGTCCAGTTCCTGCCGGTGGCGAGTTGCCGGTCGGCGAGCCGCACGAGGCCGTAGCCGAACAGGGCGGCGAACATCGGCAGCGCACGGCCGTCCACCAGCAGGATCTGCGCCCCGGCGACCAGCCGGTCCAGCACCCCGCCGTCGAGGGCGTAGCCGCGGAAGCCCGTCGCGTGACCGGACAGGTACATGTGCGCGTGCGCTAACGCGATGAGCAGCAGCATCAGCCCACGGGCGAGATCGGGCGCGAGCGCGCGCTGGG
Source organism: Nonomuraea sp. NPDC050540 (assembly GCF_044457485.1). NCBI lineage: Bacteria > Bacillati > Actinomycetota > Actinomycetes > Streptosporangiales > Streptosporangiaceae > Nonomuraea > Nonomuraea sp. NPDC050540. The sequence continues at coordinate 137,370 of NZ_JBITHA010000012.1, forward strand.
TGATGGGGGTGGCTCCCACGACGGGAGGCGGTGGGGCGATGGACATGGGTGTCCCCTCGACTTTAGATACACGACTGTAGCTGAGCTACAAGGTAAGATACAAAGGCGTAGCTAATCAAGGGGTGGTAATGGGTGATTCCCGGACGCGCCGTCGCGGCGAAGAGCTGATCAAGGCCATTCACGACGCCGCTCTGGACGAGGTGCTGGAGGTGGGCGCGGGGCGGCTGACCATGGACGGCATCGCCCGGCGCGCGGCGACACCCCGCACGACCCTCTACCGGCGCTGGTCCGATCCCATCGAAGTGCTTCTCGACGCGCTCTACCACCAGCATCCGGTCGAGGAGCCCACGCCCGGGGCCGACGACCTGCGCGGCGACCTCGTCCGCGCCCTGCGGCTCATGGTGGAGTGGGCCTTCAGCCCGGCCGGCCGGGCGGTCGCGGCCATCCTCACCGACCCCAGAAGCGCGGCGCTGATGTCCGACGCCCTGTTCGAGCGGGTCTTCGCGGGTCGCGGCGGCACGTTCACCCGTACCGTGCTGGAACACTACGCCGAACGGGGCCACTTCCCCGCCGAACTGCTCACCCCGGTCGTGGCCGACATCGGCGAGGCCCTCGTCACCAAGCGCCTGATCGATGCCGGGGCGCCGCCCACCGACGAGGACCTCGCGGCGATCGTCGACCAGGCCATCCTGCCCGCGATCGGGCTCGGCCCTCGGGCGTGAGGCGGAACCCCACCTGACGGTCGCCATCGCCGCACTCGCCCACGCCGGCGGCCCAGAGCCGGATCCGCCCACGGGACCGCACGTCACCCTCTCCCATTCGGCCCCCGAGGCAGGCTCAACCGCCGTAACGCCGATGGCCACCCAAGCGTCTCCGAGAGGGAACCTTCGGCCCTTCAGGTTCTGCTCAGCGTGAGGTGGCGCCGATGATGGTGTCGAGCATCGTCCGGGCGGTGGACAACTCGGTGATGGAGCGGCTGATCCGGTCCCGCTCGCGGCGCAGTTCGGGCAGGAGGCCAGGACATGCCGCGGCCAGGCCATCGCCGGTGCCGACCGTGCACGGCAGCACATCGGCGATCGTCGTGGTGGGGAGCCCGGCCGAGAGCAGGACGCGGATGCGTCGCACCTGTTCCACGTCGCCCTCGCCGTACTCGCGGTATCCGCTCGGCCGTCGCCGCGGCCGCAGCAGGCCCTGCTCCTCGTAGTAGCGCAGCAGCCGTGGGCTGACGCCGGTCCGCCCCGCCAGCTCTCCGATCCGCACCGCGCCTCCGGTTGACTCTCACATCCATGTGAAGGTCTAGCCTAACCACGCGAAGGGCGCCCAGGAGGAGTGATGAGCGTGCGTACGTCGGTCATAGGGTTGAACCCGCGAGGTGCGGCGCTGGCCAAGGCCCTCGCGGCGGCAGGTCACGATGTCGTGGTCTGGGACGAGGCCGGCGCACCGGCCGAGCCCGTCGAGGACGTACGGCGGGCGGCGTCGCCGCAGGTCGCGTTCACGGCTTCACTGGTGCTGATGTGCCTGGACGACTACGACGGCGTCCGGCGCGTGCTGGGCCGGGCCGAGCCGTACATCGTCTCGGCCGACCTGATCAACCTCACGTCCGGAACGAGCGAGCAGGCCGAGCAGGCCGCCGGCTGGGTGCGGGCCAGGGGCGGGCACTATCTCGACGGTGCGTTGATGGCCCATCCCGAGCATGTCGGTCAGCCGGAGACGGTGCTGGTCTACAGCGGCTCCCGCGAGGTGTTCGAGCGCCATCGAAGCTCGCTCGCACACATCGGCGGCGCCACCTATCTGGGCTCGGCCCCCGGCACCGCGGCTCTCCATGACGTGGCGATGCTCAACTTCGCCTGGGCCACCCTGATCGGCTTCCTGCAGACCACCGCCCTGCTCGGCACCGCCCAGGTCCGGGCCACGACGGTGGCGCCCCTGCTGACCCACTGGCTGTCCACGACCGTCACGGAAGTGATCACCGACTACGCCCGCCAGATCGATGACCACCGCTACCCCGGCGACCAGGAATGGCTGGAGCTGGATGCCCCGCTCATGGACCACCTCATCAACGCCGTCCGAGCGCGGGGCCTCGATACCGCCCTGCCCGAACTCATCAAGTCGCTGACGGCCCGGGGCATCGAGGCCGGCCACGGTAAGGACAGCTTCGCCAGCCTCGTCGAAATCCTTCGCGGCCAATAGGGCTGTTTCGGCGGCGAGGTTCTGACAGGGATCTGTGCGGGATCTGCCAGGGCCGCCGGGCACGCTGGCGGTCATGAACGCATTCGAAGCCGAAGGGCTGGTCAAACGCTTCGGCAAGACCACCGCCCTGGCCGGAATAGACCTGGCCGCCCGCCAGGGCAGTGTGCTGGCGGTGCTCGGTCCCAACGGCGCCGGCAAGACGACCGCCGTGCGCATTCTGGCCACGCTGCTGCAGGCCGACGCCGGGCGCGCCACCGTGGGCGGGCTCGACGTGGTGCGCCACGCCGCCCGTGTGCGCCGCCTGATCGGCCTGACCGGCCAGTACGCCTCGGTCGACGAGGACCTGACCGGCCGGGAGAACCTGGTGCTGATAGCCCGCCTTCTCGACCTACCTGGCAACCAGGCCAAGCGCCGAGCGGCCGAGCTGCTCGCGGAGTTCGGGCTGGAGGCGGCGGCCGACCGCAGGTGCAAGACCTACTCGGGCGGCATGCGACGCCGCCTCGACCTGGCCGCCAGCCTGGTCGGCCGTCCCGACGTGATCTTCCTTGACGAGCCGACCACCGGCCTGGACCCCGCCAAGCGCGAGGACGTCTGGACGATCGTGCGCGATCTGGTCGAGGACGGCGTGACCGTCCTGCTGACCACGCAGTACCTGGAGGAGGCCGACGCGCTGGCCGACGACATCTCGGTCATCGACCACGGCAAGGTCATCGCGCACGGCAGCCCGGCCCAGCTCAAACGTGTCGTCGGCGGCCAGACCGCCCTCGTACGCCCCACCGACCCCGAACGCCTGCCCGAAGCCGAGTCGATCCTGGCCCGCCTGTCCGGCCGGCGGCCCGAGCGCCCCGCCCGCGGCGTGGTCACGGTCCCGGTGGCCGGCGACGCCGCGTTCGCCGAGATCGTGGCCGCACTGGCCGCGTCCGGCATCACCGCGGCCGAGCTGTCGCTGCACCTGCCCAGCCTGGACGAGGTCTTCTTCACCTTGACCGGACGACGAGAGGCCGCCGCATGACCCTCACCGTGGACGAGCAAGCTCCCGCACGCGCCCAGGCGCGCCCTTTCGCGCTGGTACGGCACAGCCTCGCCCTGGCCGGGCGCAGCGTCACCAAGACCCTGCGCACCCCCGAGCAGCTGCTCGACGTGACGGTCCAGCCGCTGATGTTCCTGGTCATCTTCGTCTTCCTGCTGGGCGGGGCGGTGTCGGGCTCCACCGGCGCGTACCTGCAGCTCGTCCTGCCCGCGATGCTGGTGCAGGTCATGCTGATCGCCGCCATGTCCACCGGGGTGAACCTCAGCACCGACATCGACAAGGGCGTCTTCGACCGTTTCCGCGCGCTGCCCATCGGCCGCTCGGCGCCGTTGCTGGGGTCGGTGCTGGGGGATGTGATCAGGTATGTGGTGGCGACCGCCTCGATGCTGGGCTTCGGCACGTTGCTGGGGTTCCGGGCGCAGACCGGGCCGCTGGGCGTGCTGGCCGCGTGCCTGCTGACGATGTTCTTCGCGTTCTGTGTGAGCTGGGTGTTCGTGCTCTTCGGGATGGTCGCCAGGACGCCGGGGGCGGTGCAGGGGCTGTCGTTCCTGGTGATCTTCCCGCTGACGTTCGGCACGAGCATGACCGCGCCCAAGGGCACCATGCCGGGCTGGTTGCAGGTGTGGCTGAACGTCAATCCGGTCGAGCGGGTGATGGACGCCTCGCGGGCGCTCATGCTCGGCGGTCCGGCGGGCGGGCCGGTGCTGGCTTCGCTGGCGTGGGCTTTGGGGATCGTGGCGGTGTTCGCGCCGCTGGCCGTGCGGGCCTATCGGCGACGCGCCTGAGCGCTGTCGATTTCCGGATGACCTGCGCGTCATCGGGGTAAGGAGGACAGAAAATGAAGTTCGCACTGCTGTTGTTCGACCCCGAGGGCTACTGGGACGCCGTCTCCACGGAGGAGATGGCGTCGGCGCTGGCCGCGCACCAGGCGTTCGCCCGCTATCTGGACGGACGCGGAGTCGCCTACACCGGGCAGGCGCTGCACCCCGAGCGGGAGGCCCGCACCCTGCGACCGGCCGCCGACGGCCCCGCCGCCACCGGTGGTCCCTTCACGCCGAGGCGCGCGGAGTTCGCCGGCTTCTACGTCGTGGAATGCACCGACCTCGACGAGGCCGAGGAGGTGGCCCGCAAGTGCCCGATCGGCGCCGGCATCGAGATCCGCCCGATCTGGGAGGTCCCGTGACCATGCGCTGAAGATTCTTTCCCGGCGATGTCGAATCCCCCGGTGCCCCGTTCGTCGGTGGGCGAAGCCACGTACCGAAGGAGGAGACTGACCATGAAGGACAACCTCAGCGAGCCGACAGCCCTCGCCCGCAACGCGCCGAGCATGCCCGCGGCCGTCGACCGGGCCACTTTCCAGGCCCAGGTGGACGAGTTGCGGGCCCGGGAGAAGGCGCACACACGCGAGGGCGACGCGATCGCCGCCGCCCGGCGCCGGCTGCCCATGGTCGAGGTGGACCCCACGACCGAGCTGGTCGGACCTGACGGGCCGGTCACCCTGCTGGAGACGTTCGAGGGACGGCGGCAGCTGCTCGCGTACTACTTCATGTGGCGCGACGGTCATCCGGCCGCCGCGCAGTGCGAGGGCTGCACCTGGTGCGGCGGCCAGATCTCGGAGCTGTCCTACCTGCACTCGCGCGACATCACCTACGCCGTCTTCTGCCAGGGCCCGTACCGGGAAAGCCGCCGTTATCGCGACTTCATGGGCTGGGACATGCCGTGGTACTCGGCGAAGGCCTCCGTCGGCACGCTGCTCGTCGGCCGCCAGATCGGCTCGATGCAGCTGGTGAGCTATCTGCGCGACGGCGAGCGCGTCTTCGAGACGTACTGGACGACGGGCCGCGGCGTGGAGGCGATGGACTACAGCCTCGCGCTCATGGACCTCACCGTGTACGGACGCCAGCACCCGGGCGAGGACTCGCCTCCCGGCTGGCCGCAGGCGTGGCGGGAGGAGGAACCCACCCAGTTCTGGCGGATCGACGGGCGCCCGCTCTCGCAGTGGTCGCGCATCGAGGCTGGACGCTCCGACGACCTCACCACCGCGCCGTGATCGCGCGAGTGGGCGTGCCATAGTGCTGTAGATGAAGTACGCACTGGTCATCTGGCACGGTGAGGAACACTCGGAATCGCCCCAGGAGATCCATGCGTGGCCGGAGCACGAGGCCTGGTTCGCCGACCTCGAGGCCCGCGGGGTCTACCGGGGCGGCAACCGCCTGCGGCCGGCGGCCACCACGAAGGTGCGGGTGCGCGACGGTGAGACGCTGATCTCGGACGGCCCGTACGCGGAGACCAAGGACCTGATCGGCGGGTTCCTCGTGGTCGAGTGCGAGCATCTGGACGAGGCGATCGAGATCGCGGCGGGACACCCGTTCGCCGCGTTCGGCACCATCGAGGTGCGGCCGGTGTGGGAGTGACCGATGCGGCCGGGTCGGCGGTGGCCGAGGCGTTCGCCGCGGAGTGGGGACAGGTCGTCGCGACACTGATCCGGGTGACCGGTGACTGGGACCTGGCCGAGGACTGCGCCGCCGACGCGTTCACGACGGCCCTCGATCGGTGGCGGCACGACGGAATTCCCGACAACCCGGGCGCTTGGCTCACCACGACGGCGCGTAACCGGGCCATGGACCTGCTCCGGCGCGAAGCCGTCGGCACCGCCAAGCTGCGCCAGGCCGCCGTGCTGGCCCGCGCCGCCGAGCAGCCGGGGGAGCCGGACGAGGTGCCCGACGACCGGCTCCGGCTGATCTTCACCTGCTGCCATCCGGCGCTGCCGTTCGACGCGCGGGTCGCGCTGACGCTGCGGACGCTGGCCGGGCTGACGACGGCGGAGATCGCGCGGGCGTTCCTGGTGGCGGAGCCGACCATGTACCAGCGGCTGACCAGGGCGAAGAAGAAGATCCGCGAAGCGGGCATCCCCTACCGGGTCCCGCCCGCGCATCTGCTGCCCGGCCGCCTGCGGGCCGTGCTCGCGGTGCTCTACCTGCTGTTCAACGAGGGGTACGCGGCCAGCGCCGGCGCCCGTCTCGTCCGGCAGGACCTCGGCGCCGAGGCGATCCGGCTGGCCCGCCTGCTCGTACGGCTGCTGCCCGAGCCGGAGGCGCGAAGCCTGCTCGCGCTGATGCTGCTGCACGACGCGCGGCGGGCGACCCGGGTCGACGAGGCGGGCGTCCTGGTCACGCTGGAACGCCAGGATCGATCGCTCTGGGACAGATCCAAGATCACGGAGGGGCTTCGGCTGCTGCCCGGCACCCCCGGCCCGTACCAGCTCCAGGCGGCGATCGCGGCCCGCCACGCGACGGCCCCGAGCGTCGAGGCGACCGACTGGCCGGAGATCGTCCGGCTTTACGATGACCTGCTGGAGCTGGTGCCCGCACCCGTCGTCCGGCTCAACCGCGCGGTCGCCGTCGCGATGGCCGACGGCCCCGAGGCCGGGCTCGTCCTGGTCGAGGAGCTCGCCGCCGCGGGCGAGCTCGCCGGCTACCACCTGCTCCCGGCCACGCGGGCCGACCTGCTGCGCAGGCAGGGCTCGTACGGGCGGGCGGCGCTGGCGTACCGTGAAGCGCTGGATCTGGCCCCGACCGACGCCGACCGCGCCTACCTGCGGGGGCGGCTGGAGGAGACCGAAGGTCTCAGGCCGGGAAGACCGGAGCGTGGCTGATCTTGAAGTTGACCGAGTTGGCGATGAAGCACATCTGGTGGGCGCGCTCGTGGAGCTCCAGCGCGCGTGCGGCCGTGGCGGGGTCGGCCAGGGTCGCCTCAGGCCGCAGCACGACCTCCTCGAACCGGCCGCCGCCGTCGGGCGACTCGACCATGGTGCCCTGAGGACGGTCGGTGTAGCCGGTCACCACGATCCCCTCGGCCGAGCACAGGTGCAGGAACCAGAGCATGTGACACTGCGACACCGCCGCCACCTGCAGCTCCTCCGGGTTCCACCGGGCCGGGTCGCCGCGGAAGGCCGGGTCGGAGGACCCCGCGATCACGTCCTTGCCCGGTGCGGAGACGTCATGGTTCCGCTTGTAGTCGCGGTAGCCGCTGGTGCCGGTGCCGGTGTTGCCGGTCCACGTCACCTGAACCTCGTACTGGTGCGTCCTGGCCATGGGGTCACGATCCTTTCTCGACGGTTGTGCCGTTGTTCGCCGCATCGACATCGGGTACGGCCAGCGCGGTGGCACGGGCGTGCCCGGCGGCGATCCGGCCGGCGCGTTCGGCTTCGCCGTCCGCGATCGCGCGGACCAGCAGCCGGTGCTCGGCCACGACGGCGTCGGGGCGCTGCGGGGGAGTGAGGGAGGCACGCGTGGAGACGACGATCTGGTCCCAGAGCCGGTCGAGCATCTCCAGCGCGATCGGGTTGGCCGCGAGCTCGGCGACCCGCCGGTGGAAGCGGCGGTTGAGCAGCATCGCCTGGTCGTAGTCGCCCGCCCTGGTGACCTCGGCCAGCAGCGTGTTGTCGCGGCCGAGGTCGGCCAGGTCGGCGGGGGCGATCCGCCCGGCCCGCTGCCGTGCTGCCGCGGTCTCGGCGGTGAGCGCCTCCAGCGAAGCCCGGACGGCGTAGGCATGGGCCAGCGCCTCGCCGCTGAGCGCCGCCACGATCACACCCCGCCCGGCGCTGCGAACCAGACCGTCGCCTTCCAACCGCCGCAACGCCTCCCGCACCGGGGTGCGGCTGACTTCCAGCGCGGCGCTGACGGACAACTCGGTGAGCCGTTCGCCAGCTGTGTACCCGCCGGTCACGATCCGCTCGCGCAGCCGCCGATACACGGACTCTGTCTGCATGCCACCTCCTGATTGCATGCACAGCATACATTGCATACAAACCTGGATGTCGCCGGGCCTGCCTTCGACGGCGGGCCAGGTAGAGCGCGGCTGCCCGTAGTCCCGCGCACGTGGCTTCCGGGCCGCGGTGGACGAGGTGGCGTGCGCGGGTCTTGTTCGGCGGGGTGAGTGCGTGACGGGTCGCGAAGAATTCGTCGCGTTCCGGGTGTCGAGAATGTGGCGGTGGCTTCGTCCCAGGTACATCAGTGGCCACGACCGGGGCCGCGTGACGAAGGAGAACCACCATGACGCTCAAGCGGATGGACAACATCGGCATCGTCGTCGACGACCTCGACGTGGTGATCGCGTTCTTCACGGAACTCGGCATGGAGCTGGAGGGCAAGGCGCTCATCGAGGGCCCGTGGGCGGCGCGGCTCGTCGGGCTCGACGACCAGCGGGTCGACATCGCGATGATGCGGACCCCGGACGGCCATGGGCGGATCGAGCTGGCGAAATACCACACGCCGGAGGCGATCGGCGGGGTGCCGCAGGAGGCTCCGGCGAACACGCTGGGCATTCGCCGCATCATGTTCGCGGTCGACGACATCGACGACGTCCTCGCCCGCCTGCGCACCCACGGCGCCGAACTCGTCGGCGAGGTGTCCCGGTACGAGGACAGCTACCGGCTCTGCTACCTCCGCGGCCCCGAGGGCATCGTCGTCGCACTGGCCGAGGAACTCGGCTGACGGCCCGGCGTACCGGCACATCCCGAGAACCACGACCGGAGGAAACGACCATGCGACCGAACGAGATCACCGAGGTGCTGAACCGGCCGATCAGCCAGGAGCTCCTGGCTCGCGACATGACCCGCCTGGCCTACGTCGCCCAGGACGGCACACCGCGTAACATCCCGATCATCTTCGCCTGGAACGGCTCGCAGATCGTCATGTGCACGCCGAAGAACGCCCTGAAGCTCCGGGCCCTGAGCGAGAACCCGATGGTCGCGCTGACGATCGACACCGAGGTGCACCCGCCCAAGATCTTGCTCATCCGGGGCCGGGCGGAGCTGGACTACGTCGACGGCATCCCGGACGAGTACCTCCAGACGACCAGCACCTACGAGATGACGCCCGAGCAGCGGGTCGTGTGGGAGGCGGAGGTGCGTTCGCTCTACCACGACGGCATGGTCCGGATCGTCGTGACCCCGACCTGGGCGAAACTGATCGACTTCGAGACGACGCTGCCGAGCCCGGTCGAGGAACTGATCCGGCAGCGGGAGGCGCGCCAGCGCGCGTGAACGTCGGAGAAAGTCCGCCAAGACGGTGTCGAGAACCCGCCCGCGGCTCCGTCCCCGGAGCGAACACGGCCACAATGGGCCCAGAACACACCAAGGAGAAACACGATGGCCAAGTACCTGCTGCTCAAGCACTACCGGGGCGCGCCGGCATCGGTCAACGACGTGCCGATGGAGCAGTGGACGCCGGAGGAGGTTTCGGCCCACGTGCAGTACATGCGTGACTTCGCCGCGCGGCTGGAGAGCACCGGCGAGTTCGTCGGCGAGCAGGCGCTCTCGCCGGAGGGCACGTTCGTCCGCTACGACGGTGAGGGGCGGCCGCCGGTCACTGACGGACCGTTCGCCGAGACCAAGGACCTGATCGCCGGCTGGATGGTGATCGACGTCGAGAGCTACGAGCGGGCGCTCGAACTGGCCGGCGAGCTGTCCGCGGCTCCGGGCGCGGGCGGCAAGCCGATCCACGAGTGGCTCGAGGTGCGCCCGTTCTACGGCGAGCCGTGCGTGGTAACCGAGTGAACGAGTCGCTGCTGCGGGAACTGGTGCCCGCGGTGATCGGTGTCCTCGTCCGTCGCGGAGCCGACTTCGCGGCGGCCGAGGACGCCGTGCAGGACGCCCTGGCCGAGGCCGTGCGCGTGTGGCAGGACGACCCGCCGCGAGACCCCAAGGGCTGGCTGGTCACCGTGGCCTGGCGCAAGTTCCTCGACGCCGCCCGCGCGGACACCTCACGGCGGCACCGCGAGGTACGCGTGGACGCCGAGCCCGCGCCCGGCCAGGGCGAGGCGGTGGACGACACGCTCCAGCTGTACTTCCTGTGCGCGCACCCGTCCCTGACACCCGCTTCGGCGGTGGCGCTCACGCTGCGCGCGGTCGGCGGCCTGACCACACGTCAGATCGCGCGGGCCTACCTCGTGCCGGAGGCGACCATGGCCCAGCGCATCAGCAGGGCCAAACGGACCGTCTCCGAGGTCCGGTTCAACCAGCCCGGTGACGTCGCCACCGTGCTGCGCGTGCTCTACCTGGTCTTCAACGAGGGCTACTCCGGCGACGTCGACCTCGCCGCCGAGGCGATCCGGCTCACCCGCCAGCTCGCGGCCAGGACCCACCACGAGGAGGTCGCGGGCCTGCTCGCGCTCATGCTGCTGCACCACGCCCGGCGCCCGGCACGGACCGGCGCCGGTGGCCGGCTCGTGCCGCTCGCCGAGCAGGACCGCTGCCTGTGGGACACCCGCCTGATCGCCGAGGGCGTCGACATCCTGCAGGCGGCCCTCGCCCGCGACCGCCTGGGCGAGTTCCAGGCTCAGGCCGCCATCGCCGCGTTGCACGCCGACGCCCGGACGGCGGGGGAGACCGACTGGGTGCAGATCGTCGAGTGGTACGACGAACTGGTGCGTCTCACCGACAGCCCGGTGGCCCGCCTCAACCGGGCCGTCGCGGTCGGCGAGGCCGACGGCCCGCGGGCCGGCCTGGCCGCCCTGGCCGGGCTCGACCCGGCGCTGCCCCGCCATACCGCCGTCCTGGCGTACCTGCACGAGCGTGACGGTGACGCGGCGACCGCGGCGCGGCTCTACGCCGATGCCGCCCGGTCGGCGCCCAGCCTCCCCGAACGCGAGCACCTCACGCGACAGGCCGCCCGCCTCAACGCGCGACTGCGCGGTTGAACGGCGGGCGCCGGGCATTCTCTTTTCAGGCGCGCGGTTCCCAGCGAAACAACCGCACGGCCAGCCCGATCGAGACCGCGGCCGTGACGAGGGCGACCGCCGCCGCGGGCAGCACTTCAGCCACCAGGTGCGACTCGCCCCACGCGGCCCGCGTCAGGTGCGCCAACGCGCCCCCCGGGATGGCCAGCCCGATCCAGTCGACCTGGCCGGACGGCCGGTCGATGACCCAGATCGTGCTGCCGATCAACGACAGCATGAACGGCATCGTCGTGACCTGGGCCATCTCAGGAGACGAGGTGAAGGCCGCCGTCAGGAACGCCACCGCCGCACAGGTCACGGAGCCGATCACCAGGGCGAGGACCAAGGTCCACGGGCGTTCCGGCCACTGCCCGCGATAGACGCCGGAGACTCCCGTCAGCAACCCGGCCTGCACGATCACCACCACGAACAGCGGCGCCGCCAGCCCCGTCACGATGCTCATCGTGGACGCCCTCGAGGTTCGCAGGCGCTTCAGGTAGAGCCCTTGCCGCCTGGCCGTCAGGGTGGTTGTCGCCGTGCAGTACACGGTGAATGCCAGCAACGTCGCGATCTGCACCATCGCCCGCACCGGCGGCGGCATGTCGCCGTCGGACCCCCCGAACGCGAACACGGCCCCGAACGCCAGCGGGACCAGCAGCGCGATGGCGGCCACGAGCTTGTTGCGCAGAATGAGCCGCAGTTCTGTGGCCGCGATGACCAGCCAGGGCGCCCTCATCGTGTCTCCTCCTGGCTGCTGATCGCCGCGAAGACCTCGGCCAGGGAGGCCTCGGTGACGCGCAGGCGACCGAGTGCCACACGTTGGCGCCGCGCCCAGTCGAGCAGCCGGTCGAGGTCGGCCTGCGGTTCGTGTGTGAGCACGTTCAGCTCGTCGCCCAGGACGGTCGGCCGGCCCGTCAGCCGGGGCAGTTCCCGCCCGGCTCCGCCCGGCAGCACGCAGCGGATGCGGGCGGGGTAGCCGGCGATCACCTCGGCCTGGGTGCCCGACACGACCACCGTGCCTCCGCTCATGATCGCGACGCGGTCGGCCAAGGCTTCGGCCTCCTCCAGGTAGTGGGTGGTGAGCAGGATGCTGCGGCCCTCGTCGAGCAGATCGCGCAGGACGTTCCAGGCGCGTTCGCGTGAAGCGGGGTCCAGGCCGGTGGTGGGCTCGTCGAGGAACAGCAGCGACGGGCCGGTCGAGATGGCCAGCGCCAGGTCCAGCCGCCGCCGCTCGCCGCCCGACAGGCGTTTGACCTGGATGTCCCTGTGGCGGTCCAGGTCCACGACCGCCAGCGGATCGGCGGGGCCGGAACGTCCCGCATGCAGCTTTTGCCACATGCGCAGGGTCTCGGTGACGGTCAGCTCGTCGGCCAGACCGGCCTGCTGGAGCATCGCCGACACCTCTCCGGCCAGGTGACGGCGCTCGCGGTAGGGGTCCTTTCCGAGCACCCGCACCTCCCCGGCGCTCGGCCGGCGGTGGCCGCCCAGCGTCTCCAGGGTGCTGGTCTTGCCCGCTCCGTTGGTGCCGAGGAGCGCCAGGAGTTCGCCCTGGCGTACCTGGAGGTCTATGCCGTCGACGGCGGTGAAGCCGCCGTAGACGACCCGGAGCCCCCGGACGTCCACGGCGAGGGTGTCGTCCCCGGTGGTTGGTGTTCGCATGACCTCAGCGTCGGCCGGGCGCGGCCGGTGCGTGTAGTGCCGGACGACCACGTGACCACAACCGGATGTCCTGATTTTTCGTGACACATGTCATGCCGCCTACCAGGCACAATACGAGACATGAGTGCTCCATCACTGACCGGTCTACGGTGGTTCACCCAGGTCACGTTGGTCAGCGGGGTGCCGCTCCTGTGGGTGTTCGCCGTGGTGATGCTGGGCGTGTCCCATGGGTGGGGACCGCTGACGTTCGCGCTAGCCGCCGGTGGCGGGGCGGTGGCCGGGCTGGCGGGGCTGCTGCTCGTACGTGCGGTCCTCGGCGCCGCCGTCACCTCTGGGGAGCGGATGGCGACCGGCGTGGCGGGCGTCATGGCGCTGGCCGGTGTCGGCGCCGCCGCCGGGTGGGCGAGCACCAACGACCTGCTGGCCGCGGGCGGGATCGCCGGACTCGTGTGCTCGGGCGCCGGGCTGCGGGCGCGGGAGGGGCGGCGGCTTCCGGCCACCGTTCTCGCCCTGGTGGCGGTGGCCGCGGTGGCCGCCGCGGCGGGCGCGCCGCGGGGAGACTTCTTCTCCTTCGTCCTGCCCGCCCTGATCCTGCCGCCCGCGATCTGTCTCGTCGTGGTGGCGCAGACCTGGACCTACGAGGTGGCCAGGCGGCTGGAATCGGCCCGGTCCGTGGCCGGTGAGCTGGCCGTGGCCGAGGAACGGGTCCGTTTCGCCGCCGACCTTCACGACATTCAGGGACATCATCTGCAGGTCATCGCGCTCAAGAGCGAACTGGCCGCGCGGCTGGGGCCCAGCCGTACCGGAGAGGCGACCGCGCTCATGCGGGAGGTCCGTCAGCTCGCGCACGACGCGCTCGCCGACACCAAGGCCGTGGTGGGCGGGTATCGGCGGGTTTCGCTCCGCACCGAACTCGCCAACGCCGGCAAGGTGCTCACCGCCGCCGGCGTCCTCGCCGAGACGCACGTCACCGCGACGGTCGCCGGTACGGCGGAGCCGCTGCTCGGCCTGGTGGTCCGCGAGGCCACGACCAACATCCTGCGCCACTCGACGGCGTCGGCCGTACGCCTGTCGCTGACCACCTCGGACGGCACGACCTTCCTGACCGTCACCAACGACGGCGTCGACCGCCCCCACGGACTTTCCGGCGACGCCGCCCGGCAGGCGCCGGGAGAGGCGGGCAGCGGGCTGCGGGTGCTGGCTGAGCGGCTGGAGCAGGTCGGTGGACGGCTGAGCTGGAAAAACACCGGCGATCGCTTCACCGTGACCGCGACGCTGGCCGCCGCATGATCCGCGTGCTCGTCGCCGACGACGAGGCCCTCATCCGCGGCGCGCTGGTGGCGCTGCTCGGCCTCGAACCCGACCTGTCCGTGGTCGCCGAGGCGGACACCAGCACCGGCGCCGTGACCGCCGCCGCGCTCAGCAGGCCCCACATCGCGGTGCTGGACCTGGAGATGCCCCCGGCCGACGGACTGGTCGCCGCCGAACGCATCCTGCGCGAGCCGGCGACCGACGGCGAGCCGGCCACCCGGATCGTCCTGGTCACCCGGCACGCCCGGCCCGGAGTGCTGCGACGCGCCCTGGCCGCCGGGGTGAAGGCGTTCGTCCCCAAAACCACCCCGGCGGAACGCCTGGCCGAGATCATCCGCGAGGTCCACGCGGGCCGGCGCTACGTGGACCCGGAGATCGCCGCCTCCGCCCTGACCGAGAACGACTGCCCCCTGACCGCCCGCGAGCTCGAGGTACTGCGGGCGGCCCGCTCCGGCCACTCCATCGACTGGATAGCGGGACAGGTACACCTGGCGCCGGGAACGGTCCGGAACTACCTCTCGTCGGCCATGGGCAAGATCGGCGTTTCCAGCAGGCACGCGGCGGCCCGGAGGGCCTGGGAACAGGGATGGATCTAGCCGCGGGATGTATCAGCGGGACGTGCTCGCCCTCCGGGTAGGTGAGGGACGGGGGTCAGGAATGCTGGAGATCAAGCTGTTGGGACACCATCGTTCGGTCGACCGGGGAGAAGGCACCGCGAAAGGCGGCCGCCTGCGGCTACAGCCGGTCGCGGCCAGCCTGCTCGCCTACCTGGTGCTCCGGCGGGAGCGACCTCAGCCGCGTGACGTGGTGGCCGCGGCGTTCTGGGGTGAGCTGTCCACGGCCGAGGCCAGGCGGCGGCTGAACACCGCGCTCTGGCGGCTGCGCAGGGTGATCGAGCCCGCCCACGTGGCGCGGGGCACGTACCTGCTGGTCGAGCCGACGGGGGCGATGTCGTTCAACGGCCGCAGCGACGCCCGCGTGGACGTCGCCAGGTTCGAGGCCGCGGTCACCCCCGCGCTCGGGCCGGGGCGGGTGTCGGGGGCCGACGCCGAGCGGCTGAAGGGCGCGGTCGGCCTGTACGTCGGCGACCTGCTCGAAGGCGCCGACGACGACTGGGTCGTCCTGGAGCGCGAACGGCTGCGCGAGCTGTACCTGCGGGCCCTGGCCAGGCTCCTCACCTGGTACCGGGGCAGCGGCGATCTCGACACGGCGCTCACGTTCGGCCAGGCCATCCTCGACACCGAGCCGCTGCGCGAGGACGTGCACCGCGCCATGATCGAGATGCACGCCGAGGCGGGCCGCCGCGCGCAGGCGCTGGGCCAGTACGAGATCTGCAGGCGGCTGCTCTCCGACGAGCTGGGCGTGGACCCCCTGCCGGAGACGACGGCCGCCGCGGCCCGCATCGCCGCGGGCGCGCCCGCCGCCTGGATACCGGGGCAGGAGCACGCGCTGCGGCTGCTGGGGCAGCTCGAACGCGCGGAAGCCGAACTGCGTGGCCTCGCCGACGTGCTGGGACGCGCCGCCGACGAACTGCGCGCGCTCACCCCGCACCCGGCCGGGTGACGGCCCTGCCCAAGAGGAAAAGGCATGTCGCCTGAAGGGTGGCCGGCGGTGGAGGGAAGCCTCGGACAAGGCACACACGCGTTCCTGCTCCGCGTGTTCGTGGAGGCCCGCGAGGTCCCCGGCGCCGCCCCCCGGCTGGTGGCCTGGGTCCAGGACCTGCGTACGGGGGAGGGCCGCCACCTGCGGACCGTGGCCGACATCGAGGACTTCATCCGCCGGACGCTGCACGACTCCGGCGTGGACGTCTCCGGCTGGTGGCCCGCGTGATCGACGCCTTCGGCGCGAGCGGGTGGCTTCGTGACACGGGCCCGGTCACATCTCCTGGCCGGACAGGTCCATGATCGGGCGCACCTCCACGGTGGAGGTGCGGGCGCCGGGCACCCGGGCGGCGATCTCGGCGGCCCGGTGCCCCGAGTCGCAGTCGACCACCAGGTAGCCGGACAACTGCTCCTCCAGCGCGGCCCCGCGCGCCACGCGCACGGTCACGGTGTTCACCGGATCGGCCAGCACCCCGCCCGCGACCAGCTCGCCGGGCTCGGTCACCTCGTCCGCCAGGTCCGGCCGTTCCGCGCCTTCCGGGCCGCTGTAGATCAGGATCAGGTACTTCATCAAGGGCTCCCCTCGGATCACCGGCTTCGTCCAGAAGTCGAAACCCCGGGGACTTTTTCGACATCGCCCGTCTCAGAGACTGGAAAGGCTTGCATGGACATGCAGTGGTGTGTATATATTTTTGCTCGTGTCCAAGGTTCTCACCTCCCTGCCAGTCGGCGAAAGAGTCGGGATCGCCTTTTCAGGCGGCCTCGACACCTCAGTAGCGGTCGCGTGGATGCGCGACAAGGGTGCAATCCCATGCACGTACACCGCTGACGTCGGCCAGGCCGACGAGCCCGACATCGCGTCGGTCCCCGGCCGCGCCACCGCCTACGGCGCCGAGATCGCCCGCCTGGTCGACTGCCGCGAGACGCTCGTCGAGGAAGGGCTCGCGGCGCTCGCGTGCGGCGCGTTCCACATCCGCTCCGGCGGGCGCACGTACTTCAACACCACCCCGCTCGGCCGGGCCGTCACCGGCACGCTGCTGGTGCGCGCCATGCTCGAGGACGGCGTGCAGATCTGGGGCGACGGCTCCACCTTCAAGGGCAACGACATCGAGCGGTTCTACCGGTACGGCCTGCTCGCCAACCCCTCCCTGCGCATCTACAAGCCCTGGCTGGACGCCGACTTCGTGCACGAGCTCGGCGGCCGCAAGGAGATGTCGGAGTGGCTGGTCGCGCACGCGCTGCCGTACCGCGACAGCACGGAGAAGGCGTACTCCACGGACGCCAACATCTGGGGCGCCACCCACGAGGCGAAGTCGCTCGAACACCTCGACACCGGCATCGAGATCGTTGACCCGATCATGGGCGTGCGCTTCTGGGACGCCGCCGTCGAGATCGCCGCCGAGGAGGTGACGATCGGCTTCCAGCAGGGCCGGCCGGTGTCCATCAACGGCAAGGAGTTCGCCTCCTCGGTCGACCTGGTGCTGGAGGCCAACACCATCGGCGGCCGGCACGGCCTGGGCATGTCGGACCAGATCGAGAACCGGGTCATCGAGGCCAAGAGCCGCGGCATCTACGAGGCGCCCGGCATGGCGCTGCTGCACGCGGCCTACGAGCGGCTGGTCAACGCGATCCACAACGAGGACACCCTCGCCGCCTACCACAACGACGGCCGCCGGCTGGGCCGGCTGCTGTATGAGGGCCGCTGGCTGGACCCGCAGGCGCTGATGCTGCGCGAGGCGCTGCAGCGCTGGGTGGGCACCGCCATCACCGGCGAGGTCACGCTGCGGCTGCGGCGCGGCGAGGACTACACCGTCCTCAACACCGCGGGCCCGGCCTTCAGCTACCACCCGGACAAGCTGTCGATGGAACGCGTCGAGGAGCCCGCCTTCGGCCCGGTCGACCGGATCGGCCAGCTGACCATGCGCAACCTCGACATCGCCGACTCGCGCGCCAAGCTGGAGCAGTACGCCAGGCTCGGCATGGTCGGCAGCGCGCATCCGACGCTGATCGGCGCCACGCAGACGGCGGCCAGCGGGCTGATCGGCGCGATGCCCGAGGGCGGCGCCGACGTGATCGCCGCCCGCCCCGAGGGCCCCGACGCCGACGAGCTGCTCGACAACGCCGCCATGGAGGTCGGCACCGACTGACGGTCAGTCGAGGTCGCGCACCTGGCTGACGGCTTGTTCGCGGGTGAGGCCGCTCCCGTCGGCGTACTCCTTGCCGAAGGCGGCCTCGCCCAGCTCCGCCCGCAGCCGCGCCGTCAGCGCGATCACGTCGGGATGGTGGGCGGCGGGCAGGCCGCGCAGCTGCTCGGTGGCGCCCAGCACGCGCGCCGCGCGGGCGGGCTCGCCCCTGGCCGCCCACAGCGCGGCCGCGGCCACCCCGATCGTGGCCAGCACCGGCATGTCCTTGACCGACAGCGCCTGCTCGACCGCGCCACGCACCCGCCGGGCGGCGTCGTCGACGTCGCCGAGCGCCGCCGACAGGTGGGCCCGCTGCGCCAGGATCAGCGCGTGGAACTGCGGTGCGACCACCGGCAGCCGCTCGATCGTGCGCGAGGAGATCGCGTACCGGCGGGCCGCCTCGGTCAGGTCGCCCTCGCGTCTGGCCAGGTCGCCGAGCTCCAGCTGGGCGAAGGCCACGCTGCTGGTGTTCCAGCCGCGCGGCGGCTCGGCCGCCAGCGCCTCCAGCTCGGCCCGTCCGCGCGCGGCGTCGCCCTGCAGGATGCGGGCGCCGGCCAGCCAGACCCGCTGGTGGCCGGTGGTGTTGGCCGAATCGAGGGCGCGGATCAGCTCGATCGCGGTCTCCAGCGCCGTCACCGCCCGATCGAAGTCACCCAGCAGCACGTGCGAGCCCGCCAGAATCGTCAGCGCCTGTGAACGTGCCCAGTGCTCGCCGAGCGCCGCCAGTTCGGCCTCGGCCACCAGCAGGTCGGCGCGCATGCCGAGGGAGTCGCCGCGGTTCTCCAGCAGCGCGCCCCTGGCCATGCGCAGGACCGCCCGGGTCCACGGGTCGGGGTGGTCCAGATTGCGCTCCACCGCCGCCAGCCCGAGCGCGTCGTCGTCGGTGAACAGGCCGAGCGCCGGCTCGATCAGCGCCAGCAGCGGGTGGTCGTCGCCGGGGTCGATCGCGTCGATCAGCTCCTGGACGCCCTCCACGGCCGCGCCGGGGCTGTTCGGCGCGCCGCCGAACGCGCTGTTGGTCAGGAAGACGGCCGTGGCGATGGCACGGGCTCGCACCGGCGCCGGACCGGGCACCGCCAGCGCCGTCTTCAGCCAGCCGACCGAATCGCTGTTGTTGCCCCACGTCATCCAGAACTGGCCCAGGGCCGCGGCCAGCCGTACCGCGGTGTCGGCGTCGTCGCGGGCGGCGGCGTGGTGCAGCGCGGCGAGCAGGTTGTCGTGCTCGCCGATCAGCCGGTTGATCCACTCGCGCTGGCCGCCGCCGCGCAGGTGCGGCTCCGCGGTCTCGGCCAGGCGCAGGAAGTACGCGGCGTGCGCGTCCCGAGCCGCCTCCGCACCACCGCCGGTGGCCAGGCGCTCCAGGGCGAACTCCCTGATCGTCTCCAGCATCCGGTAGCGCCCGCCCGGCGCCTGCTGCAGCAACGACTTGTCCACCAGGGCGGCCAGGGCGTCCAGCGAGGCGCCAACGCAGCCCGCCGCACCGGCGTCGAACGTGCCGGCGAACACCGACAGCCGCTCGGCCAGCGCCCGCTCGCCGTCCTCGGCGAGGTCCCAGCTCCACGCCACGACCGCGCGCAGCGTCTGGTGCCTGGGCAACGAGGTACGGCTGCCGCCGGTCAGCAGCGCGAAGCGGTCGTCGAGCCGCTCGGCCACCTGGCTCAGGGTCAGCGAGCGCAGCCGGGCCGCGGCCAGCTCGATGGCCAGCGGCAGCCCGTCGAGGCGGCGGCAGATCTCGGTCACCTGTGGTCCGGGCTCGAACGACGGGTCCGCCGCGGCCGCCCGCTCCTCGAACAGCCGCACCGCCAGGTCGAGCGGCAGTGGCCCGACCGGGGAGAGCGCCTCGCCGGCGATGCCCAGCGGCTCCCGGCTCGTGGCCAGGACGGTCAGCTCGGGGCAGCGGCCGAGCAGGTCGCCGGCCAGCCGGGCGGCGGCGTCGACGAGGTGCTCGCAGTTGTCCAGCACGAGCAGCACGGGGCCGCCGGACAGCGCCTCGGCCAGCCGTCCCATGGTGTCGCCCGGCGGCCGCCGGGGTGGCATCGCGCCCAGCACGCCCTGCACGGCCTGCGCCACGTCGCCCGGATCGCTGACCGCGGCCAGCTCCACCAGCCACACCCTCTCGCGTACGTCGTCCGCGGTCGTGGCGTCCGGGTCGAGGACGAGGGCGGCGACCGTGGCGGCCAGGCGGGTCTTGCCCGCGCCGCCCGGCCCGACGAGGGTGACCAGGCGGTGGCCGCGCAGCTGACCGAGGATGCGGTCGATCTCGGTGGTGCGGCCGACGAAGCTGGTCAGCGGGGTGCGCAGGTTGGTGCGCGGGGGTGGGGGCGGGGCGGCGCGCAGCAGGTCCAGGTGCAGGGCCCGCAGATCGGGGCCGGGGTCGGCGCCCAGCTCGCCGGCCAGTGCGCGGCGCAGGTGTTCGTAGGCGGCCAGGGCCTCGGCGGTGCGGCCCTCGGCGTGCAGGGCGCGGATGTGAAGGGCGTGCAGGCGTTCGCGCAGGGGGTGCCGGACGGTGAGCTCGCTGAGGCGCGCCACCAGCCCCGCCGCCCCGTGACGATCGGCTTCGGCGAGGTCGTCTCCCCGGGTGAGGAGGGTGAGGTCGGCTTCGGCGAGGTCTTCGAGTGCCGACAGGCGCGATTCCTCCAGGCGGGCGGCGTGGCCGGTGGCGAAGGGCGCGGCGGTGACGTCCGCGAGCGCCGGTCCGCGCCACAAGCCCAGGGCCCGGCGCAGCAGGGTCGCGGACGCGGCGGGGTCGGGGGTGGCGGCGGCCCGCCGTACCAGCTGCTCGAACTCGGCGGCGTCGGTCACGGCCGTCAGACGGTAACCACCGGGGACCGACTCCAGCGCCGACGGCGACGGCAGCGCGCGGCGCAGGCGGGAGACGAGCGACTGCACGGCGTTGGCCGGATCGGCGGGAACGGCGCCCGGCCACAGGGCGTCGGTGAGCTCTTCGAGCGTGACGGCACGGCCGCCGGCCAGGGCCAGGCGGACCAGCAGCCATCGCAGCCGGGGCCCGCCGATGGTGGCGGACCCGGCCGCGAGCGGGCCGAGGATCGCTATGCGCACCCGGTCAAGCGTGCCACTCGCCGGCGCCGCCCGGGATCGGCGGCCCCTGCTCGTACGGCTCGCGCGTCAGGATGAAGGTGTTGAGGTCGAGGTGGCCGGCCTCCACCCGCAGGGTCTCGCCGGCGTAGTAGCCGTCGAGGCCGAGCCAGGTGCCGTCGGGCTGGGGGACGAAGCGCGAGCCGCGGCTGGAGTTGGCGACGGCGTTCAGCGACAGCTTGCCGTCGGGCAGCACCCGCAGGTGGAAAGGGGTCGGGCCCCAGTGCCACAGCCCGGTCACCGCCAGCAGCGCGGGGTCGGTGGCGACCGGCCGCCACTCCTCGGGCAGGCGCGGCTCGTGCTCGTCGAGGATGGCCAGCAGCTCGTTGAGCAGCTGGTAGCGCACGCCGGAGGTGGTGTTGGCCAGGAACAGCACGCCGGTGCCCGCGTTCGCGTCGGCCCACACGCCGGCCAGGAAGCCGGGCATGGAGCCGCCGTGCCCGCTCAGGCGGCGGCCGTCGATCCGGGCCAGTTGCAGGCCGAGCCCGAACCCGGCCACCCACGCGTCGCCGTCGGCCACCACGGCGGTCTCGGCCATCTCGGCCAGCGTCTCCCGCGACAGCACGCCGTCGCTCCGGCCGCCCAGGAACGCCGCCCACCTGGCCAGGTCCGCGGCGGTGGACCACAGCTGGCCGGCGGGCCCCATCGCTCCGTGGTCGTGCTCGGGCTCCTCCAGCAGCACGTCGGCCCACGGGTGGACGGCGAAGCCGGTGGCGTGCGGGGCCGCCGGGCGCAGGGTGGTGCGGGTCATGCCGAGCGGCTCCAGCACCTCCCGGCGCAGCGCCTCGTACCAGGTCATGCCGCGGTGCTTGGCGATCAGCCGGCCGAGCAGCGCGTAGCCGACGTTGGAGTAGTGGAAGGTGCGGCCGGGGCGGTGCTTGGCCTCGGCCGGGCCGATCCGGGCGAACAGGTCCTCGGCGGTGAGGCCGGGTGTGCGCTCCCACCACGCGGTCGGCGGTTCGGCCGTCAGGCCGCCGGTGTGCGAGAGCAACTGGGCGATCGTCACCTCGTCGAACGGCGTGCCCGGCACGTGCCCGCCGATCGGGTCGAGCAGGCTCAGCACGCCCTCGTCACGCAGCCGCATGACCAGGGCGGCGACCATGCTCTTGGTGATCGAGCCGAGCCGGTACTGGGTGTCGGCCGTCGGCGCGGCGCCCTCGACCTGCCCGCGGGCGCCGAACCAGGCCATCTCTCCGTCGCGGACGATCGCCGCCGCGAGCGACGGGACCCGGCACTCACTCTGCTCGACGGCGAGCCTGCGCAGCAGGGCCCGCGCCGTCGTCTCCTCAACCTGACTCATGGCAGACCAGGGTATCCGTCAGGGGATGGGGATCAGTTCGGGGCCGATCAGCTCCCCTTGGTGCGGCTGCGGGTGGGCCTGGTCGTGGTAGTAGTGGCCGGCGTACCAGATGACGAGGTTGGCGCCGTTGATGGATTCGCCGTTGACGAAGCGGTTGAGCATGGCGCGGTTGCGGGGGTCGGGGTCGCCGTCGTAGAGCTCGCCCGGGTGGTGGCGCAGGAACCACAGGTCGGAGATGCCGAAGGCGTCGGCGGTGCCGTCGAAGGGGCCGGGGTGCAGTTGCAGGCCGCGGCCGGAGGACTTGTCGCGCACCTGCCAGTACAGGGCGGGGTGGCGGCGCTTGCGGGAGGTCTCGCGGATGATCGGCACCGGTTCGGGGATGATCGAGCCGCTGTCGTTGATCTGCTCGACGACGTCGTTCTCGGCGCCGTCGAGGTCGAAGTCGAAGCGCCAGTACGCGTGGTGGCGGTGGACCTTGCAGGTCATCGGGTTGCGGGTGGCGGCGAAGCCGAAACGGGGCCTGATGGCGCCGTCGTCGCCCAGGCGCCAGTCGGAGGCGTAGCGGTACCAGCCGGCGGCCAGTTCGCTGACGATGCGCAACTGCTCGCCGTCGTGGTGGAAGGCGACGCCCTGGAAGTTGCCGGCGTCGGTGGAGGGACGCTCGATGATGGTGCGCGGCGCGGCGGTGCACAGGCGCCAGCCCCAGCCGACCGGGTCGCTGCCGGTGGCCGAGAAGCGGGTCTCGAAGCTGACTCCGTCGCGGAAGGTCGTGCCCTCCTCGTACTCGACGTTGAGGATGGGCAGGTGGGCCTGGCGCAGCAGCAGGCGGCCCTTGTAGCGGACGTTGCGCAGTTCGACGCCGGATCCGGCTCCGTCCTGGGGTGAGGAGGCGCGCGGCCGTACGACGATGAGGTTCCACAGCTCGCTCTCGCCGCGCACCACGCGCACCCGCACCTGGTCGGGGCCGCCGCGGTCGGCGAGCGCGCCGACCTCCTCCGGGACGGTGTCCTCGCAGTCGTGGTGCATCCGCACGTTGATGCCGGCCGGGGTCCAGTCGACGGTGCGGGCGTGGACGTCGACGGCGACGATGCGGTGGCGAAGGCCGGTGGGGTCGCTCGGGGTGTAGAGGCCGAGGGCGGGGCGGCGGGTGGTGGTGCCGTCGGGGTTGTCCAGGTCGGCCAGGGGCGGCATGGGGCGGTAGACCACGACGTCCTCGCCCGCGGGGAAGGCCGGGTGGGCGCGCAGGACGGCGGCGGCCGCGGCGAGTTCTTCCCTGCTGGGCTCGGGGCGGGCGGCGGTGGGCGTGACCTCGGTGTGGCCGAGCCGGTCGAGGGTGCCGCTGAGCTCCAGGCCGCGGTTGCCGACCGGGTCGAAGACGGTGGCGCGGAAGGGCGCGTCGTCTCCCGGGTCGTGGCCGAGGGCCTCGGCGCCGCTGACGAGCAGGCGGCCGGGTTCGGCCACCTCCAGCTCGGCCAGGATCTCGGGATGCTCGGCCACGATCTGGCGGACACGCTCAGCCGACAGGCCGGGGCGCGCAACGGCCTCGATGATGACGCGAACCTCATCGCTCATGGACTCTCCCCGTCGAAGATGAGAAATCTCCCCGAGGTGTTCATACCGCCCCGGCCGTCGCGCCGGAAGGCCCATCAGCCGGTGGTCACCACGATCTTGCCGAACCGGGTTCCGGACTCCATGTGACGGTGCGCGGCCACGATCTCCTCCAGCGGGAAGACGCGGTCGACGACCGGGCGGAAGGCGCCGGCGCGCAGGCCCGCGCCGACGAAGGCGATGGCCCTGGCGAGCCGGCGCGGGTCCCTGGTCGTCTCCATCATCGTGTACGTACGCAGGTTCAGGGCGGGCATGCCCAGGTCGAAGCCCGGGTAGGGCGTGGGCAGGCCGCTCAGCGCGCCGTACAGGAAGTGGGTGCCGCCGGGGGCGACGGCTCTGGCCAGGTCGGTGACGCCGGGGCCGGCGACGGCGTCGAAGACGTACTCGGCGCCGCGGCCGGCGGTCAGCTCCAGCACGCGCCCGGCCACGTCCTGCTCGGAGACGATCACCTCGGCCGCGCCCTCCTCGATGAGCCGCTCCCGCTTGGCGCCGGTGCGGGTCACGGCGACGGGGACGGCGCCCACGCGCAGCGCGGTGTGGATCGCGGCCAGCCCGACGCTGCTGGACGCCGCGTTGATCACCACCGTGTCCCCGGCCCGCAGGCCGCCCACCTCGACCAGCGCGCCGTAGGCGGTGACGTAGGGCATCCAGACGGCCGCGCCGGAGATCGCGTCCACGTCCGCGGGGCGGTGCACCAGCGCCGCGGCGGGCACGATGGCCCGTTCGGCGTAGACGCCGTAGTCGTTGGCGGAGAAGGCGGGCACCACGCTGACCGCCTGCCCGGCGGCGAACCCCGCCGCGTGCGGCCCGGCTGGTGGCCCGACCGCCTCGATCACCCCTGCGGCCTCGGCCCCGAGCCGCGCGGGCAGTTCCTTGACCGGCTCGATGTAGTGGCCGCCGCGGAACAACGCCTCCGCCCGGTTGACGCCGATCGCCTCCACCCGCAGGAGCACCTCGCCGGGCCCCGGCTCCCCGGGATCGACGTCCTCCAGCCGCATCACCTCGGGGCCGCCGATCTCGTGGAAACGCACCGTTCTCGTCATGGCCACCACTGTGGAACAGAAGTACGATGGCTGTCAAACTTCGATGTCTGTCGTACTATGGGGCCATGGCCCGCACCCCGCCCCACCCCGACACCTTCGACCTCCAGCAGGTGCTCGAAGCCCTCGTCGATCCGGTACGGCGCAGCATCGTCACCCAGCTCGACGCCTCCGGCCAGGACATCAAATGCGGCGCGTTCGACATCCCGGTCAGCAAGTCCACCGCCACCCACCACTTCAACGTGCTGCGCGAGGCGGGCCTGATCCGGCAGTACTACGTCGGCACCTCGCGCATGAACACCCTGCGCAGGGCCGAGCTCGACGACGCCTTCCCCGGCCTGATCGACGCCCTCATCACCCGCCCCGCCGGACGCTGACGGCGTCGAAGGCGTCCAGGATCAGCCCGGCCGCATCGATGCGCCGGCCGCCGTCCGGGCGTGGCCACACGTGCCCGGCGCCGCCGATCGTGTACAGCCGCAGGCTCGCCCGGTGACGGCAGTCCTTCCAGGTGCGCAGCCGTACGCCGGTCCTGACCTTGGAGGTGGCGGGCTCGGCGCAGCCCATGATGCGCGCCCACCGCCGGGCGGCGCCTTCCACCGAGGCCAGCCGTACCAGCTTGGCCAGGGTCCGCAGCCGCGAGGGCGCCCGCGAGAACGGATGCCCGCCCCGGTAGGGGACGGTGCCGTCGCCGGTGCCGTGGAAGGCCACGATCGTGGTGGGCGCCGCCTCCTCGCAGGGCGGCACGATGGTGAGCCCGCCCACCGGCGCGACGGCGGCCAGCCGGCCCTTCATCGCGCAGACCAGCGCCATGGCCATCCCGGCGCCGTAGCTCATGCCGGCGGCGAACTGCCGGTCCTTGTCCGCGCATCCCGAGGCGACGAGCTTGTCGAGCAGCGCGGTCAGGAAGCCGGTGTCGTCGGGGCCGTAGTAGCCGGGCAGCGTCCAGGCCATGCGGTAGCGGGCCACCTGCGGGGTGACCACCGCGTACCCGCGCGCGGCGCCGGCCTCGGGCAGGCGGCTCTTCTCCGCCTGGCGGCCGGCGTTGGAGCCGAGGCCGTGCAGGTTCAGCACCATCGGCCAGGGGCCCTTGCCCTTGCCGGGTAGTGACAGCAGGTAGGTGCGTTCCTCGCCGGCGAAGCGCAGGCTGTGCCGTCCCGGCTTCAGCACGCACTCGGCCTTGGCGGTGGGGGCGGGCGGGGCGGGGCTGCTCGTGCAGGCAGCCGTCAGGAGTACGGCCGGCAGCGCGCAGAGGACCCGTCTCACCATCCACCGATCATCACACGGCTTTCAGGTGGCGAACCGGGGATCCTGCCTGCCGCCGTAGATGACCGTCATCGTGAAGCGCACCGGCTCGGCGCCCGGGTTGGCGTAGACGTGCGGCCGGTCCCCGCGCATCCGCAGCGCGTCGCCGGGCCCGAGCGAGAACGCCGCTCCGCCCACCGTCACCGCCAGCTCTCCCGTGTTGACGTGCAGAAGCTCGCCGGTGCCCTCGGGGTGGCCGGGGGAGCGCACCTCCTCGCCCGGCGCGATGAGGAAGTCCCACAACTCGGCCCGCCCGTCGTTGATGAGCAGCCGCGCCCGCCCGCCGGCTCCGGCGGGGCGGATCGCCACCTCCGCGGCGCGCACCACGTGGCCCAGTTCCTCCGGCGGCTCGACGAGGCGGCCGACGGAGACGCCCAGCGTGGAGCAGATCCGGGCGAGGGTGGCGATGCTCGGATTGGTCCGGCCGGTCTCGATCTGCTGGAGCATGCCGCGGCTGACCCCCGAACGTGCGGCCAGGTCCTCCAGCCGCCAGCCGCGGGCCTGCCGGGCCGCGCGGAGGTTGGCGGCGAGCGCGCGGCTGATCGGCTCTGCGGGATCCATGTACACACTATATTGCGTCTATGGCGCAATATAGTGCATCTGTTCGCCGGTTACTCGTGTCGGGGCTGGTCGACTATCTGGGCGCCGGGTTGTTCCTGGCCTTCTCCGTCGTGTACTTCACCCAGCTCGTCGGCCTGACCATCGCCCAGGTCGGGCTCGGTATGGGGGCGGCCGGATGCGTGGCCATGGCCGCTGCGACGCCGCTCGGACGGCTGGCCGACCGGGTCGGGGTACGCCGCATGCTGGTGGCGCTGCACCTGGTGCGGGCCGGCGGCACCGCCGCGTACGCGGTCGTGGGGGAGTTCGGGGGCTTCGTGGCCGCCGTGACCGTGGTCACCGTGGCCGACCAGGCGATCGCGGCGCTGACCCAGGCGTTCGTGGGGGAACTGGCCGATGAGGAACAGCGGGGGCGCGTCATGGCCGCCTATCGCGCGATCGCCAACATCGGGATCAGCATCGGCGGGCCGCTCGGCGGGCTGCTGACCGGAGCCTCCGGACGCTCGGCCTTTCAGGTGACGTTGCTGGTCAACGCGCTGGCGTACCTGCTGACCGCGCTGCTGGTCCGCACGATCGGCCGGCGCGGCACCCCCGCGCCCGCCCCCGCGCCCGCCCCCGTCCGGCGCTCGCTCGCCCTGCGCGACCGCCGGCTGCTGGCCTTCGCCGGCATCGACACCGTGCTGCAGTTGTGGCTGCCGATACTGAACCTGGGTTTCCCGCTGTGGCTGATCGCCGACGGGCAGGTGCCACGAGCCTGGATCGGGCCGCTGTACGCGATCAACACGGTGCTGGGCGTGGCGCTCATGGTGCCTTCCGCCCGGTTCACCGCCTCGGTCAAGGCGGCCAGGCGCTGCCAGGTGGCGGGCGCCGTCGCGCTGGCGGCCGCCTGCCTGGCGTTCTGGGCGTCCTGGTTCCCGGTGGCGATCGTGGTGCTGACGGTCGGCGAGATCGCGGTGGTGGCCGCGGCCTGGACCCTGTCGTACGCGCTGGCCCCCGGCGAACGCCGCGCGGAGTACCTCGCGGCGTTCGGCATGGGCCGCTCGTTCGGCCGCTATGTGCTCGGCCCGCTCCTGGTCACCGGCTTGCTGCAGGCCGTGGGCGGGCTGACGTGGGCGATCCTGGCCGCGCTCTTCTGCGTGGCCGCTCTGGCCACGCTCGTGCCGGGCGACCCCGGCACGTGAGCGGTCAGATCCTGCTCAGCGCGCGGGCCAGGATGGTCGCCGTCTTCGCGATCACCGTGTTGTCGACCGAGGGCTGGTCCCGGTTGGTGTAGACGGAGATGATGATCGGCGCGCCCGACTTGCCCGGCCAGGCGACCGCGATGTCGTTGCCGGCGCCGATCTCGGTGTTGGTGCCGGTCTTGTCGCCGATGAGCCAGGACTTGGGCAGGCCGGCGCGGATGCGCTCGTCACCGGTCTTGGTCGCGATCAGCCAGCCGTTCAGCCGCTCGCGGTCCTTGGGGTGCAGCGCCTTGCCCGCGGTGAGCTTGACCATGTCGCGTGAGATGGCCGCGGGCGTGGTGGTGTCGCGCCGCTCCTTCGGGTTCCAGTCGTTGAGCTCGGTCTCCCAGCGGTCCAGGCGGGAGATCGGGTCCTTCAGCGTGCGGAAGTACCGGGTCAGGCCGGACGGGCCGCCGATCTGCTTGAGCACCATGTTGCCGGCGGTGTTGTCGCTCAGCGTGATGGTCGCCTCGCACAGCTGCGCGACCGTCAGCCCGTCCTCGACATGCTTCTCGGTGGTCGGGGAGTTGGGCTTAAGATCCGCCTTCGTCCACTTCACCACCTTCTCCATCAGCCCGGGTTCGACGGTGCGCGCCCGGTGCAGCGCCGCCCCGCACAACGGCGCCTTGAACGTCGACAGCAGCGGGAACCTCTCACCCGCCCGGTAACCGAACGTCCTGCCGCTGCCCGTGTCGATCGCAAAGGCGCCGATGCGGCCGCCGAAGGCCACCTCCAGCGCGCGCAGTTCCTTGCGCGCGCTGGCCTCCGGCGACTCCTTCGCCTGTACGGCCGGCGCCGTCGTCACACCACCGGCCAGGAGCGCGGCGGCCAGCGCGAGACCGGCTGAGATACGAGAGATGCGCATAGGGCGTGATTTCCTTGCTGATCGCTTGACTGAACGGCAGGAGCCAAACAGGCAAGGCGTCGCCCTGTCCAATAGCGATATCGTCGGCGCACCCATATCCAGTGAGATATCACCACAGGTCCATGGGCGCGCCGGCACGATCAGAGCCAGGTGATCAGCAGATCAAGACGGTAGGTCTTGAAGGGACCGATCTTGACCTTCCGTACACACCGGTACTCCTTGGCCAGCTTCTTGCCGGTCGTGTAGAACTTCCCGGCGGCCTTGCACTGCCACTTCGTCGGGTAGTGCCCGTAGGTGACCCAGCGGGCCATCTGGACGGAGGCCGCCGCGGCCGCGGGCTGCGGAGCCGCCTGGACCGCCGCGGGCGCGCTGAGCCCGAGGGCGGCGACGGCGACGAACGCGGCCGCGCCGATGCGGAACCTTCTGTTCATGACTTCGCCCTTTCAGCAGGTGACGGTCTTGTCGTAGCTGGACAGCGGCGTGCCCCACTTCCAGGCCCTGACGCTGCCCTTGCCCATGCCGTAGCAGGGGCTGTCGGGGCCGCGCTTGATGATCACCTTGACCCACATCTTCTTGTTGCAGGTGTTGCGCAGGATGATTGTTTTGTGGAACGTGCTGACGTAGCGCGCGACGCAGGCCGGGGCCGTACCCAGCGCCGAGAAGGCCGCGGTGGCCGACGTAGCGGCGGATCCCGCGCCGGAGACGCCCGCGGCGTGCGCCGGCACGCTGGCGAGCAGTCCCACGGCGATGGAGGTGGCCGCGAGCGATCCGAACAGCTTCACTCTCATGTCGCCTTCCTCTCCTTTGATGGAGCGAAAGGTAGGGCGGCCGATGTTGAGAACGTGTTGAGGATCCGCTGAGGCCCACGGCATCCCGAAACTTGACCGCCTCTGGACGGAAAGGCGTCCATAGGACGCCGGGCGCAGGGAAGACATGGAGGTGGCAGGCAGCCGCGATCGCTGAATGAAGGCGGTAAAGAACATGTCCGACTGGCGCGAACTGGCCCGGCAGAACGTCCCGTTCCACCAATGGCCGCTGGACGCGAAGATGGCGGCCGTACAGGACCACACCGCGGCGGTCTTCAGGGGAACGCCCACCGTGGAGGACTGGGAGCTTTTCAAACTCCAGCACCCCTACGTCGCGCAGTTCGCGCAGTTCGTCACCACGATCACGATGACCAACCTCACTCCCGAAGAGCCCCAGCCGCCGACGACGGCCAGGGCGACGTTCACGGGGCCGTTTCAGTACGAGGCGCCCGCGGGTTCACGCACCCGATGGGGGGCCGTCGTTTCTCATAGCGGCGTTCCCGCGAACGGGGATGCGATCTTCGAATTGTTCGGAAGCCTGGGACAGGTGGACCTGAAGCGCATCCGGCTCAACTCGGGATCGGCCAGCTACACGACCGTGAGCCTTCCTCCGGCGCAATACATGCTCCGCGCGCGTTACGAACCGCTCGACAGCGGCCTGACGCCTTCGGCCCAGTTGGTCTTCCTCACCGTGCACTGATCTGGGCGGCACACTCAGGTGCGGGGAGCATGCCGCGATGGTGGCGCGGGCGGGACGGGTGCGGGAGACTGCCTCGATGGCTGCTGAATATGCCCACAGCGACCAGTTCCGTGGTGCCCGCATCCACCTGTGCGACCTTGCCGGTCTCGAGATCCGCGACTGCGAGGTCAGCGGCCTGAAGATCGTCGACTGCTATGGGGGCGACGTCTACCTCGGAGGCGCCTTCGAGCGTGTCGTGGTCAACGACGTCGACGTGACCGCCTACGTCGAGGCCGAACTCGACCGGCTGCACCCCACGCGGGTGCTGGCGCGTGACGCCGCGTCCCCCGACGACTACCGGGCCGCCTGGGAGGCCATCGAGACGCTGTGGGCGGCGACACTCGACCGCGCCGGGCTGCTGCCCGAGGCCAAGCTGCACGAGCGGGTCAACGGCGAGTGGTCGTTCGTCGAGGCCCAACGGCACCTGCTGATGGCCGGCGATGCCTGGCTCGGCAATGCCGTGCTGGAGGAGGAGGCGCCGTACCACCCGTTGGGCCTGCCTCACGGCGGGATGTCGCCCGAGGCGGCGGCCAAGCTCGGTCTCACCCTCGAAGCCACCCCGACGCTCGGCGAGGTGCTCGCGCCGCGGCGCGCCCGCATGGCCACGATGCGGCGGGTCGTCGACGGGCTCACCGAGGCCGAGCTCGACCGGGTGTGCGGCCGCAGGCCGGCGGACCCGTATCCCGACCAGGAGTACGTCGTGCGCCGCTGCCTCAAGGTGGTGCTGAAGGAGGAGGCCGAGCATCACCGTTACGCGGTGCGCGACCTCGCCGTGCTCGAGGCCGGTGCCTGAACCGGCTGGAGCCGGGGCGCGGGCGGCGGGCCCGACGTCCTGGGAGGGTCCGGTGGTGAGGGCGGGGTGCGACTGTGCGCCGGGGAGGGCCGGGGCTGCGGCAGAATACCCGCATGGCACCTGATCGTCCGCCCGGCAGCGTCCTTGAAGCCGTGCTGGAACGGGTGACCTATGCCAATGAGGAGACGGGCTACACCATCGCGCGGGTCGCGACCGAGCGGTCGGGCAGTGAGTTGCTCACCGTGGTGGGGCCGCTGCTGGGGGCGCAGGTCGGGGAGTCGCTGCGGCTGACCGGGCGGTGGACGTCGCATCCGCGCTACGGCAAGCAGTTCGAGGTCTGGTCCTACAGTACGGTCCTGCCGGCGACCATCCAGGGGATCCAGCGGTATCTGGGGTCCGGGCTGATCAAGGGGATCGGGCCCAAGATGGCCGAGCGGATCGTCGGGCACTTCGGCACCGACACGCTGGATGTGATCGAGAACGAGCCCGAGCGGCTGGTCGAGGTGCCGGGGCTCGGGCCCAAGCGGACCAAGATGATCGGCGCCGCGTGGGAGGAGCAGAAGGTCATCAAGGAAGTGATGATCTTCCTTCAGGGAGTCGGGGTCTCCACCTCGATCGCCGTCCGCATCTTCAAGCAATATGGCGATAAATCGGTGGAAGTGGTGAAGAGCCAGCCGTATCGGTTGGCGGATGATGTCTGGGGCATCGGGTTCAAGACGGCCGACACCATCGCCCAGGCGGTCGGCATCCCCCACGACAGCCCGGAACGCGTCAAGGCGGGCCTGCGCTACACCCTGTCCCAGGCCGCCGACGACGGGCACTGCTACCTGCCCGCCCCCAACCTCGTCGGCGACGCCGTCAAGATCCTCGACGTGCCCGCCGAACTGGTCGCCGCCTGCCTGGAGGAGTCGGTGGCCGCCGAGGAGGTGGTGCGCGAGGAGATCCCGGCCGGGGACAACACCGTCCCGGCGATCTACCTGGTGCCCTTCCACCGCGCCGAACTGTCCCTGGCCGGCGGCCTGACCTCGCTGCTGCGAGGCGGCCACGACCGGCTCAAGGCCTTCGCCGACGTCGACTGGGAACGCGCCGAACAGTGGCTGCACGGCCAGACCGGCGCGGAACTGGCCGCCGAGCAGCGTCAGGCGGTACGGCTGGCGCTGACGGAGAAGGTCGCGGTGCTGACCGGCGGGCCCGGCTGCGGCAAGAGCTTCACCGTGCGCTCCATCGTGCTGCTGGCGCGGGCCAAGCGCGCCCGCGTCATCCTGGCCGCCCCTACCGGCCGCGCCGCCAAGCGCCTGGCCGAGCTGACCGGCCACGAGGCCACCACCGTCCACCGGCTGCTGCAGCTGCGTCCGGGCGGCGAGGCCACCTATGACCGCGACAACCCTCTCGACGCCGACCTGGTGGTGGTCGACGAGGCCTCGATGCTGGACCTGCTGCTGGCCAACAAGCTCGTCAAGGCGATCGCGCCGGGCGCGCACCTGCTGTTCGTCGGCGACGTCGACCAGCTGCCCTCGGTCGGCGCGGGCGAGGTGCTCAAGGACCTGCTCGCCGCCGAGGAGATCCCGCGCGTACGGCTGACGCAGATCTTCCGCCAGGCCGCCGAGTCCGGCGTGGTCGTCAACGCCCACCGGGTCAACTCCGGCAAGCACCCGGTCCTGGAGGGCATGAAGGACTTCTTCCTGTTCCCCTGCGAGGAGCCCGAGGAGATCGCCCAGCTCACCGTGGACGTGGTGGCCCGCCGCATCCCCCGCAAGTTCGGCCTCAACCCGCGCCGCGACGTGCAGGTCCTGGCGCCCATGCACCGCGGCGCCGCCGGCGCGGGCGCGCTCAACATCGCCCTGCAGGAGGCGCTGACCCCCTCGCGCGAGGACCTGCCCGAACGCCGCTACGGCGGCCGGGTCTTCCGCGTCGGCGACAAGGTCACCCAGCTGCGCAACAACTACGACAAGGGCGCCGCGGGGGTGTTCAACGGCACGGTCGGCGTCGTGGAGGCGATCTCGCCGGATGAGCACCAGCTGACGGTGCTCACCGACGAGGACGAGAGCGTCGACTACTCCTTCGACGAGCTGGACGAGCTGGCCCACGCCTACGCGGTCTCCATCCACCGCTCGCAGGGCAGCGAGTACCCGTGCGTGGTGGTGCCGCTGGCGACCAGCGCATGGATGATGCTGCAGCGCAACCTGCTCTACACCGCCATCACCCGGGCCAAGAAGCTCGTGGTCATCGTGGGCTCACGCCGGGCGCTGGCCCAGGCGGTGCGTACCCGCGGCGCGGGCCGGCGCCACACCGGGCTCACCCACCGGCTGACACCAGCCGCCGGCCCAGACGCTGGGCGGGCGCTTCCACCCAGCGCCAGGTGAGCGCGCTGAGCGCGAACGTGGCCGGCACCGCCCACAGCGCCGGCATCACCCGCAGCAGCAGCGGGTGCAGCAGGTAGACCGAGTAGCTGACCAGTCCAAGCCAGCTCAGCACGTACGGCACGCCCCGCCCGCGCAGCGCCATCCCGGCCAGGAAGATCGCCCAGGCGGCCACGAAGGCGGTCTTGAGGTTGGTGCCCGGTGACAGCAGCACCCCGGCCACCGGTACGGCCAGCACGATCCACGCCCTGGCCCAGGTGATCTGCCCCTGCTCGGCCCGGTACAGGGCGGTTCCGGAGAACATCGTGGCCACGACGATGAGGCTCTGCCAGGCGGGCAACCGGCCGTTGAAGGCCAGCAGGGCGGTGACCGCCACGAGGAGGACGGCCGCGCCGGCCTGCCGTACCGGACCGTCGCCGCCCAGGACGGCGGCCAGGCCGGCGGCGATGACGGCCAGCGCGAGCAGGGAGGCGCCCGTGAGGGCGCCGGTGGGCAGCAGCGCCGCGCCGGCCAGCGCGACGGCGGCCAGCCCCAGCGCGATCTCGGCGCTGCGCCGGTGCGCGCCGAGCGTGAACAGGGCGGTGACCAGCAGGTAGAAGGCCATCTCGTAGGACAGGGTCCAGAGCACGCTGACCGCGCTCGGGGTGCCGAGCAGGTCCTGCAGCATGCTGAGGTGGGCCAGCGGGGAGCCGGTGACGGGCAGCAGCACCAGCGCGCCGGCCATGCACAGCGCCCACAGCGGGTAGAGGCGGAAGACGCGGCCGATCCAGAACGCGCGCACCTCGCCGCGGCGTTCCAGCGAGGCGGGCACAATGTAGCCGCTGGCCAGGAAGAACACCATGACGCCGCACCAGCCGGCGGCGAACCAGGCGCCGCCGGCGGCGTGCACGGAGGGTGAGAGGCCGGCGACGGCGTGCTCGTAGACCACCAGGACGGCCGCCAGCCCGCGCAGCGCGTCGAGCCACGCGAGTCGTTTGCCAATCCTTTGCGGTCCGGGGGAGAGCATCCGGTCAGGGTACGCCGTACCAGCGGGGTTGACCTGTTCTTGACCTGCGCTTGACGTCACTGAGTGATCGAAATGTGACCGAACTCTCCCGAATGAATCTGCGTCATACATGCAGGAGCATTAAGGTTTTGAGAGTTGTTTTAGGTAAATGGGGGAGAGGTCCGTTGTGAGTACTGTGCCCGGTTGGAGGAGACCCGCGGCGGGCGTGGCGCTGCTGGCGGCCGCCGCGTTGACGGCGTCGTGTTCGGGCGGCGCTCCGGCCGGCCCGGGGCAGCAGGGCAAGCCCGGCCAGGCGGCGACGACGCCGCAGGCGCCGGTCATCACGATCACGCCCGAGCAGGGCAGCGCCAAGGTGAGCCCGGACAAGAAGGTCGTGGTCGAGGCGGCCGGGGGCGTGCTGGACGAGGTCGTGGTGCAGGCCGGGGCCGAGCAGCTCGAGGGCAAGTTCAGCGCCGACAAGACGCGCTGGGTCTCCAAGAGCCCGCTCAAGCCGTCCACCGACTACAACGTCACCGCCAAGTCGGGGGTCACCCAGGCCGCCAGCGCGTTCAAGACGCTGAAGCCGGAGCGGGTGTTCAAGGTCGTGGACGTCACGCCCAACGCCAAGGGCGAGAAGATCGGCGTGGGGGCGCCGATCATGGTCCGCTTCGACCAGCCGATCAAGGACAAGGCGAGCGTCGAGGCCGCGCTGAAGGTCGAGGCGGAAAAGCCCGTCGAGGGCGCCTGGCGCTGGATCGACGACACCTACGTGATCTACCGCACCGCCAAGTACTGGCCGGCGCACCAGAAGATCAAGTTCCACGCCGACATCGAGGGCATCAAGGGCGGCAAGGGCCTGTACGGCGGCAAGGACCACGAGACCACGCTGCGGATCGGCGCCAAGCAGATCAGCAAGATCGACACCCGCAAGAAGATGATGTACGTCTACGTCGACGGCAAGCGCAAGCAGACCATGCGCATCAGCGCCGGCATGGCCACCACCCGCGAGTACACGACCACCTCGGGCATCCATCTGACGATGGAGCGTGGCAATCCGGTGCGCATGATCTCCCCCGGCCGCAAGAAGGGCGACCCGGGCTACTACGACGTGATGATCAACCACGCGGTGCGCATCTCCAACTCCGGCGAGTACGTCCACGCCAAGAACAACGTCTGGGCACAGGGCGTGCGCAACGTCAGCCACGGCTGCATCAACTCCCGGCCCGACCAGGCCAGGTGGTTCCACGACACCATGCAGCGCGGTGACGTCGTCGACATCGTCGGCACCAACCGCGAGCTGGAGTGGAACAACGGCTGGGGCTACTGGCAGATGTCGTTCAAGCAGTGGAAGAAGGGCAGCGCCCTGCACGGCAAGGCGTGATCGCCGCCATACCCGCAGCGGTGCCGTAGGCGCCACCGGGCGTTCACGCGCCGTTCACGGCCGGTGCCTACGCTCCGGTGGGATGAGAGGCAAGATCGTCCTGCTCGCCGCGGCGCTGGCGGCGGCCGGATGCGGCACGCAGACCGGCGGCCCGGCGTCGATTTTGGACAAGGACGAGCTGGTCGTCGCGGTGAAACCGGACCAGCCCGGCCTCGGGTTCAAGACCGCGGGCGGGAGGTTCGAGGGGTTCGACGTGGATGTCGCCTCCTATGTGGCGGCCCGTCTGGGGAAGAAGGTCACCTTCGTCCCGACCACCTCCGAGGGGCGCGAGGACAAGCTGAACTCCGGCGAGGTGGACATGGTGATCGCCACCTTCTCCATCAGCCCGCAGCGCAAGGCCGAGGTCACCTTCGCCGGGCCGTACTACGTCTCCCACCAGGACATCCTCGTGCGCGCGCGGACCACGGACATCCGCGGGGTGCGTGACCTGCGCGGACGCAGGCTGTGCCAGGCCAAGGGGTCGATCTCGGCCTCGCGCATCGTCGAGGGGCGCCGGGTGATGGCCGACCTCGTCCCCGCCGCCACCTACAGCGCGTGCGTGGACCTGCTGCGCGCGGGCCGGGTGGACGCCGTCTCGACCGGGGACCTGATCCTCGCCGGCTTCGCCGCCGCCGACAAGGGCGCGTTCGCCATCGTGAACGCGCCCTTCACCGAGGAGCGTTACGGCATCGCCCTGCCGCGCGGCGACGTGGCCGGGTGCGAGGAGGTCAACCGGGCCCTGACCGCCCTGTACCAGAGCGGCACGGCGGCCAAGCTCCTGCGGGCGCGCTTCGGTTCGACGGGTCTGCGGCTGACCACCTCGGTGCCGCAGTTCGAGGGGTGTGAGTGAGTCTCAGGCGACCTCGCGGCGCAGGATCATGCCCGGCCACGCGCCGACGCTGAACGGCTTCTCCCGGGTGAAGCCCCAGCGCTCGTAGTAGGCGATCAACCGGCCGTCGTCACCGGCGTAGCAGTCCACGCGCAGCAGCTTCACCTGCCGCTCGCGGGCCTCGCGCAGCGACCGGTCCAGCAGCGCCCGGCCCACTCCGTGGCCGGAGAAGCGCCGGTCGATCACCAAGGCCTGCACGTACAGCTCCGGTTCGGGAGCCGCGTCCACATACGGGTTGGCCGCGCCCACCACCAGGCACCCGGCCGGGTCGCCCTCCACCTCCGCGATCCGCATGCCGTCGCCCTCGGCCCACCCGCGCGCCTGCGCGTGGCGCTGGGGGTTGACGCTGAACGGCTCGCTGCCCCACTGGCCGGCCCGCCCCTGGGCCACCAGCCAGGCCACCGCGCTGTCGAACATCCCGAGTACCGCCGCCACGTCCTGTGGCCCGCCTGTCCTGATCTTCATGGACGTCAGGGTATATTTCCTAGAAATCAGGTAGGAAATATTGCCAATAAGGTCGGGTCCGCCTATCGTGAAGATCGTGAGTCCAGGCCTGACCCGTCGCGCGCACATCGACTACTGCCGCGTCGCCAGCGCACAGTGTTGCCGGTCCTAGCGCCGGACCCGATCCGCCGCATGCCGTAACCCGTCTGTCTGCTCTTCCGTCGAAGGACGATTCCGCATGCCCGCACATCCCCGCCCCCTGCTGGCCGTACTCCTGACCTCCGTGCTTCTGGCCGCCTGCGGCCAGGCGGACTCCAGCACCCAGCAGGCCCTCGCCCCCGACGCGCCGCTGCCCACCACCGTGCCCCGGGGAACCAAGCTGATCATCGGCGATCCGTCGACCAAGATCGCGCTGGAGCTGTCCGGCGAGATCGGCACGTTCTCCTTCCCGATCGAGTGGGCCAACCTCAGCGGCGGCCCGCAGACCTCCGAGGCCTTCCGCGCCGACGCCCTCGACGTGGGGGCGGTCGCCGAGATCCCGGCCATCCACGCCACCTGGACCGGGCTGCCCGTGAAGATCATCGCCTCGCGGTTCAGGAAGGACCCGCTCACCCATCCCACCTACGAGCTCGGCATCGCCCCCGGCGTGCTCGTCAAGACCCTGGCGGACCTGCGCGGCAAGAAGATCGCCTACAGTCCCGGCCAGGCCCAGGGCGCGCTGGTGCTCAAGGTGCTGAAGAAGGCCGGACTCACCAAGCAGGACGTCACCCTCGTCGAGCTGCCCAGCACCGGCGACGTCTACCCCAACGCCCTGGCCGGCAAGCAGGTCGACGTCGCGCCCATCGGCGGCGTCAACATCAAGCGCTACACGGCCAAGTTCGGCAAGGACGGCGCCACCACCATCCGCCACGACCTGCGCGACGACCCCAGCCACCTGTACGTGCGCGCGGAAACCCTGAAGGACCCGGCCAAGGCGGCGGCCCTGCGCGAGTACGTCGCGGCCTGGGTCCGCGCCTCCCGCTGGGTGTATGAGCACCCCAAGGAATGGATCGCCGGCTACTACGTCAAGGACCAGGGACTCACCCCGGAAGACGGCCAGTACCTGGTCGACCTGGCCGGCGAACCCGACCTGCCCACCGACTGGAGCCAGGCCGTCGCCCGCCACCAGGAGACCATCGACATCCTCGCCGCCGAGACCGGCAACCGGCCGCTGAAGGCCGCCGACCTCTACGACCTGCGCTTCCAGACCGTCAGGGACGGTGCCTGATGCTCCTCGCCACCCCGCCCGACACCCTCGTCCAGGCCCGCGCCCGCCGCGGCCTGCGCCCCGGCCGCCCCCTGCGCCTCGGCTTCCTGTACGGCCCGCTCCTGCTGGTGGCCGCCTGGGCGGCGGGCTCGGCCACCGGCCTGCTCGACCCCCGCTTCCTGTCGGCCCCCTGGACCGTCGTGACCACCACCGGCGAGCTCATCGCCGGCGGCCGGCTGCAGGAGCACCTCCTGTCCTCCGTCCAGCGGGTCGGGCTCGGCCTGGCCTTCGGCATCCCCGCCGGCACCCTGCTCGCCCTCGCCTCCGGCCTGAGCCGCTGGGGCGAGGCCCTCATCGACGGGCCCGTCCAGATCAAACGCGCCGTGCCCGCGCTGGCCCTGATGCCGCTGCTCATCCTGTGGCTCGGCATCGGCGAAGGCATGAAGATCACCGTCATCGCGCTCGGCGTCGTCGTGCCCATCTACATCCACACCCACAACGGGCTGCGCGGCATCGACGCCCGCTACGTCGAGCTGGCCGAGAGCGTGGAACTCGGCCGGGCGGCGTTCATCCGCAAGGTCGTGCTGCCCGGCGCGCTGCCCGGCTTCCTGCTCGGCATGCGCTTCGCCGTCACCACCGCCTGGCTGTTCCTCGTGGTCGCCGAGCTGATCAACTCCACCAGCGGCATCGGCTACATGATGGACCTGGCCCGCACCTACGGCCAGACCGACGTGATCCTCGTCGGCATCGTCCTGTACGGGCTGCTCGGCCTGTTCTCCGACGCCGCCGTGCGCCTGGTGGAAAGGAGGGCGCTGTCATGGCGACGCACCCTGGCCGGCTGACGGCGGCAGCCGTACGCATCGAAGGGCTGACCCGCTCCTACGGCGAGCGCGTCATCCTGGACGCCCTGGACCTGGAGATCCCCGCCGGGGAGTTCGTGGCGCTGCTCGGCCAGAGCGGCTCGGGCAAGAGCACGCTGCTGCGCGCCCTGGCCGGGCTCGACTACGACGTGGCCGGCACCGGCCGCGTCGAGGTGCCCGAGCAGGTCTCGGTCGTCTTCCAGGACGCCCGCCTGCTGCCCTGGCAGCGGGTGCTGGACAACGTGATCCTGGGCCTGGACGGGGCCGAGGCCAAGGGCCGCGCCGGCCTGGAGGAGGTCGGGCTCGGCGGGCGCGAGCGCGCCTGGCCCAGCGAGCTGTCCGGCGGCGAGCAGCAGCGGGTCGCGCTGGCCCGCTCGCTGGTGCGCGAGCCGCGCCTGCTGCTGGCCGACGAGCCGTTCGGCGCGCTGGACGCGCTGACCCGGCTGAAGATGCACGCGCTGCTGCGCCGCCTGTACGAGCAGCACCGCCCGGCCGTCCTGCTGGTCACCCACGACGTGGACGAGGCCATCGCCCTGGCCGACCGGATCCTGGTACTCACGCACGGCCGGATCGCCGCCGAGCAGCGCCTGGACGGCGCCAGGAGCCACAGCGAGATCAGGTCCGAGCTGCTGCGCGCGCTCGGCGTGAGGGGAGAGGCCCGATGAGACAGCTCAACCTGAACCTGTTCGTCTACCCGGGCGGCCACCACGAGGCCGCCTGGCGCCACCGCGAGGCCCGGCCGGAGCGGGTCCTGGACATCACCTACTACCAGGAGCTGGCCCAGCGCGCCGAACAGGCCACGATGGACGCCGTCTTCTTCGCCGACGGGCCCTCGCTGCCCGACAACGTGCGCTATGCCAGCCGCTTCCGGCTGGAGCCGTTCACGTGGCTGTCGGCGATCGCGGCGGTGACCGAGCGCATCGGCCTCATCGCCACCGCCTCCACGACCTACCTGGAGCCCTACAACCTGGCCCGGTTGTTCGCCTCGCTGGACCACCTGTCCGGCGGGCGGGCCGGCTGGAACATCGTCACCACCGGCGCCCCGCAGGCCGCCCAGAACTTCGGCCTGGACGAGCATCCGGTGCACGCCGAGCGCTACGCGCGGGCGCACGAGTTCCTGGAGGTGGTCAGCGCGCTGTGGGACAGCTGGGAGGACGACGCGCTGGTCATCGACCCGGCCTCCGGCGTCTTCGCCGACTCCGCCAAGATCCACGCCATCGAGCACGCGGGGGAACGGCTGCGCGTACGCGGCCCGCTGAACACCCCGCGCACCCCGCAGGGCCGCCCCGTCTACGTCCAGGCCGGCTCCAGCGAGGACGGCAAGGCCTTCGCCGCCCACCACGCCGAGGCGATCTTCACCGCCCACCAGACGCTGGACAACGCCCGCGACTTCTACGCCGACGTCAAGTCCCGGGTGAAGGCCGCCGGCCGCGACCCCGACCTGGTCAAGGTGCTGCCCGGCATCAGCCCGTTCATCGGCTCCACCGAGGCCGAGGCCAAGGCGCTGCAGCGGGAGTTCGACGAGCTCACCCAGCCCGAGTACTCCCTGCGGCAGTTGCGCCAGTTCCTCGGCATCGACCTCGTCGGCCATGACCTGGACGGGCCGGTGCCGCGCGAGAAGCTGCCCACCCACGAGCAGCGCGGCTACGGCAGCCGCTTCGGCGTCGTGCTCGACATCATCGATCGCGAGAACCCCACCATCCGCCGGCTCCTGCACCGCCTGGCAGGCGCCCGCGGCCACTGGGTGACCGCGGGCACGCCGGAGCAGATCGCCGACCGCATCGAGCAGTGGTTCACCGGCGGGGCGGCCGACGGCTTCAACGTCATGCCGCCCTACCTCAACGGCGGTTTCGAGGTCTTCGCCGACCACGTCCTGCCCCTGCTGCGCTCGCGCGGGCTGTTCAGGCGCGAGTACGGCGGCGCCACGCTGCGCGAGCACTACGGCCTGCCCCGCCCGGCCAGCCGGTACGCGCCCGCGCTCTAGCGCCGCACAGCCGAGCCGTCCGGGTCAGGGGCCGGACGGCTCGGCGCCCGGCGCGGGCGCAGCAGCAGCGCCGTGAGCAGGGCGGCGGCCAGCAAGATCGCCAGCGCCAGCCCCAGCGCGGCGACGTAACCGGGCACCGGCGCGGTGTGCGCGGCGGCCACGGTGTTGAGCAGCGCCACCCCGAGCGCCGCGCCCACCTGCTGGGCGGCGTTGTAGGCGGCCGAGGCGGCGCCGACGTCGTGCCCGCGCAGCCCCGCCGTGGCCAGCGCCGCGGTCGGGGGCAGCACGCAGCCGAGCCCGAGCCCGGTGAGCACGAGCGCCGGCAGCAGGTACCCGCCGAGCACGCCCGTGCCGCCCTCCTCCAGCCGGGTCAGCACGAACATGCCGGCGGCGGCCGCCAGCAGGCCCGCCACGATCAGCACCCCGGGCGGCACCCGCCCGTGCAGCCGCCCGGCGATGAGGGAGGCTCCGGCCAGGGCCGCGACCGCGTTGACGATCAGCGCCAGCCCGGCCTGGACGGGTGTGTAGCCGAGCGTGGCCTGGGTGTAGTAGCTCATGAACAGGTAGAAGCCGAACATGGCCACGAACATCAGGGTGATCGCCACGAACGCCCCGGCCCGCGCGCGGTCCAGCAGCACCCGCATCGGCAGCAGCGGCTCGGGCGCCCGCGTCTCCACCACGGCGAACGCCGCCAGCAGCACGACCCCGCCCGCCAGCAGCCCGAGCACCTTGGGCGCGCCCCAGCCGAGCGGTTCGGCCTCGTTGAAGGCGTAGACCAGGGCGGCGAACCCCGCCACGCTCAGCAGCCCGCCCGGCACGTCCATCCGCCCCCGCGCCGCGGTGGGCGTCTCGCGGCCGGTCCTGGCCATGGCCGCCGCGGCCAGCAGCGCGATCGGCACGTTGATGTACAGGCACCAGCGCCAGCTCGTGTACTCCGTCAGCAGCCCGCCGGCCACCAGGCCGATCGCCGACCCGGCGGCGCCGACCGCGGCGAAAGCCCCGAAGGCCCGCCCCCGCTCGCGCGGCTCGGTGAACGTGGTCGTCAGCAGGGACAGCCCGGCGGGCGCGAGCAGGGCGGCGAAGACCCCTTGCAGCGCCCGCGCCGCGAACAGCATGACGGGGCCGGTGGCCGCCCCGCCCAGCGCCGAGGCGGCGGCGAACCCGGCCAGGCCGATGACGAAGGCGCGCCGGTGCCCGAGCGCGCCGCTGATCCGGCCGCCGATGAGCAGCAGCCCGCCGAAGGCCAGCGCGTAGGCGGTGATCGCCCATTGCCGGTTGGCGTCGGTCAGGCCGAGCGCCTGCTGGGCGGTGGGCAGGGCGATGTTGACGATGGTGCCGTCCAGGACGACGAGGAGTTGGGCGGCGCTGACGGCCGCCAGTGTCCGCCGATGTGCGAGATCCATGTCTTCCAGCGTTTCGTTGAACGCCTCCCGGAACCCTGGCCCGTCTCCAGCAGGGCCGGCAGGCCGCCAACCTTCAACCGGCGGGGCAGACGGCCGTCGTGATCTCGCAGGAATGGGGCATTAGGGTGGGGCGCGTGATGTTGCCGCTTTTCGATCTGCAGATGCGCCGGCAGGCGCGGCCCGACGCCGCGGGCGTCCGGGTGGAGTGGACCGGCTCGGTGGTACGCCAGGTGGGCGGGCCCGAGGACTGGAACGGCATCCTGTGGTCGGACCTGGACGATGCCGGGGCCGATGCCGTCATCGCCGAGCAGGTCGCCTTCTACGGCGGGCTGGGCCGTACCTTCGAATGGAAGCTCTACAGCCATGACCGCCCCGCCGACCTCGCGCGGCGGCTGGCCGCGGCGGGGTTCGTCGCCGACGAGGCCGAGACGCTCATGGTGGGGCGCATCGGCGAGCTGAGCCTGAGCGAGGAGGTGCCGGGCGGGGTGGAGCTGCGGCCGGTGCGTGACGCGGCCGGGGTGGAGCTGATGGCCGCCGTGCACGAGCAGGCTTTCGGCGGGGATTCCTCGCGGGTGCGCCACCAGTTGCTGACCCAGCTGGCCGAGCGGCCGCTGGAGGTCGAGGCGGTGGTGGCGATGGCGGACGGGCGGCCGGTCAGCGCGGCGCGCATGCAGCTGCATCCGGGCACCGACTTCGCCAGCCTGTGGAGCGGCGGCACCGTCGCGAGCTGGCGCGGGCGGGGCCTGTACCGGGCGCTGGTGGCCTACCGCGCCCGGCTGGCGGCCGCGCGCGGCTACCACTTCCTGCAGGTCGACGCGGCGCCGACCAGCCGGCCCATCCTGGCCAGGCTGGGGTTCGCGGCGCTGGCGACGACCACGCCGTACCTCAGTCCGTGAACTCTTTTCTGGCCAGCAGGAAGGCCTGAGGCGCCCGCTCGTCCTCCGGCTCGCGTTCCAGCCGGGCGTGGGTGGGCAGCCCGGCCGCGCGCAGCAGCCGCGCCATCTGCTCGGCGCGGCGGCGGTGGAAGAGCAGGTCGATCGGGTGGCCGAGCGCGTCGGTCAGGTGCAGCGGCTCGTCGCCGACCTGGAAGGCCAGCAGCGCGTACCCGCCGGGCGCCAGCACCCGGTGGAACTCCGCCAGCGCCTGGGGCAGCAGCTCGTCGGGGATGTGGATGGTGGAGTACCAGGCCGCCAGCCCCGCGACGGACTCGTCGGGCACGGGCAGCTCCAGCATGGAGCCCTCGACGAAGCGCACGCCGGGCAGCGTCTTTCCGGCCAGGGCGAGCATGCCGGGCGACAGGTCCACGCCGAAGACCTCGACGCCCCGCTCGTGCAGGAACCGGGTGAGGTTCCCGGTGCCGCATCCCACGTCGGCCACCGGTCCCCGGCCGCGCACGAGATCGGCGAAGGCGCCGGCCATGGCGCGGTCGAGGGGCTTGCGGTCCATCTCGTCACGGGCCAGCTCGTCGTACTCGACGGCGATGGCGTCGTAGGAGGTGCGGGTACGGGTCAGGAAGTCGGCTTCGATCACGGGGGTGCATCCTAGCCCCGGCCGTTCACGGCGTGAGCGTGTTCGCCTCCCAGGTGACCGGCAGCGCGTGCAGGCCGTAGATCATCATGTCCGTGCGCAGCGGCACCTGCTCATCCGGTACGGCCGGCCGCAACCCGGGCAGGCGGGCGAACAGCGCCGGCAGCCCGGCCGTCATCTCCACCCGGGCCAGCTGCTGGCCGAGGCACTGGTGGATGCCGTGCCCGAAGGCGACGTGCCCGGCGGTCGAGCGGCCGAGGTCGAGGCGGTCGGGGTCGGGGAAGTGCGCGGGGTCGCGGTTGGCGGCCGGGATGGAGACGGTGACCGTCTGCCCCTCGCGGATGAGCTCGCCGCCGAGCTCGACGTCCTGC
The DNA here is from genome assembly GCF_044457485.1 of Nonomuraea sp. NPDC050540. Taxonomy (NCBI): domain Bacteria; kingdom Bacillati; phylum Actinomycetota; class Actinomycetes; order Streptosporangiales; family Streptosporangiaceae; genus Nonomuraea; species Nonomuraea sp. NPDC050540. The sequence continues at coordinate 181,879 of NZ_JBITHA010000012.1, forward strand.
AGCGCGGCCCGCGCGGTGGCGGGGACGATGCTGAGGTAGCGCAGCAGTTCCTCCACCGCCGGGCCGGGCTCGCGCCGCAGCTTCTCGACGCTGCCGGGGTTGCGCATCAGCGTCCAGGCGCCCAGGGCGAGCATGTTGGCGGTGGTGTCGAAGCCGCCGCCCATGAGCAGGAAGGCGATGGTGACGAGCTCTTCGTCGTTGAGTTCGCCGCCGGTGACCAGGCCGCTGAGCAGGTCGTCGGTGGGGTGGGCGCGTTTGGCGGCGATCAGGTCGGCGATGGAGGCGGTGGCGGCGGCGTAGGCGGCGGCCTTGTCCTCGGCGCCGGCGCGGGTGCTGGCGAAGATGGGCATGTGGTGGCGAAAGCGCTCGCGTTCGTCGTCGGGCACGCCGAGCAGTTCGCAGATCACCACGCCGGGGATCGGCTGGGCGAAGTCGGCGACGAGGTCGGCGGGCGGGCCCTTGGCCTGCATGGCGTCCAGGTGGTCGGCCACCACGGCTTCGATGCTGCCGCTCAGCCGGCGCATGCGCCGTACCGTGAACTCGCCGGTGAGCAGGTGACGGTAGCGGGTGTGCTCGGGCGGGTCCATGGCCAGGAACGCGCCGGGCGGCGCCGGCCGCAGGGGCGCGCGGGCGCCGGCGCCGGGCATGGGGGTGTGCACGAGGTCGGCGCGGTGGCTGAAGCGCCGGTCGGCCAGGACCGCGCGGACCAGCTCGTGGCTGGTGACCAGCCAGCCCTCGTGCCCGTCGGGGTAGGTCATCGGGCTGACGGGGCACTCGCCGCGCAGCCGGGCCAGTTCGTCGGGCGGGTCGAAGGGGCGGCCCGCCGGGGGTTGCAGAGGCATCATGCCTTCAGATAACACCACTCGAAGTAAAGTTACAACCGATGTAAATATACCGGTGGTGTAAGGTTCGCGTATGGAGGAGACGCGCCGCGCGCGCAAGAAGCGGCAGACCAGAGAGCTCATCGCCGAGGCGGCCTTCCGGCTGTTCGCCGAGCGGGGCTTCGAGCAGACCACGGTCGCCCAGATCGCCGCCGCGGCCGACGTGGCCACCAAGACGTTCTTCAACCACTTCCCGAGCAAGGAGGACGTGGTCTTCTTCGCCGCGGGCGACTACTACGAGGTGACGCTGGAGGTGCTGGCCGGGCGCCGCCCCGACGAGTCCGTCTCCGACCTGCTGCTGCGCACCTACGAGGAGGTCGTGGCCCGATTCCTCGACCACGGCCCGCTCAGTGACGAGCCGGAGTGGGCCGCGCAGTACCGCACGCTGGTCATGACCGTGCCCTCGGTGCAGGCCAGGGCGCTGATGGTGCTGCTCGACCTGCAGCGGAAGATCGCGGCCGCGTTCGCCGAGACCTTCCCCGAGGAGATCGACCAGGTCACCGCGGCGGCCGCGATAGGCGCCCTCATGGGCGCGCTGCAGGCCGCCTCGCTGGTCAGCCACGAGCTCGGCCACTCCGAACCGCAACGGCGCAAGGCGAGCGAGCGGGCGGCCGAGCTGGCGATGCGCGGCCTGCGCTCGCTGTAGGTCACCTCGCTCGCTGCCGATCACATCGCGCGCCGCAGGGCCTTGTCGCGGCGCTGCGCCACGCTCGAACCGGACTCCTTGCGCGCCATCCTGCGCAGCACCACCGGAGCCAGCAGCAGGCCGAGCACCGCCCAGGCGGCCAGGACGCCGGCCGTCTCCAGATGCCGCCAGGACTGGCCGATCTCGACCATGACCGCCGCGTCCGGCAGCAGCGCCGCCCGCATCCCCAGGCCCAGCCAGTAGAAGGGGAAGGCCTGGGCGATCCACTGCACCCACTCCGGCAGCGTGGTGATCGGGTAGAAGATGCCGGAGATCGCGATCATGCCGAGGATCGGCAGCTGCAGCAGGCCCTGGCCGCGGGCGCTGGGGAACACCGAGCCGAGCACCGCGCCGATCGGCAGCGTGGCCACCATGCCCAGCGCCAGCACCCCCAGCAGCGCCGGCCAGGACGCCGCGCCGGGGTCCAGCCCCTTGACGATCAGCAGGCCGGGCACGAGGAAGATCGCCAGGTCGGCCAGCAGGCCGCCGGAGACCGAGACGACCTTGCCCACCAGGTAGCTCTGGATGCCGTGCGGGGTGGCCTTGGCGCGCAGCAGCGTGCCGTCCTCGCGTTCGTAGGTGAGCTGCTGGCTGAGGCTGACCAGGCCGAGCGCGGCGTTCATGCCCAGGACGCTCGGCAGGGCGAGGGTGCCCAGCAGCAGACCGGAGGCGCCGAAGGAGCTCTCGCGCAGGAAGTACATGACCACGAGCATCAGCACCGGCCACAGCAGGTGGCTGAACAGGTCGGACCCGTTGGTGAAGGACTGACGCAGCTCGATCACGCCGCGCCGCCACCCGGCGCGCAGGACCACGGCGTTCATCGGCTCTCCTGTTCCGCGTGGCGTACCAGCGCGAGGTAGGTCTGCTCCAGGGAGGCGCGGTGCACCTCCAGTTCCTGTACGGCGGCGCCGTGGCGGGCGAACAGCTCGCGCGCGAAGCCGGTGGAGTCGGCGGCCCTGTGCGTGTGGCGGCGGCCTTCGTGCACCCAGCGGACCTCGTCCTGGCCGGCGATGCCGCGGGCCAGTTCGGCGGCGCTGCCGTCGGCGATCACGCGGCCGCCGTCCAGGATGACGATGCGGTCGGCGAGTTTCTCGGCCTCGGCCAGGTCGTGGGTGGTGAGCAGGATCGTGGTGTGCTGGTCGACGGCCAGGCCGCGCACGAGTTCGTGGAAGTCGTGGCGGGCGGCGGGGTCGAAGGCGGCGGTGGGCTCGTCCAGGAACAGCAGCTCGGGCCGGCCGACGATGCCGATGGCCACGTCGAGCCTGCGGCGCTGGCCGCCGGAGAGCGTTTTGATCTTCTTGCCGGCGTGCGGGGTGAGGCCGACCGCCGCGATGAGCTCATCGGGGTCCCAGGGGCGGGTGTAGGCGGTGTAGTGGGCGGCGAGGTGGGCCAGCAGTTCGCGTACGCGCCATTTGCCGTGGTCGCGCCAGGACTGCAGGACCACGCCGACGCGGGCGCGCCAGCGTTCGCCGCCGTCGGCGGGGTCGGCGCCGAGGACCTGGACGCGGCCGGCCGAGCGGCTGCGGAAGCCTTCGAGGATTTCGATGGTGGTGGTCTTGCCGGCGCCGTTGGGGCCGAGCAGGGCCAGGACCTCGCCGTGGCGGGCCTGGAAGGTGACATCGTGCAGGACGTCGGTGCTGCCGTAGCGCATGCGCAGGCCGTCGACGTCCAGCACGGGTGTGCCGGAGGGCATGGCGGGATTCTCCCTGTAGTGAGTGAGTGAGTGCTTACTAACCCATGGCGGCAGGGCCGTTCCGCGCGATGCGGCGAAACGGTGGACGGGCGGCCTGGGTCAGATGTCCTGGGCGCGGCTCAGCAGGGCCTCGCGGTCGACGCCGGCCAGGGCCAGGGCGCGCGGCACGGTGCCGACCTGCGCCCGCAGGATGCCCGCGAGCAGGTGGGCGGAGTCGATGTCCTTCTTGCGGACGGTGGTGAAGGCGCGCTCGAGCGCGAGCTTGGCCGAGGCGCCCATGCCGGGCGACTTGGGCGCGCCGGCGGCCGGGGGCAGGCGGTAGGCGGCGGCGGAGATGCCGACGGCGTTGAGACTGTGCTCGAACTCGCGATCCAGCGCCGCGCGCACCCCGCCGCGGTCCAGGCCCACCTCGGCCAGGAGCCGGTGGGCGTTGGTGCCCTCGTGGCCGGCGATGGCCAGCAGCAGGTGGTGGGCCTCGACGGTGGCCGAGTGGTCCTGGTGGGCTTCGTGTTCTCCTTGGGTCATGATCGTGTGGAAGTAGTGATCGAAGGGGGTCACGGCTCAGCGCCTCCTCAGCTGGACGCCCGCGGCGATGAGCCGCTTGGCGTGCTTCTTGTGAACCGCCTGGCGCGTCACTCCGAGTGCCTCGGCGACCTGCGGCCAGCTCCAGCCCGCCCGCATCGCCTGCTCGACGGCGGAGTCCTCCAGCTGGTCGGCCAGCCGCCGCAGGGCCGCCACCGCGGCCAGGCCGTCGGCGGGGTCGGAGGGAGCAGGGATCTCTTCAGCGGACATGTGAGCAACTGTAGTTGACTAAGCCCTATTGAGCAACTTGGGTTGCTTAAAGCTCTGACTCGTCCCTTAACTGGCATCGCTCCTGCTTTGGTACGATCTTGGCCCACGTTACTGGCTGGAGGCTTGGTGCCCGAGGTGTTGGCCCTGTTGGACGAGGACCCCCGGGCGGTGGGGCCCTACCGCCTGCAAGGGCGGCTGGGGGCGGGCGGCCAGGGCACCGTCTACATCGGGCGCACCGGCGAAGGCGCACCGGTCGCGATCAAGCTGCTGCACCCGCATCTGATCGCCGACCTGCGCGAACAGCAGCGCTTCCTGCGCGAGGTGGAGACCGCCAAGCGGGTGGCGCCCTTCTGCACCGCGCACGTGCTGGACTCCGGGTTCGTGGGGGCGCGGCCGTACATCGTCAGCGAGTACGTCCAGGGGCCGTCCCTGCAGGCCTCCGTGCGCGACAACGGCGCCCGCGGCGCCGCCGCGCTGCAACGCCTGGCCGTCAACACCGCGACCGCGCTGGCCGCCATCCACGAGGCCGGGGTCGTGCACCGCGACTTCAAGCCCGGCAACGTGCTGCTGGGACCCGACGGGCCCGTCGTCATCGACTTCGGCATCGCCCGCGCCCTGGACCTCAGCCAGTCGGTCGTCAGCAGCCAGCCCATCGGCAGCCCCGCCTACATGGCGCCCGAGCAGATCGCCGGCGGCGACATCGGCGCGGCCGCCGACATCTTCGCCTGGGGCGCGACCATGGTCTACGCCGCCACCGGCCAGCGGGCCTTCGTCGGCGACTCCATCCCGGGCATCCTGCACCTCATCCTGCAGGGCGACCCCGACCTCGGCGAGCTGGACGGCCCCCTGCGCCTGCTGCTGGGGGAGTGCCTGGCCAAGGACCCCGCGCAGCGGCCCACCGCGGCCCAGGTGATCGAGCGCCTGCGGGCGCTGCCGCCGCCCGCGTGGGACACCGTCCCGGTCCGCCGCACCGCCGCCACCGGCTTCGCCGCCCCGGACGTTCCCGGCCTTCCCGCCGCCGCGGGCCCTCCCACGACGCCGGTGGCCGTCGCGCCCGCGCGGGCGCGGGCGCGACGCGGCCTGCTCCTCGGTACGGCGGGCGCCGTCCTGCTGGCCGCCGCGGTCACCGGCTACTTCGCGCTGGCGCCCGGCGCCTCCGGCAACCACGCCGCCCTGACCACCCCGGCCGCCGCGAAGGCCTCCGTCCCCGGCTCTCCTACCTCCGCTCCCGCACCTTCCACGCCCGCGCCGTCCACCCACGTGGGCGCCACCCCGGCCGTCCACGGCACCCCGGCGCCCGGGGCCACGAAACGCTCGCAGTCGGCCAAGGCCGTACCCTCACCCAGCGGCACCCCGCACCGGGCCACCCCGAGCGCCACCCGCAAGGCGCCCCGCACCCAGGCGCCCGTCGAGCCCACCGACGCCGCGCCCACCCGCAAACCCACGCACAAGCCCACGGCCAAACCGACCAGCGCGCCGCCCAGCGAGCCGGCCGCGCCCTCCCAGGCGCCGATCACCCTCGACGACGCCCACGCCTACTGCAAGACGCAGGGCGCGAGCATGGCGGCCGGCGGCTGGGCCAACCTGTGGTGCATGGGCGGTTCCAACGCCAAGATCTCCGCCTCGACGGTCTGCCAATGGAAGTACCCGGGCCGCAACGCCGTCGCCGAGCAGCCGCAGAACGGGATGGCCCAGGAGGTGACCTGCCGCTTGTCATGACGCGCCCGCACCACGCAGACTGCCGTCATGACGCACCGTCACGACCACGACCCGGCGTGCGAGGCCGCCCACGGCCAGGCCCCCGCCGATCGGCAGGCGCGCACCCTGGTGGCGGTCTTCGCCTCGCCGGTGGCCGAATGCCTGCTGCGCTACGGCGCCGAGCTCGGCTTCCGCACGGTCCTGCTGGAGCCCGACCCCGCCCGCGTCCTGCCCGGCCACCCGGCCGAGCGCGAACCCGGCCCCTACCTCGACGCCGCCGCCGACGTGGTGCTCACCGACCACCACCGCCAGGAGATCGGCCCGCTCCTGCGCGACCTGCTGGCGACGCCGGCCCGCTGGATCGGCATCATGGGCAGCCCCCGCCACACCGGCCCGCACGTGCGAGCGCTGCGTGAGCTCGGCGTGCAGGACGCGCAGATCGCCCGCGTGCACCGGCCGATCGGCCTGAACATCGGCTCCCAGACGCCGCCGGAGATCGCCGTGGCCACCCTGGCCGGGCTGATCGCCGACCGCAACGACCGGCCGGGTGGGTTCGCCTTCTAGAGCCGGTCGCCTCTGCTAGATGGGGCGGGTGCCGGGGATGACCAGGCCGCTTTCGTAGGCGGTGACCACGGCCTGGGTGCGGTCGCGCAGGCCGAGTTTGGCCAGGATGCGACTGACGTGGGTTTTGACCGTTTCCTCGGTGACCGTCAGGCGCAGCGCGATCTCCGGGTTGGACAGGCCCTCGGCCAGCAGGCGCAGCACCTCGGTCTCGCGCGGCGTCAGCGCGCGCAGCGACGCCGCCGCCGACGGGTCCTGCTTGGGGCGTAGCTGGGCGAACTCGCTGATCAGGCGCCGGGTGACCGCCGGGGCCAGCAGGGCGTCACCGGCCGCGATGACGCCTACCGCCTCGAACAGCCGCTCGGCGGTGACGTCCTTCAGCAGGAAGCCGCTGGCTCCGGCCCGCAGCGCGTCGTAGACGTACTCGTCGAGATCGAACGTCGTCAGGATCAGCACGCGCGGGCCCGCACCGGCCGCGACCAGGCGGCGGGTGGCCTCGATGCCGTCCATGCCGGGCATGCGCACGTCCATGAGGACCACGTCCGGCGCGTGCTCGCGGCAGAGCCGCACCGCCTCGGCGCCGTCGGCGGCGGTGGCGACCACGGTGAAGCCGGGCTGGGTGCCCAGCATCTCCGCGTAGCCGGTGCGCACGACCGGATGGTCGTCGGCGACCACGATGCGGACCTGGCTCATGGCGTCTGCTTTCCCGGGAGGTGGGCTTCGATGAGGAAGCCGCCGCCGTGGGCGGCTCCGGTGCTGAGGCGTCCGCCGACGGCGAGGGCACGCTCGCGCATGCCGGCCAGCCCGTGGCGTCCCTGGGTGTTGTCGCCGGAGGGGCCGGGGCCGTTGTCGCGCACGCTCAGGTGCAGGCCCTGGCCGTGGTAGTCCAGGCGCACGTCGACGGCGGCGCCGGGCGCGTGGCGGCGGGCGTTGGTGAGGGCCTCCTGGATGATCCGGTACGCCGCCAGCTCCACCCCCGGATCCAGCGCGGCCGGTGTGCCCCGCAGGATGAGCCGCATGCCGGTGCCGGAGGCCTGGCGGGCCTCGTCCAGCAGCTCGTTGAGTTCGCCCAGCCCGAGCCCCGGCTGTGGCCGGCGGGCCGCGGTGCTCGCTCCGGCGTCCTCGCGCAGCACCCCGAGCAGCCGCCGCATCTCGGTGAGCGCCGCGCGCGCGGTGTCACCGATGGCCGACAGCCGCTGCGCCCCGGCGGGCGACATTCCGGCGACGCTGACGCGGGCGGTCTCGGCCTGCACGGCGACCATGGAGATGTGGTGGGCGACCACGTCGTGCAGTTCGCGGGCGATGCGGGCGCGTTCGCCGCGCGCGGTGTGCTCCAGCAGCGAGTCGGCGATGACCTGCCGGGCCTCGGTGTGCTCGCGCGCCTCGGCGCGGGCGCGGCGGGCGATGGCGGCCAGTGCCGTCGCGGGCGCCAGGCAGGCCAGCACGAGCGTGTGCGTGGCGGTGGCCGCGCCGGTCGTGCCGATGAGCTCCATCACCGGGTACGGCGCCGCCACCGCCACGGCCGCCACCGCGGGCCCGGTCCGTCCGGCCAGGTAGCAGGCCAGCAGCAGCGCCCCCGCCCCGGCGGCGGTCAGCGTCTGGAAGGCCAGCAGCGACAGCACCACCGAGGCGCTCACCAGCGCCGCGCACGCCACCCGCTGCCCGCGCAGCAGCACGAGCGGCGCGGTGGTGGCCAGCGCCAGCAACGGCAGCACCAGCCCGGACAACCACGGCCCCGCGCCTCCCGGCCCCACACCCCGCGGCCCCGGGCTCCCGGGCCCCGCGCTCTCCGAACCCACGCCCTCCGCGGACGGGACCATGCCGGAGGGCGGGCGGGTGGCGGCCGGGGTGATGTCGCTCACCGACCCCCACCCCTCCATCGACAGGCCACGCACCCGCAGCAGCGCCTCGCCCACGGCCAGCGCCGCCAGCGCCACGCCCGCCACCAGCTGCGCCCGTTCCCGCGTCCACCACCCAGCGCCGCCCTGTCGGCGCTGGTCATCGCCCTGTTTCACGCTAGCCATTGTGGCCTGCCCGCCGCGTGCCCGGCATCCCTCCTGGGAGGGAGGCGCCCCGGCCGGGAAGATCGCTCGTGTGCGGGACGACCCACCGGGCAGGGCCGCCTACGCTGCCGGACATGGAGGCGAGTATCGAGGTCGACGGGCTGCGCAAGCGTTTCGGCGCGGTGGCGGCGCTGGACGGCATGTCGTTCACCGCCCGGCCGGGGCGGGTCACGGGTTTCGTCGGCCCCGGCGGCGCGGGCAAGTCCACGACGTTGCGGGTCGTGCTCGGGCTGGACGTGGCGCAGGAGGGCAGGGCGCTGGTGGGCGGCCGGCCGTACCGGAGCCTGGGTGAGCCGTTGCGGCACGTCGGCGCGCTGCTGGACGCGGACGCGCTCCATCCGGGCCGCAAGGCCCGCGACCACCTGCTGTGGCTGGCTCATGCGCAGGGCGCGGGGGCGCGCCGGGTGGATGAGGTGGCCGAGCTGGTGGGGCTGGGGGCGGCGATCCGGCGGCGGGCGGGCGCCCTGTCGCAGGGGGCGCGTCAGCGGCTGGGGCTGGCGGCGGCGCTGCTGGGCGATCCGCCGATCCTGGTGCTGGACGAGCCGTTCGCCGGCCTGGACCCGCAGGAGAGCGCATGGATGGGCGGGCTGCTGCGGGAGCTGGCGGGCGAGGGGCGCGCGGTGCTGGTGGCGAGCCGGCTGATGAGCCGGCTGCAGGACACGGCCGGGCATCTGGTCGTGGCGGGGCGGGGGCGGGTGGTGGCCGACCTGGGCGTGGACGAGCTCGTCGCCGACGCCTCGCGCGGGCGCTTCACCGTGCGCACGGGCGCGCGGGAGGCGGCCATGGCGGCGCTGGCGGGCGCGGGCGCGACGGTGGCGGTCAGCGGGCAGGAGGTGCTCACCGTCTCGGGGCTCGACGGGCGTGAGCGGGTGGCGCGGGTGCTGGACGGCGCCGCCGTGCCGTACACCGAGATCGTCGCCTATCGGGCCACGCTGGAGGAGGCCTACATGGAGCTGACCCGGTGAGCGTGGCGTTTGGCCGGATGGTGCGGGCGGAGTGGACGAAGCTGCGCACCGTGCGCGCCTGGACGGCGGGGCTGGCCGCCGGGCCGCTGGCCGTCTTCGCCCTGGCGGTGGCCACAGCGGCGGGCAGCACGACCGGCTGCGGGGTGAACGACACCGCGGTGGCCTGCCCGGCGCCGCCGATCGGGCCGGGCGGGCAGGCGGTGCAGGACACGGCCTCCTTCGTCCACCGGGAGCTGAGCGGCGACGGCAGCGTCACCGTGCGGGTGGCCTCACTGCGCGCGGCGGCGCCGTGGGCCAAGGCGGGCCTGCTGGTCAAGGACGGCACGCGGCCGGGGGCGTCGTACGCGGCGGTGATGGTGACGGCCGGGCACGGCGCGCGCCTGCAGCACGACTTCACCGAGGACCTCGCCGGCAGCCCCGGCGCGGCGCCCCGCTGGCTGCGCCTGACCCGCACCGGCCAGGACGTGACCGGCGCCGAGTCCGCCGACGGCCAACGGTGGCGCACGCTCGGCACCGTCCGGCCGGCGGGGCTCGGCCCGCGGGTACGGGTGGGGATGTTCGTCGCCTCACCGGAGGAACTGTCGGTCGAAGGGGGCCATCTGGGCGGGGTCATCGCCCGGGGCCGCCCGGTGGCGGCGACCGGCGTCTTCGACCACCTCACCCTTCGGGGGGAGACTCCCGGGCGGGCGTGGACGCGGTCGGGCGAGGGCGCCATGACCGAGGCCGCGGGCGTGTACACGGTGACCGGTGGCGGCGACATCGCCCCCGTGGGCCCCCACGGCGGCGCGACGCTCCAGCAGCTGCTGAGCGGGGTCGTGCTGGCGCTCATCGCCGTCATCGTGGTGGCCACCGTGTTCGTCACCGCCGAGTACCGGCGCGGCCTGATCGCCGCCAGCCTGCTGGCCGGCCCGCGCCGCGGCCGGGTGCTGGCGGCCAAGGCCGTGGTCGCCGGCACGGTGAGCTTCGCCGGCGCGCTGGCCGCGCTGGTCGCGAGCGCGCTGGTCGCCCTGCCGCTGCTGCGCGCCAACGGCAACCTCGTCCTGCCGGTCACGCCCGTCGCCGAGGCCGGGGTGCTGGCCGGCACGGCGGCGCTGGTGGCGCTGACGGCGGTGCTGGCGGTGGGGCTCGGCGCGTGGCTGCGCCGGGCCACCCCGGCCGTCATCGCCGCCGTCGCCGCCGTCGTCCTGCCGTACGTGCTGGCCACCACCTCGCTGCTGCCGCCGACGGTGGGGCAGTGGCTGCTGCGGGTGAGCCCGGCGGCCGGCTTCGCCGTCCAGCAGAGCGTTCCCGCCTATCCGCACGTGCCGGGCAGCGGGCTGGCGCAGGAGGGCTCCTTCCCGCTGCCGGGCTGGGCGGGGCTGGCGGTGCTGGCCGCCTACGCCGCGCTCGCGCTCGGCCTGGGCCTGCGCCGCCTCGGCCGCGGCGACGCGTGAACCCCCCTCAGCTGAACCCCCTCAGCGTCCCGCGGCCTGCTCAAGGGCGGCGATGATGCGCGGGCGCAGCTCGGCGGCGCCGATGATGGCATCCACCGACCCCACCTCGACGGCCCGCTGAATGCTGTGCACCCGGTCGAACTCCGCGGCGACCTCGCCGAGCTTCTCCGCCCGCACCGCGGACTGCACCTCGGCCAGCTGGGCGTTCAGCGCCGCCCGCTCGGCCCCGCTGGCCGCGGAGACCCGCGCCTGCAGCTCGGTGACCCGGGGGTCGGTGGCGGTGCGGTTGTTCACCTCGCCGGAGAAGACCACGGCCGCCGCCGGGGCGCCACCGAGCACCGAGGCGAACGAGCCCTCCAGCGCCAGCACCGTCATGTTCGGGTTGAGCGCCTTGGAGAAGACCACGAACGCGCCGCCGTGGTAGCGGGAGATGACGCAGAACACGATCGGGCCGTCGAAGTTGACGATCGCCCGGCCGATCTCCGCGCCGTACTCCAGCTGCAGCTTGCGCATCGATTCGGGCGAGCCGTCGAAGCCGGACAGGTTGGCCAGCACCACCAGCGGCCGGTTGCCGGAGGCGGCGTTGATCGCACGCGCGGTCTTCTTCGACGAGCGCGGGAACAGCGTGCCGGCGGTGTAGGTGTCGGGGCCGTCGGTGGGCGGGAAGCCGCGCCGCGGCACCGAACGCGACTCGATGCCGATCAGGCAGACGGGGAACCCGCCGATGTGGGCGTCCTGCACGGCGGAGGTCTCGGCGTCGGCCATGCCCGCCCACCGCTCCAGCACCGGGTGGTCCTGGTCGGAGACCGCGCGCATCACGGTGCGGATGTCGAACGGCTTCTTGCGGTCGGGGTTGTGCTCGGCGGAGAAGATCTCGCCGACGGTGGTGAAGTCGCTGCCGGCGATCTGGTGCGGGTAGGCGCGCACGTCCCGCCCGGCCGGGTCGATCGTGGACGCCCGCCGCGGCCCGCTCTCCCCGGGCACGACGTAGGTGTGGTCGTAGTGCGCCATGAGCACCTCGCGGGCGGCGGCCAGGTTCGGCGCCCAGTACTGCGCCTGCCCGTTGGGCCCCATCACCCGGTCGTAGCCGCCGATGCCGAAGTTGTCCTCGGCCGAGACCCCGCCGGAGAAGTCGAGCGACTGCTTGCCGGTGAGCACCATCGCCGAGTCCGGTGTCATCACCAGGATGCCCTTGGTGTGCATGAGCATCGTCGCCTCGGCGTTCCAGTACGGCTGCGCCCCGACGGTGATCCCGGCGACCACGATGTTGATCTCGCCGCCGGCCTGGGTGAAGGTGACGATGCGTTTGAGCGCGGCCGCGACCCAGTCCATGTTCTCGGTGCCGGAGGTCATCGAGATCCGCGCCCCGGCCGACAGCGCGAACCACTCCAGCGGCACCCGCATGCGCTCGGCCAGGTCGAGGGCGGCGATGACGCGCGCGCACTCCGGCTCCGACAGCGCGCCCAGCGCCTTGGTCGGGTCGCCGAGCAGGACGACGCGGGTGACGCCTTCGGGGTGACGCTCGGTGATCGTGGTGACCACGCCGGCCACGAGCGCGGCGGAGTTCTTGCCCGGGGGGCGCCGCACGGGCACGAGCGCGCCGTGCTCGTCGAGGTCGTGCTCGGCGAAGGCGCCGCGCGGCCCGGCCAGCAGGCCGGTCAGCTCGTAGGGGTAGACGGTGCCGCGGCGGGCGGCGCGCAGCACCTTCTGGCGGTAGTCGTCCAGCGGCTGCAGCGGCTCGGTGGAGGGCTTGCCGACGTGCACGTGCGCGCCGCGGCCCGCGTCGAGCGTGATGCGCACCGACACCTCGGCCAGCTCGCCGGATGTGGTGCGCTGGCGGGCCACGAACTGGACCTCCTCCAGCCCCGCGCCGGCGGTCGTGGGCAGAATGCGCTGGACCAGCATGTTGAGCTCGTCGGTGGAGATCTCCGTCGAGGGCCAGACGTACATCATGATGCGGTTGGTGTCGAAGCGCTTGTTCTGGGGGCGCTGGGCCTGGATGTTGCGGATGGCGTCCAGGCCGGCGGTGATGGCGTCCTCGACCGCGGGCAGCGCCACCAGGCGGCCGTCGGCCTCGCGCAGCGGGGTCAGGTCGCGGACCTGGCCCATCGCGATGAGCCGTTCGTCGGCCGGGTTGCTCTTGGCCACGGCCTTGAACAGGTAGACCTCCTCGTCGGCCGACGGCAGCCGGGTCAGGTCGAAGGCGCGCAGGCGCTGCAGTTGCAGGCGCTGGGCGATCTGCGGGTGCAGGCCGCGGATCAGCCGGTCCTCGGTGAAGCCGCCGGCGCCGTCGGGCCGGAAGGTGAAGTGGTGGTGCATCACGGCGCCGCCGGTGCCGGCGACGGTGGTGGTGATGCGGCGTACGCCGTGGGGGCGGGCGTGCTCGGCCAGGATGCGGCCGAGCCGCTGCGCCATGGCCTCGGCGTCGGGCTGGTCCTCCCAGGTGAGGTAGAGGTCGGCGACCAGCTCGCGCCGCACGCCCTGCTCCCGGCCGCTGTCTTGGCCGCTGTCCGCTTCGGTGCCCGGTTCGGTGAAGGCGGCCAGCGCGGTGACGGCGGCGGGCAGGGCGGCGATGTCGACGGCGGTGGTGACCACGCGGGCCAGCCCGTTGGGGCCGCTGTGCTCGGCGGTGACGAACCGGCTGCCGCCCGCCTGGCTGACGGCCACCTGCGACAGGGCGCGGTTGCCGTAGTAGCGGCGGGTCAAGACCTCCAGCAGGGGGGCGTGCTCGCGTCCCGGGCGGCGCATGCGCTGGCCAATCAGGCGCACCAGCGGCTCGGCGCTGGCGACCATGACCTGGATGCGCTCGGCGCGGTCGGGCGCCTCGGGGTTGTGGTCGAGGTAGCGCAGCTCGTCGCGGACGGCGGCGTACACCTTGGCGCGGTTGCGGCGCAGCAACGGCTGGGCGAACCAGCGGAAGACCACGCCGCGGGCCAGGTCGGAGACGGTGGGAAAGCGCACCTGGGTGGCTTCGACCAGGTGCTCCAGGCCGAGCCCGGCGCGCTCGTACAGCGACTCCAGCGGGGGTGTGCCGCCCAGCCACTGGCGCAGCAGTTCCGAGACGATGGCGACGTCGGTGCTGATGCGCTGCTGGGCCAGGAAGATCCGGAAGACCGCGGCCTCCAGCTCCGGGGTGCGGTCCAGGCCGGTGATGCCGTAGTGGGCCAGGACGGTGGCGAGCTTGGCCTGGAAGCTCTCGGTGAGGCCGGCGCGTTCGGCGTCGAGGCTCTGCAGGTAGCTGTGGAAGAACTCGCGCGGGCTGTGCACGGCGCTGTCGGGTTCGGCGTCGAGTTCGACACCCGGCTTGTTACGGCTGAGTTCGCACAGGTCGGCGAACAGGGTGAGCAGGTTCAGCTCGCCCTCCAGCAGCCGGCCGCCGAGCTCGGCGCGCGCCGACAGGTAGGCCGACAGGACCCGCTGGCCGTCGTGCGGGTCGACGTCGAAGCCGAGCAGGAGGCTGCGCAGGTCCTGCAGGCCGCGCTCGACGCGTTCGGCGGGGGAGGCGGGGGCGGGTTCGGCGGGCAGTTCGATCTCGACGGCGGCGACGGCGGCCTGCTCCTGGCCGGGGCCGTCGTCCGACAGCGGTTCGAGCCGCATGAGCGGCGCGGCGGTCTCGACCTGGCTGCCGACCGAGACCGGGCATTCGCGCACGCGGGCGCGGAAGGGCGCGCGCAGCACGGTCTCCATCTTCATGCTCTCCAGCACCAGCAGCGGCGCGCCGGCCTCGACCTCGTCGCCGACGGCCAGCGGCGTGGCCACCACCAGCGCGGGCGCCGGCGAGCGCACGACGCCGCCCTCGTCGCGGCTGACGCGGTGGGTGACGCCGTCGACCTCGACCAGGTGGATGGGGCCGTGGGTGGCCGAGACCAGGCGGAAGCGGCGGCCGTTGACGACGATCTGGCCGCAGTGCTCGTCGAAGCGCTCGACCTCGACGTCGGCCGGGTAAGGCCGGCCGCCGCCGGAGACGGCGACGCGGAAGCGGTTGTGCCCGACGCGGGCGACGCTGACCCGGTAGCCGACGCCGCGCAGTTTGAGGTCCAGCGGGCGGCCGGGGTCGTGCTGGACCTGGGGCCGGCCGCCGTGGGCGGTCGACAGCAGCCGCTGCCGGCTGACCTCCTCCTCATCCTGGTAGGCCTCGATGGCGGCGGCGGCCAGCGCGATGGCGGAGTGGCGGTGGCTGACCAGGCCGCCTTCGGCGCGCACGCGGTCGATCCAGCCGGTGTCGGCGCGCGCCTGGATGACCTCGGGCTGCTCCAGCAGGTCCAGGACGAAGCTCTTGTTGGTGGCGCCACCCTCGATGATCACCGTGGTGTCGGCCAGCGCGCGGCGCAGCCGGCCCAGCGCCTGCTCGCGGTCGCTGCCGTAGGCGATGATCTTCGCGATCATGGAGTCGAAGTCGGCGGGGATGGTGTCGCCCTCGCTGACGCCGGTGTCGACACGGATGCCCGGCCCCGACGGCAGCACCAGGCGGGCGATGCGGCCGGGCGCGGGCGCGAAGTCGCGGTCGGGGTCTTCGGCGTTGAGCCGGGCCTCGACGGCGTGCCCGATCTCGGCCGGCTGCCCGCCTTCCAGCCGCCCGCCCGCCGCCACGTGCAGCTGCAGGCGGACCAGGTCGGTACCGGTGGTGACCTCGGTGATCGGGTGCTCCACCTGCAGCCGGGTGTTGACCTCCAGGAAGGCGAACAGCTGCTCGCCCGGGTGGTAGAGGAACTCCACCGTGCAGGCGCCCCGGTAGCCGACCGCCACGGCCAGCCGTTCGGCCGAGGCCTTCAGCTCGGCGCTCTGAGCGGCCGACAGCACCGGCGAGGCCGACTCCTCGATGATCTTCTGGTTGCGGCGCTGCACCGAGCAGTCGCGCACGCCCAACGCCCAGGCCGTACCCTGACCGTCGGCGATCACCTGGACCTCGACGTGCCGGGCGCCGGTCACCAGGCGCTCCAGGAACACGACGCCGGAGCCGAACGCGCGCAGCGCCTCCTGGCTGGTGCGCTCGTAGGCGTTGGTCAGCTCCTCGCTGGAGGCGACCATGCGGATGCCGCGCCCGCCGCCGCCCGCGCTCGCCTTGAGCATCAGCGGATAGCCGATCTCCTGCCCGGCTGCCAGCGCCTCGGCCAGCGTGGCGACCTCGCCCCGGCTCCACGGCGCCACCGGCACGCCCACCTGCTCGGCCAGGAGCTTGGCGCCGATCTTGTCGCCGAGCCTGCGCATCGCCTCGGCGCTGGGCCCGATGAAGGTGACGCCGAGCTTCTCGCACAGCTCGGCGAAGGCCGGGTCCTCGGCGACGAACCCCCACCCCACCCACGCGGCGTCGGCGCCGCACTCGGCCAGCGCCCGCTCCAGCACGGCATGGTCGAGGTAGGGCCGCGCCGAGGCGGGCCCCAGCGGCACGGCCAGATCGGCCTCCCGCACGAAGGTCGCGCCGCGGTCGGCGTCGGTGTAGAGGGCGACCGTCTCGATCCGCTGCCCGGTCTCCGCTGAAAGATCCCGCACCGCGTGAATGAGGCGCATCGCGGCCTCTCCCCGGTTGACGATGGCCACACGACTGAACACCGGCTGAGCCTCCCCAAGACGTAACGCACAGAAGGCGACGTCCGAAACCCGGAGCGTCGCCTGCACCCTGTCCCCATACCCTGCTCGATCACCGCCGGGTATACCAATGTCCGCATCGCGCATGGTGGGGCCCCCATGTTGTGGAGACCCCACAAAAGACCTCCGGCGATCAGGACGCCGACAGCGCCCGCGCCAGCACGTTCGCCCCCTGCCCGTCGACCGCTTCGGTCAGCATGATGGGCCCCTGCGACATGAAACGGGGCTCGTGGCCGCGGTGCTCGTCGGCGGCGTGCACCGTGTACGGGTGCAGCAGGTACACATCACCCGGCGCCCCCGTCGCATACGCCGGCGGCCGGTGCGCGCTGGCCCGATCCACCAGCGGCCCGGCCACCATCGCGTCCAGCGCGTCCTCGCCCAGCACGGCGAAGGCGTCGCGGTGCGAGCCCGCCCGCACCCGCGTCGGCGCGTCGTGCGGCCCCACGTGCGACAGCAGCACCAGCAGCAGCATCGTCCGCGAACGGCCGCTGACGCCCCAGCTGCCGTCGCCGCGCTGGGTGTTGGCGTCGATGTGCCAGCCGCGGTCCTCGACCGGCGGCAGATGCGGGAAGCGCACGGGCACCATGCCCAGCGCCCCGCGCGGCTGCCAGCCGCCCGGCCCGGCCACGGCGTCGTAGGCCGCGTGCAGCCGCGGGCTCCTCATGATCTGCCCGTAGGGGCCCTCTCCGGTGTTGTCCATCGCCCACACGACCGGCTCGCGCCAGGAAGCCGGATCGTCGGGCGACAGGCCGATCTGGCGCCACAGCAGCATGCGGGCCGCATCGGCCACCTCCGGCTCGACGACCGCCTCCACCTTGGCGAAACCGTCTGCGGCGAAACGCTCCACGTCGATGACATCCATGCCCGCCACGCTAACGACCATGTCCACCGATTTACCCCCTGCGTCACCCCAGAGCCGCAGGCCAAGGCCCGGGTAGGGGTTGCCGCCGATCGGCGCCGGCACGAGCGTTACGCCCAGGCACTCCCACAGAAAGGACCACCGGCTCGATGTCGCGCTTATCCCGCATAGCGGCCGTGCTCGTGCTGGCCGTACTTCCGACCACCCTCACCTCGACCTCCGCGGCCGCGCGCACCGGCAGCGCGGTCGACGTCGCCCTGGAGTGGTACGACGCCTCCGCCCTGACCGTCAAGCTCGGCGGCGCCTCCGCCGCGGCGACCAACTCGCGCGTGTGGGCGATCGGATGGACCGCGGCCACCCGCGCGCTGGTGCGCCAGCCGCTGGCCCCGGCCGCCTACCAGCAGGCCGCGCTGGCCTCGGCCGTGCACGCGGCCCTGCTCGACTTCGCGCCGCCCGGAAAGCCGCAGCTGGACGCGGTCCTGGCCGGCACGCTGGCGCGCATCCCCGACGGGCAGGCCAAGGAACGCGGGATCGCCGCCGGCAAGGCCGCCACCGCCGCCCTGCTGGCCGAGCGCGCCGGCGACGGCCTGGACCCGGCTTCGGTCGACGCCGCCTACCACCCGCAGCCGGGCGCGCCGGGCGTCTGGCAGCCCACCCCGCCGGCCAACACCCCCGCCATCCAGTACGGCCTGCGCCAGGCCAAGCCGTTCCTGCTGGACGGCGCCGGCCAGTTCCGGCCCACGCCCGACCCCCTCGACTCCGAGCGCTACCGCCGCGACATGGAGGAGGTCCGCCTCTACGGCGCCGCCGACTCCACCGCCCGCACGCCCGAGCAGACCGCGGTGGCGCAGTTCTGGGCCACCACCCCGCTGCCGATCTTCACCCAGGTGCTGCGGGGGACGCTGGAGCAGAAGGCGTCGTGGCCGCTGGCCGCCCGCGCCGGGCTGGTGGCCGCCTTCCACGTGGCCTCCGTCGACACGCAGATCGCCGTGTCCGACGCCAAGTACGCGCACGTGCGCTGGCGGCCGGTGACCGCGCTGCGCGCCGCCGGCCACACCGGCTGGACGCCGCTGCACGAGACCCCGCCCCACCCCGACTACGTCAGCGGCCACGCCGCCTACGCCGGCGCCGCCGAGCAGGTCCTCACCGCGCTGACCGGCCCACGCCCGGCCCGGCCCATCACCGCCTCCAGCGTGGTGGCGCCCGGGGCCGACCGCACCTACACCTCCTGGCGGCAGTTCACCCAGGAGAACCTGGACGCCCGCGTCTGGTCGGGCATCCACACCCGCGACGCCGACGACGCCGGCGCGCAACTGGGCCGGCGCGTGGCGCTGCACTCCCTGCTGCACCTGCCCGGCCTGCTCTTCTAGCCTCCGCCGCCCTTGGCGGCCACACCGCCGGGGGCGGGGGTGGAAGACCGGTGGCGGGCCCCACCCCCAGGGCCGGCCACTACCGGCGCCTGTTCCCCGTGCCCGGGGGACAGGCGCCGCTTCCGTGAAAGACGCGCGATACCGGCAAGCAAGAAACCGCTGTCGCGGTGAAGAGCAAGCGGCTGCTCCACGGTGACGGGCACAGGGCCGCCGAGGCGGCGGGCACCGCCCCGGTCGCGCCGGGGGCGGAGCACGGCCTCCCCGCGCGGTGCACCTCCCTCACCGCGCGCCCCCACGCGGTCTTTCCCGGCGCGGTTCGCCGCGAAAGCCGGCGGGGTCGGCGGCGAGCGGGGGTGGTCAGGCGCGGCGGATCGTGATGTCGCCCTCATGGCTGCGGGCGCGGATCTCGACCGTCTCCTCGAACCCCTCCGGCCCCTCACGGGCCTGCAGGGTGTTGACCAGCCGCCCCTCGGCCGTGCTCACATCCAGCAGCGCCGCCGTGCCCTGCCGGATGCCGACCTCCAGGTCGCCGCCGGTGCTCGTCAGGACCACGGTGCCGCGGCTCACCTGCCCGATCCGCACGCTGCCGTACACCGTCTTGGCCTCGACGCCGGCGTGGGCGCGCTCGATGCGCATGTCGCCGTGCACGCCGCTCAGCCGCAGGTCGCCGGTGACCTCGCCGACGGCGCACTCGCCGTCGTCGTTCCTGATGACGGCGCTGCCGTCGATCTCGTGGATCCTGACCTCGCCGGATCCGGTGGTGATCTCGGCGCGGCCGTGGGCGCGCTCGA
Source organism: Nonomuraea sp. NPDC050540 (assembly GCF_044457485.1). Taxonomy (NCBI): domain Bacteria; kingdom Bacillati; phylum Actinomycetota; class Actinomycetes; order Streptosporangiales; family Streptosporangiaceae; genus Nonomuraea; species Nonomuraea sp. NPDC050540. The sequence goes on from NZ_JBITHA010000012.1 coordinate 201,256, forward strand.
CGGTGATCTCGCCACTGTCGGTGCTCAGGCGGACCGGGCCGGCCTGGTCGAGGCGGATGTCGCCGTAGTCGGTACGCAGCCGGACCTCGCCCAGCCGGCCGATGCAGCGGAACTCCCCGGCCATCGCCTCGCCCTGCACGTGCGAGCCGGCCGGCACCTCGATCGTCACGCTGGGGGAGGACCGACCCCATTCGCCCAGCATGCGCATCAGCCCGGACAGGCTCCAGCCGGGCTTGCCGCCGGCGGTGGCGGCCGCCTGCCGTACCACCCCGGACAGGCCCGGGTCGCGCGGCCCGGCGGAGACCACCAGGGTGGCGCCGTCGTAGACGGCCCGGACCTCCTCCTCCTGCTCGCCGTCGCCCGGCCGCACCTCGATCACGGTGTCGGCGCGGTCGCCGGCGATGATGGTGACGTCGCCGCCGGGCAGGTCGATCCTGACCGTGATCGGCTCGGGCGTGTCGAACGTCGGCATGGGAAACCTCCTGAAGATGCTGGTGTGGACCGCTCAGCCGACCCAGCCGCTGTGGCGGCGCCCGCCGGCGGGGCTGCGCGGGCCGCGGCGGGCGGACGACTCGAACGTGGCGGCGACGGCGCGCACAAGCCAGGTGTTGACCGACAGGCCCTCCTGCCGCGCGGCCTCCTCGATCTGGCCTTTGAGCTGCTCGGGCAGCCGGAAGTTGATCCGCGCGGTACCGCCGTCCCTGGCGTCCTTGCCCGCGGCGGCGGGCGGTTCCGCGTCCTGCTCGGGGGGACGGTCGAAGGCGTGCTCGGCGGGCGAGCGCGTCAGGACGAAGGCCGGCTCGCCTCGGCGCAGGCGCACCTCCACCGAGCCGGGCGCCAGATCGCGGGTGATCTCGTCGGCGGCCTCCGACAGCGCCTCCAGCAAGATGAGCCGCACGGAGGACTCCAGGGGCGCGGCGAGCCGCCCGGCCAGCGCGACCGCCTCCTCGCCGCCGCCCTGCGCGGCGACGGCCAGCTCCCGGCGGAGCCGCTCGGCGTACGACGTGAGATCCATGACGCCACTATGGCGCCAATTCGGCGCCAGCGCAAGCCAGAATGGCATCAGGACAGAAGGGGCTAACCTGCCCACGTGATTGCTTTCCGCCCCATAAGCTCCACAAGCTCCACAAGCCCGGCTGACCTCGAGCGCGTCACCGCCTGGACCGTGCGCGAGCCCGTCGGCTGGATCGACGCCGAGCGCTACCTCCACGACCTGGCCGCGGGCATGTACCGCCCGGAATGGACCTGGATCGCCGAGGACGCCGAAGGCCGCATGGTGGGCCGGGCGCTGTGGTGGGGACCGGCCACCGCCCCGCACCCGGTCGCGCTGGACTGCCTGGACGTCGACCCGGCGGCACCCGGGCGCACGGCGATCGCCGCCCGGCTGATCGGCGCCGCGCTCGCGTCCATCCCGGGCCCGGTGAAATACGCCGTCAAGGCCGCCGGCGGCTGGCGCGAGCAGCCCGCCACCGCGGCCGCCGTGGGCTGGCGGCGCGCGGCCGCGCACGCCGCCGGGCTCACGCGCGAGGTGGAACGGCTGCAGTTCGCCTGGACCCCCGAGGCCGGCGTGCCCGCCGCCACCGGCGCGCTGCGCTTCGCCCAGGCCGGCGACGAGGAGTTCCTGGACGTGTTCGAGCGCATCGCCGAAGGCAGCCTGGACGCGCAGACCCGCGCGAGCGTCGCGGCCAAGGGCGCGCGCGCCAGCGCCCGCGAGGAGATGGACTTCTACCTCAACGCGCCGGGGGAGCGGCACTGGTGGCGTCTGGCCCACACCCCCGACGGGCAGGTGGCGGGCATGGCGATCCCGTCGGCCACGCCGTACCACGTCAACGTGGGCTATCTCGGCGTGGTGCCGCACTACCGCGGGCGCGGCTACGTCGATGAGATCCTCGGCGAGATCACCCGGCTGCACGCCGGCAACGGCGCGGCGCGCATCACCGCCACCACCGACCTCGCCAACGCCCCCATGGCCGCCGCCTTCCGGCGGGCCGGCTACCAGGTCACCGAAATCCGGCTGAATCTCTCCAGCTGACCTGCCACTGTTGAGCCCATGGATCTCAGCGACGCCACGAAGCTGGCCCGAGCCCTCGAAGAGCTTCTCCGGGACGCCCACCACGAGATCAACCAGTCCAAGCCCACCCCCGAGCTGGTCGCCCGCGTCACCGGCCACCTGGGCAGCCCGCTGCAGCACATCGCCAACGTGATCGCCACCTTCCCCGCCTGGGAGCACGTCAACCTCCAGCGCGGCATCGACGCCTACCTGGCCGAACACGCCCCGCACGCCCAGTGGTTCGGCGTCGCCGGCCAGGGCCGCGAGCACGAGGACTTCGTCAACATGCTCGCCAGCGCCGCCCGCGGCTACGAACGCTTCGAGCCCGGCGCCGTCGACTACACCACCGCGCCCATCGGCCCCGACGAGAGCGCCGAAGTCATCGCGCTCGGCCTGATCCTGGCCCGCTCACCCGACGGCGAGCCCGTCGTCATCGGGCTGCGCGGCCCGCAGCAGCACGGCCCGCCCAAGAGCAACGTCGTCGTGCTGGCCACCGACCGCGCCATCGCCACCCGGACCCGGGAGGCGATCGAAGGGCACATGCGCGCCCACGACATCTACCGCGGCCAGATCCTGTCGTTCGAATGGAGCGAGCACCGCGGCAACGACCTGGTCACCTTCCTGCCCCGCCCCCAGGTGAGCGCCGAGCAGGTCATCCTGCCCGAGGGCGTGCTGGACGGCATCGAGCGCCACATCATCGGCATCGGCGAGCACGCCGTACGGCTGCGCGAGCACGGCCAGCACCTCAAACGCGGCCTGCTGCTGCACGGCCCGCCCGGCACCGGCAAGACCCACACCGCCCGCTACCTGATGGGCCGCATGCGCCAGTGCACCGTCATCGTGATGACCGGCTCGGCGATCAGGTTCGTCACCCAGGCGGCCGGCCTGGCCAGGCGCCTGCAGCCGGCGATCGTCATCCTGGAGGACGTCGACCTGGTCGCCCGCGACCGCTCCTACACCGAGGACGGCAACCCGCTGCTGTTCGCGCTGCTGGATGCGATGGACGGCGTGGGCGCCGACGCCGACGTCACCTTCGTGCTCACCACCAACCGCGCCGACGTGCTGGAGCGCGCGCTGGCCGACCGCCCCGGCCGCGTGGACCTGGCGGTGCGCATCCCCAAGCCGGACGCGGCCGGCCGCCGGGAACTGCTGCGCCTGTACGCGCGCGACATGCGGCTGGAGGCCGACCTGGAGCCGATCGTGGAGCGCACCGACGGCGCGACCGCCTCGTTCTTCAAGGAACTGCTGCGCCGGGCGGTCCTGATCGCGCTGCGGCGGGCCGAGAGCCTCACCACGCTCACCGGCGAGCACCTGGGCCGGGCGCTGGAGGAGATGCTGGATGAGCGCCAGACGCTGACCCGGGCGCTGCTCGGCTCCGGCGAACGCGTGCACGAGGGCCAGGAGGCCGACCTGTTCGACACCCCGGCCCCGATGTTCGGGCCCGGCATGCACCTGCACGGCCCCTGACCCGGCTACACCAGGGCCAGCTGCGCCGCCTTCGGCACGAGCGGGGGCGGGGGAGCGGGGGCGCCGAAGTCGAGGTGGTAGCCGCGGCACAGCTGCTCGATCTGGCCGAGGATGCGCTGCTCGTAGCCCGGCGCCGGCAACCCGGCCGGATCGTAGAGCTCCTCGTAGCGCTCGGCCAGGGCGGGATGGGCCCGCCCCAGCCACGTCATGTACCAGGCGCGGGTGGCCGGCGGCAGGCGCAGCACGATCGCCTCCACCCCGCCCGCGCCGCTGGCCGCGATCCGCCGCACGGTCGCGCCCAGCTGGTCGGCGGCATCGCTCAGCAGCGGCAGCACCGGCGCCATCAGCACCCGGCACGCCACCCCGGCCTCCACCAGCGCCGCCACCAGCTCCAGGCGGGCCTGCGCCCCGGGCGCGCCCGGCTCGACGGCCCGCCGGATGCGCTCGTCGACGAACGCGATCGAGACCGCCACCCGCGCGCCGGCCGCCGCCAGCACCTCCGCGTCACGCAGCACCAGCGAGCTCTTGGTGTAGACGGTGAACGGCACGCCCGCATCACGCAGCGCCGCCACCACGCCCGGCATCAGCCGGTAGGTGCGCTCGGCCTCCTGGTAGCAGTCGCCGCTCAGCCCCACCGCGACCGGCGCGCCGTCGAAACGCTCCAGCTCCGCCCGCAACCGCGCCACGGCGTTGGCCTTGACCACGATCCGGGTGTCGAAGTCGCGCCCGGCGTCCAGCCCGAGCTTGCGATGCCCGGCGCGGGCGCCGCAGCCGCGGCAGGCATGGGCGCAGCCGCGATAGGGGGAGACGCCCCACTGCTGGGCGATGCCCGCGGCCGGCGGCACCCGCTCGATCATGGTGCGGGCCTGGGTCTCGTAGAAGCCGCCGCGCAGCACCGCACGCCGTTCGATCAGCGGCTTGTGCTCGCCGGCCTCGAGTAGCGAAAGCGCGTCCCACTCCACGAGCCCAAGTGGAACACGTATTCGACTGTGTTGGCAAGCGGATCCGCCGCATCTAAACTGGCACGAACGTACCACTTTCTGGGAAGGGCTCCACCCCCATGGCCTGGATCCTGCTCGCCCTCGCCATCGCCAGCGAGATCGCCGCCACCTCCGCGCTCAAACTTGCCAACGGCTTCACCCACCTCGGCTGGAGCATCGGCGTCATCGCCGGATACGCCACCTCCTTCGCCCTGCTCGGCAAGGCCCTGCAACTCCAGCTGGAGATGGGCACCGCCTACGCCATCTGGTCCGGCGCCGGCACCGCGGCCATCGCCCTCATCGGCTTCGCGTTCATGGGCGAGAGCCTGTCCCCGCTCAAGATCGGCGGTATCGTGCTCATCATCGCCGGCGTCGTCGTCCTCAACCTCGCGGGAACGCATTGACCAAAAAACCCCAGGCCCGCGCCACCCAGCGCCGCACCGCCCTGCTCAACGCCGCCGTCGGCCTGCTCACCGAGAACGGCTTCGCCGCCCTGACCCACCGCGCCGTCGCCCAGCGCGCCGCCCTGCCCCTGGCGGCCACCACCTACTACTTCGCCTCCCGCGACGACCTGCTCGCCGAAGCCTTCACCCACCTGGTCGAACGCGAACTCGGCCACCTGCGCGAACACGGCCTCACCGGCCTGGCCGACGACCTGGCCGACGCCGACCGCCCGCACCAGCTCGGCCTGTGGGAGCTGTACGTGCACGCCGGCCGCGACCCCGCCCTGCAAACGATCGCCCGCCGCTGGAGCGACGGCTGCCTCGCCGTCACCGCCGACCACCTCGGCCTGCCCCCCGCCCACCCCCGCTCCCGCCTGCTGTACGCCACTGTCTGCGCGCTGTGGCTGGAACACGTCGTCGAACAACGCCCCCTCGACGACCTGCGCACCCTGCTGGCGCTCGCACTGGAAAACGCCTCGCGCCCCGAATGACCGATGCCTACACTTCGTCCGTGCTCAAACCCACCTACCCGATCACCACCGAACGCCTCACCCTGCGCCCCTTCACCCCCGAAGACCTCCACGACCTGCACGCCTACGAATCCCTGCCGGAAGTCGCCCGCTACCTCTACTGGGAACCACGCGACCTCGACACCACCCGCGCCTTCCTGGACAAAAAGATCGCCCGCACCGCCCTGCTCGACGAAGGCGAAGCGATCGACGTGGCCATCACCCTCACCGAAACCGGCGAACTCGTCGGCAACTGCGTCCTGATCTGGACCAGCAAACAGCACCGCCAGGGCGAGATCGGCTACGTGCTGCACCCCCGCTTCCACGGCCGCGGCTACGCAGCCGAAGCCACCCGCCCCCTGCTCGGCCTCGGCTTCGACGACCTCGGCCTGCACCGCATCGTCGGCCGCCTCGACGCCCGCAACCACGCCTCCGCCCGCGTCCTGGAAAAACTCGGCATGCGCCACGAGGCCCACCTCATCGACAACGAGTACGTCAAGGGACAATGGGCCACCGAAGCCGTCTACGCCATCCTCGCCCGCGAATGGCAGAACCCATGACCACCTGGCACACCCTGTGGGACGCCCGCCCCGGCTGGCTCAACACCGCCAGCTACGGCCTGCCGCCCCGCCAGGCCCACACCGAACTGCAGAGCGTCCTGGACCAGTGGCGCCACGGCAGCAGCGACTGGAAGCCCTGGGACCACAGCGTCGGCCGCGCCCGCACCGCCTTCGCCCACCTCATCGGCGCGCCCCCCGCCGACATCACCATCAGCTCCACCGCCTCCCAGATCAACTCCACCATCGCCACCGCCCTGCCAGAACGCGCCCGCGTCCTGGTCCCCGACATCGAGTTCACCAGCAACGTCTTCCCCTGGGCGGTCGCCGCCGAGGTGGAAACCGCCCCGCTGGCCCGCCTGGCCGAGCACATCACCCCCGCCACCACCGCCGTCGCCTTCAGCCTCATCCAGTCGGCCACCGGCGAACGCGCCCCCCTGGCCGACATCATCGACGCCGCCCGCCAGCACGACACCCTCGTCATCGCCGACGCCAGCCAGGCCTGCGGATGGCTGCCCATCACCCCCGACGGCATCGACGCCCTGGTCTGCGCCGCCTACAAATGGCTCATGGCCCCCCGCGGCGCCGCCTTCGGCTACCTCTCGCCCCGCCTGCGCGAGCGCATGCGCCCCCTGGCCGCCAACTGGTACAGCGCCCCCGACCCCGACACCGCCTTCTACGGCATGCCCCTGCGCGTGGCCGACGACGCCCGCGCCTTCGACCTGTCACCGGCCTGGTTCTGCTACGTCGGCGCCGCCCCCGCCCTCGAACTGCTCACCACCCTCGGCGTGCGGGCCGTCGGCGCGCACAACCTCGCCCTGGCCGACCACGTCCGCGCCGGACTCGGCCTGCCCCCGGGCGACAGCCCCATCCTGTCCCTGGAAGCCGACCCCGCCCGCCTGGCCGCCGCCGGCATCACCGCCGCCACCCGCGCCGGCCGCGCCCGCCTGTCCTTCCACGCCTACAACACCCTCGCCGACGCCGAACGCGCCCTGGAGGCCCTGTCATGATCCTGCACCTGGCCCTGGCCGCCGACTGGCACGCCACCGGACCCGCCGGCTACCAGGTCTCCACCCTCGGCAAAACCCTGCAAGAGGTCGGCTTCATCCACTGCAGCCACAACCACACCCAGCTCGACCAGGTCGCCGCCACCTTCTACACCGGCGTCACCGAACCCCTGCTCGTCCTGCACATCGACCCCACCGGCCTGGACGTCCGCGAAGAAGGCGGCTTCCCCCACCTGTACGGCCCCCTGCCCGCCGCCAGCGTCACCGCCACCCACCCCTTCGTCCCGGGGGCGAACCGCAGCTAGGGCTTGCGCCAGACGATGGTGTAGCGCAGCAGGAGATGACGGCGAAAACGCGAGCCCGGCAGAATCTCCGCAGCCAGCTCCCGCATCCGCGGGTAGGTCACCGGCGGCGGCCACACCATGGGCGAGGGATGCACCCAGTGACCCTTCACCGCACGGTGCACCATGCCCACAGCCATACCGGCGAGGTCACGCGGCAGGTCCCCGGGCATCGTGCTGCGGGCCAGGCCGACGACGGCCACGACGCCGCCGGGTCGCAGCAGCTCCCGCATCCGCGCCAGCCCGGCCGCGGCGTCCATGTGGTGCAGGGTGGCGACCGAGGCGATCACGTCGAAGGAAGCGGGCTCGAACGGATGGGTGAGAAAGTCGCCGACGATGTAGTCGATCTCGCCGGGCTGCTCACGGGCCAGCTCGACGCTGGGCGCGTCGAGGTCGATGCCGGTCACCCGCGGCACGCGGCGCCGCAGCTCGCGGGCGAGCATGCCCTCACCACAGCCGACGTCGAGGGCGCGCCGGGCATCGTGGGGGAGTGCGCTCAGGATGCGGGGATGGAAATGGATGTTGTGATTCCACCGCCCGCCGTCCTTCACCACCATGCGACCATCCTCCCGCACGACGCCCCTCACGACAGACCGCGGCCATCCTCACCGCCCTCGCCCGCAAAGGCACGGACCGGAGCCACGGCTACGACCTGTGCCGCACCCTCGACCTGAAAGCCGGCACCGTCTACCCCATCCTCATCCGCCTCGCCGAACGCGACCTCGTCGAAACCTCCTGGGAAAGCGACCCGCCCCGCGGACGCCCCGCCCGCCACCTGTACCGCCTCACCACCACCGGCGCCGAACTCGCCCGCACACTCCCCACACCCGCCCCCGCCCACGACGGCACACCGGCACCCAGCCCGACCCGGCTCGCGCCCGGGACCACCTGACCCCGGCCCGCCCCGCCGTTCGGAGGACCTCGATGCTCCCCGACCCTCCCGATCAGCCCCCGAAAGCCGCCGCCCGATACGCCACCCACCGCGCATACGTCAACGCCGCCCGCCCCGTCACCCGCTCCACCACCGGCGACACCTCCGCCACCACGCCCACCCGCGCCGCCAGCCCCTCCACCAGCTCGGCCGCCACCGGCGCCGGCATCCCATGCCCCACCGCCCGCTCCACGAACACCTCCCGCGCCACCTCCTCAAACCGCAACGGCCGCCCCACCGTCTCACCGATGATCCGCACCCGCTCCACCTGCGTCAGCGACTGCGGCCCCGTCAGCACGAACGCCTCACCCACCAGCCGATCCACCAACGCCCGCACCGCCACCGCCGCGACGTCACGCGGATCCACCGGCGCCAGCGCCGCCCCGCCGTACACCCCCCGCACCACCCCGCCCGCGGCGATCTGCGGCGCCCACGCCAGATCATTGGTCATGAACGCGTCCGGCCGCACGAACGTCCACGCCAGCCCCGACGCCCGCACCGCCTCCTCCACCCGCAGATGCTGCTCACCCACCCACCCCGGACGCGCGAACGTCACCGCCGACGACGACAGCACCACCACCTGCCCCACACCCGCCTGCCGCGCCGCCACGCAGAAAGCACCGGCCGCATCGAACACCGGGAACAGGAACACCCGCTCCACCCCCGAAAGCGCCACCGGCAACGACTCCGGCCGCCGCAGATCACCCGCCACGACCTCGACCCCCTCGGGGAAGACGTGCGCCGCCGGATCACGCGTCAGCACCCGTACCTTCTCACCCGCCTCCAGCAGCTCACGCACCACACAAGCGCCCACATTGCCACTGGCACCCGTCACCAGAATCACGATCAGAACCCTTTCCCGCCGAACCCCCGAGGCGACAGCTCAGTCCATGCTCCACGAACGCAGCTTGTGCGGATTACGCACACCCCAGATGCGCTGAATCCGATCACCGGCGACCTCGAACGCCATCACCACCACCGTGACCCCCTCCTGCACGGCCACCAGACCAGGCCGGCCATTGACCGTGCGCTCCACCACCGACAGCCCCGGAACCAGCCGTGCGATCTCCACGATGTAACCCGCGATCGCCCGCGCACCCTCCACCGGACGCAACGCCGCACTCACCACACCGCCGCCGTCACCCACCGCCGTCGCATCCGGAGCCAGCAACCCCAAAAGCGCCTCGATGTCCTGGGACTCCCACGCCCGCTTGAACTCCCGCACCACACCCGCCTGCCGCGCCACCGCGGTACGCGGCACCTGCGCCTCCCGCACCCGCCGCCGCGCCGAAGAAGCCAGCTGACGGCACGCCCCCGCACTACGCCCCACGATCTCGCCCACCTCGGCGAAGGAATACCGGAACACATCATGCAAGATGAACGCCACCCGCTCCGCCGGCGTCATCGACTCCAGCACCACGAGAAACGCCATGTTCAACGACTCATCCAGCGTCACCCGATCCGCCGGATCGACCACCGCTCCACCCAGCCGCCCCGCCGCCCAATCCGTACGATCCGGCAACGGCTCCGGAAGCCACTCACCCACATACGACTCCCGCCGCGCCCGCGCAGAACCCAGCACATCCAGGCAGATCCGGCTGGCCACCTTCGTCAGCCACGCCCCCGGAGACTCGATCGCCTCCTGCCGCTCCCGCGACATCGCATACCAGCGCACATACGTCTCCTGCACCACATCCTCGGCATCAGCCAGCGACCCCAGCAGCCGATACGCCAGACTGATCAACTGCCGCCGCTCACTCATGACCGCGCTCAGGCTCGGATCCACAGGGCTGCTCATCAGGTCCCCGACCTCCTCAGGTGGCTGTGCCGTCACCCCTACGACGAAACACCACCACCAAATGTGAGGTCACACCGGCACCTCACATTCCGCCCGCCCACCTCGTCGAACGACCATGACCAAGCTCAGCGCGCTCACCGGCGCCTACACCCTCGACCCCGCCCGCACCCGCATCGGCTTCACCGCCCGCCACGCCATGGCCAGCCGCGTCCACGGACACTTCACCTCATACGACGCCCACGCCTACCTCGACGCCGAAACCCCCGCCAACTCCACCATCGACCTCACCATCCACACCCACAGCCTCCACACCCGCAACCCCCAGCGCGACCAGCACCTGCTCACCCACTTCCTGCGCCTGGCCGACCACCCCACCATCACCCTCACCTCGACCGACGTGCGCCGGCGCACCCCCACCAGCTTCGCCCTCACCGCGGACCTCACCATCCGCGGCACCACCCGGCCCATCACCCTGGACCTGCACTACCGCGCCACCGACGACGGCCCCCGCCTCAAAGCCGCCCTCACCGTCAACCGCCACGACTGGCACGTCAACTGGAACGCCGCCACCACCCTCATGATCAGCCCCCACGTGACCCTCGAACTCGACGCCATCGCCACCCGCCGCCCCTGACCCCCGTCAGTGCGCGTGCGCCCGCTCCAACGGCACACCCCGCCCGCCGTACGCGCCCCGGCCCCCTGGCACCCCCACGGCGCCCCTACGATCACCCCATGCCCGACACCCGCGCCCACGCCCGGCACTTCGCCGACACCTGGCAACACGGCTGGACCCACCACGACGCCGACGCCATCCTCACCCTCTACGCCGACGACGCCGTCCACACCTCCATGCCCTTCCGCCCACCCCACCGCGGAAAAGCAGAGATCGCCGCCTACATCCACCGATCCTTCGCCGAAGAACACGCACCCCGCGCACACTTCGACCCACCCATGGTGGACGGCAACCACGCCGCCATCGAATACCGCGTCACCGACGGCGACCACACCCTGGCCGGCTGCGTCTTCATCACCTTCGACAGCGACGGCCGCGCCCTACAAACCAGGGACTACTGGCACGAGAGCTAACCCCGCACCCGCGCCACCGGGGGAGCGCCCACCGGAGCCGGAGCAGGAGCCGCAGGAGCCGGCGCACCCGGCGCCGCACCCACCCGAACCGCCCGCACCGCCGGCTCGGCACGCTCCGCGCACCCACCCTGGCAATACCCGTTCGACACGATCAACCGCCCACGCGCCGCCGTATACGACTCACGACCCGTCGCCGGCAGCACCCCCTGACACACCTGGCACAACACTTCGTTCCCCATGCGGGTCCCCTTCCGGACGCGTACCAGATATCCAGAGTAAGCGCACCAAAACCATCCAAGGCGGCATTTCAACGACTCGTCAAGATTCCTCGTCAACCCCCGCCGCCGGCGACCCGCGCCCCACCACCGACCCCGCAACGCCGCCGGCCGCACCCGCACCCCACCGCTACCCGCCGCCCGCACCTCATACCCCAGGGTCGGCAGCCGCTCCACGCCATGGCGTCCCCGGCCGGCTCCGCCCCCGACCACAGCGGCTGCGCGCCCGCCACCAACGCACAGACGTGTCCACCATGCCCACCGGTGTGGGGGAGAAGCCACCCACCGGGCACAGGGAGTAAGGCCGCATGCCCGCGCACCGGAGCGGCGCGGGCATGCGGCAGCCGAGTCCGGGGGACCACCCCCCAGCGCCCCCACCGGGCCCGGAGCACACAAAGGACATTTCAGTGAATGTCCGAACAAGGCCATCTTTTACGGCCTCGCCCACCGATGGATCATCACGCCAGAAGCCCGCACCTGTCAATTCCCGACCAACACGTGAGATGGTGCAAATTTCGACAGTTGAACGCATGAATCCCCAGGCCACCCAGGCCATCGCGCGATTATCCGGATTGCGGTCAACCGCTTTAACGCTTCACGGGCAATCACTTTCCGGAAATTCACACAGGAATATGGCAGGCACGCAAAGAAATGAGATGACAACCGACCGCTGCCGGCCACCCGCGGGGGAGCGGAGCCCAACTCTCCCGCCACACCGCATTACCCCGGCGTTCACGCCCGGCCGCCGGCGCGCGCCGGGGGACCGCCACCATGAGTCACGACCACCCACACGCCTTCGCCGCCCACACGACCCAGGCCGTCCGGGGGTCACACAGTCGCGGCGGACGAGTGCGTCAACGAGCCGAGGGAGCCTGGGGCCGTCAGCCGGATCAACCGTCCCCGGGGCGGGCACTCTTCCCCGTCACAGGCGCTCGGCGACGGGAGCGGCGGGACGCACCGGCACAAGTGGCCCCAGACAAGGGGGCGCGCCGAGACGAGGGTCAAGATCACGTTAACTTGACATAATGTACATTATCGAGCAAACGCGGACGATCGGCCCGACCCGGGAAAACCCCACACAAGCCATCCTGCCGCAACGCCTCACCCACGCCGCGAGCGCGCGCCGCGTCCAGGGCCCGCCCGCAGAACCCCGTCGCACAGCACGGCGGGCACGGCACGACGGACGCGGGCACGGCGACGCCCCGCCGCAGGCGTCCCTGGCAAGTCCGGCGGGCGCGCGTGCATGATCTCGTCCGGCGCGGGCAGCACGCAGGCCATGTCGACTACGGCCCTCGTCGCGCTCACCGGCGTCGTGGCGGCCGGTGCCATCTGGCTCATCGTGCTGGCCGCCCGGCTCACCCGCCGCCCCCGCAACCGCCCCGCCCCCAGCGCCGACCTGGTCGGCCAGGCGCTGGAGATGAAGGCGCTCGGACAGGTGCAGGAGGCGGTCTTCCTGGTTCGCGGCGAGACCGGCATGAGTCATCGCGCCGCCGCACGCTTCGTCCGCCGCCTCTGAACCACCCGCCGCTAAATAACCCCAAAATAGGCTATACCGGACAGAAGGTGAATTCTGTCCGGTATAGCTAATGCGCGCGGAAAGGGGCCGTCACGGGGCCTTGTACTCCTGCGCGGGACCGCAATAGCCGATGCCGACGGGGCTGTTGCTGTAGCGGCACACCTGCACCACGACCCGGTCGATCGGCCGCACGCCCGAGGCGTCGGCCAGCGTCAGCGCGACCGGGACGGTGGCGTCGTCGGCCTTGACCTGCCCGCCGGCCACCTTGTCCGCCCCGTGGTAGGCGCTGAAACTGGCCCGGCTGTACATGTCGTCGGGCGCGCAGGTGGAGAACGCGCGCTCGTCGGACAGGGTTCCCGCCACCTTGACCGTGGGCCTGATGACGGGCCCGGTGACCCATTCCAGGGTCCCCTCGGTGGAACCGCGCTTGCACGAGTCGCCGGAGTCGGCCGCGTAGGGCACCGTCGCCGCCGGTGCCGCGGTGGCCGGTGTGGCGGTGAGCAGGCCCGTGGCGGCGACGGCGGCGAGCAGGAGCGGGACGCGTAGACGCATGACATCGACCTTCCGTGTGGGGGTCAGATCAGGGGTCCATCGTGTCGGAGGGGGCTTTTGATGGGCTTTTCCGCAGGGTGGGGCCACTCCCCTGGCTTCGCCGTACCAGATAGTTGGTGATTTTGCGTGAATTGTCAGCGGGGAGTGCCGGTTCGTGTCAACATCTTGTGGCATGTACGGGTCATTTGGGGCTGCCGAAACCCTTGAGGTCCGCCGCCCGGGTGCGGCCATCTGAGGGGTGTCCCCCGCCCGCCCTCTCCCCCGTTGTCGGCGGGGTGTCGTCCTTCATCGCGATCGTCCGGAGGCTGTTTCCGTTGCGCATCCTGTTGCTTTGCTCGTCTTTCAATGGCCTGACCCAGCGTGCGTGGCTGGAGTTGCGGCGTGCCGGTCATGAGGTGAGCGTGGAGTTGGCGCTGTCGGAGCGGGTGATGCTCGAGGCGGCGGAGCTGGCGAAGCCGGATTTGGTTATTTGTCCGTTTTTGAAGGAGAAGGTGCCGGGGTTGTTGTGGCAGCGGCACCGGGTGGTGATCATTCATCCGGGTCCGCCCGGGGACCGGGGGCCGTCGTCGCTGGACTGGGCGATCGCGGATGCGGAGCCGGAGTGGGGGGTGACGGCGTTGCAGGCGGTGGCGGAGATGGACGCGGGGCCGATCTGGGGGTATCGGATGTTCCCGCTGCCGGTGGAGGCGCCGCGTAAGTCGGCTTTGTACAACGGGCCGGTGGCGGACGCGGCGGTGGAGCTGGTGCTGGAGGTGGCGCAGAAGGCGGGTGAGGCGGGGTTCGTGCCGGTGCCGCTGGATTATGGGCGGCCTGAGGTGGTGGGGCGGTTGCGTCCGGCGATGCGGCATGCGGATCGGGTGGTGTCGTGGTCGGAGCCGACGGAGGTGATCGTGCGGCGGGTGCGGGCGGCCGATGGGGCGCCGGGTGGCCGGGCGGAGTTGTGCGGGCTGGCGGTGCGGGTGTTCGACGTGTATCGGGGTCCGGCGCTGGTGGGGCGGCCGGGTGCGGTGGCGGCGCGGCGTGAGGGGGCGGTGCTGGTGCATACCGGTGATGGGACGGTGTGGGTGGGTCATCTGCGGCTGGATCGTGCGGATGGGGTGAAGTTGCCGGCGGTGATGGTGCTGGGTGATCGGGTGGGTCATCTGGAGGAGCGTGCGGGTTATACGGAGATCACGTATGAGCGCAGTGCGGGTGTGGGGGTGGTGAGTTTCGACTTCTACAACGGGGCGATGTCGACGGATCAGTGCCGGAGGTTGGCGGCGGCGTTGCGGTATGCGGGTGAGCAGGACACGCGGGTGCTGGTGGTGCGGGGTGGGGAGACGTTTTCGAATGGCATTCATTTGAATGTGATCGAGGCGGCGGCGCATCCGGAGCTGGAGGCGTGGATGAACATCAATGCGATCAACGCGGTGTGCCGGGAGATCATCGAGTGTTCGGGGCAGGTGGTGGTGGCGTCGGTGGGGGGTAGTGCGGGCGCGGGCGGGGTGATGATGGCGCTGGGTGCGGATCGGGTGCTGGTGCGGGAGGGGGTGGTGCTGAATCCGCATTATCGGACGATGGGGTTGTACGGGAGTGAGTTCTGGACGTATGTGCTGGCGCGGCGGGTGGGGGTGGCCGCGGCGGAGCGGTTGACGGAGGGGGCGTTGCCGGTGGGGGCGGCTGAGGCGGTGGAGCTGGGGCTGGCTGATCATGTGCTGGGTGGGGGCCGGTTGGAGTTCGAGCGGTCGGTGCTGGAGTTCGCGGAGCGGCTGGCGTCGGGGGCGGAGTGGGAGGCGCTGGTGGCGGCGAAGGGGGCGGCGCGTGCCGATGATGAGCGGCGTAAGCCGTTGGATGCGTATCGGGTGGAGGAGCTGGCGGAGATGAGCCGGGACATGTTCGATGACCGGCGGGGTTTTCGGGCGGCGCGGTCGGCTTTTGTGCGGAAGGTGCGGGCGGAGGTGACGCCGGGGTATTTGGCGGTGCATCGGGAGGGGTGGGGGGCGGCGGCATCTCATATGTGAGATAGGTTGTCGCGCTATGGCGGATGACTATCTTGCGCGGATCGGGCGGCTGATTCGGGATGCGCGTCAGCATCGTGGTTGGACGCAGCTGCAGTTGGCGGAGGCGTTGGCGACGAGTCAGAGTGCGGTGAACCGGATTGAGCGGGGTAATCAGAACATCAGTCTTGAGATGATCGCTCGGATTGGTGAGGCGCTGGACAGTGAGATCGTGTCGCTGGGGTATGCGGGGCCGATGCATTTGCGGGTGGTCGGTGGGCGGCGGTTGTCGGGCGGCATCGATGTGAAGACGTCGAAGAACGCGTGTGTGGCGTTGTTGTGCGCGTCGTTGCTGAACGCGGGGCGGACGACTTTGCGGAAGGTGGCGCGGATCGAGGAGGTCTACCGGATTTTGGAGGTGCTGGCGTCGATCGGGGTGCGGGCGCGGTGGATCAATGAGGGTAGTGATCTGGAGATCGTGCCGCCTGGCCGGTTGGAGCTGGAGGCGATGGATACGGAGGCGGCGCGCCGTACCCGGAGTGTGATCATGTTTTTGGGGCCGTTGATGCATCGGACGGGGCGGTTCCGGATTCCGTATGCGGGTGGGTGTGATCTGGGGACGCGGACGGTGCAGCCGCACATGTCGGCGTTGCGGCATTTCGGGTTGGATATCACGGCGACGGGCGGGTTCTATCACGCGCAGGTGGATGGCGGGGTGTCGCCGAAGCGGGCGATCGTGCTGACCGAGCGTGGGGACACGGTGACGGAGAACGCGCTGATGGCGGCGGCGCGGCATGACGGGGTGACGGTGATCCGTAATGCGTCGTCGAATTACATGGTGCAGGACCTGTGCTTCTTCTTGGAGGAGCTGGGGGTGAAGGTCGAGGGTGTGGGGACGACGACGTTGACGGTGCATGGGGTGCCGGTCATCGATCGGGATGTGGACTACTCCCCCAGTGAGGATCCGGTGGAGGCGATGAGTTTGCTGGCGGCGGCGGTGGTGACGTCGTCGGAGCTGACGATTCGGCGGGTTCCGGTGGAGTTTTTGGAGATCGAGCTGGCGGTGCTGGAGGAGATGGGCCTCGATCATGATCGGGGCGGGGAGTATGCGGCGGCGAACGGGCGTACGCGGCTGGTGGATTTGACGGTGCGGCCGTCGAAGCTGGTCTCCCCCATCGACAAGATTCATCCGATGCCGTTTCCGGGGCTGAACATCGACAATGTGCCGTTTTTTGCGGCTATTGCGGCGGTGGCGCAGGGGTCGACGCTCATTCATGACTGGGTGTATGACAACCGGGCGATCTATCTGACGGAGCTGACGCGGCTGGGGGCGTCGGTGAAGCTGCTGGATCCGCATCGGGTGCTGGTGGAGGGGCCGACGCGGTGGCGGGGTTCGGAGATGATGTGCCCGCCGGCGTTGCGTCCGGCTGTGGTGGTGCTGCTGGCGATGCTGGCGGCCGAGGGCACGTCGGTGCTGCGGAACGTGTATGTGATCAACCGGGGGTATGAGGAGCTGGCGGAGCGGCTGAACGCGGTGGGCGCGCAGATCGAGACGTTCCGCGACATCTGAGCGGTACGGCGGCGCGTGCTGTCAGCCGGCGGAGATGGCCAGGACGCCGATGAGGGAGATGGCGATGCCGATCTGCTGGGCGCGCCGGAGTCGTTCTTTGAGCATGATGCGGGCCAGGGCGATGGTGACGATGGTGTGCAGGGAGGCCAGGACGGCCGCGACGCCGGCCGGGCCGAGGGTTGAGGCGGTGGTGTAGAGGAAGTCGGCGACGATGACGAGGGCGCCGATCGCGGCCAGGTGGGGCAGGTCGGTGGCGCGGACGCGGACGCGGTGGCGGGTGACGATGATGACGGCGGCCAGGGCGAGGACCGAGGTGAGGCGGGCGGTCAGCAGGGCCCAGCCGACGTCGCCCTGGCCGGCGTGGTGCATGGTGTGGAAGAAGGTTCCGAAGCCGGCGGCGGCGAGCAGGCCGTACAGGATGCTCGGCAGGGTGGAGGCGGTGGGGCCGGTGCTCGTGCCGGGCCGGTAGGAGGTGGCGGCCAGTCCGAGCATGGCCAGGGCCAGGCCGGTGAGCTGGAGGGGGCCGGGGATCTGGCCGGTGGCCAGTCCGATGAGCAGGGGGACGGCGGGCGCGGTGGCGGCGACGGGGGCGACGATGGACATGGTGCCGACTGCCAGTCCGCGGTAGAGGGCGGCGATGCCGGCGAGTTCGCCGAGTCCGGCGATGGCGGCGTGGCCGAGGGTGGCGGCGTCGGGTGGGGCGGCCGCGCGGGTGGCGGCGATGAGGGTGAGCAGGACGAGTGCGGTGCTCTGGGAGATCAGGAGCACGGTCAGGACGGGCAGGGTGCGGCTTTTGAGGCCGCCGAGGAAGTCGGAGACTCCCCAGCCGAGGCTGGCACCCAGGGCGAGCACGATGGCGAACATGGTGGTTCCCTCACAGCTTTCGTTACATGTAACGGGGAAGCTAGCACGGGTTTCTGTTACATGTCACCATTCCTGCTGGGGTGGTCGTCCGTTTGCCGGGGGGCACGGTCATGTCCGGCGGCGTCGACGACCTGGAGAGCGCCGCCGCCGCACTCCCCCGCCGGTGACCTGGCGTGCGTCTCCGGCAGGGGTGAGCGTCGTGCGGGCGTATCCGGGCGAAAGGGAGTGAGCGGGATGCCGCAGGTCACCGTGGAGTATTCGGCCGTGTTGCGGGAGGCGTTCGATCGGCGGGCCTTCGCGCTGGCGTTGCATGAGCAGGGCGCGGCGGTCGTCGGGGGGCGGGTGGAGGCGTTCAAGTCGCGCTTCTACCGGATCGACGACGCGGTCATCGCCGATGGGGACGCGCGGGAGGCGATCGTGCACGCGCAGGTGGCGATCTTGCCGGGGCGCGCGGAGGAGGTGCGGCGGCGGCTGGGTCAGGTGGCGGTGGAGCTGCTGGCGCGGTGGGTGCGGCCGGTGACGGGGGTGCGGGTGCAGCTGACGGTGGAGGTGCGGGAGCTGGAGGTCTACCAGAAGGTGGTCCTGGAGTAGGCCTGGCCTCGGTGCGCGGGCCGGGCGTGTTCGCCCTGGGCGGGGCCGTACCCCCGGGGTGAGGGTACGGCCCCGCGGCCTCAGAGGGCGGCTTCGATGAGGTCGGCGGCGTGCCGGGCGCCGCCCTCGACGGTGAGTTCGTGGCGGACGGCGGCCAGCCGGGCGGCGACCTGCGGGTCGGTGGTGAGCTCGTGCAGCGCGCCGCGCAGGAGTCCGGGGGTGGCGTCGCCGGTGTCGATGCGGCGGGCCACGCCGAGCGCGACGAGGTGGTCGGCGTTGGCGAACTGGTCGACGCCCTGCGGGACGGCGATCATGGGGACGCCGCAGGCCAGGCCCTCGCCGGCGCCGCCCATGCCGGCGTGGGTGAGGAAGGCGTCGGCCCGGCGCAAGATGGCCAGCTGTTCGACCCAGGGGTGGATCTCGACGTTGGCGGGGATGGGGCCGAGGTCGGCGGCGCTCAGGCGGCGGCCGATCTGCATGATGACGTGCCAGCCGGGCAGGCCGCCGAAGGCGCGCAGGCAGGTGCGGTAGAAGGCGGGCTGGTCGGTGAAGGCGGAGCCGAGGGAGATGAGCAGGATCTTGCCGACGCCGGCGGGCGGGCTCCAGGTGCCGCGCTCGCCCAGGCAGGGGCCGATGAAGGTGTAGACGGCGGGGTCGACGCGTTCGGCGTGGGGTTGCAGGGCGCGCGGGATGAGGACGAGGCAGCGGGGCGGGCGGCCGACGAAGTCGGCGTGCGGGGTGGCGATGCCCTCCTCGCGCAGCCATTGCCCGGCGCGGCGGTGGTAGTCGGCGCCTTCGGGGGTGGCGTACAGCTGTTCGATCACGGGGGCCATGTCGGTTTCGTAGCCGTCCCAGGCGACGTAGGTGGGTGAGAGCTGGATGGCGGGGATGTTCCACTGTTCGGCCAGGACACGGGCGGGGGCGGCGCCGATGTCGTAGAGGAACAGGTCGGGGCGCCGGCCGGTGTAGGCGGCGCGCAGTTGCGGGGTCATGGAGACGTTGTCGCGCAGGAACAGGTCGAGCTGGGCGATGGTGTCCTCGGGCCAGGCGGCGCCCTGGGGCAGCAGCGAGGTGTAGGGGAGGTGGGTGGCGCCGGCGGCCTGGACGATGTCGCGGTAGGAGGGGGCGTTGGCGTAGGTGACGTGGTGGCCGCGGGCGGCGAGTTCGCGGATGACCTCCAGGCTCGGGTTGACGTGGCCGGGTGCCGGGATGCTGACCATGGCGATGTGCGGCAAGGTGGTGTTCCCCCGTGGGTGAGAGCCGATCGATTTTGTCGGTGCCGGTCGCTACCGTCGGCTGTGGATCTTTCCATGGTGGCGTGGTCCAGAGGTGGAGGTGGGCGGGTGCGGCCGGCGGAGCTCAACCGGTTGACGGTGGCGGAGGCGGTGGCGCGCTATGTGGAGCTGGTGCGGGCCAAGACGGTGACGGGGGCGCTGTCGCCGGCCACGGCGGAGGTCTACGCGCGCGACGTGGCGACGCTGGTGGCGCTGGCGGGGGACGGTGCGGTGCTCGACGACCTGAGCGGCGAGGACGTCGACGCGGTGCTGCTGGCGTTCGCGCGCAAGCCGGACGGGCGGCGCTCACCGCAGGACGGGCAGGCGGTGCGGGCGGCGCCGGGCACGTCGTTGCAGAGCGCCTCGTCGCAGGCGCGTTTTCGCCGGTCGATCTCGGCGTTGTTCAAGCACGCGACGCTGGCCGGGTGGGTGCAGATCAATCCGATGGCGGCGGTGACGGTCAGCGCGCGCGAGCGGGGCGGGCTGCGGGCCGAGCGGCGGGCGCTGACGCGTGAGCAGGCGCAGGGGCTGATCGGGGCGGCGCGGGAGCTGGGCGGGCAGGAGGGTGAGGGGCGCCGCGATCAGCGGATGCCGCTGCGCGACGGGCTGATCGTGTTGCTGCTGGCGGCGGTGGGGCCGCGGGTGTCGGAGCTGGTGCGGGCCAATGTGGAGGACTTCTACACCAACGACGGGGTGCGCTACTGGCGGATCTTCGGCAAGGGCGGGCGTACGCGGGATGTGCCGTTGCCGGAGGGCGTGGCGGGGGCGCTGGAGGCGTACCTGCTGGGTGAGCGGGGGGCGGGGCCGCCGCAGGAGAAGGCGTTGCTGTTGTCGTGGCGGGGGCGGCGGCTGGCGCGCGGTGACGTGCAGGCGGTGATCGACCGGGTGCAGGCCCGGGTGGATCCGGAGCGGCGCCGGTCGGTGACGCCGCACGGGCTGCGGCATACGACGGCGACGCATCTGCTGGCTGACGCGGTCGACATGGACGCGGTGCGGCGGGTGCTGGGTCACAGTGACCTGTCGACGCTGGGCCGTTACCGCGATGAGCTGCCGGGTGAGCTGGAGGTGGCCATGCGGGCCCATCCGCTGCTGCGCTCCCCCAAGCCGCCGCTCTGAGGGCTCCTCGCCGCTGCTGGAGCTGACCGCGCTGGGGGTGGCGTTCGTGCTGGTGGGCGCGGTCGTGGTGGCGGTTTACGCGGTGCTGGAGTACGCGGGGCTGCGCCGGGCCCGCCCGCTCACCGGCGGCGGATCTTGACCTGGCGCAGGTCGGTCACGGCGAGGTTCAGCACCCGGTGCGGCAGTCCGTGCGCGGCCAGCGCCGCCAGGGCCGCCTGCCCGGCTTCGGCCTCGCCGTCGGCGGGTCCGGCGGCCACCTGGCAGCG
Source organism: Nonomuraea sp. NPDC050540 (assembly GCF_044457485.1). Classification (NCBI taxonomy): domain Bacteria; kingdom Bacillati; phylum Actinomycetota; class Actinomycetes; order Streptosporangiales; family Streptosporangiaceae; genus Nonomuraea; species Nonomuraea sp. NPDC050540. The sequence continues at coordinate 222,425 of NZ_JBITHA010000012.1, forward strand.
GAAGGTGAAGGCGGCCATGGTGGCGTCGTGGGTGAAGGTCCCCGCGGGGGTGTAGGCGGGTCCTGCCGCGGCCTCGATCGCCGCTCGGGCCTGCTCGTCGAGGGGGCCGAAGCTGCCTCGCACGGTCACACGGAACATGGGGGTTCGTCCTTTCGTACGGCGTAGCCGAGCAGCGGCCGCCCGAGCGCGGACTCGGCCGCGTCCAGGAGGCCGAGCACGGCGTCGGCGATCTGGCCGGGCGGCTGGCCGGCGGCCACGCGGGCGCCGATCTCGGTGTAGACCAGCGCGTGCACCGCCCCGAGCTGCCAGGCGATCACGCGCGCGGCCGGCCGGTCGCCGGGGTGTTCGTCGGCCAGCCGGGCGGCCAGTTCCTCGCTCATCTGGCGGCCCAGTTCCTCCAGGCGGGCGGTGAGGGTGGGGGCGGCGCGCATCATGAGGTAGACCGGGGCGAACCCCTCGCTCAGGCCCAGGTTCCGGTCGCGGCGCCGTACCTCCTCGCGCAGGTGGTCGAGCACGGCGCGGGCGGCGCTCACCCCGGCCGGGCGGGCGGCCACGATCGCGGCCAGGCGGCCCGGTGAGGCCTGTTCGGGCGGCAGGACGAGGTCCTCCTTGGCCGGAAAGTAGTTGTAGACGGTGTTGACCGCCACCTCGGCGGCCGCGGCGACCTCGGCGACGGTGACCGCGTCGAAGCCGCGCTCGACGAACAGCGCCATGGCCACCTGGGACAGGTGGCGGCGGGTGCGCTGCTTCTTGCGTTCGCGCAGGCCTTCACTCACGGGAAGAAATCCAACCACACTCTCTTTTTGCCATGCACTCCAATATTTCCGCCCGGGGTGTACCTACCTCCACCCCGGGGGGTGCGTGCAGCCGGATTCCGCCCTCCACCCGCCCGCCCTACCGTGGTCGTCATGGACACTCTGCGACCGCCCAGCCGAAGCCCCGACGAACGCGCGTTCGGCTGGTGGCTGGCCCAGGCCGTGGTGAGCGTGCTGCCGCCGGTGCTGCTGCTGGTGCTGCTCGCGCTGCTGATCACGCCCGCCCGGCGGTGGCTGCTGCTGGCGGCCGCCATCGTGGCCGTTCCCGGCTTGTTCTACATCCTGGTGATGCCGCCGTGGCGGATGCGGGTGCACCGGTGGGAGGTGGCGCGGGAGGCGGTGTTCACGCGGGCCGGATGGGTGCGCGAGCAGTGGCGGATCGCGCCGATGGAACGCATCCAGACGGTGGACACGCTGCGCGGGCCACTGCAGCAGTTGTTCGGGCTGTCGAGCGTGGTGGTGACCACCGCCTCGGCGGCCGGGGCGCTGACGATCGACGGCCTGGACCACGAGGACGCGCGGCTGCTGGCCGAGGATCTGGCCGCCCGCGCCCGGGGCGGCGACGCCGCGTGAACCCCCACACCGATCCGCCTTGGCGGCGGCTGGACGTGCGGATCATCTGGGTGGCGGCCGCCTGGTGCGCCGGGGTGATGGTGGCCGCGCTGGCGGTGCTGTGGTGGCGCGAGGCCCCCTGGTGGCTGAGCGCGCCGGTCCCGCTGGTGCTGTCCGGGATCGCCTACGAGGCGCTGCTGTGGGCCAAGACCCGCTACCGGCTGACGGACGAGCACATCGAGATGCGCACCGGGGTCCTGCTGCGCCGCCATCGCTCCATCCCCCGCGCCCGCGTGCGCAGCGTCGAGCTGAGCGCCAACCCGCTGCAGCGCGTGTTCTCCCTGGCGGTGGTCAAGGTCGAGACCGGCCACCGTACCTCCTCCGACCAGCAGGCGGCCCTGACCCTCAACGCGCTGCCCCGAGGCCAGGCCCAGGCGCTGCGCGCGGCCCTCATCCGCCGCGACGGCGCCGCAGGCGAGCAGACGATCGCGCTCGGGCAGCGGCGCTGGCTGCGGCTGGCGCCACTGTCGGTCGCCACCCCCGCCCTCGGCGTCGGCGCGCTCGGCGCCACCTACCAGGGCCTGGACCTGCTCGGCTACGAACCCGACACCGTCCTGATCCCCCGCCTCATCGACTGGCTCGGCCGCTCCGACCTCCTGCTCGTCGGCTCCCTGACCGCGCTCGGGCTCCTGCTGGCCGGCATCACCGCCACCCTGGCCCTGGCCACCGAGACGTGGTGGAACTTCCGCCTGGTGCGCGAACCCGACGGCGGCCTGCGCGCCACCCGCGGCCTGTTCGTCACCCGCTCGGCCACCCTGCAGGAGGAACGCCTGCACGGCGTCGAGATCGCCGAACCGCTGCTGCTGCGCACCGCCGGCGCCGCCTCCACCTACGCCGTCGTCACCGGCTCCGGCAGCGCCGAACAGGAGATGCGCGCCTTCAACGCCAGCGCCCTGCTGCCGCCCGCGCCGATCGCCCACGCCCACCGGGTCGCCGCCGCCGTCCTGCGCGAAGCCGACAACCCCGCCCGCACCGTCCGGCTCCTGGCCCACCCCCGGCTCGCGCTGGCGCGCCGGGTGCGCTGGGCGCTGCTGGCCGCCGCCGCGCTGGGCGCGCTCCTGGCGGCGCTGGGGGCGTGGCTGTGGCCGCCGCTGCTCACGCTCGCCTGGATCGCCACGCCGGCGGCGGGCGCGGGCGGGCTCCTGCTGGCGCGCGACGCCTACCGCAACCTCGGCCACGGCCTGACCGGCCCCTACCTGGTCACCCGCCACGGCACCCTCAAACGCCGCACCATCGCGCTACGCCGCGGCGGGATCATCGGCTGGACCTTCACCCGATGGGCCTGGCACCGCCGCTCCACCCTGTGCCGGCTCAGCGCCACCACCCCGGGCGGGCGCGGCGTCTACCACGTCAAGGACGTGTTCATGGGCGAGGGCGTGCGCTTCGCCGAACAGACCCTGCCCGGCCTGCTGACCCCCTTCCTCACCGGCCCGCCCGCCACGCGGCCCGCAGCACCCGCACTGCCACCTGCGGCGGGGTGAGAGCGCAGGCGCACGCGTCCGGCCAGGACGGCCCGCACAGCCACACGACGCGCATCCGGCCGACCGTGGCGAGGCGGCCCGCGGGCCTTCCACCGGTTGTCCGCCGCCGCGCGCCGTACCGCGGCGAAAACAAGGGGGGGGGTCAGCCGCGGACGGCGGACAGATAGCGCAGGAGGGCGTCGCGGTTGCGGGCCAGGCAGTCGATGCGGGCGGTGATGCGGTCGGCCTCGGCCTGCAGGAGGGCGGCCAGTTCCGGGGTGAGACAGTGGGGGTGCAGGTGGATGTCGCCGGCGTCCAGGAACGGCAGGATACGGCGGATGATCTCCGTGGTGAGGCCGGAGTCGAGCAGGCCGCGGATCTGCTGCACCCGGTAGATCGCCGTCGCGCCGTAGAGGCGGTAGCCGTTGTCGGCCCGTCCGGGTTCCAGCAGGCCTTGTTCCTCGTAGTAGCGCAGCATCCGGGCAGGCACCCCGGTGCGCCGCGACAGCTCGCCGATCCGCATGCCCGCCCCCACGTTTGCCTTCACACTGATGTGAAGGTTTCACGATAGCCGCATGTCGACCACCCGGCTTCCGGCGGGGGCGCTGGCGGCGCTGTCGTGCGCGGCCTTCACCGCCGTCGTCACCGAACTCCTGCCCGCCGGCCTGCTGCCCCAGCTCAGCCGGGAGCTGTCGGTATCGCCCGGCCAGGCGGGCTTCCTGGTCACCGGCTACGCGCTGACCTCGTTCCTGTCGGCGATCCCGATCACCGCGGCGGTGCGTTCGCTGCCGCGCCGCCCGGTGCTGCTGGCGGTGCTGGGCTGCTTCGCGCTGCTGAACGCCGCGACCGCGCTGTCATCGTCGTACCCGCTGACGTTCGCGCTGAGGCTGCTGGCCGGGGTGGCGGGCGGCACGCTGTGGGCGATGCTCATCGGGTACGCGGCCCGGCTGGTGCCCGCCGAGCGGCGCGGGCGGGCCATCGCGATCGTCTCGGCGGGGATCACGCTGGCGTTGTGCGCGGGACTACCGGCCGGCAGCGCGCTGGCGCAGGCGGCCGGGTGGCGGGCCGCGTTCGGAGTGCTGGCCGTCGCGGCTGCGCTGCTGGCGCTGTGGGTGGCGCGCGCGGTGCCGCCCGTGCCGGGCCAGGCCGCGGCGCGGCGGCTGCCGTTGCGGTCGGTGGCGGCCCTGCCAGGAGTGCGGGCCTGGCTGTCGGTGACGCTGGTCGTCCTACTCGCCCACCAGGCCGTCTACACCTACCTCGCGCCGCTCGCCCGGCGGGCGGCGATGGAGGCGGGCGGGGTGCTGCTGGTGTTCGGGGCGGCGACGGTGGCGGGGGTGTGGCTGACGGGGGTGTTCATCGACGGGCGGCCGCGGGCGGCGCTGGTGTCCGCGCTCGCGGGAGTGGGCGCGGCGATGGCCGGACTCGGGGCCGCGGGCACGTCGCCCCCGGTAGTGCTGGTGGCGGCCGCGGTGTGGGGGCTGGCGTTCGGCGGGGTGCCGACGCTGCTGCAAAGCGCCCTCATCGAACGCACCGGCGCCCCCCACGCCGACGTCGCCACCGCCCTGCAGACCACCGTCTACAACGCCGGCATCGCGGCCGGGTCGCTGGCGGGCGGGCTGCTGCTGGAGTCGGCGGGCGCGTGGGTGCTGCCGTGGACCGCGCTGGCGCTGGTGGCGGCGGCGCTGGCCGCGACATCGGTGATCGGCCGCGACCGGCGGCCGCGCTCGCCGGTGAGTGAAACGATCGCTTGAGGAACCGGCCGCGCGCTGTCGTACAGGCCTTTCCCTCCGTTACGGCAAGCCGCCCCACACCCCACCCGCCGACGACGGCGCGCGCAGGCCGGGGGGATCGCCGCTCACGTCGCACGGGCCGGGCGCCGCAACGGCGCCCGGCCACCACCTGGACGGGCACCCGCGACGGACCCGGACGAGCACCCATCCACCGGTGGGCACGTGGGCAGTCCGCCACGGACACGCGGCCGGCTCGGCCCAGGTCTGTCAGGTGAGGGGCTGGTCGGACAAGGTGTTGGCCAGGTGTTCGATGTGGGCGCGCCACGTGGCGGCCTCGGCCGTCCCGGTGTCGGTGACGATGAGGCGGGGGCCCTGGCCGGTGCCCTCGGCCAGTTCCCAGCGGACGGTGCCGGCCGAGGTGCCGTACTCCAGCAGCTTGCCGCCCTCCAGCGCGCTGACCGCGCCCGCGCTCACCCCGGCGGGGACGAACGCGGGCGGGGGCGGCGAGCCCAGGCGCGCGCCGTCGCCGGACAGATGCCGCCACGTCTGGGCGGCGGGGCGGGTGAGCTGGCGTTCGTAGCGCAGGCCCGGCCGGTGCGGGCGGGCGCCGTCGAGGCCGAGCAGGGCGACGAAGTCCTCGTGCAGGGCGGCGCTGTCGCGGGCGGCGGCCACGGGACGGCCGTCCAGGACGGCGGCCATCGCCCGCACACAGGTGTGCCACCCGGCGGCGAAGCTGGCCGCGCCGAACCGGTCGCCGAAGGTATGGGTGAGCGTCAGGACGCTGGCCTCGCCGTCGGGGCGGATCTCCCAGCGCAGTTCGTCCTCGCCCCAGGTGTGGGCGAACAGGCGGGGCGGGTCGAAGGCCAGCACGCGTCCTTCGGGGCCGAAGCCGTAGACGACCCGCTCGCCTTCGACCCGCATGTCGGCCGGGAACCACTGCCGCACCTGCGCGGGTTCGGTCAGGGCCCGCCACACGCGTTCGGGCGGGTGCGGCAGGCGGCGTTCCATGTGCAGGCTGGTGCGGGCGCCGTCACTGCTCAGGCGGTCGTGCATCACGGTCCTCCATCGTCTCCAGGTGAGCTTCGAGCGCGTCGAAGCTCGCCGTCCACAGGCCTCGGTAAGGGGCCAGCCAGGCGTCGATCTCGGCCAGGGGCTGCGGGCGCAGCTCATACCAGCGGCGCTGGGCGTCCTTGCGGACGGCGACCAGGCCCGCCTCGCGCAGCACGCGCAGGTGCTTGGAGGTGCCGGGCTGGCTGAGCCCGGTACGCTCGGCCAGCTCCCCCACCAGACGCGGCCGCTCGCGCAGCAGGTCGAGGATCTGCCTCCTGACCGGCTCGGCGAGAACGTCGAACATGCCCACAAGTATACGTTGCCAGTTATATAACGCAAACGGCATGTTCAGGGGTGGTCAGAAGGCGGGGAAGGCCCAGCCCGGCCGACCCACCCAGATCAATGCCGGGTCGGTGTGAGCGCCGCGATCGCGCAGGCGACTCCGGCGCACACGATCGCGGCGGTCAACCCGATCGTCGCGGGCCAGCCCGCGGTCCCGGCCGTCCAGAGGTAGACAGGCGGGCCGATCAGGGTGCCCACGCTTCCGGCCTGGGTCACCGCGGCCACCGTCCGCGCGGTCCCGGCGGTGGTCCCATCCCCCAGGCCAGGGCCGGCAACGTCCACGCCCGGAGTGCCACCGGCCAGATCGCGACTGCCCCCGGCCCGGTCGGGGTCGCCGGTGCTCAGGTCGGGGAGGCCGGCGAAGATGGCCGAGACCGCCAGGCCGTTGACCGCCAGGATCGCCGCCGCACCCACCACCGCCAGGGACAACGGCCCCTGCCCGAACACGGCCGGCGCCAGCGGCGCCATGAGCACAGCCGTGACCAGCAGCCGGGCCGGGCGCACCCCCGCCCGCAACATCGCCCCGGCCACCACGCTGCCCGGCACACTGGCCGCCGCCACCAGCCCGGTCAGCAGGCTCGCGGACGCGGCGGGCAGGCCGTACCGGAAGGCCAGATAGGACGCGAGCACGGTGACCACACTCACCCCGACCAGCGCGATCAACCCGAACCCAGCAGCCACCCCCACCACCCGCCACCACGACCCGGCCCCCTCACGCCGCCCCCGTCGACGCGGCCAGATGCTCGCAAAGCCGCCACCCCGTAAGGCACACCCGGCCACCGGCGTCGCGCGGGCGGCAAGGGGCGTCGCGCGGCCCGGCAGCACGTGCGCGGACGTCACCTGGGCGGGCATGACGTGCGCGGGCATGGTGTACGCGGGCATGGTGTACGCGAACATCACGTGGGCCGCCACCCCCAAGACCAACGCCAGCACCCCCACACCCACCACGACCATCCGCCACCCCGACGCCCCCACCACCACGACCATCCGCCACCCCGACGCCCCCACCACCGCGGCGACGCCACCCACCAGCGCCAGCCCCGCCGGCACACACAACCCCCACAAAGCCAGCCCCACCCGCCGCCCACCTTCCAGCGGCATCCGCGCCAGCAGCACCGGCCCCGCGATCACCACCAGCGCGTACCCCACCGCCTGACCGCCCCGCGCCGCCACCAGCACACCCGCACCACCCGCGCACCCGGCCACGACCCCCGACACACCCAGCACCAGCAGCCCCACCACGAACACCCGCTCCAGCCGCCGGCCTCCGATCACCACCCCGAGCGGCAGGCACGCCAACGCCGCCACCAGCGTGATCCCCGACGACACCCAGCCCACAGCGGTCAGCGGCCACCCGAACCGCACCCCCAGCACCGGCAGGAACGGAATGAACTCCCCCAGCGCCATGCTGGCCGCAACCCCGGCCACCACCACGACGACCACACGGCGAACGGTGCCGCCCATCACACGCCTCCCAAACGTCAGGAAGGCGCGACCGGCGAACCGGCCCGATCCTCAAAGCCCGGCAACAGCGGGGCGACGCCTCAACCGAGGATCCTCACGACCCTCAGCCTAAACGCCACCACCGGAAAACACCCCCGGATGGACTCTCCCCCCACCGGAGAGACCATCCTGGAACACGTGGACGCAGACCTCATGCCGATCGGGCAGTTCGCCCGCCTGAGCCGCCTGAGCATCAAACAACTCCGGCACTACGCCGAACTCGGCCTGCTCACCCCCGCCCACGTCGACCCCGACACCGGCTACCGCTACTACCACCCCGCCCAAGCCCGCCACGCCCTCACCATCGGCCTGCTGCGCTCCCTCGACGTCCCCCTGGCCACCGTCGCCGACGTCCTGGCCGGAGCCACCGCCGCACTCGACCACGTACGCCACGACCTCGAAGCCGAACTCGACCGCCGCCGCCGCACCCTCGCCTCCCTCGAACGCCTCATCACCGACGGCCTGCCCGGCGCCCCCGTCCACCTCACCACCGAACCCACCCGCACCGTCCTGCTCACCCGCGAACACGCCACCGGCCCCGCCGACATCCCCCGCGCCACCTCCACCGCCATCGCGCGCCTGCTGGCCGCCGCCCCCGGCCAGCGACCGCCCGAGCTCACCGCCCTGTTCCCCATCGACCTCGACGACCACATCGACATCACCGCCACCCTCGCCCTCACCCCCGGCCAGCCCCCACCACCCACCCCCGGACTCGAACGCGCCCTCCTGCCCGGCGGCACCTTCGCCAGCGCCACCCACACCGGCCCCTACGACCAGATCTCCCTCACCGCCCACGCCGTCCTGGCCTGGTGCGCCGAACGCGGACACCCCCTGACCGGCCCCATCCGCGAGGTCTACGTCTCCGACCCCGCCACCACCCCGCCCGACCGCCTCCTGACCCACCTCATGATCCCCATCGACCCCGAGGACCACCCATGACCCCCACCCGCACCACCCACGGCCCCGTCACCTGCCTCAACGTCACCGGCATCGGCGCACCCGGCGGCCCCGAACACGCCGGCGCCATCCACGCCCTGCACACCCTCGCCACCACCCTCACCACCGGCCACGGCCCCCTCGAAGGCCAATGGTGGGTCGAAGACGACCGGCCCCCGCTCACCGTCCCCCGCGACCAGTGGCGCTGGCACCTGCTCATCGCCCTGCACGCCGTACCACAACCGGGACAGCTCGAACGCGCCCGCGAAGCCGCCCGCCCCTCAGGCGCCCCCGTCGACCGCGTACGGCTGGCCACCCACACCGAAGGCGACTGCGTCGAACTCCTCCACGAAGGCCCCTACAGCGACGAACCCCGCACCCTCGACCGCATCAACGCCTACATGCGCGAACACCACCTGCACCCCAACGGCCTCCACCACGAGATCTACCTGACCCCGCACGACGACCCCCACCCGCGCACCCTCCTGCGCCAGCCCGTCCGCCCAGCCTGAACCCCAACCCGAAAGCCCGGCCCAGAGCCCTGAAGGCGTGAAGATCTGAAGACCCAAGAGCGCAAGGGCGGAGGGCCGAGGGCCGGAAGCATCGGAAAGGCCGGGAAGCTCAGGCCGCCCGCAACGCCGCCTCCGTCACCGCCCGCGCCACCCCCGGACCACGCACCACCGCCACCCCATCCGACAACTGATCCACACACCCCACCACCGGCAACGCCGCCACCTGCGGATCCGACACCGCCGCGAGCAACGCCCCCGCGAACCGCTCCCCGCCGATCACCAGGAACGGCCGGTCGTGAAACCCCCGCACCCGCGCATCCAACGGCTCGGCCAAAGCCATCCGGTTCTGCACCGCCGCCACCCGGCTGTAGGCCCGCGCCAGCCCCGCCTCCCGCTCCCGCCACGAACGCGCCCCCACCGCCACCGCCAGCGCCTCACCCAGCTCCGCCGACCCCGGCACCCGCGCCAACGCGCTCCCCAGCCACTTCGCATACGGCGGGTAGCGCCGCCGCAGCAACAACGCCAGCCGCATCACCTCACGCACCAGCCCGGCCCCCACCACCGCCGAACCCAGCTCGTCCCCCACCTCACCGCACCGCCCGGGAAACGGCTCCTCCTGCGCGATCCGCATCCACTGACACGCCAGCACATACCGCCACACATCCCGCGGATACCAGCTCAACGCCTCCCGCGCCGCCTCCAGCTCCCCCAGCCCATCGTGGAAGACCTCCCCACCGGTCACCTCCGCCAGGCGCTGCCACGGCACCGACAACCAGTCCATCACCGACACCCCGCCGCGCGGATCGAACCCCAGCACCTCCTCCAGCCAGGCGCCCAGCTCACACACCCGCACCCCCGGCCCCGACCGGCCCCGGTACCCGAACACCGTCGGATACCCGCCGAAACGCTCCGGCAGCCCCGCCGCCACCGCGGCCCGCACCGCCGCCACATCCCCGCCCTCGACGAACACCAGCACCCTCGGCCCCCAGTCATGGTCGGCCGAACGCTCGGTGTCGAACGCCAGCACCTCAGAACCAGGGCCGATCAGCGCGGCACTGTGCGGAACGGCCCCGACCAGCGGAGCCACGACCTCGCCGTAGAAGGCGCGGGACAACTCAAGACCAGGTACGAAATCGGACATCATTCGTCAACTCTGCCTGACCCGCCCCCAAAGCTCACCCCAATATTTCAGCCCGGCACGTGGAGGGCCCGCCCGGCCTCCACCAGGGCCCGCCCGGCCGTCAGCGTCGCCACCCAGTCCTCGAACGCCGCCACCTCATCGGCGCCCACCGCCACCGAGAACACCACCGACGCCCCATAGGCCACCTCACGCACGGCATACCGCGAAGCACGCAGATCGTTCTCGGCCCGGCCCGCCTGGTCGTGCGCCACCGCGACCCGCATCAGCCGGGCCGGCACCATCCGCACCGGCTCGGCCCGGTCGAGCGTCTCGGTCACCGCGGAGCCGTAGGCCCGCACCAGGCCGCCCGCCCCGAGCAGCACCCCGCCGAAGTAGCGCGTCACCACCGCCACCACATCGCTGAAACCCCGCCCGACCAGCGCCTGCACCATCGGCGTGCCCGCCGTGCCGCCCGGCTCGCCGTCGTCGTCGCCCTTCTGCACGCTCTGCCCGATCACGTAGGCGGAGCAGTTGTGCGTGGCCGAGGGGTGCAGCCGCCGCCGCTCGGCGACGAACGCCTGCGCCTGCCCGGCACTCGCCGCGGGAGCGATCGCGCAGATGAAGCGTGAGCGCCGTACCTCGTTCTCGTGCTCGATGAGGGTGGTGAGGGTGAGGTACGGCTGAGCCATTCTCCCAGCCTATCGCCTTTACAAAGTAGATCAACTGCTGGGACCCCGCCGCACGGCGGGCATCGCACGGGTCCTGCCGGAGGAGCCGGCGGGCGCGCTCTCAGGGCCAAGGCCGGGGTCGCTCCCGATGCCGCGCCACCCCCGCGACGAGCATCTTGGTCGCCATGCTCACCTTCCTGCGCCGCACGGCGGGAGTCCTGGCCGCGCTGCTGGCCTCGATCCTGGCCGTCGCGGCCGCCGCCTGCGCCTTCCTGGCCCTGGCCGCCGTCACCGCGTCCCCGCCCCTGTTGTACGCGGGCGCCGTCACGGCCTGCCTGCTCACCGCCTTCCTGCTGGGCCGCCTCGCCGTACGCCTGCCGACCCGCGGGGCGGCCGCCGGGTTCGCCCTGGCCGTCACCGCGTTGTCGGCGGCCGGGGCTTGGGCGCTCGTCCTGCGGCCCTGGCCGGTGCCGCCGGCCGCCGCCGATCCGGCGCACGTGCGCTACTGGGACCTGCCCACCGGCTCCCGCATCGCCTACGCCCACCGCCGGGGCGGGGCACGGCCGTACCCGGTGATCTTCCTGCACGGCGGGCCGGGAACGGCCGGCGAAGGCCTGCCCGAAGGCGCCGCGGACCTGGCCGCCGACGGCTTCGACGTCTACGCCTACGACCAGCTCGGCGCGGGACGCTCCAGCCGCCTGGCCGACGTGACCGGCTACACCGTCGCCCGCCAGGTCGCCGACCTGGAGGCGATCAGGGGCCTGCTCGGCGCGCCGAAGCTGATCCTCGTCGGCCGTTCCTGGGGCGCCACGCTGAGCGCCGCCTACCTGGCCGCCCACCCGGGCCGGGTGGCCAAGGCCGTGTTCGTCTCCCCGGGCGCGTTGTGGGCGCCGGCCGCGGGGGAGGTCGGCGAGCCGTGGAAGCGCCTGACCCCCGAGCAATCGCGCCGCCGCGACGACCTGCTCGGCGACCCGCGCATGATCGCCCTGTCCCTGCTGCTGGACAACGCCCCGGCCGCCGCGCACGCCCTGGTCCCCGACCGCGAGGCCGACGCCCGGATGCGCGAACTGCTGCTGACCGGCAAGGACGCCACCACCTGCCCCGGCGCCCCGCCCGCCCCCGTGCACGGCAACGCGCCCGGCTTCTACGCCAACCAGTTCACCGTCGCCGACACCCTGCGCGTGCCCGACCCCCGGCCCCGCCTGCGCCAGGTCCGCGTGCCCGCCCTGATCCTGCGCGGCACCTGCGACTACGTCCGCCCGCACATCGCCGCCGCCTACCGCGACACCCTGCCCGCCGCCCGCCTGGTCGAGGTCGCCGGCGCCGGGCACGGCATCTCCCACGACCAGCCCGCCGCCTACCTACGCCTGCTGCGCGGCTTCCTCACCCCGTGAGGCGCGTGGCCAGCACGGCCACGCTCGTGTAGCGCATGGTGAACGTGCCGCCCAGCGCGTCGACCGCGGCGCCTGCGCCCTCCAGCAGGTCGGCCACCAGCTCCGGCGCCAGGCGGGTGAACATGCCGGAGGTGGGCAGCTGGTCCAGCCACTGCTCGCGCGTGCACGGCGTCTGCCAGTCCTGACGCCACCGCTCGGGCTCGCCGAAACCGCCCGCCTCGGCGATGCCCTCCACGGCCGTGGCCATCATCGGCGCGTACGGCTCGGCCCGCGTGGCCCAGGCCCGCGGGTCGAACGGCGAGTCGGGCACGAGCCGCGCGTGCAGGTCGGCCAGCGCCTGCGACAGCTCGGCCGGCGGCTGGGCGACGTTCCAGAACACGGCCAGCACGCCTCCCGGCCGCAGCACCGAGGCGGCCTTGGCGGCGCCGGCGACGGGGTCGATCCAGTGCCAGGCCTGGGCGGCGGCGACCGCGTCGAACACCCGCCCGCCGGCCTGCCACTCCTCGAACGTGGCCACTTCGGCCTCCACGCCGAGCCGCCGCGCCGTGGCGGCCATGCGGGCGTCCGGCTCGACGCCCAGCACCCGGCGCCCGGCCGCCTGGAACTGGCGGGCGGCGATCCCGGTGCCGCAGCCGACGTCCAGGACGGCAGGGCCGGCGGCGGCGACGCGCTCGATCAGGGCCTCGGGGTAGCGGGGGCGGGCGCGGTCGTAGCGCTCGGCGTCGTTGCCGAAGGACTCGGCGATCTCGCGATGCTCATGGGGCTCCCGCCCCGGCGTTATAGTGGGCATACGCCCACACTAGTGGGCGCTCGCCCACTCAAACAAGGTCGTTCGCCCGCAGCGTGGCCGAGCGGCCCCGCCTCGGGAGGAGACCCGCGATGCCCACCGGAGTGGCCCTGCGCGACGCGCGCGAGCAGCTGTTCGAGGCCGCCGAGCGCATCCTGCTGCGCACCGGCCCGCACGGGCTGACCAGCCGCGCCGTCACCACCGAGGCCGGCTGCGCCAAGGGCGTCCTGCACCGCCACTTCGCCGACTTCGACGACTTCCTGGCCGCCCTCGTCCGCGACCGCATCGCCCGCCTCGACGCCCAGGCCGCCGCCCTGCGCGCCAAAGCGGGCACCGCGACCGTCGCCGGCAACCTCGCCGCCGCGCTCGGCGAACTGTTCGACGCGGTCGCCGTCGCCATCGTCGGTCTCGTCACCTTCCGCGACGACCTGCGCGCCCGCCTGCGCCAAAGCACGCCGAACGGGCTGCCGCTGCTCACCGAGGCGAGCGCCATGCTCGCCGCCTACCTCGCCGCCGAACGCGACCTGGGCCGCCTCGCCGCCGGCGCCGACCCCGGCACGCTCGCGCCCACCCTCATCGGCGCCGGCCACCTGCTCTACGCCGACCGCACCGGCCCCCCGCCCACGGACGAGGCCGTGCGCGCCATGGTGGCCTCCGTCCTGAGCGGCGTCACCGCCGGGTGACCCGCGCCCTCAGGCCACGCCGTCAGGTCATGCCCTGGGTGGCGTCCTCGGCGCGGGCCTCTGGGGCGCGCCGCTCGGGCGGGCCGTAACCGCCGCCGCCGCCCGACTCGCAGCGCAACACCTCACCGGCCGCCACCGGCAGGGCGTTGACCTTCAGCATGGCGCGCTCGCCCGCCGTATCCGGATTGAGGACCACGCGCGGGGGCGCGCCCGCGCCGCCGCCCGCCAGGCCCCACGCCGGCGTGACCGAGCGCTCGAACCACAGCGACAGCGAGGTGTCGCCCAGGAACTCGTACTCGCGCACCACGCCGTTGCCGCCCCGCCACTGCCCCGCGCCCCCGGTGCCGGGCCGTATCGCGTAGCGGGTGACCCGCACCGGGAACAACGTCTCCAGGACCTCGATCGGCATGTCCCGCAGCGACCCGTTGACGTTGTTGATCAGCGCCGACTCGCCGTCGCCGCCCTCCCAGGCGCCCCAGCCGCCGACGGTCGCCTCCTGCGAGACGTACATCGCGCCGGTGCGCGGATCGGTGCCGGTGAACTGCACGATGAGCGAGTCGCCGTAGGAGGCGGCCGCGGCCCGCTCCGGCAGCACCGGCGCCAGCGCCTTGACCACCAGGTCGATGAGCAGGCCCAGGTGGGAGTAGTAGTACTGGCAGGCGGCCGGGGAGCGGGCGGCCAGCATGCTGCCCGGCCGCGTCACCACCTCCAGCGGGCGGAACGAGCCGCCGTTCAGCGGCACCTCGCCGCTGACCAGCAGCTTGTAGGCCACTCGCACCGCCGCCACCGCCTGGGCCGCGCCGCAGTTGACCGGGCCGGTGGCCTGGTCGGCGCAGTCGGTCAGGTCGACCGCGATCCGCTCGCCATCGACCGTCACGGTGACGTTGACCGGCAGCGGACGCTCCAGCGTGATGCCGTCGTTGTCCAGGTGGCCGCCGGCGGTGTAGACGCCGTCGGGAAGGGCCGCGATCGCCTGCCGTTCCAGCCGCTCGGTCTGGGCGAAGATCTCATCGCGCGCGGCCATCACCGTCTCCACCCCCCAGCGCGCCACGATCTCCGACAGCCGCCGCTGACCGGTCATCGCGCAGGCGACCTGGGCGCGCATGTCGCCGAGTGTCGCGTGCGGGAAGCGTACGTTGCGGGCGATGACCTCGTGCAGGTCGCGGCACGGCCGCCCGCCCTCGTAGATCTTCACCGGGCCCAGCCGCAGTCCCTCCTGGAAGATCGAGGTGGAGTCCATGGAGCCGCCGGGGTCCTTCGAGCCCACATCCAGCCAGTGCGCCCGCGAGGCGGCGAACCCGGCCAGCTCGCCACCGGCGAAGATCGGCCCGTAGACGGTGACGTCGTTGAGGTGGGTACCGCCGATGTAGGAGTCGTTGAGCACCCACACGTCGCCCTCGCGCCACACCTGCCGTCCGTGCAGGCGTTCGGTCTCGCGCGTGCACACCTCCAGGTTGCCCAGGAAGATCGGCAGCCCGGACGACTGGCCGAGCACCTGGTGCTCACGGTCCAGCAGCGCGACCGCGCAGTCCTTCGCCTCGTAGATGACGGGGGTGTAGGAGGAGCGGATGAGGGTGGTGTTCATGTCCTCCGCCGCCTGAAGCAGGGCGCAGCGGATGATTTCCGTGGTGACGGGGTCGATCACAGAGAATTCACCTTGATCAGGAGGAAGCCGTTGACGTCGACGGTGACCCGGCAGCCGGGCGGGATGACCGTGGTCGCGGTCTCCTCGACCACGATCGCCGGCCCCGCCAGCTCGCCGTCCAGGTCGGCGCGGCGCAGCACCGGCGTGCGGCGCGCCGCGCCGTTGAAGATCACATCTCGTACGGCCGGCGCCTGCGCCCGCCCGGCCGCCCGGGGCGCGGCCGTGCTCTTGGGGAAGGTGCCGAACCCGGTGCTGCGCAGCATGACCAGCTCGACCGCGGCCTCGGGCGTGGCGTGGCCGTAACGCCCGGTGTGGGCCTCGGCGTAGCGCGCGGCCAGCGCGGCGAGGAACCCGGGCCCGGCCGGCTCGGCGGCCTCGCGCAGGGGGATGGTCAGCGTGTAGTCCTGGCCCTCGTAGCGCATGTCGACCGCGTGCTCGACCCGGCGCCGGTCCTCGGGCACGCCCTGCCCGGCCAGCTCCCGCAAAGCCTGGCCTTCCAGCTCCCGCAGCCGCGCCGCCATCTCGCCGCCGTCCACCCCGGCCTGGGGCCGGAAGAACGGGTGGGTGAGGTCGCGGCGCACGTCGGCCTCCAGCATCCCCCACGCCGAGAACGCGCCGGGAAAGCGCGGCACGACAACGTCGGTGATGCCCAGTTCCCGGGCGATGAACGCCGCGTGCATGGCCCCGGCCCCGCCGAAGGCCACCAGCGTGAACTCCCTCGGCTCCACGCCGTGCTCGACCGTCAGCGTGCGGATCGCCTGGGCCATCTTGGCGTTGGCCACCTCGCACACGCCTTCGGCCAGCCGCAGCGGGTCCATGCCCAGCTCACCCGCCAGGGACGCGATCGCCTTCTCCGCCGCGCCGGTGTCGAGGGTCATCAGGCCGCCGGCGAACCAGGCCGGATCGACCCGGCCGAGCACCAGGTTGGCGTCGGTGACGGTGGCCCGGGTGCCGCCGCGGCCGTAACAGGCGGGGCCGGGTACGGCTCCCGCCGACTCCGGGCCCACCCGCAGCGCCCCCGCCTCGGCGTAGGCCAGCGAACCGCCGCCCGCGCCGATGGTGTGCAGGTTCACGATCGGCATCAGCACCGGGTAGCCCTCGATGCGGGCCTCGGCGCTGACGTCGGGCCGCCCGCCCACGACCAGGGAGACGTCGAAGGAGGTGCCGCCCATGTCCACGCAGATCGCGTTCCCGCCGCCCAGCAGCCGCGACGCCGCCACTCCGCCCATCGTGCCGCCGACCGGGCCCGACAGCAGCGTCTGCAGCGGGCGGCGCATCGCGTACCCGGCGTTGACCAGGCCGCCGGAGGACTGCATGACGTGCACCGGCACGCCCAGCCCGCGCCCGGCGAAACGGTCCTGGATGCCGGCCAGGTAGCGGCGCACGACCGGGCCGGTGTAGGCCTCCAGCACGGCGCTGGAGGTGCGCTCGTACTCGCGCCACTCGCGCGCCACCTCGTGGCTGAGCACGACCAGCACGTCAGGGCCGAGTTCCTCGCGCAGGATCTGGCCCGCCCGGATCTCGTGGGCGGGGTTGGCGTAGGAGAACAGCAGGCTCACCGCGACCGCGTCGAAGCCCTCCTCGCGGGCCCGGCGGGCCGCGCGCCGTACCGCGGGCTCGTCCAGGGGGGTCAGCTCCTCGCCGCGCCAGTCCAGCCGGCCCGCGGCCTCCATGACATCGGCGCGCGGCACCAGCGGGACGGGCTTGCGGTAGCGCAGGTCGAACATGCGCTCGCGGTTGCCGCGGGCTATCTGGTACACGTCACGGGCGCCGCCGGAGGTCAGCAGCAGCACGCGGGCGCCCTTGCGCTCCAGCAGCGCGTTGAGCCCCTGCGTGGTGCCGTGGACGAAGAAGGAGATGCGCGCGGGATCGGCAACGACGCGGCCGAGGGCGTTGAACACGCCCTCGGCCAGGTCGCCGGGGGTGGAGGGGGCCTTGGCCGCCACGACGGCACCACTGCGCTCGTCGTAGCAGACAACGTCGGTGAAGGTGCCGCCGATGTCCATCGCGACTCGATACGTCATGCCCCGCACCGTATGCGGAGTCCGGCCCGCTCCGCTGTGCGGGGTGCACAGCGCAGGGCCGGATTCCGGGCGTCATGCCCGGAGCTGGGTGAAGAACTCCCGCACGTCGGTGACGTAGGCCTGCGGCTGCTCCAGCGCGGCGAACGTGCCGCCCCGCTCGTGCTCGATCCACGCCACGACGTTGTTGTCGCGCTCGGCGAAGCGGCGGATCGGGCGCAGGATGTCGCGCGGGAAGACCGAGATCGCCGTCGGCACCGTGGCGGGCTTCAGCTCCCACTCCACCGTGGTGTCCTGCTCGGTGTCGGGCGTCTCGACGAACGAGCGGGCCGCCGAGCCCGCCGTGTTGGTCAGCCAGTAGATCATGGTCGTGGTCAGCAGCCGGTCGCGGTCGACACCGCCGTCGCTCCACTCGTGGTAGACGCTGGCGAACCAGGCCAGCAGCGCCACGGGGGAGTCGGCCATGCCGTAGGCGAAGGCCTGCGGGCGGGTGGACTGGATGAGCTTGTAGCCGTACTGCTCGTGCGGGTAGGCCTCGCGGAAGGCCATGCGCTCGGTCTCGGTCGCGGTGAGGTCCTCCATCTCGCCGGGCAGGCCGAGCGGGAAGCAGATCAGGCCGTTGCCGTGCATGCCGGCGACCCGCTCGGGCGCCAGCACGCCGATCTCGCGCGAGATCCACGTGCCCCAGTCGCCGCCCTGCACGCCGAAGCGCTCATAGCCCAGGCGGGACATCAGCTCCAGCCAGGCTCCGGCGATGCGGGTGGCGCCCCAGCCCATCTCCCGGGTCGGGCCGGACAGGCCGTATCCCGGCAGCGACGGGATGACCAGGTGGAACTCGCGCGCCAGCGGCGCGATGACGTCCAGGTACTCCACCGGCGAGCTGGGCCAGCCGTGGGTGATGAGCAGGGGCAGCGCGTCGGGGCGCGGGCAGCGCACGTGCAGGAAGTGCACGTTCTGGCCGTCGATCTCGGTGGTGAACTGCGGGTGGGCGTTGATCTCGGCCTCGGCCGCGCGCCAGTCGTAGCCGCCGCGCCAGTACGCGACGAGGTCCTTCAGCTCGGCCAGCGGGACTCCGAGGCGCCAGCCCTGGCCGGGCACCTCGTCGGGCCAGCGCACCTGGTCGAGCCGCGTGCGCAGATCGTCCAGGTCGGCGGCGGGGACGGCGAGGGTGAAGGGCTGGATGAGGGTCAAGGCGTACTCCTCCAAAGTTTCGGTACGCTGTACCGTACACCATACGGTTCGGAAGGCGCAACAAGACACTGTCCGGCCATCGCCTGCTTCAGCGGGGGTACTCCACCTTCGCGTCGTCGCCGGTGACGATCAGGCCCGAGTTCGCGCCGCCGACCGCCACCGCACGCTCCCCCGACGCCGTCACCGACGGCGCCGGCACCATGGCCGCGATCTCACCCGCGAGCCCCGGCTCGGCCTCCAGCGCCCGGCGGATCGCCAGCCGCAGCGCCGCCACGTAATCGGCGTCGCCCGGATGCGCCGCCAGCTCCTCGATCGCCTCCCGCCCCGCCGCCCCGGCCTCGGCGCCGCCGAACAGCCGCCGCAGGATCCTCGTACCCAGACCCACCGTGGACTGCGCCGCCGCCTCCTGCGTCTTGGCCAGCACCGCCCCGCCGTACGCGCTGACCGCCGCACTCACGTACGGCATCACGTCATGCGCGAGCACCGCCACGTCCATCCCGACCCCTTCCGCCCTCAGAAACCACCGCGCCCTCAGGAACCACTGCCCGCCGCCACCAGCTCCGCGATCTCCACCCGCGACGACACCCCCAGCTTCGCCAGGATGTGCTCCACGTGCGCGTCCGCCGTCCGCTTCGAGATCACCAGCCGCTCGGCGATCTCCCGGTTCGTCAGCCCCTCCTCCACCAGCCCCGCCACCTCACGCTCACGCGGCGACAACAGCTCCATCGCCGCCCGCCGCGGCGCCTGCACCGGGATCGCGTCCACATCCAGGTCCGCCAGCTCCACCGCGTCCCCCGGCGACAATCCCGACCCCTGCCGGAAGATCGCCGCATACCGCTCAGCACCCAGGCTCTTCGACACCAGCGCGATCGCCCGGTCGTGATGGCGCAGCAGCAACGGCGCACCCGCCAGCGGCGCGGCGAACTGCTGCCACACCCGATCGGCCGCCCCCAGCAGCCAGCCCGCCCGCACCATCCGCTCCTGATCGGCCGCCTGCCACGCCAGCAGCTCCAGGCAGTCGGCCACCGCCAGATGATCACCCAGCGCGTACTTCATCCGCACGGCCAGCCGCGCCTCCCGCACCGACCCCGCCAGATCACCCAGCGTCCAGCGCGCCAGCGCCCGCAGGAACAACACATACCCCTGCAACCAGCACTCCCCCGACCCCTCACCCAGCAGCTCCAGCACCTCGCCGGTCACCACCAGCGCCGTCTTCCCATCGCCCGACAGCGCGTGCAACGCCCCCTTCTCCATCAGCGCGATCGCCAGCCCCGTACGGTCCCCCAGCGCCGTCAACCGCGCACACGCGTCGTCGAACAGCGGAAACCCCTCATCCGGCCGCCCGCTCAGCAGCCGGTGCACCGCCAGATGCTGGATCGCCAGCGCCCGCAGCCGCTCATCGTCCAGCTCCTTCGCGATCGCCAGCGACTCCTCGATCCACGGCAACGCCACCCGCTGCGCCCCCTGCTGCAACGCGAAGAACCCCAGATGCCCCAGCCCCTCGGCCCGCTCGGGAACCCACGCCGGCACCCGGTCGAGCGCCCGCTCCAGCCACACCCGCCCCTCGGCCAGCCGCGCCCCGCACAACCAGTACGGCCACAGCGACACCGCGAACCGCAACGCCGCCCGCTCCCCGCCCGCCTGACCCAGCGCGAACTCCAGCGCCGCCCGCACGTTCGCACGCTCCTGGTCCAGCTCGTGATACAGCGCCAGCTGATCCCCGGTGAACGCCCGCCGCGAGAACCGCTCGGCCAGCGACCGGAAATAGTCCAGATGCCGCCGCCGCACCTTCTCCTGCTGCCCCATCAGCGCCAGCTGCTCGGCCCCGAACTCCCGCAACGTGTCCAGCAGCCGGTAACGGTCCTGGCGCCCCTCCATCCGCAGCAGCACCGACTTGTCCACCAGCCCGACCAGATGCTCGATGATCCGCCCCACCGGCAACTGCTCGTCCTGGCACACCGCCTCGGCCGCCGCCAGGTCGAACGACCCCGCGAACACCGACAGCCGCGCCCACAGCAGCCGCTCGTCGCCATCGCACAGATCATGGCTCCACGTGATCGTCGTGCGCAGCGTCTGATGCCGCGGCAACGCGCTGCGCCGCGCCGTCAGCAGGCTGAACCGATCCTCCAGCCGCGCCAGCAACCCCTCCAGCGGGATCGCCCGCAACCGCACCGTCGCCAGCTCGATCGCCAGCGGAATCCCGTCCAGCCGCCGGCACAGGGCCGCCACCGACGCGTGATTGTCCTCGTTCACCGTGAACCCCGGCACCACCGCCGCCGCCCGCTGCGCGAACAACGCCACCGCGTCCTGGCCCGAGCCCAGATCGAGCACCGGCAGCGGCGGGATCGACAAGGTGTGCTCACCGGCCACGTCCAGCGGCTGACGCGTCGTGGCCAGGATCGTCACCGCCGGCGCCTCCCGCAGCAGCACCTCCGCCAGCATCGCGCACGCCTCGACCAGATGCTCACACGTGTCCAGCACCAGCAGCACCTGCCGCCCCGCCAGGCAGTCCACCAGATGATCCAGCGCCGGCCGCGCGTCCTGCTCCGGCAGCCCCAGCGCCGCCGCCACCGTGTGCGCCAGCAGCCCCGCGTCCACCAGCGCCGACAGCTCCACCAGGCACACCCCGTCGGCGAAACGCTCACGCGCCTCATGGGCGCCCTGTAACGCGATCCGCGTCTTGCCCACGCCACCCGGGCCCACCAGCGTCACCAGCCGGGCCTCGCCCAGCAGCCTGGCCACCATCGCCAGCTCACCCGTCCGGCCGACGAACCCGGTCACCTGCACGGGAAGGCCCCCGCGCCGCAAGTCCATCGCCGGTGCCATCGACCCCTCCCGGATCCGCCTCGATTGCCTCAGCGTACGCGCCGGATGACAATTCGTAAGGGGGTATACCTAGAAGATCCAGCCCCGATTTTAGGTATGCGGATAGGTACGCCCGCCCGAGGCGCCACGCCCCCCGCATCCAGAACACTCAGAGCGTGAGTGCGGGCGACGCCCTCGTCGGGCGTGATCAACACCGGAACAAGATCCTCCACCTGCTCGGCCGCGAACGGCTGGTGACCATCACCGGAGCCGGGGGCGTCGGCAAGAGCGCACTGGCCCGCGCGGTGGCCGCCGGCTTCGACCCGGCCGCCCGCCTGATCGACCTCGACCCCTCCAACGTCCACGAGACGATCCTCAGCGGCGAGCGCCTGCCCTGGGACGGCGGCGAACCGCCCCGCCTGCTCGTCCTGGACACCTGCGACCACGTCGTCGACCGCTGCGTCGCCCTCGTCGAACGCCTGCTGCGCGCCCTGCCCGACCTGCGCGTCCTGGTCACCGGCCGCGAGGTGCTGAGCATCCCCGGCGAGCACGTCACCGTCGCCGGCCCCCTGTCGGCGCCCGACGCCGCCACCCTCTTCCACCTACGCTCCGGCGGCCTGCGCGCCGACCCCGCCGTCCTGGCCCGCCTCGAAGGCCTGCCTCTGGCCATCGAGATCGCCGCCGAGCACCTGCTGGAGTCCGGCAAGCTCGCCGAGATGCTCGACAACGGCGCCTTCCACAGCCTGCCCGCCGGCCCCGCGCACCCGGCCCGGCACGCCAGCATGCGCGCGGCCGCCGCCTGGAGCCATCGCCAGTGCCAGCCGCTCGACGCCCAGGCCTGGCAGCGCCTGGCCGCCTTCGACACCGCGTTCGGCCTGGAGGAGGCCGAGCGCGCCCTGACCGGCCACCGCGCCGCCGACGCCGCAGACGCCGCCGAGGCCGTGGCCCGGCTGGTGGAGCGCTCCATCGTGCTCGTCGACTCGGCCGCGGTGGACGGGCGCTGGTACCGCATGCCGTTCCACCTCCGCGCCTTTACAATGTAGATCACCGGCTGACGTGCACGGCCAGATGCAGGGCCAGGCGCGTCGCCGGGTCCTCCAGGTCGTAGCCCGCCACCCGCACCCGCTCCAGCCGGGTCGTCACCGTGTTGCGGTGCACCCCCAGCCGCTCGGCCGCCCGCAGCGCCCCGCCCCCGTCCAGCACCGCGGCCAGCGTCGCCAGCAGGCTCCCGTCCTTGTCCGCCGCCCGCAACGGCCCCAGCACCACCTCGGCGGGCGCCCGCAGCACCCCCGCGGGCAGCGCCGCCAGCAGCTCCGCGGGACCCATCCGGTCCGCGCGCGCCACCGCCCCGGCCCGCGCGGTGAACGCCGCGGCCTCGGCCCCCAGCAGCGACTCCCCCACCGCGCCGAACCGCTCCACCTGCCGCCCCGCCCCCGCCGCGACCGCCCGCGGCAGCAGCCGCGCACACTCCCCCAGCCGTACGGCCAGCGCCCCCGGCTCCAGCTCCGCCCAACCGGCCCACCCCTCACCCCGCCGCATCACCGGCACCGCCCCCAACGCCCCCACCAGCAGCTCCCTGACCAGCGTGTGCTCCGCCGGCTCCGCCTGCCACCCCACCGGCCTGACCACGAACCCGCTCACCGGCCCCCGCACCGCCCACCCCAGCGCCGCCGCCCGGCCCAGCGCCTCCCGCACATCCCCCGCCGCCCCGGGAACCTCGTCCGCGACCGCACCGCCCGCAGATTCCCCCCCGGGCAGGCCGTCCAGCAGAGCCTCCGGCATCGCCAGCAACCGCTCGGCCAGCGCCTCCTGCACCGCGAACTCCCGCCCGGCCACCAGCCGCTCCCCCGCCGCCCACGCACTCAGCGCCGCCACCGCCAGACCCAGCACGGTCCGCACCACCGACGGCCAGCCCGGCGAACGCACCGCCCCGGAGGCCACCAGCCGCCCCAGCCCGTCGGGCAGATCCATGTCCACCAGCACCCGCTCCCCGCCGGCGCCCGAACCCGGGCCGCCGTCGGTGAGCCCGGCCGCCCGGCCCGCCAGGCGCGTGCCGTACCGATCGAGAAAGGCGACGGACGTGCCCGGCAGCTCCGCGTTCAGCACCCCCAGCACCCGCCGCGCCGAGGCCCCCGCCTCGGCGATCCTCGTGGCGCAGCGCGCCACGAGCTGCGTGCGCGCCGCCTCGGGACGCGAGGCCGCGGAAGCCACCTCCACCGCCGTCACCAGCGGATCTCCGTCCACGAAGATCAGCGTCACGCCCAGCCGCTCCGCCAGCACCTCCCCCGACCCCGAGCTCAGCGCGCTGGAGGGCGCGATCACACACGCCGCCGCCTGCTCCCACGCCCGCCGCATCGCCATCTCCACCGCCCACCCGCCCGAGGCCGCCGCCCCGATCAGGACGACCGCGGTGTGCGGCACCACATCGGCGAACACGCCCAGCTCGTCCACGATCCGCACCTGATGCACCGGGTTGGCGCCGCTGCCGTACATGTGCGCCCCCGCCAGCGGCCCCGCGTCCACCAGCTCGGCCACCGTCACCGGCGACTCCCACCCCCGCGCCCTCACAACGGCACCCCGAACGCCCGCACCCCGCCCAGCTCCCGCCCCCGCTCGGTATGCCACACCGGAGCCGCCCGCACCACCATGACCTCGACCTCCATACCCGGCGCCGCCTTGTCCACGTCGACCACCAGCTGATCCACCGCCGACACCAGGCAGATCAGGTCAGGCGCCATCGCCACCGGCGCGCCGTCGGCCAGCGCCAGCACGATCTCGTTGTGCGCCTCCAGCCGCACCAGCCGCCGCAACCCGCCCGTCTCCTCCACCACGATGCTCGACGGCAGCGACGGCAGCTCCAGGTCCGCGCCGTGCCCGCTGCTCCCCTCCACCGCGGCGATCACGCCGCGGCACAGGGTCTTCATCCCGTACGGCGCCGCCACCGCCCGATCCGCCCCCGGCGCCCCCGCCTCCAGCAGCCGCCCCACGGTCCCCGGCACCATCGCCCCCGCCAGCTCCCGCGCGCTCATCGGATAGCACGCGCCCACCGCCCACCCGCCCATCGCCAGCACCAAAGGACGCACCACCGCCTCCACCCGGTCAGGCGCAGTCTCCAGCACCACCAGCTCCCCGCCGCCCCCCGCCAGCGCCAGCGGCGTCGCGCTCACCCCGCCCAGCGTGTACGTGGTCTGCTCCACCAGCGGAAACACCCGCCCCGTCCCGTCGCCGTCCACCAGCGGCACCCCCAGCAGCGCCGCGGCCACCAGCGGCAGCAGCGCGTTCTCCGCGGCCAGGTTCAGCGCCACCACCGCGCCCACCGCCGCGCCCAGCCGCCGCTCCAGGGC
Organism: Nonomuraea sp. NPDC050540; assembly: GCF_044457485.1. Classification (NCBI taxonomy): domain Bacteria; kingdom Bacillati; phylum Actinomycetota; class Actinomycetes; order Streptosporangiales; family Streptosporangiaceae; genus Nonomuraea; species Nonomuraea sp. NPDC050540. Next base: position 247,043 of record NZ_JBITHA010000012.1, read on the forward strand.
CCGCACCGCCCGCACCGGCTCATCGCCCGCGGGCAGCTGCTCCCCCAGCGCCGTCGTCGAGCCCACCAGCGAGACCGCCACGCACACGGTCTCCCCCGCCAGCGCCCCGGCCGCCACGACCGGCACACCCGTCCCGATCACCGACCCCGCCCAGTCCAGCATCAGCCGGTACGACGGCTCCGCGGCCCCCGTCGCGAACAACCGCGACCCGGCCGCGAACCGCGCCAGCTGCCCGGGCCCGATCACGGCGTCGCTCCCCCGGCCGAGGCCCGCACCCGGTAGAGCCCGTGCGGCAGGTACGACAGCGGGTTGACCGTCAGCGTCGCGATCGCCGCCGACCCGGGCGCAGCCCCCGCGCTCACCACCCGGGTCAGCGCCTCGTCGCGCGCGTCGCGCAGAACCCGGTCGAGCTCCGCCCGCCCCCGCGCCTGCACGATCCGCTCCACCTCGGCCACCGGCTGCCCCAGCGCCGCCCCGAACGCCCGCGCCGCCCCTTCCTCTCCCTCGCCCCCGAGAACGGCCAGGCCGCGCGCCAGGCTCGCCGTCGCCCCGAACCGGCAGATCAGCGGATAGCGGCGGAAGTAGTGCGCCGACACCAGCCCGTACCCGGTCCTGGCGAAGTACAGCGGCAGCCCGTCCAGCGCCTGCCCCACCTCGCGCGCCACCCGCACGGCCGCCGGTCCCAGGGCGGCGTTGAGCATCGCGTCCTCCTCGCGCTCGCGCAGCCCCGCCCGGCCGAACTCATACGACAGGGTGATCCGCGCCCCCGGCACCTCGGCCGCCACGATCTCCGCCACCGCCAGCTCGTGGTCGGCCAGCACGGGCGAGCCGGTCGCCGTCACCGCGAAGTCGCTCAGCCCGCACGAGGCGGCGAAGCGCCGTACCGCCTCGACGTCCAGCGGCGCCAGCGGGCGGCCGGTCAGGCTGTGCCCGCCCCGCACGATCGTCGCCGCCCCGCCGGGGTGGGCCGGGTGCGGCGCGAGCACCTCGGGGCACGGCCCGCCCACCCGGATCGCCGCCACCGGCGCGAGCTCGGCCTCCTCCAGGTCCAGCGCCACGCACACGGCCCGCGCGCCGAGCCCGCCGGCCAGCTTCGCCAGGCCGCCGAACGGCGGCCCGGCCGCGGCAGGAAGCTGCCGGGAGAACACCAGAGCGCCGTCGCGCACGGCCGCGACCGTGGTCGCGGGCCGCCCGGGTGCGACGCCGACGATCACTCCAGCTCGCGGCCTTCGGTCTCCGGCAGCGGTACGGCCAGCAGCGCCGTGACCACCATGAACGCGTTGATGATCAGGATGGTCGTGGTGAACCCGGTCGCCCCGGCCAGCAGCGCCCCCACGGCCGACGGCGCCGCGGTGGTGGCGACCAGCTGGGCGGCGGTCGCCCACGAGTAGCCGGTCCCGCGCAGCGCGGTCGGGTAGAACTCGCCGTTCCAGGTGTTCCACACGCCCCAGGCGCCCAGGCTGAAGAACGACAGCACGAAGTTGCCCGCGTACAGCTCCCACGTGCTGCCGGCCAGCGCGAACCACAGCCCGCCCAGCACGGCGGCCACGACGTACACCAGGAAGACTTTCTTGCGGCCGAACCGGCCGGTCAGCAGCGAGGCGCTCACGTATCCGGGGATCATCATGAGCGCGCTCAGCGCCGCGAAGCCGAGCGAGGCGTCGAGGGTGAGGCCGCGTTCCTGCAGCAGGGTGGGCAGCCACGTCTGCAGGCCCCAGTAGCCCCAGTTGAAGGCGAAGTTCAGCAGCAGCATGACGATCGTGATCTTCGCCAGTTTGCCGCGGAACAGGTCGAGGGGGTTGCCGGGGCGGCGCGCCGCGACCGTGAACTCGGCGTCGGCGTCGGGGCTGGACAGCAGGCGCAGCACCGCGCGTGCCTCGTCCTGGCGGCCGCGGGCTGCCAGCCAGTACGGCGACTCCGGGACCCAGGCGCGGATCGCGAACGCCCACAGCCCGGCCACCGCGCTGGCGATGACGACCACGTGCCAGCCCATGGCGCCGAACGCGAGGGAGGCGCCGATGGCGGCCAGGATGCCGATGGGCCAGCCGATCGACAGGTAGACGGCGGCGCGGCCGCGGTGGCGGGTGGGCAGCAGTTCCAGGAAGTAGGGGAAGGTGATGGTGTAGACGCCGGCCAGCGCCAGGCCGGAGGCCACCCGCAGCGTGACGAGCGTGGGCAGGTTCGGCGCGAAGGCCGAGGCGAAGGCGATGACGCCGTAGGCCAGCAGCGACCAGAACGCGGTGGGCCTGCGGCCGACGCGGTCGGCGACCGGCCCCCAGATGAGCACGCCGGGGATCATGCCGAACGCCACCGCCGACAGCACGATGCCGATGCCCGCCTCGTCGATGCCGAAGGCGCCGCCCAGATCGCCCGCGACGTAGATCAGCGCGAGCTGCTCCCACGACTCGATGACGAACGCGACGAACAGCGCCAGCGCGATCAGCACGTGCCGGCGGGTGAACGGCATCCGGTCGAACGCCGCCCCGATGGGGAGCGTTCGCGCGGAGGTAGCGGTCATGGATGCTCCTCGGAAGGGGGCGCGACGTTGGCCGCACCCTAGGCACGCCCCCTGTCCGCGTCGGTGTGCACGCCGCACGTCAGGTACGGCCGGCGGTGTGCACCCTGCCCTGGAGCCCTAGCATACCCGCAGGTCAGAGCGTGTTCTCGTGCACGTGCACGATGCGCCACTCACCGCCCTCGCGGCGCAGCACCGAGGTGGTGCGCACGATCTGCGGGGCGCCGCTCTCGTAGGCGACGCGCAGCACGTAGCGGGCCAGCGCGCTCTCGCCCCACACGTCGACGACCTCGTCGGAGGCGGTGAGCGTGACCCGGCCCTCGTCGGGGCGGGCGTCGCGGACCTTGTTGAGCTGTTCGCGGGTGGTGATCAGGCCGGGGTGGTCGGAGTCGAAGATCGTGGCCTGCGGGTGCAGACGGCGGTCGATGCCGTCCCGGTCGCCTCGGGTGTAGGCGTCGTACATGCCGGTGATGACCGCCCAGACGGCGTCGCGTGCCACGATGCAGCTCCTTGGTTGAGTTTTGCGTGCTTTGTCACGTTAGAGCACGCGGAAGCACCGCGCCGACGCCTTTACAATGTAGATTTCTAAGGCTGCCGCGTGGCGGCGGCCTCGTCCAGCCGGTCGACCACGGACCAGGCGATGTCGCCGAACGCCGCCAGCTGCCGCGGGGTCAGCAGGTCGATGAAGTGCCGGCGCACCGAGGCCACGTGGCCGGGGGCGGCCTCCTCGATGGTCCGCAGGCCCTCCTCGGTCAGGACGATGACCGCCCCGCGCGCGTCGGAGGGGTGCTCCCGCCGGGAGATCAGGCCGCGCTGCTGCATGCGGGTCAGCTGGTGCGACAGCCGGCTCTTCGACCACTTCAGGTGCGCGGCCAGCTCGGTCAGCCGGACGCTGGCCCCGGGCGCGCCCGACAGGTTGGACAGCACGTCGTAGTCGGCCTCCGACAGGCCGGACTCGTGCGCCAGATCCCGCGCGACCTCCCGGTTGAGCAGCAGGAACATCCGCCGGTAGCCGAGCCACGCCCGTGCCTCCGCCTCGTCGAGCCATCGCGCGTCCTCTGTCATGCCCCCAGTGTAGTTGACATGTCACCATCTCCCCGCCTACGGTTGTTGTCATGTCAACCTTCGGCCTGAACATCTCCACCTCGGCCGCACCGGGCGCCGACCCCGTCGCCGAGGCCCGCCGCGCCGAGGAACTCGGCTTCGACTACGTCTCCTCCGCCGACCACCCCTGCACCACCTACGACAGCTTCGAGACCTGGACCATGCTGTCCTGGATCGCCGCCGCCACCACGCGGATCAAGGTCGCCACCCGGGTGCTCGGCGTGCCGTACCGCAACGTCGCCATGGTCGCCAAGATGGCCGAGACCTTCGACCGCCTGTCCGGCGGCCGCCTCATCCTCGGCCTCGGCGGCGGCTACTCCGACGAGGAGTTCCGCGCGTACGGCATGCGCGTGCCCACCGCCCGCGAGAAGGTCGACGGGCTGGCCGAGGCCGTCCAGATCATCCGCGGCCTGTGGAGCGAGCCAAGCTTCACCTTCGAGGGCCGCTACCACCGCACCGAGGCCGCCCGCCTCGAACCCAAGCCGGCGCGGCGCATCCCCATCTGGCTCGGCACCTTCGGCCCCCGCGCGCTGGCCGTCACCGGCCGCCTGGCCGACGGCTGGATCCCCTCCTACGGCTTCGCCGGCCCCGAGGAGGTCACCGCGATGCGCGCGCGCCTGCTGGCCGCCGCGCACGAGGCGGGACGCGCCCCCGAGGAGATCACCTGCGCCTACAACCTCGCCGTCCGCGTCGAGGACAGGCCCACCGCCGAGCCGGGCACGCTGGCCGGCTCACCGGCGTACCTCATCGACGCCCTGCGGGGCTTCCAGCGCATCGGCTTCACCTCCTTCACCCTCATGCCCTCCGGCGACGACCGCGACGAGCAGGTCGAACGCCTGGCCCGCGAGGTCGTCCCCGCCCTGCGCGAACCCGCTCTTCTTGGCACGCCGTTGGCCCGGCGCTGAACCGCCGCACCCTAGCGTTGCCCCTATGAGCGATGCGTACGAGGCCGCCGGGCGGATGGAGAAGACCGCCAGGGCGGGCGCGGCGCCGGAGCGCGCCGACCACGCCGACGCCACCCGCGTGGCCGACGCCGAGAGCGCGCCCGAGCCGCCGCAGCCGGTCCACGACACCGGCGACGCCGAACGCGCCGTCCGCCGCGAGCTGCTGTGGGGCTCCGACCTGTCCACCTCCCGCCTGGACCGGGACCTGCCCCACGAGGACTGAGCTCACTCGCGGCGCAGTTCGTGCTCCAGCTGCTCCAGCTCGGCGCCGCCGGCCATGAGCGAGGTCAGCCGCTCGCGGGTGATGTCGGCCTTGGCGTACTCGCCGAGGCTGGTGCCGCGGTTGAGCAGCAGGAAGCGGTCACCCACCGGGTAGGCGTGGTGGGGGTTGTGGGTGATGAACACCACGCCCAGCCCCCGGTCACGGGCGCGCGCGATGTAGCGCAGCACCACCCCGGCCTGCTTGACGCCCAGCGCCGAAGTCGGCTCGTCGAGGATGAGCACCCGGGCGCCCAGGTGGACCGCCCGCGCGATCGCCACCGACTGCCGCTCGCCGCCCGACAGCGTGCCGACCGGCTGGTCGACGTCGCGGATGTCGATGCCCATCGCGTGCAGTTCCTCGCGGGCCACCCGCTTGGCCTTGGCCACGTCGAAGCGGCCGAAGCTCTTGCGCGGCTCGGAGCCGAGGAAGAAGTTCCGCCACACCGACATGAGCGGGATCATCGCCAGGTCCTGGTAGACGGTGGCGATGCCGTGGTCCAGCGCCGCGCGCGGGCTGGCGAACGTGACCGGCACGCCGTCCAGCAGCAGTTCGCCCGCGTCGTGGCGGTGCACCCCCGACAGGATCTTGATGAGCGTGGACTTGCCCGCGCCGTTGTCGCCGAGCACGCAGGTGACCTGCCCGGCGGTCACGCCCATGTACACTTCGCGCAGCGCCAGCACCGAGCCGAACGCCTTGCCGATCGCCCTGGTCTGCAGGATCACCGCTTCACCTCTTCCGCGTAGCGCCGTACCAGGCGGTTGGCGAGGGTGGCCAGCAGCAGCATCGCGCCGAGGAAGAACTTGAACCAGTCGGCGTCCCAGCCCAGGAAGACGATGCCCTTGTCGGCCATGCCGAAGATGACGGCGCCGATCGCGGCCCCGATGGCCGAGCCGTACCCGCCGGTGAGCAGGCAGCCGCCGATGACGGCGGCGATGATGTAGATGAACTCCTGCCCGATGCCGATGTTGGCCTGCACGGACGTGTAGCGCAGCGCCATGATCGAGCCGACCAGCCACGCGGCGAGCGCCGTCGTCATGAACAGCGCGATCTTCGTGCGGGCGGCGGGCACGCCGACCGCGCGGGCGGCCTGCTCGTTGCCGCCCGCCGCGAAGATCCAGTTTCCGGCGCGGGTACGCATGAGCACCCACGTGGCCAGCGCCGTCGCCGCCAGCCACCACAGGATCGCCACCCGGAAGTGCACCTGCCCGATCTGGATCGTGCCCGCGAAGATCACCCGCGCCGACTCGAAGCCCGAGGCCGTGCGCAGCCCGCTGACCTGCACGGTGCCGGTGATCAGCTTGGTGACGCCCAGGTTGAGGCCCTGCAGCATGAGGAAGGAGCCGAGCGTCACGATGAAGCTGGGCAGCTTGGTGCGGGTCACGACGATCCCGTTGAGGAAGCCGATCCCGAGCGCCACCGCCAGGCTGATCAGCATGGCGAGCCAGACGTTCACGCCGTACTCGGTGGCCAGCGTGACCAGGATGAGCCCGGTGGTGCCGGTCAGCACGCCAGCCGACAGGTCGAACTCGCCGCCGATCATCAGCAGCGCGATCGCGACCGCCATGATGCCGAGCGTGGCGGCCGGATCGAGCCAGTTGGCGATGCCGGCGGGCGAGCGGAAGACCGGCGACTGCGCGGCGAAGAAGGCGAAGACGACGATCGCGCCGACGACCGCGCCGAGCTCGGGGCGGATCAGCGCCCGCCGCAGCCGGCCGACGTCGGCCAGCCGCTCGTCGGGCTTGACCGCGGTCATCGGGTGCCTTCGCCGGCCAGCTTCTCGACCTGCGCCGCGTTGTCCTTGGTGACGAAGCCGGGACCGGTGTTGACCGGCAGCCCGCCGCCCACGGTGTTGAGGTTGTCCTTGTAGAGCTTGAGGAAGGTGATCGGCAGCCAGCCCTGCAGGTACTGCTGCTGGTCCACGGCGAACAGCACCTCCCCGGCGTTGATCGCGGCGATCACGTCGGGCGACAGGTCGAAGGTGGCCAGCTTGGCCTGCGAGCCGGCGTCCTTGATCGCGTCGCGGGCGGCGACGGCCACGGCCGGATTGAGCGCGAGCACGCCGTTGACGGAGGTGTCGGACTGCAGCTTGGCCGCCACCTTGGAGGTGACGTCGGCGAGGTTGCTGACGTCCACCTGCAGGCGCTCGACGGTGCCGCCGAGGCTCTGCTCGGCGCCCTTGCACCGCTGCTCCAGCCCGACGTTGCCGGCCTCGTGGATCACGCACAGCAGCTTGGACACCCCGGCCGCCTTCAGCTGCTCGCCCGCGCCCCGCCCGGCCACGTCCTCCGACTGGCCGACGTGGGTGAGCGCGCCGAACGCCTTGGAGGACTCGGCGCCGGAGTTGATGGTCACCACGGGGATCTTCGCGGCCACCGCCTTGCCGATCGACTCCTTCAGCGCGTCCGGGTTGGCCATGGAGACCACGATCCCGTCGACCTTCTGCGAGACCGCCTGGTCGATGAGCTGCGACTGCTTGCCCGCGTCGCCGTCGCCCTGGTAGGTCACGCTCGCGCCGTACTGCTTGCCCGCGGCCTCGGCGCCCTTCTTGACCACGTCCCAGAACTTGTCGCCGGCTGCGGCGTGGGTGATCACCGCGTACGTGCCGGCGGCGCCGCCGGTGGCCGCCGGCGCCTCGGCGGCCGGGGAGCTCGCGGCGCTCTGGCCCGCCCCGCCTCCGCCCGAGCATCCGGCCAGCGCCAGGGCGCCGAGCACGGCCACCACGATCCGGGTTCGCTTCATGGCTTCAACCTCCAAGACCAACGGCTTGCCCCGGTTCTAGTCCTGCCACGCTCCACTGTCAACCATTTGTCGTGACATTAAGACCTACAGTATAGAACGGAATTCTCCGTTCCAATGCTACAGTGGGAAGATGACGAGCACACCGATGAGCGGCCGCAAGAAGCAGGCGGCGCGCAACGACGAGGTGATCCTCCAGGCGGCCAAGGAGGTCTTCACCGCCAACCCCTCCGCGCCGATCGCCGCCGTGGCCGAGCGCGCCGGTGTGGGCATCAGCGCACTCTATCGGCGCTACCCCAGCAAGGACGCGCTGCTGCAGAAGCTCTGCGCCGACGGCATGCGCGCCTACAACGAGGCCGGCGAGCGCGCCCTCGACCCCGGCATGGACCCGTGGGAGGCCTTCGCCCGCTTCATGGAGGAGGTGGTCGACGCCGACACGCACTCGCTGACCATCTCGCTGGCCGGCACCTTCCAGCCCACCCCCGAGCTGTTCGAGCTGTCGGTGCGCGGGGGCGAGCTGTCGCACGCCGTGCCCGACCGCGCCCGCGAGGCCGGCGCGCTGCGCCCCGACGTGACCAACTCCGACGTGGCCCTGCTGTTCGAGCAACTGGCCTCGGTCCGCCTGGGCGACGAGGCCCGCACCGCCGAGTTGCGCCGCCGCTACCTCGCCCTCGTGCTCGACGCCATCCGCCTGCCCTCCGCCGCCCGTCCGCTGCCGGGCGACCCGCCCACGCCGCCGGAGCTGCGCGAGCGCTGGGTCCCCAAGAACTGACGCCGCTTTCCCGCGTCCGTACGGCGGGGCCCGCGCCCCGCCGCAGCCATGGCCGGACTAGCTCCCTTCGCGTTTGGCGTACTCCGCGGCGCCGCCCGCGAAGTCGTAGACGATGAACTGCTCGTCGCCGACCACCCAGGCGTCGTGGCCGGGCGGGCAGACGAACACGTCGCCGGGCCCAACCTCGGCCTCGGTGCCGTCGCCCATGCGCAGGCGCAGGCGGCCCTGGACGACGTAGCCGTTGTGGTGGACCTCGCACAGCTCCGTGCCGGCGATCGGCTTGACGGACTCCGACCACCTCCACCCGGGCTCCATGGTCGCGATGCCGAAGCTGAGCCCGCTGAGGTTGCACACCTCCAGGTGGCCGCGCGGGAAGTCCCGGCGTTCGTCGGGCTTGTCGACGTTCTTGACTTCGATCATGTTCCTTCGCCCCCTCAGATCGTCAGCGGCACGGGGTGGATCTCGTCGGCCGGATGGCCCGCGCGCTGATGGATCCGCTGAACGGCGGCGGCGTCCGGCGCGTCCGACAGGCAGTAGACGAGCCCCGAGTCGGGGTCCGCCCAGGCCTGCTCGAAGGAGACCTTCTCCTCCGATTGGATGGCCAGGTCGGCGTCATGGGCTTCGCGCAGCTTCTCTGCCGTGATGCCCTGCATACCGTGGTGGACGTCCATGAACTTCATGGTTCCTCCTGACTACGGATCCATCCAGCGTAGGTCGGACTCGTGGCACCGGTTCCTCATGGTTTGCCAAAGAAGCCCGGTAGAGATCGGTTCTGCCGCGTACGGAAGGATGGGCGGGTGATCAAAGGCATCCTTTTCGACCTCGACGGCACCCTGATGGACCATCGCGCCGCCGCCGACGCGGGGATCGCCGCCTGGATCGCCGACCGCGCGCCCGGCCTGCCGTCGCCCGGGCGGGCGGCGAAGGTGTGGGCGGAACTGGAGGACGTGCACCTGTCGGCCTGGCATGCCGGGCGGTGCGACCTGCGAGAGCAGCGGCGGCGCCGGATCCTCGGCATCTGCCATGCGCTGGGGCTGGCCGTACCGGAGGATCTCGACGCGGCGTTCGCCGCGTTCACCCGGCACTATCGCGCGGGCTGGAGCGCCTACCCCGACGTGCACGCGGCCCTCGCGCGGCTCGGCGGCTACCGGCTCGGCGTGCTCACGAACGGCAGCAGCCCCGTCCAGATCGACAAGATGCGCGCGATCGGGCTCGGCGAGCTCGGACCGGTGCTGAGCGGCGACGTGCTCGGCGGGCACTTCAAGCCCGCCCCCGCCGCCTACCTGGCCGCCGCGGACCGCCTGGGACTGGAGCCCGGCGCGGTCCTGCTCGTCGGCGACGACCTCGTCAACGACGTCACCGGCCCCGCGGCCGCCGGGATGCGCTCGCTGTGGCTGGACCGCCTGGGCGTGCAGACGGCTCCGGAGGGGTTCGCGAGGATCGCCACGCTGAGCGAGCTTCCCGGCTATTTGTCAGGACATTCTGACCTCGGATAATCTGATCAGCATGTCCGCACCCTTGGCGATCGATCTGGACCGATCCAGCCCCGTCCCCCTGTATTTCCAGGTGGCCGAGCAGATCGCCGAGGCCATCCGGCGCGGGGATCTGGCACCCGGATCGCGGCTGGACAACGAGATCCTGCTCGCCGACCGGCTCGGCCTGTCGCGCCCGACGATCCGCCAGGCGATCCAGTACCTGGTCGACAAGGGCCTGCTGGTGCGTAAGCGCGGCGTCGGCACCCAGGTCGTGCACGGCCAGGTCAAGCGCTCGGTCGAGCTCACCAGCCTCTACGACGACCTGCGCAGGGCCGGGCAGGAGCCCGCCACGCAGGTCCTGGCCCTGGAGCCGCGGCCGGTCGCCGAGGAGATCGCGCCCATCCTCGGCGTCGAGGCGGGCACGGAGATCCTCTACCTGGAGCGCCTGCGCTTCGCCTCCGGCGAGCCGCTGGCCGTCCTGCACAACTGGCTGCCGATCGGCCTGGCCAGGCTCACCGCCGCCGACCTGGAGGGCCGCGGCCTGTATGAGCTGCTGCGCGGCGCCGGGGTCCGCATGCGGGTGGCCAACCAGCGCATAGGAGCGCGGGCGGCCGACCCGGCCGAGGCCAAGCTCCTCGGCGAGCGGCGGGGCGCGCCGCTGCTGACGATGGTCCGCACCACCTACGACGACCAGGGCCGCGCCGTCGAGCACGGCTCGCACGTCTACCGAGCCTCGCTCTACTCCCTTGAGGTCACGCTGATCGAGCGCTGACTGTTGATCATCGTAGATTCACAGCAAATCTGCAGGTACGGCCGGGCCGACGCGCTCCTATAGTCGTCATCACGGGGTTGAAGTCCTGCTATATGCTTTAATAATAAACTACTACGATGAGTAGGAGCGGCTGGTCTTGTCGCCTATTTCCGCGGGACGGCGCGGCCTCGCGAGAGCCGGATGGACGGCTTCCGCAAGCCTCCTGGTACTGCTCGCCGCGAGCTGCAGCACCACCCCACCCCCCACCGCCGCCCCGAGCACGGCCCCCGCCGTTCCCAGCACGAGCGCACCCCCCTCCCCCGCCGCCACCTGCGCCGCCACCGGCAAGCTCGTGCCGCCGTGCGGCGCGTACTGGGGCATGTACATCGCCCCGCCGGGCAACCGCACCCCCGTCGGCCAGGCCGTCGGCAACATGGAGTCACAGCTGGGCCGCAAGCTCGACATCGTCTTCAGCTACCACGACATGTCCACCGGCCCCAATGGAACGTTCATGCGCGAGGACGAGGTCGCGCTCGGCCGCGACCGCATCCTGCTGCTGAGCTGGGAGGCCAAGATCTGGGGCAGCCCGGAGCGCACGCTGCTGTGGCGCGACATCGCCTCCGGCACCATGGACGCCTCCGTCATCGACAAACAGGCTCAGCGCATCAAGAAGTACGGCAAGCCCGTCATGATCGGCTTCGACGGCGAGATGGACCGGCGCACCACCAGCGGAACCCCCAAGGAGTACGTGGCCGCCTACCGGCACATCCACGACCGCTTCCAGAAGCTCGGCGTCACCAACGTGATCTGGGTGTGGGCCGTGACCGGGTTCATGGAGTACAAGGACCAGTGGAAGGCCCTGTATCCGGGCGACGCGTACGTGGACTGGATCAGCTACGACCCGTACAACTTCGCGACCTGCCGCGGGGCGGCGTGGAAGAGCTTCGAGGAGACCCTCAGGCCCACCTACGACTGGTTCCAGGCCAACGGGTTCGACGACAAGCCGATCATCATCGGCGAGTACGGCACCGAGGTGGACCCGCGCAGGCCCACGGCCAAGGCCGACTGGTTCCGCGGCATCCCCGCGGCCCTGAAGGCGATGCCCAACATCAAGGCGCTCCTGCAATGGAACGCTGTATTGAACCCCGAGTCGCCCGACGGGTGCGATTTCCGGCTGGAGGGACCGGGGGTGGTGGAGTCGTTCGCCGAAGTGGGACGCGACCCCTACCTCAACCAGCGCACGCCCGGCTGAGCCCGGGTCCGGGGCCGCGGGCCAGGCGGAAGCCGAGGTCGTCGATGCGCAGCGACGGGTGCGACTTGCGGCGGGCGGAGGCGCGGCAGCCCCGCGGGGTGTCCTGCCAGCCGCCGCCCCTGAACACGCGGTACGGCCCGTAGACCACCGGGTCGAACAGGTCCCAGCACCATTCCCACACGTTGCCGATCGTGTCGTGCAGGCCCCAGGCGTTCGGCCGCCTGGTCGCCACCTCGCGGGCCGCGCCGCCGGAGTTGCCCCGGTGCCAGGCGATGGCGTCGAGTTCGCCGTAGCGCTCGCCGGTGGTGGCGGCGCGGCAGCCGTACTCCCATTCCGCCTCGCTCGGCAGCCGGTACCCGTCGGCGGCCTCGTCACGGGTCACGTCGAGGGCGTCGGGGTCGTCGCCGATGACGTAGCAGGGCGTGAGGCCCGCGTCGGCCGAGAGCCGGTTGCAGAAGCGCAGCGCGTCCCGCCACGACACGTCGGTCACCGGCTCCCTCCCCGCCGGCCCGCCGGCGACGGAGCGGTACAGATCCCGCGTCACCGGATGCACCGCCAGCTCGAACGCGGGCAACCGCACCGTCCAGGCGGCCCGCGTGGCCTCGTTCCGCAGCACGATCTCACCCGCCGCGATCGCCCGAAACACTCCACCACTCCTTCCCCATACTTCCCTTAGTCAGACCATTATAGGAAACTTCGTGATGACCGCGACCTGCCCGCCGGAGGGATCTGGCCGTCGGCTTCAGTGCTACGCACAGGGCCGCCAGGGCCCAGGGCGGAGAGCGGCTTCGCCGAAACGCGGACGCGCCCTCAAGGACGGCTTGACCTCAAGTTCGGTTGAGATTCTAGGCTCGTCCAGGTAGGGCGACCTGAGGAACGTGACTGTGACGACCTTGGTGACGGGTGCCACCGGGAACACCGGCCGGCACGTGGTGGCAGAGCTGGTACGCCGGGGAGAACCGGTCCGGGCCCTGACCCGGGACCCGGCGGCGAACGCGGGAAGATTTCCGGCCGGAGTGGAGCTGGTGGCCGGTACGCACAACGCGCCGGAGGACCTGGACGCCGCACTGCAGGGTGTCGAGCGGCTGCACGTCACGGTGACCGCGGGGACGGCCGAGGCCGGGCCCGAGCTGGTCCGGAGGGCGGTGGCCGCGGGCGTTCGGCGCATCACGGTGCTGTGGGGCGGGGCGGTGGGCCCGGCCGAGCGGGCGGTGGCGGACTCGGGTGTGGAGTGGACGCGCCTGGAAGCACAGGAGTTCATGTCCAACACGCTGGCCTGGGCCGAATCGATCCGGGCCGAGGGAGTGGTCAGGGAACCGTACGACCTTCCCAGCGCGCTGGTGCACGAGGCCGACATCGCGGCCGTGGCGGCCGTCGCACTGCTCGATGACGGCCACGCGGGGCGCTCGTACAACCTGACCGGGCCCGAAGCGCTGACGCCTCGCGAGCGGATCGCGATCCTGTCCCGGGCCATCCGCCGTGACATCGCCTTCGAGCCGATCACGCACGAACAGGCGATCGGCAGGCTGACGGCCACCGGCGTGTCCCGGGCGGACGCCGAGTATGTGATCGGCTGGTACGCCGCGCCCGGCGAAACCTCCACGACCGTGGACGACACGGTCACACGGGTGACCGGCCGTCCGGCGCGGACGTTCGCCCAGTGGGCCGACGAGCACGTGGACCGTTTCCGGGCGGGATGACGGACGACCGCGAGGGCGGGCCCGGAGCGGGCCCGCCCTCGTTGAGCACGATCTAGCGTTTGCCGCCGACCAGGCCGAACAGGTCGAGGCCGAGCAGCAGGGGGTCGTGGTCCGAGGCGCGATAGGGACCGGGACTGTACAGGTCGCCCGCCGTCCTGAACTCGGTGTTGTAGTCGTAGTAGACGTCTTCGTCGGCGTTGACGTGCCAGATGGTGGCGCCGGCGATGCGGCGCATCACCTGCTTGGTGGTGAGGACGTGGTCGAGTTCGCCGGAGGCGCCGCCGAAGACGTAGCTGTAGCGGCCGGCCAGCGGGACGAACTGCTTGCTGACGCTGCGCAGCCCGGCGGCGGCGAAGGTCTGGATCGGGTCCTCTTCGCTGTAGGCGTTGAGGTCGCCCACGACGAGCGGGTTGACGAGCTCCTGCTTCTTGATCATCTCGAGGATGGCCTGTGCCTGCAGGACGCGCTGGGCGTTCCAGCAGCCCTGGCCGTGGTCGGCGTTGTCACCGGTGGCCTCGCCGCAGCTCTTGGACTTGAAGTGGTTGGCGATCACGGTGAACGGGCGCAGCGACAGCAGCAGCTTGGTCGAGCGGAAGGTCTGGGCCAGGGGCGGGCGGGCGTTGAAGAAGCGGGGGTCGGAGATGGTCGTGGGCGAGCCGACCGGCTTCACGACGGCGGGCTTGTAGATCATCGCGACCGCGATCGCGTCGGTGCCGGGGCCCGGGTGGGTGATGAGCTTGTACGTGCCCGCGCCGACCGCCCCGTTGAGCGCGTCGACCAGGGCTTCCAGGGCGGCGGGGTGGAAGCCCGTACCCGCCAGGTCGGGCCGGGGGTTCTCGACCTCCATGAGGCTGACGATGTCGGCGTTGAGCGCCTTCAGCGTGGCCACCTCCTTGGTCAGCTGGCGGTCGCGCTCGGTGAGCGTGTTGGCGCCGCGCGGGGTGAAGCCGGGGTTGTAGGGCGGATTGGGGTATCCGGCGGCGTTGAGGGTGGTGAACCAGTTCAGGGTGTTGAAGGTGGCGATCTTCACGTCGCCGCCCACCTTGGCGGGGGCCGGCGTGCGGGCGTTGTCACGGGTGAAGGTGAGCGGGCCGGTGGGGTGCACGAGGTACTTGACGTTCGTGCTCGTGGAGCCGTAAGCGCCCTGGTTGAGCACGCCGGTCAGGCCGCTGACGCCGTCGCCGGAGCGGGCGAGCTGGTCGCCGGCCGGGTAGTGCGGCATGGGGTTGGGGTTCTGGCCGGAGGAGCCGTCGTCGATGACGACGGAGCGGCGCAGGTCGGCGGCGGGGTCGACGCCGGGCCGGTCGGTCGGGATGTACAGCCGCCCGCCGGTGGCCGCCAGCAGCTGGCCGTAGCGGGCGTGCCAGTAGTTCTCGCTGACGGTCAGCTTGCCGGGCACCGTCACCAGGACGCCCTCCAGGCGCTCGAAGATGTCGGAGGCGGCGATCGGCAGGGTGAGGGTGGCGGCGCCGATGGTGCCGGTGCCGCAGACGTCGACCGCGGTGACGGTGGACAGCTGGGTGGCGCCGCCGAACTCGGTGGCGGTGCCGGAGACCCTGACCCGCGTGCCCACGCTCAGCGCGGTGGAGGCGAAGGCGGGGGCGAAGACGAACAGGCCGTCGGAGGTAGCCGGGTTCGCGTCGGGCGTGTCGTCCTGGACGAAGAAGCCCGAGCGCGCGGTGGCGCTGGTGAAGGTACGGGTGACGACGCCCTCGACGCGGACCTGCTGCCCGGCCAGCGGGGTCTCGGCCGCCGCGCCCTGCACGTCGGCGACCTGGTGCGTGGCGGCGGTGTCGCACGGGTCGGCGGTGGGCGTCGGTGTCGGGGTAGGCTCGCCGCCACCGGGGCCGGTCTGCCCGGCCAGGTTGGTGGGCGTGGGCGCGCCGGCGGCTAAGTCGGCGGCGTTGTTGTCGGTGTCCACGGGGGTGGCCGCGCGGCTGATGGAGGTGCTGTTGGACGGCGCGGGGGCCGGGGCTCCCTCGAAGGCGTTGGCGCTCGTGCCGTACCCGATGAAGTCGATCACGCCCGGGGCGGTGACCACGTCGGAGCCGACCAGCGCGGTGGTGCTGGAGACCAGGGCGACCTTGCCCGCGGTGGCGCTCATCGGGATGGTCCCGGTGGCGTCGGCGGGCGGTAGCGGCTTGTCGGTGACGGTGGTTCCCGCGGCTTCCTGGACCAGCAGGCGCCGGCCGGGAGGCAGGCTGCCGCTCAGCGGGGTCACCTGCCAGGTCGTGCCCGCGGCCGAGGCGTACTGCACGCTCCAGCCGCTCAGGTTCACCGCGTCCGGGCCCAGGTTGTACAGCTCGATGAAGTCGTTGCTCCACGCGGCGCCGGAGTTGCCACCGCCGCCGTAGACCTCGGCGATGACGACGTCGGTCGACACCGCTCCTGCCGGGGCGGCCCCGGTGATGGCTCCGGCCGCCAGCGCGGCGGCCACGAGTGCCGCCATGGCACGTCTGGTCATTGGGATCTCCTCGTAGAAAAGCGATTCTGAGCATTTCTACAGGTAGATCGTTGTTTGTGTCTTTGACACGATGTGCCGAGTATGGCGGGCTCCGGCTGGAGGTTGTCGGCGCCCAGGACCCGGCCGACGCCGTAGGGCGCCGGCCGGGGTGGTGGCTACCGCCGGGCGAGCACCGCCTCGGCGGCGGCCTCACCGGAGCGGATCGCGCCGTCGATGTAGCCGTACCAGCGGGTCGCCGTTTCGCTGCCCGCCCAGTGGATGCGGTCCACCGGTTCGCGTACCGCCGGGCCGTACCGGGTCCAGGTGTGCGGGGGGAAGAGCGCCGCGTACCCGCCGCGGCTGAACGGGTCGGCGCTCCAGTCGTGCTGAACCCAGGCGATCGGCCGCCCCGCCTCGGCGCCGAACAGCCGGGTGAGCTGCTCCAGGACCGCCGCCTGTGACGCCGGCCGGTGCAGCACGGCGACCAGGACGCCGCGTCCGCCCGCTCTCGGGCTGCTGTCGGCGACGCCGTCGACGGGGCCGCGCATGCTGATGGCCTGCCCGCTGAGCCCGGCCGCGCGCCAGAACGGCTCGCCGTACACCAGCACGCACTTGATCGCACCGCCCATGGGCAGGCGCTGCGTGAGGCGGTCGCGGGCGGCGGGCAGCGGCGGGTCGTACAGGACGCGCCCGGCCAGGGTCGGCGGGATCGCCACCACCACTTGGTCCGCCCGCACGCTCTGGCCGGAACCGGTCGTGACCACGACGTGGGAGGCGTCGCGCGCGATCCGGTGTACCGGCGCGGCCAGGCGGATCCGGTCGCCGAGCCGGGCGGCCAGCCGCCGCGCCATCTCGCCCGCGCCGCCGTCGAGCCGGTCCTGCTGCGCGCCGCCCTCGGTGGCCATCACCGCGTTCAGCCCGCCGGCCGCCCTGGCGTAGAACAGCGCGTGCAGGAGCGACAGCTCGCCGGGCTCGCAGGCCCACATCAGCCGGCTCGCCGCCGTGAACAGCTCGCGTCCCCCCTTCGTCCAGTGGGTACGGCGCAGCCACCCGGCCAGCGTCTGCCCGTCGAGCCCGGCGGCGCCGGACCCGCTCCAGGGGGAATCGGGGTCGATCGTCCGGGCGAGCCGCTCGAACCTGGCCATCGCCTGCGCCAGATCCAGCATCTCGGGGACGCTCAGCTTGGGCACGGTCCCCCGCCAGGGCCGTACGCCCCCCGCGGCCGTCTCCATCAGATGGTCACCGGCGTTGTAGGTGGCGAAGACCTCGATGCCCAGCTCCCCGGCGAGGGCATAGGCACGATCCTGACCGGGGCCGATGAACTGGCCGCCGAGATCGACGCTCTCGCCGCCGGCCTCGACGGTGCGCGTACGCCCGCCGACGTGGTCGCGCGCTTCCAGCACGAGGACGTCGGCGCCCTGTCCGAGCAGGGCGTTCGCGCAGGTCAGCCCGGCCATTCCGGCGCCGACGACGACGATGTCGGCGCGTTGAGAGGTGTGGTGGTCGGTCATGGCACTCCTTGGGTGCGTCATGCCCTGCCACGAAAGCGTCGCGGGACGCGGACGCGTTCACGGCACGGCGAACACGTCAGCGCGCCCACCGACCGCCATGGCGCCGACCTACTGATCACACCCTACGGCTCCCGGTCGGTCGCCGCGATCACGCGCATGAGGACCCCGTGCAGGTGCTGGAGCTCCGCGAGGTCCATGCCGAGCCGCTCGACGATGGCCGGGGGGATCTTCTCGGCCTCGGCCCTGAGCGCCCGCCCGGCGGGGGTGAGGGTCACCGCCAGGGCGCGTTCGTCCTTGGTGTTGCGTTCGCGGCGGAGGTAGCCGAGGGCCTGGAGCCGCTTGAGCAGGGGCGACAGGGTGCCGGGGTCGAGGCGGAGCAGTTCGCCCAGTTCCTTGACCGACAGCGGTTCGTGCTGCCAGAGCGCCAGCATGACCAGGTACTGCGGATGGGTCAGCCCCATGGGCTGCAGCAGCGGGCGGTACAGGCCGATGACGCTGCGCGAGGCGATGCTGAGGGCGAAGCAGACCTGGCGGTCCAGGGCCAGGAGATCTGTTGTGTCTGTCACAGACTCGCCTCCGGGTGACGACCGCTAGATTAGTTGGTGTACAAATTAATAGCCTACCAATCCATGCCGCACAAATCGATCGTGATCCCCGGGAGGGACGCCCGCATGTTTCACCGCAAGCCGCTGGAGGAGCGCATCGCCGAGCGGCAGGCCAAGCTGCCTCCCCTCAAGGAGGGCAAGCACTTCGAGCACGGCCCGGCCAAGTTCGTGTTCGTCTCGCTGCTCGTCGCCGTGGTGCTCATGCACGTCGTCGGCCTGGCCATCGTCATGCACTTCTCCTGAGCCCACGCCTCCGGGCCGGAGGCGTGGGCGGCAGGGGGACTACCTTCTCACGGTCAGCGTGAAGGTCGCCGTGCCGGACTTGCCGTCGGCGGCACTCGCCCTGAGCACGATGGGATAGGTCCCGGGCGGGGTCGCACGGGAGAAACCGGTCAGGAGGGTGATCGAGCTCCGGCCGCCCTGGGGAACGGTCGTGGGCGTCATCAGCGCGTGGACTCCCGCGGGCAGTCCGGACAGTGACAGGGTCAGGTTCCCCGCGCCTCCGGTCGCGGTGGCGGAGGTCGTGGCCGGCATGCCGGAGCGGACCGAGGCCGCGGGCGGGGTGAGCGTCACCTTCACCTCCCCGGTCGGCGGGTCGCCTTCGACGGTGAGCGTGAGGGTGGCGTGGGCGGTCCTGCCCGCGGCGTTCGTGGCGGTGACCGTGATCGGCGAGGTCCCCACGGGGGTCGAGGCCGAGGTCTCGACGGTCAGCCCGGCCGTGTCACCGGTCATGATCGAGGTGGGCTGGAAGACGGCCCTGGCCCCGGCCGGCAGCCCGGCGGCGCTCAGGGTGACGGACTCGGGGGCGCCGGAGGCGGTCGAGACGACGGTGGCCGAGACGGGCCGGCCGGGGGTCGTCCTGACGCCCGCCGGAGACAGCGACAGGCCGAACTCGCCCGGCTGCTGGCCGCCGATCTGCTCCTTGACCCAGTCGCCCATGTCGTTGGTGAGGCGGCCGTAGACGCTGTACCACTTGAAGTCGGCCCGGCTCCACGACGCGACGCCGACGATCTTGCCGTCGATGATCAGGGGGCCGCCGCTGTCGCCGGGCAGGATGCTCACCCGGCCGTCGCCGTACCCGGCGCAGATCATGGTGGCCGCCTTGAACCCGGCGCCGACGCCCTGGCAGAGCCGTTCGCCGTCCACGACGGGCAGCGTGGCCTTGTCGAGGGTGACGTCGCGGGCGGTGTCGTTGAAGTCCTTCTTGCCGTAGCCGTAACCGACCCCGTCGCGCCCGGGTACGGCCAGCCGCTCGTCGGCGGAGGTGGCGACCTGGGCGTAGACGCCGCCGGGCACCGGGATGTCGTCGGCGACGGTCACGACGGCCACGTCGTAGCCCTGGTCGAAGGTGACGTACCGGGGATGCTTCTTGTACTCGATCACCCGGGTGCGGAAGCCGCCGCCGGCGTTGAGGTCGTCCAAGCCGTACAGGAAGCTCTTCTCGCCCGCGGCGTCGGCGCAGTGGGCGGCGATGAGGATCTTGCGGGGGGCGACCGCCGAGCCCGTGCACGACTGGCCCTGCGGGCGTGAGCCGCCCTCGCGCAACCCGGCGATGATGGCGGGGTACTCCTGGACGGTGGCGTTCTGGCCGTTGGAGAAGCCCACCGGCCCGCCGGGGCCGGGGATGGGGACGGTGCCGGACTCGTAGTTGGCGGCCGGTGGGTTTTCGGGGCCGGCGTGGGCGGCGGGCGGGCCGAGGGGGATCAGCGCCGCCGCGACGGCCAGCGGCAGCAGAATCCGCGGGCGGGGAAGTGTCACGTGTGGTCCTTTCCGCACTCCTGGGGGGAGGAGATGGGGATGTCTGCCGACCACGCTGAGCCCGCGCCCGCACCGCTGACCATCAGGGACAGGGTGGGTAGCGGTACCGGTCTTTGCCCGCGGCTACCTACTGAAGCAACTCGGTCCTGGAGTGTTTGCCCAGCTTCTGCAGGATGCGGGCGACGTGCGTCTCCACCGTGCGCGGCGACAGGAACAGCATCCCCGCGATCTCCCTGTTGGTGCGGCCGGTGGCCAGCAGCCGCGCGACGTCCTGCTCGCGGGGCGAGAGCGTGTCGCCGTAGCCCCGCCGCCCGCGGCGCACGACGACCCCGCGCTCGCGCAGGTGGTGGCGGCACCGCTCGGCGTCGTAGGTGGCGCCCAGGGCGGCGAAGACGTCGCCCAGCCCGGCGAGTCCCTCCACGGCCCCGCCGCACAGGATGAGCCGTTCCGCGGCCAGGGCGGCGTAGTAGGGCGCGGGCAGCTCTTCGTACAGCCGCCTGGCCTCCTCGAAGTGCGCCCGCGCCGCGGCCAGGTCGCCGCCGGCCTCGGCGAGCTGCCCGCCGGCCATCCGCACGGCCGCGGCGGCCAGGGGCGCGTGCCGCCCGGCGAGGCCGCGTTCGAGCTCGGCGAGGAGGGTACGCGCCTGTTCCGCCCGCCCGCTCTCCATCAGGACGTCGACCGCCACCGGGACCAGCTCGCCCGTCCAGGCCCACACGCCCTTGGTCCGCGCGACGTGCAGCCCCCGCTCGACGTCCGTGCCGGCCAGCTCCCGCTCGCCCCTGGCCAGGCGGGCCTTGGCGCGCGCGGCGAACGCGCTGAGCACGACGGGGATGATGGACTCCTGGGGTACGGCGATGCCGGTGCCGGCCAGCCAGCTCTCCGCCTGCTCCCACTCGCCCCGGGCGGTCGCCAGCCAGCCCAGCACCAGCGACAGCTCGCTGGCGACCGGCAGCAGGTCGCGGTACTCCTCCAGCAGCCGCAGCGTGCGCTCGTCCAGGCCCTCCCAGCGGCCGAGCATCCAGTCCAGCCGGGCCTGCGTGGCCTGCCCGGTGCTGGTCACGAACGTGGCGCCGACCCGCGCGGCCAGGTTCAGCCCGTCGCGCAGCAGGTGCCCGGCCTGCTCGTAGCGGCCGGTGCAGACGCAGGAGTCGGCGAGGTTGCAGCGCAGGCGGGCCAGATGCCGCTGGGCGCCGAGGCCGGAGGCCTGGTCCGGTACCCGCAGCGCGCCCGGGTCGCCGACGGTCACCAGGGACGGCAGGTAGTTGGCCAGGAGCGACATGCGCAGCTCCCCCTCGGGGACCCTCTTCAGCGCCACCTTCAGCCGCTGCGTCCAGGGGTGGAGCCGCGCCAGCGGCGTGGTGCCGAGGTAGGGCAGGGCGAGCGAGGCGATCCCCCTGGCGACCAGGTCGGGCCGGTCCTCCAGCTCGTCCACGGCCTGGGCGATCGCCGCACGGCCCTCGTCCAGCCCTTCGGCCTGGCGGATCAGCATCCAGCCGAGGAACAGCCGCACCTCCCCTCTCGCCGCGGCCGACAGGCGCGGGTCGTCCAGGAGCCGGGTGAGCGTGGTGGACGGGTCGCGCTGATCCAGGCCGGTGTGCGCGATCTCGCCGAGTTTGATGGCCAGCCGGTCGACGTCTCCGGCGGGCAACCCCGGGTCGTTGAGCAGGCGCTGGAGCAGGTGGGTGGCGGTGGCGATGTCCCCGACCCGGACGGCGGCGTCGGCCGCGGCCTCGCCGTAGCGCTGCGCGTCCTCGGCCAGGCCCGCATGACTGCTGTGGTCGGCCAGGCGGACCAGTGGCGGCGGGTCGAGGCGGCGCAGGACCTCGATCACCCGCAGGTGCAGGCGGCGGCGCTCGTATCCGGCCATGGTGGCGTAGACGGCCTGGCGGGCCAGGGCGTGGCGGTAGCCGTACACGCACCCGTCGATCTCGTGCAGGACTCCCCGGTCGAGTGCGGCGCCCAGCGCGCTCCGGCAGCGCTGGTCGTCGAGGCCGGACACCTCTCGCAGGTGCTCCAGCGTCGCGGGTGTGCCCAGGACCGCCACGGCCCGCACCAGCGCGATGGCGTCGCCGGACAGGCTCGCCAGCCGTTCGGCCATGGCCTCGCGCAGCAGCACGGGGACCTCGGCGTTCTCCAGCAGGCGGCGGGCGGCCGCGCCGTCCAGGGGGAGGCCGCCCGCCGAGGAGCGCACCGCGCGGAGCGTCTCCTCGATGACGAACGGCAGGCCGGCCGTGCGCTCGTACAGGCGCGTGGCGAAGTCCAGGGGGACGGAGCCGCCGAGGATGCAGGAGGCCAGGGTGCGGACGTGGCCCAGGGTCAGGGGGCGCAGCCGTACCACGATGCTGCCCGCGCGGGGCGGCGGACGGTAGGCGCGGCCCAGCGGCACGCCGCCCGCGACCTCCTCGCGCCGGTAGCTCAGCACGACGGCGAGGTTGGCCGGCGGGTTCGACAGCAGGAACGACAGCAGGTTGCGGGTGCCTTCGTCGCTCCAGTGCAGGTCCTCGATCAGCAGCAGCGCCGGTCCCGCGGCGCCGAGCACCTCGCGGACCGCGCGGAACAACCGGTGACGCTCGGCCTGGGGGTCGCCGGTGGGGGCCGGTGACTGCGGCAGGTGCTCCGACAGCTCGGGCAGCAGATCGCGCAGCATGCCGGTGACCGGGCTGAGGCGGGCGCGCTGGAAGGGGTGGGTGAAGCCGCGCAGGCCGTCCACGGCCTCCAGCACGGGACCGAACGGGAACGGCTCGCGCAGCGGCTGGCAGTAGCCCGTCAGGATCCGTAAGCTCGCGAGGTCCGGCTGGGCGATCAGCTCCCCGGCCAGGCGGCTCTTGCCGACCCCCGCCTCGCCCTCGATCATCGCCACCGCGGGCCGGGCCGACACGAGCGCGAGCAGGTCGCCCAGCTCCTGCTCCCGTCCGACGAGCACGGGCGACCTCGTCCGTATCCGCGTCACCGCCGACTGTCCCAAGGCTGCGGTCATGTCGTGTCCCGTTCACGTGCTCGGTTGGACAACGCCGGATAACAGGCCGTGAAATGCCGAGTTTAGGGGTTGGTGCCCGCCTGGGGAATGGCGCGTCGCGGACCCCTGCCGGCCCTTCTCCGCTTTCAGGCCCGGACGCCGAAGAGTTCGTCCTCCACGTGGTCGAGTGCCAGCCGTACCGCGCCCAGGGCGACGGACTCGGTGCCCAGCGTCGAGGCCTCCACCCGCAGCGGGAACAGGCAGATCCCGGCCAGTTCCGCACGCAGCGGCGCCGCCAGCAACTCGCCCGCGCCCGACATGCCCCCGCCCACCACCACCAGTTCGGGATCGACGGTGAGCACCGCGGCGCCGATGCCCTTGGCCAGGTCCTTGGCGAAGGCGCGGACGATCGTCGCGGCCTCCTCGTCACCCTGGCGGACGGCCTCGAAGACCCGTTCGGCGGCGCTCCTGGCGGAGCCTTCGCGCTCGGGGTCGTGGCCGGCGTAGGCCAGGAAACGGTCGAGCGCGGTGTACCAGCCGAAGGCGCGCATCACCCCGATCTCGCCGGCCGCGCCGTTGCGGCCCTGGTGGAGCTTGCCGCCGATGAGCAGGCCGGCCGCGATGCTCCTGCCGACCAGGATGCACAGCACGTCGTCGGCGCCCGCCGCCGCTCCGCGCCAGCGTTCGGCGACGGCCGCCAGGTTGGTGTCGTTGCCCACCAGGACGGGGCCGCCGGCCAGGCCGTCCAGGGCGGAGCGCAGGTCCATGCCCGTCCATGCGGGCAGCCGGTCGCTGAGCACGACCTTGCCCGCCGCGGGATCGACGACACCGGTCGTACCGACACCGAGCGCGCGCACGGACGAGACGCCCGCCGACCGCAGGGATCTGCGCACCACCGCCTTGGCCGCGGCGATCCTGGCGGCGGGGTCGGTGCCGGGGGTGACGGCCGATCTGCGGGTGTCGACGATCGTGCCCTTGAGGTCGGCGGTGACGGCCAGCACCTTGTGCGGGCCGATGTCGAGGCCGACGACATGCCCCGCCTCGGCCCTGAAGCGGTAGCGCTTGGCGGGACGGCCGACGGAGCGCGGGCCGCCCGGCGGGGGAACCACCTCCTCCACCAGGTCGGGCAGGCCCGCGAGCACGTCTTCCACCGTCGCCCTGGACACCGACGTCGTCTTGACGATCTGGGTCAGCGTGAGCTCCTCGGCGCCATGGAGAGCGCGCAACACGGCTGCCGCGTTGAGGCGGCGCAGCAGGGCTGGGTCCTGTCCGGTCAAGGTCACGATTTGATGGTAGGGCATTGTGAATTATTTGAAGACCTACTAAAAATATCCACCATGAAGAAGGCCATGGTCCTCACCGCTGCCGCACTGGCACTCGCCGCGTGTGCCCCAGCGGGCAGCCAACAGCCGGTGCCCAGCGGGAAGAAGGAGGTCACCTTCCTCACGTTCGAGACGCCCAACCTGACCCCGCAGTACTGGGACGCGGCGATCAAGCGGGTCACCGACAAGCATCCGGACATCGCGGTGAAGAAGCTGGTGGCGCCCAGCGCCGGCGAGCGCAACGCCTACGCCAAGCAACTCCTGGCCTCCGGGCAACTGCCCGACGTCATGCAGGCCATCGCGCCGAGCGGGTTCGCCGAGAGCGGCAACCTGTACGCCTGGAGCGACGAGGAGCTGAAAAACTACGACTTCCCCCGGTCGAACCCGCTGGGCGGGAAGATCTACCAGCTCCCCTACAACACCCAGCCGACGCCGCTGGTCTACTACAACAAGAAGCTGTTCGCCGAGGCCGGCGTCGGCGCGCCGCCCAAGACGTACGCCGACCTGCTCGACATCGCCGGCAAGCTCAAGGACAAGGGCGTCAACCCGTTCGTCGTGGGCGGCGGCGGCAAGGACGCCTTCGCGGCCGGCTACCTCTGGATGGCGCTCGTCGGCTCGGACGTCTACGCCCGGCAGCCCGACTTCCTGCTCAAGCGCCGGGCCGGGCAGGTGCGCTTCAGCGACCCGCTCTTCGTGAAGGCCACACGGAAGTTCGCCGACCTGGTCAAGCGGGGATACGTGGACAAGGCGGGGCTCAGCCGCGACTATCCCTCGACCGAGAGGGCGTTCCTGGACGGCAAGGGAGCCATGTACCCGATGGGTTCGTGGTTCGCCGCCTCCGCGGAGGCCAACAAGCCCGCCTTCGACGTCGGCGTCTTCGCCTGGCCGACCGACGACGGCAAGGTCGTGGTTCCCGCCTTCACCGGCGGCGGGCCGATCGTGAACGCCAGGTCCAAGAACCTCGAAGCGGCCAGGACCTTCGCGCTGGAGTTCAACCAGGACCCGGGCAACAACGCGGTGCTGGTCAAGACCGACGCCGCGATCATCGCCGTCAAGGGCTACCAGCCGCCGCCGATGGGCCCGGTCTACAACGCCACCCTCGACGTGCTCAGGTCCGGAACCGTCGTCAACGCCTTCACCGTCGAGACGGGCGACGACGCCCTGCTGCCCGGCGTCGGCGACAAGGTCTTCGCCCTCGCCCAGGAGATCATCGCGGGCGAGACCGACGGCGACACGGCGGCCAAGGTCCTGGACGAGGAGTGGGCCAAGGCGGGCGGCCGGTAGATGTTTCGCACCGCTCCCGCGGCCGCCCGCAAGGCGGCCGTCCCCTGGGACAGGCTGGCCTACCTGCTGAGCTTCGTCGCCCCGGGACTGCTGGTCTACGCCTGTTTCGTGCTGGCGCCGATCCTGCTCAGCCTCGGGTACAGCCTGACCAACGCCAACCTGTTCACTCCCACGGCCCGCTTCGTCGGCCTGGACAACTACCTGCGGCTGCTGACCGACTCGGGTTTCCTGACCTCGCTCAAGGTCACCACGATCCTCACGCTGATCATCGTGATCGTGCCGAACGTGGCCGGGGTCGGCGTCGCCGTCCTGCTGGACCGCAAGGGCCGGCTCTACAACGCGCTGCGCAGCGTGTTCTTCGTCCCCGTGGTGCTCAGCTCGGTGGTGGTCAGCGTCGTCTGGATGGCGATGTTGCAGGACGAGGGCCTGATCAACCGGCTGCTCGGCGCCCGGATCGGCTGGCTGTCGGATCCCGATCTGGCGTTGTACTCGATCGGAATGATCATCAGCTGGCAGATGCTCGGCTTCTGCTCGGTCGTCTACCTGGCCGCGCTCCAGGGCGTGCCGCAGTCGCTGCACGAGGCCGCCTCGATCGACGGGGCGAGCGCGTGGATCCGGTTCCGCAAGGTGACCTGGCCGCTGCTGGCACCCGCGCTGACCACCAACACGGTCATGCTGCTGATCACCGGATTCAAGGCCTACGACCACATCCAGGTGCTCACCGCGGGCGGTCCCGGCGTCGGCACCACCGCGACGGTGGCCTTCAACGTGATCCAGGTGGGCTTCACCGCCAACCGCACGGGCGAGTCGTCGGCCATGGCCGTCCTCATGCTGGTGATCATCACGATCGTCTCCGGCGTGGTGCTGCGGGTGCTCAACCGCCGGGAGGTGGACCTGTGATCCGCAAGGTGCTCGCGATCGGCGTGGCCGCCGCCTTCTTCCTGCCGCTGTATCTGGTGGTCGCCAACGTGTTCAAGCACGGCCCGGACATCACGGCCTCCCCCGCGGCGCCGCCGATCCCGCCCACGCTGGACAACCTCACCCAGGCCCTGACCCGCCCCGACGGCCTCTTCTGGAACGGCCTGATCAACAGCGTCACGGTGACGGTGCTGTCGATCGTGCTGCTGACGATCGTCTCCGCGATGCTCGGCCACTACGTCTGCCGCACCCGCTCGCGCTTCGCGCGGGTCATGCTGCTGGTCCTGCTGGCCGGGCTGATGATCCCGCCGCAGGTGATCCTGGTGCCGGTGACCCAGGTGCTCAACCTGACGCACCTGATGGGCACGATCAGCGGACTGGTGCTGTTCAACGTCGGCTACTACGTGCCGTTCGGCGTCTTCGTCTTCTCCGGCTTCATCCGGGCCATCCCGATCGAGCTGGAGCAGGCCGCCGCGATCGACGGCGCCGGCCGGTTCGGCACGTTCTGGCGGGTGGTCTTCCCCCTGCTGCGACCGGCCACCGCGAGCGTGCTGATCTTCCTGGGCGTGTGGATCTGGAACGACTTCCTCAACCCGCTGATCATCCTCGGCCCCGCCGGCGGCACCACCGTCACCGTCGGCGTCTACCGGGCGCTCGGCCAGTTCCAGCGGGACTACGGCGGCATGTTCGGCCTGATGATGCTCTCGGCGCTGCCCATCCTCATCTTCTACCTGCTGCTGCAAAAGCACTTCGTCAAGGGACTCACCGGGGGAGCGGTCAAAGGATGATCAACCTGAAGGACCATGCCGGGAAGCGGCTCGACCGGCCCGTCACGCTGGCCGTGGCCGGCGCGGGCGCCCGCGGGGCCGCCTACGCCGAACTGGCCGCGCGTCATCCGGACAAGGTGCGGGTGGTCGCCGTGGCCGAGCCGCGCGCCGCCGTCCGCGATCGATTCGGTGTACGGCACGCGCTCGAGCCCGACCGGATCTTCGACGACTGGCGGACGATGGCGGCCCAGGGCCGCGTCGCCGACGCGGTGATCATCGCCACCCTCGACGCCGACCACCTGGAGCCCACCGAGGTCTTCGCCGGGCAGGGCTACGACATCCTGCTGGAAAAGCCCATCGCCCCGGTCGAGGAGCAGGTCCTCGCGGTCGGCGAGGCGGCCACCAGGACGGGCGCCACGATCGCGGTCTGCCACGTCATGCGCTACACCCCGTACACCAGGACGTTGCGCGAGCTGCTCCCGCGGATCGGCGAGATCGTCAGCGTGGAGCACCTGGAACCGATCGGCTTCTACCACTTCGCGCACTCCTTCGTCCGCGGCAACTGGCGGCGTGCCGACGAGACGGCCTTCGCCCTGCTGGCCAAGTCCTGCCACGACATCGACTGGCTGACGGCCGTGGTGGGCCGCAAGGTCACCACGGTCTCCTCCTTCGGAGGGCTGAAGCACTTCACCGCGGCCAACCGGCCCGCCGGGGCGGCCGAGCGGTGCCTGGACTGCCCGCTGCGCGACAGCTGCGCGTACTCGGCGGTCACGCTCTACCGCGACGGGCTGCGGCACGGCGGGACCAAGCGGTACTTCACCCGGGTCATGTCCGGCGGGGTGCTCACCGAGGAGGCCGTCACCCGGGCGCTGGCCGAAGGGCCGTACGGCAGGTGCGTCTACGCCAGCGACAACGACGTCGTCGACCACCAGGTGGTCGGGATGGAGTTCGAGGGCGGCGCCACGGCCTCGTTCACGATGACGGCCTTCACGCCCCTCGAGAACCGCCACACCAAGATCTTCGGCACGCTCGGCCAGCTCACCGGCGACGGCCGGTTCATCCACGTCTACGACTTCGCGTCCGAACGGACCACCACGGTCGACACCTCACGCGGCGGATCCACCACCGCCGAGGGCCACGCGGGCGGCGACGAGTCACTCATCGAATCCTTCGTCACCGCCCTGCACGAGGGCCGCCCCGACCTGATCCTGTCCGGCATCCAGGAGAGCGTCGACAGCCACCGGGTCGTCTTCGCCGCCGAACGTGCCCGCCGCCTGGGGCGGCTCGAACACCTCTGATCCCCCAGCAAGGAGAAGTTCATGCGTCATCTTGGAAAGCTGGCCACCGCGGTACTGGCGGCCGGAGCGCTGCCCCTGATCATGACGGACGCCGCCGCGGCCGGCACCGGCCGCGGCGCGCCGGGCATCACCGCCGGCTACCTCGGCATCGAGCTCGACCGCGCCGGCACCGTGACCGGGCTGCGCGACACCAGAACCGGCACCGACTACCTGGCGGCGGGCAAGTCCGCCTCCCTGGTCAGCCTGGTGGTCGACGGCAGGCAGCTGCGGCCGACCCGGGTCCACCGGCGCGGGCACGACCGGCTGACCTTCAGAGGCGAGGGTTTCACGGTCGAGGTGAAGGTCGTGGCCAAGCCCGGCTACACCACCCTCACCGCGACCGACGTCCGCGCCGACGGAGACGTGCAGACCCTGCTGTGGGGCCCGCTGGCCACCTCCATCACGCGCACCGTCGGCGAGACCGTCGGCGTGGTCCGCGACGAGGCGTTCGCCGTGGGCCTGCGGCCGCTGGCCGACCGGACCGAGGGCGCCTGGCCGCAGGAGTACCAGGAGCTCGGCTGGGAGAGCGAGGTCGCCGGCAACCCCTCCGACCTGCAGGTCGCGCCGCACGAGGAGTGGAGCGCGGCGGGCAGGACCGGCTGGGGCTCGGTGCTGCGGGCCTTCACCTACGACTACACCAGGGAACGGCAGCGGCATAACCTCGGCGGCTACCCCATTCCCGTCGGCCCGCTGGCCGGCGACGAGGGGAAGGTGACCGGGTCGGAGATCGCGCTGTTCGGAGCCGCGCCGGAGCTCACCCCGACGGTCCTGGCGAACATCGCCAAGGGCGAGGGCCTGCCGTACCCCACGCAGAACGGTCAGTGGCAGAAGACGGCGCAGGCCAACAGCCAGTCCTTCCTCGTCCTGAGCGACCTGCGAACGCACAACGTCCAGGAGGCGGCCACGTACGCCAAGGCGGCGGGGATCGGCTACCTCTACTCGCTGCCCAACGCCGTGGGGCCGTGGAAAACGACCGGGCACTACCGGTTCGACGCGGGCATGGGCGGCTCCGACGAGGGCGCGAAGCGGACCGTGGATCTGGCCAAGGCCGAAGGCGTACGGCTCGGCGTCCACACCATCTCCGACTTCATCAGCCTCGATGACCGCTACGTCCAGCCCGCGCCCGCCGACAGCAGGCTCGCCTCCGGCCAGCGTGCCCGGCTGACCCGCCCGCTGGCGGCCGCCGACACCACGATGTACGTCGACTCCGGCGCGCCGTTCGCCCCCGGCCTGCACTTCAAGGCGCTGCGGATCGGCGATGAGCTCCTCACCTACGGCGAGGCGCGCCAGGACGGCGACGAGTGGGTCGTGAGCGGCCTGAAGCGAGCGCAGGCCGGCTCGCCGGCCGCCTCCCACGCCGCCGGGGACAAGGCCGCCAGGATGATCATGAACTCGTACGCGGGGGCCATCGGCGGCCTCGGCGTCATCGACGAGATCGCCACCCGCCTGGCCACGGCCTGGAACACCACCGGCATCATGTCCCACTCCTACGACGGCGTGGAGTCGGCCTCGGAGTCCGGATGGGGCAACTACGGCCAGGCCCGGCTGATCAACGGAAACTTCCGCCAGCTCAAGGCCAAGGACGGCTACATCACCGAGACCAGCCGCATGACCTCCAACACCTGGGACGCCCTCACCCGGGCGAGCTGGGGCGAGGTCGGCGTGACCAGCATGGACCAGGTCTTCGTCAACAACGCCTTCTACCGGGCCAACTTCCTGCCCGGCATGCTCGGCTGGATCAGCCTCAAGGGATCGGAGCCGCTGCTGAGCATCGAGAGCAAGCTGGCACGCGGCGCCGGGCTGAACGCGGGGGCCGGGTTCCAGACCTCGCTGTCCAGCCTCCGTTCCGGCGGCGAGAACGCCAGGAAGGTGCTCGACGCGATCAACCAATGGGAGACGGCGCGCAACCTCGGCGCCTTCACCGAGGAGCAGAAGACCCGCTTCCTCGACAAGAGCACCAACTGGCGCCTCTCGGTCGTCACCGCCGGCCAGAAGTGGTCGCTGCAGGAGCTCGACGCGTCGGGCCGGCCCATCGGGTCACCCCAGCAGGTCACCGTGCCGGCCCCGGCGCTGACCACCACCGCCCTGCCCGCCGCCACCCGCCACCGGCTCTACGCGGCGAGACTCACCACCAACACCCCCGCCACGATCAGGTACGAGCTCACCGGCGGCGCCCTGCCCGAGGGCCTGTCCCTCAACCAGGACACGGGCGGCATCATCGGCACTCCCCGGCACACCGGGAAGGCCACCTTCACCGTCACCGCCCACAGCACGGCAGGGCTTGCCCCCGCGAAGGCCACCTATGAACTGACCGTGCGCCGCTAGAGAGCGTCGTCGCGGTCACCCCGGAAAGGGCAACAGCGCGGGGCGCAAAGTCCCTGAAGTGCCGGGATCTGCGGGCTGACCGGCCTGTGGGTCGATCCGGACACCGGCGACTGGCACGGCCTGGCGCACAACGAGTTCACCCCGCGGCCGTTCGGCGACGGCCTGCGCTGCGACGCGATCGACTACGCCGTATCGGCCGACCAGGGCCGGGACGCGATCACTCAGCGGCCACCCACCAGCCACCCGCGTACCCGACCTCCGTGGTCAGTACATCTAGACGAGGCCGGCGACGGCCGCGACGACCTGGTCCACCTCCTGCTCGGTGTTGTAGTAGTGCGGCGACAGGCGCAGGCACCAGTCGACGTCCTTGTCGCCGAAGTCGAACTGCGCGAAGTGGCGGAAGCTGAGCGCCGAGTTGATACGGCGCGCGTCCAGGGCCGCCTTGAAGGGCTCCGGCCGCCAACCGCCGACGGCGAAGGTGACCAGGGCGCCCAATCGCCGGCCGTGGTCCAGCACCCGGACCCCGGGCAGCTCGGCGAGCCTGTCGCGCAGGTTCGCGGCCAGGGCCGGGGTACGGCGGGCGATGGCGTCCATGCCGACCTCGCGGGCGTACCGTGCGGCGGCGGCGCAGCCGAGGACGGCGGCATAGGGGAACTCCCAGTCCTCGAACCTGGCCGCCGTCTCGACGGGCCGGTAGCGGCCCGGCTCGACCCAGCGCGCGCCGTACATGTCGATGAACAGCGGCTCGTAGCCCGCGCGCAGCACCCGGTCGGACACGTACAGGAAGCCCGAGCCGCGCGGACCGCGCAGGAACTTGCGGCAGGTGGCGGTGAGCAGGTCGCAGCCGATCTCCGCGACGTCGATCGGGTACTGGCCGACGGACTGGCAGGCGTCGACCAGGTACAGCAGGTCCAGTTCGCGGCAGTGCCGGCCGATGTCGGCGACCGGCTGGACCAGGCCGGAGTTGGTGGGGATGTGGGTGGCGGCCACGAGCCGCGGGCGGTGCCGGCGCATCAGCGCGGCCATCGCCGCCACGTCCACCCCGCCTTCGGGCAGGTCGGGCGCGTGCACGACCCGCACGCCGAACCTCTTGGCCAAGGACAGGAAGGCGATCTGGTTGGAGATGAAGTCGTTGCGGGTGGTGAGGATGACGTCACCGGCCTCGAACGGGATCGCCGACAGGGCGGTGGAGAACGCGTGGGTGGCGCTACCGGCGAAGGCGATGTTCTCAGGAGCGCAGTTGATCAATGCGGCGGTCTCGGTGTAGAACTCGCGGACCTGGCCGGCGCGGGCGGCCGAGGCCTCGTAGCCGCCGATGTTCGCCTCCAGCCGCAGGTGGTCGAGCATCACGGCCAGCACGGGCGCGGCCAGCAGGCCGCAACCGGCGTTGTTGAAGTGCACGACGTCGGCGGCACCGGGGGTGTCCGCGCGCAGGGCCGTCACGTCCAGAAGCGATTCTGCCGGAACGCTGGAAGCGCTACTATTGTCTCTCATGTCAGACAGTAGCAGTTCGGCGGAGTTGGCGGCCAGCATGCGCGCGATGATCGACCGGCTGTCGCCGGGCGACCGTCTGCCCAGCAGCCGGGAGCTGATCCAGCTCCACCGGGTCGGCCCCGCCACCGTGTCGCAGGCGATCGCCACGCTCGCCGCCGAGGGCGTGGTGATCACCCGTCCGGGCAGCGGCACGTACGTGGCGGCACGCCTCCAGCGGCGCGCCGCCGTGACCGACACCGCCTGGCAGACCGTCACCCTCGCCGACCGGAGCGTGGACACCCGCGTCCTCACCGACGCCCTCGGCGCGCCACCCGAGGGGACGATCATGCTGGACGGCGGCTACCTGCATCGATCGCTGCGGCCCGGCAAGATCCTGACCGCGGCGCTGGCCCGGGCGGCCCGCCGCCCCGACGCCTGGGACCGCGCGCCCGCCGCCGGCCTGGCGGCGCTGCGCAGCGTGTTCGCCACCATGGCCGGTGACGGCGTGAGCGCGGACGACGTCCTGGTCACCTCCGGCGGGCAGAGCGCCCTGTCCATGGCGTTCCGCGCCATCGCCGCGCCGGGCGACCCCATCCTGATGGAGTCGCCCACCTATCCGGGGGCGATCGCCGCCGCCAGGGCGGCGGGCCTGCGCCCGGTGCCGGTGCCCATGGACGCCGACGGCCTGCAGCCCGGCCTCCTGGCCGACGCCTTCGCCATGACCCGCGCCCGCCTGCTGTACTGCCAGCCGACCTACCACAACCCCACCGGCACCGTGCTGGCCCCCCAACGCCGGCGGCAGATCATCGACGCGGCCAGGACGGCGGGCGCGTTCGTGATCGAGGACGACTTCGCTCGTCACCTCGGCCACGGCACGCCGGTACCGCCGCCCCTGCTGGCCGACGACCGCGACGGCACCGTGATCTACCTGACCTCGCTCACCAAACCGGCGGCGCCGAGCCTGCGCATCGGCGCCCTGGTCGCCCGAGGCCCGGTGATGGAACGCCTGCGCGCCATCCGCCTGGTCGATGACTTCTTCGTCACCCGCCCGCTGCAGGAAACGGCGCTCGAACTCCTCAGCTCTCCCACGTGGGAACGGCACCTCCGTTCGCTGGCCGCGGCGCTGCGGGAGCGGTGCGCGGCGCTGGCGGCCGCCGTCACGCGCGACCTTCCCGGCTGGAGCCTCACCCGTGTCGCCACGGGCGGGCTCCATCTGTGGGTCGGCCTGCCGTACGGCACCGACGACACCGTGATCGCCGCTGCGGCCCGTCAGCACGGCGTCGCCGTCAGCGCCGGCAGCCGCTACTTCGCCACCGAACTCCCGGCGGCCTACCTGCGCCTCGGCTTCGCCGCCACCGCCGACCAGGCCGAACTGACCGAAGCCGTACAGCGGCTCGCGGTGATCCACCCCGGGCCCGCTTGACCACTCAGCCGCGGTGGCCCCTGGGGATGAATGCCCACGGCCACGGTCTTGATGGTCACCACGCGGTTGTAGCCGGTGCGGACAAGGTCGAGCCGTGATCAGGTGTTGATCTCCAGGACCCAGGCCGAGACGTGATCGGGGCCGTGGGTGTAGATCAGGCGGAAGGTGTCGGTGCGGAGCTCGAGCGCGTCCGGGATGCCGCCGTACGGCGTAGCGCCGAGCGGTTCGGGGTCCTCGATCAGATCGAGCAGGGTGTCCGCGATGACCGCACGCAGGCCGAGCGCGGCCCGACGCAGGATGTCGCGGACGGGAAGGTCGACGTGGAGGAGACGCTTCAAGAGCGCTCGCCGGGGGCGGGCAGGCCGAGGTCGGCGTACAGGGCGGCCCTGCTGTCGTAGGTCACCATCTCGCGCTCGCCGCGGCCGTGCGCGGCGATCGCCTCGGCGACGTGGCCGGCCTCCAGCTCACGGCGGGCGCGCAGCAGTTCCTCATAGTCGTCTTCGGAGATCAGGACGGCCCGCTCCGTCGTGGACCGGCGGATGGTGGTGGGCTGGTGGCCGTGCACGGCTCGCGCCACCAGCGTGCCGAGCTGACTTCGGGCTTCGGCGATGCCCATCGGGTCGGTGGTGGCCATGGTGACTCTCCTGCGGATTCCTCTGCCCGGGTGGCTCCTGCGGTTCCACCGTACGGCAAAGTGTCCATGCTGCACAGCTTGCTCAACATGTACAAGGTGAGTTCAGTCCCTGCCGACGGCGGCCGCCATCTGCAAGGTGCCGTCGCTCAGGTTGCGGGTCCTGAGCGGGCGGACGGGCGCGCCGCCTGAGGGCAGGAGGTTGAGCCGGACCTCGTCCACCAGCCCCTCTTCCACGAACGCGGCGTACGTCTCGGCGCCCCCCGCGAGGAGCGCCGTGTCATGCCCGAGGGCTTCGAGGTGGCGCAGCGCCTCGGCCGGGGAAGCGGCCACGTGCGCCCCCTCAAGGTCCTGCCGCTGCCTCGACAGCACGACGACGTCGACGCCGGCGAGCTCCGGCGGCAGTGCCATGAGGGAGAAGGTCCCCCGGCCCATGACGAGGTTGCCCGTCTCCCGGGCGGTGGTCAGGAAATCCATGAGGATGGCGGGCGGAATGCGGTGGCCGTCTTCGGCGCGGTGAAGACGGCCATCGGGGCTGATCGACGTGTAAAGGATCGTCCTCATGAGAGGGACCCTACTCTAGTTGGAGAGAACTTCCAACTATCTGGATCGACCGCCAGGCCAGCTCCGGCAGCACGGCCCGCGCCCAGGCGAGATCGCCCTCGCCGGTGGCCAGCATCCGCCGGCACGCGTCGTGGCTCGGCCCGAGCAGTACCGTCTGCAGCTGCTCCGGCGTCCACTCCGGCAGCTCCCCCGGCCCGGCGACCTGTGCCAGCCGCGCCATGACCGGCGCCAGCAACCGCTGTTTCGCGTCGGCGAGCTCCGCGGCACGATCCGCCGCCAGCTCCAGCGCCATGGCCTGATACATGAAACGGGCCTCCACCCGGTTCCCCTCCACCCACGCCAGGTGCGCGTTGACCAGGGCGCGAACCGCGTCGCGCGCGGTGGCCGAGGCGAGGACGTCCTTCTCCAGGTGAGCGCCGGCCCGTTCGAACGTCCGGATCAGCAGCGCCAGCGTCAGCTCGCCGAAACCGCCGAACAGGTGGTAGACGCTTGACGGGCTCGCCCCGGCGGCACGGCGGATGTCCTCGATCCCCGTGGCCAGCAGGCCCTGCCGGTCGAAGCACTGCAACGCGGCATCCAGAATCTCGTTGCGCCGCTGGATCCCGTCACGCCTGGCCGCCCTCATCCTGCCGAGATTACCCGGAGCGCCGGGGCTTCACGCTGGGTGCCCGCTCGCCACCACCGCCCGGACCGGCGCACGACCTTCCCGCGCACGAGATCCATCGGCCGAGCCGGCGCGGAGAACCCGCGGAACCAGGTCATCCGCCCTCCCTGATCCGCGCCACTCCGACGAGATCGTCCGGGGTCGCGTCGGGGACCCGGTCGTCGAACCGGGCGAGCACCTTGGTCCTGAGCGCTCCGGCCACCAGCACCGCGATGGACAAGCCGAAGATGACGTAGATCAGCGCGACGCCGCGGCCAGGACCGGTGCCGAGCACCGTGCCCACGGTGGACGCCAGCGCTCCCCCGGGCAGCATGAGCGGTTCGAGCGCCCGCTCCGCGAACGGCGTCAGCACGCCCACCCCGAGCGGGATCGTGGACCAGGCGACCATCTGGTTGAGGGCGAACACCCGGCCGTGGTAGCGCTGGGGCACCTTCACCTGGACGATGGTCGCGTACACGCCGTTGACCAGGGCCAGTCCGAGCGACACCCCGAACGCGCCGATGCCGATCAGCACGAGCGACCGGGTCAGGCCGACGATCACGCAGGACGCCGCGATCACCAGGGTGAGCAGCAGCATGCCGGTCATCCGCCTGCGCCGCGGGCCACCCCACAGGCTCATGCACAGGCCGCCGGCCGCCGCGCCCGCACCGCCGCACAGCGCCACCGTGCCGACCTCGGGCAAACCGGCGAAGGAGAGGACGAGCGGCGAGTAGAGCATGAAGACCGGCGACAGCACGACCGCCAGCAGCGCGAAGAACGTCACCATCGCCCGGAAGTCCCGGTTGCCGATCGACAGCCGGAAACCGGCCTTGATCTCGGCGCCGACCGTCTCCCTGCGCCGGTGCGCGAGCGTGGCGGGGAAGCGCATCAGCACCAGGACGGTCGCCGCCACCAGGTATCCCACGATGTCGGCGATCAGGATGCCGCCCAGGCCGATCACCGACATCAGTCCCACGGCCATCAGCGGGGCGACGAACTGGGCCACACCCGCCGTCATCTGCGCCACGCCGTTGGCGTGGCCGAGGTAGCGCTTGGGCACGAGCTGGGGAATCGCCGAGGAGTACGCGACCCGCTGAAAGGCCAGCGCCACGGACAGAAGCGTGAGCAGCGGATACAGGGTCCAGGTGTCGAGCCCGCCGGTGAACAGCAGGATCGCGGCCGCCGACTGGATGGCGAGCCCGGCCAGGCTGGCCGCGAGCATCACCGCCCGCCTGCTCGACCGGTCGACGATGGCGCCGACCAGCGGTGCGGCCAGCACACCCGGGATCACGGCGAGCACGGTCATCAGCGCCATCTGGGCCAGTCGCCCCGTGGTGAGGTAGATCCAGATGGGGATGGCGAACTCGGTGATCGTCGCACCCGTGATCGTCGCCATCTGCCCGAGCGCCACGGCCAGGAACCGCCGCACGCTCGGCTCGGGCCCCGCGTCCGGGGCCCGCACGCCGCCGGAGACGGAGGCGGAGCTGGAGGAAACGCTCCACCCCGCGCCGCCGTCGCCGGGGGCGAGCGGCTCGCGGGACACGATCGCCGCCAGCTCATCCGCCCGATATTTCAGGAAATAGTGACCGGCTTCCTCGATCACCGCCAGCGTGGTGTTCCCGGTCAGGAAGTGCCACTCGCGGTAGCGCTCCTCGTAGTACTCCGTCGTCGGGTCCTGCTCGCCCACGATCGACACGATGGGCGCGCGCAGCCGCGACGGGACGTTCGCCTGCAGCAGGCCGGTGAAGTACTCCTCGGCCTGCCGTGCGTCGTGCCGCATGTTGCGCACGATGAACGCCCGCTGCTCCTCGTCGAGATCGCCCAGGTCGGCCCCCATCGAGGTCAGCCAGTTGAGCTGTTCGCGGTCGCTGCGCCACCGGCCGCCGCCGGTGACCTTGGCCCACAGGCCCAGCAGCCCGCGCGTCGGCCTGGCGAAAGGGAAGATCCCGCCCAGATACACGGTCTCGACCTGGCGACCGGCCCGCTCCAGCAGGAGAGCGATCTCCACGGTCAGCGCGCCACCGACCCCGCAGTGCCCGTACAGCGAAAGCGGCCCGTCCACCTTCTCCAGGATCTCCGCCGCGCACTCGGCCGCCACCTGCGCCAGCGGCCGGGGCTCCTCCTCCAGGCCCAGGTCATGGCCGGGCACGGCCACCGAGTACAGCGCCGTGCCACGCGGCAGGGCGCCGGCCAGAGGTTGGTAGACCACCGCGCTGCCCCCGCCGTACGGGACACAGACGAGGGTGCGCGTGGCGGGCCCGGGCGGGGTGAGCAGATAGAGCAGCCCGCGCCGCGCGGACGGCGCGGCGGCCACCTCGGCCAGCCTCCGCACAGTGGGGTGCTGGAACAGGTCCATCACGCTGACCGGCGCGCACTCCTCCGGCAGGTCGCGGCGGAGCCTGGCGATGACGCGGGTGGCCAGCAGGGAGTGCCCGCCCAGGTCGAAGAAGTCGTCGAGCGCGCCGACCCGGGACAGCCCGAGCACCTCGGCCATCGCCGCCGCGATCGTCTCCTCCACGGGTCCCGACGGCGGCTCGAAGGCCACGCCCTGTTCGGGGCGCTCGCCTTCCGGCTCGGGCAGCGCGGCCCGGTCGACCTTGCCGTGGGACTTCAGCGGCAGCCGGTCCAGCCAGACGTAGCGCGTGGGGATCATGTACTCGGGCAGCGCGGTCGCGAGCTCGCGGCGCAGCTCGCCGACCGGGACGGCCTGGCCGTCGGCCACCAGGTAGGCGACCAGTTCCTTGGATCCGGCCGCGCCGCGGGCGTCGGCCACCGCGTACGCCACGCCGGGCAGTTTCCGCAACGCCTCGTCGATCTCGCCCAGTTCGACCCGGTAGCCGCGGATCTTCACCTGCAGATCGCGGCGGCCGAGGAACTCCAGGTCGCCGCTGGGCAGCCAGCGGGCCAGATCGCCGGTGCGGTAGAGGCGCTCGCCACGGACGGTCACGAACGCCTGGGCGGTCAGGTCGGGCCGGCCGAGGTACTCGCGGGCCAGCCGATCGCCGCCCACGCACAGCTCGCCGGCCACGCCGATCGGCACCGGGCGCATGCCGGCGTCGAGCACGTACACGCGGGCGTGGCCCAGCGGGCGGCCGATGGGCGTGACCGGGCCGCGTACCTCGTCGTCGGGGGTGACGGTGTAGGTGGTGACGCCCACGGTGGTCTCGGTGGGGCCGTAATGGTTGACGATCTCGCACCGGCCCAGCGCCGCGAGTTCCTTGGTCTGCTGCCAGCTCGACCCCTCGCCGCCGAAGATGAGGGTACGGCGGGGCAGCAGCCGTTCCGGCGCCACTTCGGCGGCCAGCGCGCCGAAGTGGGAGGGCGTCATCTTGAGGTAGTCCAGCCCGTGGTCGGCGAACTCGGTGCCGGAGATCCGCGACGGGTAGAGCTCCACGGTCCCGCCGGTCATGAGCGCCAGGTAGAAGACCGTGATCCCGAAGTCGAACGAGAGCGACTGCAGCAGCCCGAACCGGGCCCCGTCCACGACGCCGAAGCGTTCGCGCACGTCGGACAGGTAGTTGAGGACCTGCTGGTGCTGGACGGCCACGCCCTTGGGCCGCCCGGTGGACCCGGAGGTGTAGATGACGTACGCCAGGTCGGCCGGTCCGGCCGGCGCCCCGACCGGCCCGGCTCCGGCCGCGGGAACGTCGAGCACCGGGCCGTCGAATCCGCCCACCCGGCGGTCGGACACCAGCGCCGCCGCGCCCGAGTCCGCCAGCAGGTACGCCAGCCGGTCGGCGGGCTGTTCGGGATCGACGGGCACGTAGGCGGCACCTGCCTTGAGCACGCCCAGCACGGCCACGGCCAGTTCAGGTGACTGCTCCAGGCAGATCGCCACCCGGTCCTGCCCGCCCACACCGCTGTCCCTGAGCATCATGGCGAGCCGGTTGGCCCGGCCGTCCAGCTCGGCGTAGGTCAGCGTGCGCTCGCCCTGGACGACGGCCGGGGCCGAAGGGCACGCGGCGGCGGTCGCCTCGACCATCCCGTGCAGCGTGCGCGCCGGCGGGGGCACCGGCTCGGCCCTGCTCCACGCGTCGAGCAGGGCACGTTCCCCGGGCCCGGCGAGTTCGAGCTCCGACAGCCGTAACCCGGGATCGCCGGCCACCTGGCGCAGCAGGTTGACGAAGTGGCCGCAGAAGCGCTCGGCGGTGGCGTGGTCGAAGAGGTCGCTGCTGTAGACGAGGAAGAGCCGTAACCCGCCGGCGCCGGGCGACGCCTCCAGCGTCAGGTCGAACTTGGCGCGGGCGGTCCCGGGGTCGTAGGGCTCGGCCGTCACGCCGTCGAGTCCGAGCACGCCCGTCGTCTCGGCGCCCATCACGAGCTCGGCCTGGAACAGCGGTGTGCGGCTCAGGTCCCGGCGCACGTCCAGCGCCTCGACCAGCCGGTCGAAGGGCACGTCCGCGGCCATGAACGACTCCATCGCGGTGCCGCGCACCCGGCGCATGAGCTCGCGGAACGTGGGGTCGCCCGACAGATCGGTCCGCACCACCACGGTGTTGAGGAAGAAGCCGATCACCGGCTCCAGTTCCTCGCTGTCGCGGGTGGAGATCGGCGTGCCCACACACACATCGTGCTGGCCGCTGTAGCGGGACAGTTGCGCCTGGAAGGCGGCCATCAAGGTCATGAACAGCGTGCACCGCTCCCGCCTGGCCAGCAGCCCGATCCGCTCGCTCAGCCCGGCGGGCAGGGTGGTGACCACGCGGCCGCCCGCCGTGGTCTTGACCAGCGGGCGCGGCCGGTCCGCCGGCAGTTCCAGGTCCGGCGCTCCGGTGAGGCGGGCGACGAGAGTGGCGGGCGGCGTGGTGTCCTTCTCACGCTGCTCGCGCGCGTGGGCCGCGTACTGCGGGGCGGGCGGGCCCAGAGGCTCACCGTTGTAGCAGCGGCTGATCTCGCCCAGCAGGATGCCCAGCGACCAGCCGTCGGCGGCGATGTGGTGCAGCACGACGACCAGGATGTGCTCGCGCGCTCCGAGCCGGATCAGGCAGGCCCGGAGCGGCTGATCCTCCACCAGGTCGAACGGCCGCCCGGTCCATTCGGTCACCAGGCGCGCGGCACGTTCCTCCACGCCGGCGCCCTCCAGGTCGGCCCTGGCCAGCGTTACGCGCGGGTGCGGGTCGACGATCGCGACGGGCCGTCCGTCCTCGTCGGCGTAGCGGGTGCGCAGCACCTCGTGCCTGGCCGCGACCGTGACGAGCGCGCGTTCGAGCGCGCCTGCGTCGACCGTCCCGTGCAGGCGTTCGGTGACGAACATGTTGTACGAGGCGCTGCCCGGGTCGAGCTGGCTCAGGAACCACAACCGCTCCTGCCCGGACGACAGCACCTGAGCACGGCCGGCGACCGCGTGGTCGGTGGTCATGGCGATACCTCCAAGACGCGTGAAGACATTGGATGTATAGCGGAAAAGGGGGCATCGACCGGCCGGCCTTCGGACGGGGAGCGGCCTTACTGGAAAGAATCTTTCCAATTAAACCCACGCCAGTTTCGCACGTCCGCTATTCCTGCCGCAAGTCGCCATAATCGCGGATCCCGGAGCCTCCGCAACCCCATAGCACCAGCGCACGGGGCGACAAGTTAACAAACTTTACTATTATGGAAGCCCTTACCTTGTGTCGATTTTCGGGTCAATACATCGGATCTCTTGAGGCGGAGACGCGTGGTAGTGCTGCCCCTACCCCCTGGGTACCGCCAGCATGATCGTCTCGGGGCGGCCCGCTCCCTACGCTCATGGCCAGAGCAAGGACAAGGGGGCAGAGATGGACGTGAACAACGCGCCGGTGGCCGTCGGCCTGAGCGGCGTACGCAAGATCTACGGGCACGGGGACAGCGGGGTGACCGCGCTCGACGGCGTCACCCTGGGCTTTCGCAAGGGGACGTTCACCGCGGTGATGGGACCGTCGGGCTCGGGCAAGAGCACGTTGCTGCACTGCGCGGCGGGGCTGGACCGGCCGACGGAAGGATCGGTCACCCTTGACGGCACCGACTTGACCACTCTGTCGGAACGTGCGCTGACCGGCCTGCGGCGCGAGCGGATCGGCTTCGTCTTCCAGGCGTTCAACCTTTTACCGGCGCTGAACGTGACGGAGAACATCACGCTGCCGCTGCGGCTCGCGGGCAGGAAGGCCGACGGGGCGCTGGTCGCCGAGGTGGTACGCCGGGTCGGGCTCGCGGACCGGGTGGGCCACCGGCCCGCCGAACTGTCCGGCGGTCAGCAGCAGCGGGTGGCGATCGCGCGGGCGCTGGTCACCAGGCCCGCGGTGATCTTCGCCGACGAGCCCACCGGCGCCCTCGACACCAGGACCGCGCGGGAAGTGCTTGACCTGCTGCGCTCGGCCGTCGACCACAGCGGCCAGAGCATCATCATGGTCACCCACGACCCGGTGGCGGCCTCGTACGCCGACCAGGTCGTGTTCCTGGCCGACGGCAGGCTCGCCGGCTCGCTGGCCCGGCCGACCGCCGACGCGGTGGCCGACCGGCTCACCCACCTCGGCGCGTGGGCCGCCGGGAACGCCGTGGCGGGGGGACGCTGATGTTCGGGATCGCTCTGCGCTCGCTGCGTCACCGCCGGGGCGCCTTCGTCGGAACGTTCGTCGCCATGTTCTTCGGCGCGGTCATCGTGTTCGCGACCGGGGCGCTGATGGAGACCGGGGTGCGTGCCACGGCGCCGTTGCAGCGCCTGGCCGCCGCCGACATCCACGTCGTCGCCGGGAAGACCCTGGAGCTGCCGGGCGGCGGCGACGAGGCGGAGACGGCGCTCCTGCCCGAGCGGGTACGGGTCGAGCGCGAGCTCGCCGACCGGATCCGTGACCTGCCCGGGGTCGGCGCCGCCGTACCGGATGTCAGTGTTCCCGTCTCGCTGCGGGGCAGGCAGGTCAGCGGGCACGACTGGGCGAGCAGCGTGCTCGCCCCGTACACGCTCGCCGACGGCTCGGCGCCGACGCCGGGACAGGTCGTCCTCGGCAGCGGGTACGGCGTGCGGACGGGTGACTCGGTGGACCTCGTGGCCCGGGGGGAGGAGGGCCGGTACCAGGTCAGTGGCACGGTCGCCGGCGACGGCGTCTACTTCGCCACCGCCGACGTGACGCGGCTGTCGGGCACCGGCGGGGCCGACCTGATCGGCGTCGTCGCGGCCCCGGGCGCCGACGTCGCCGAGCTGTCGCGCCGGGTGGCGGAGGTGGTCAAGGGGACGGACGCGGTCCTGCTGACCGGGAACGAGCGCGGCGTCTCGGAGTTCCCCGAGGTCGCGGCGGCGGGGACCATGCTGGTCATCCTCGCCGGCGTCACCGGCGGGCTCACCGTTCCCGTGGCGGTGTTCGTCATCGCCTCCACGCTCGTGCTGTCCATTCAGCAGCGCGAGCGGGAGATGGCGCTCCTGCGCACGATCGGCACCACGCCGGGCCAGCTGCGCGCCATGGTGCTGGGCGAGTCGACGCTGCTGGCAGCGGTCGCGTCGGCGCTGGGGTGCCTGCCCGGCGTCCTGCTCGCGAAGTGGCTGCTGAGCCTGATGGCGGGCGCCGGCATGACGCCGCCGCAGCTGACCTACCAGCAGGGCGTGCTGCCGGTCCTCGTCGCGGTCGGGGTCGGCCTGCTCAGCGCGGCCGGCGCGGCACTGATCGCCGCCCACCGGGCGGCCCGGATCCGGCCCACCCAGGCGCTGGCGGAGGCGGCGATCCAGCGGCGCTGGCTGACCCGGCCGCGGGCGATCCTGGCGTCGCTGACGTTCGCGGGCGGCATCGTGCTCATGGTCGCGACCGTGACCGTGTTCGAGGGGCCGGTCGCGGCGGCCACGGCCGGTCCGACCTCGATGGTGTGGGCGATCGGGCTCGCGCTCATCGCGCCGGGCGTGACCACGGTGTGCGTACGCCTGCTGCGCCGGCCGCTGGGGCTGGTCTCCGGTGAGCCGGGCAGGCTGGCGATGATCAATGCCGGGGCGTACACGGTCAAGGTGGCCGCGGCGGCGACGCCGATCATGCTCGCCACCGGGATCGCCACCGCCAACATCTTCCTGCAGAGCACGATGACCGACGCGGCGCAGCTGGCGTACACCGAGAATCTGCGCGCGGACGCCGTGCTGACGGCGACGGCGGGCGGGATCTCCCCTGCCGTGGCCGAACGGGTCCGTGCGGTGCCCGGGGTGAGCGCGGTGTCCGAGGTCGTGTCGTCGTCGGTGTTCGTCATGGATCCGGCCGACGGATCCGACGAGGGCAGGCCGGTCCAGGGTGTCAGCGCGGACGGGGTGAGCCAGACGACGGGGTACACGGTGACCGGAGGATCGTTGTCCGCCCTCACCGGCGACACCGTGGCGCTGCCGTCCCCGCTGGCGCGGCGCTGGGGCGTGGGCGTGGGTGACACGGTCAAGCTGCGGCTGGGCGACGGGTCCCCCCTGGCGGCGAAGGTGGTCGCGACCGTCTCCGCCCGGCCGGGGTTCGAGACGCTGCTCATGCCGGTGCGCACGCTGGCCCCGCACACGTCCGCGGGGCTGCCGACGCAGCTCCTGGTGCGGTCCGCTGACACGGGGGCGCTGCGGGACTTCGCGGCCGGCCGTCACGACGTCGTCCTGGGCGACCGTACGGCACAGCTGCGCTCCTTCCATGACCAGGCGGCGCTCGGGGCGTGGGTGAACTACGCGCTGGTCGGGATGATCGCCGCGTACACCGTGATCGCGGTGGTGAACACCCAGGTCATGGCCACGCTCGCGCGGCGGCGCGAGTTCGGCCTGCAACGCCTGACCGGCTCGACCCGCGGGCAGGTGATGCGCAT
Source organism: Nonomuraea sp. NPDC050540 (assembly GCF_044457485.1). Taxonomy (NCBI): domain Bacteria; kingdom Bacillati; phylum Actinomycetota; class Actinomycetes; order Streptosporangiales; family Streptosporangiaceae; genus Nonomuraea; species Nonomuraea sp. NPDC050540. Next base: position 291,271 of record NZ_JBITHA010000012.1, read on the forward strand.
GGTCCTGGTCGAGGGCGCGCTGGTGGCGATCATCGGCGTCCTCCTGGGCGGAATCGCCGCCGCCACCACGCTGGTGCCGTTCAGCCTGGTGGTGAAGGGGACGCCGCTGCCGTCCGGCTCTCCCCTGACGTTCGTGTCGATCGTCGCGGCGGCGGCGGCGCTCGCCCTGGTGTCCATGCTGGTCCCCGCCTGGCGGAGCACGCGGCGCCCGCCCATCGAGGCGGTGGCGACCGAGTGAGGTGATCGCGGGCCTTGGGGATCTCGCCCAGCACCCGGCCGAAGGGGAGGCCGGCCCGCTGGACGAGATCGCCGGAACCTACGTGCGCGGCGGAGCGGCGTCTTCAGCTTCCTGACGACCGTCCGTGTACTCCACGGCCGGCCGCCGCGCTGACCCGTCCGCGGGCGCCGCCTTCAGTCGCTGAACAGCTCGTCCCCGATGCGGTCGCGGCAGACCTCGACCGAGTACGCCATCACCCAGCCCGCGTACGCGTCGCGCAGGATGCGCTGGATGGGCGAGGTGCTGAGGAAGCCGGAGCCGCCGCCCGCCTTGAGGGCGAGCTGGGCGGCGTCGATGGCGACCTGGTTGCTCAGCACCTTGGCCCGCAGGGTGGCGGAGTTGAACCCGGGGTCGTTCTGGTCGGCCAGCCACGCCATGTGCCGCGCGTACATGCCGGCGGCCTCCAGCTGGCTGTGGACCGTGGCCAGGTCGAACCGCAGCCACTGCATCGCCGACAGCGGCTCGCCGGTCGTGGGGATCGTGCGTCCGCGGGCGTGCGCGACCAGCGCCACGACCGCCGCGTCGGCGATCCCCAGCGACAGGAACGCGATCCCGGACCCGATGTGGTTCGGCCGCGGCCCCGGCGGCGGCGGGCAGCGGCGGTCCTCGCGCAGCAGGGTGCCGGAGAACTCGACCAGGCGGCTGCCGTTGGCCCGCATGCCCAGGGTGTCGCCGATCGGCAGGTAGCGGATCGACTCGCCCGCCTCCACCCCGAAGAACGCCGGCACCCCGTCGACCAGCACGTTGACGAGGAAATGGTCGGCGATCTCGCACCCGGAGGTGAACCGCTTGGATCCCGACAGCCGGAACCCGCCGGGAGCGGGCTGGGCGTGCTGCTGCGGCAGCAGGAACAGGTTGCCGCCCGTCGGCTCCGACAGCGCGTTGGCGAAGCGCCGCCCGGCGATCAGCTCGTCGGCGTAGAAGCGCCCCGCCTCCGGCGCCGACATCTCGGCGAGTCCCACGCCCGCCCCGATGTGCATCACCCAGATACAGGCGGTGGCCGGGCAGGCCGCGCCGAGCAGCCGCACGATCTCGCCGTAGCTCCGGTAGCTCAGCCCCTGCCCGCCGAGGCGCTCGGGCAGCAGCGCCGCGTCGAGGCCGGCGGCGTGCAGCATCTCCAGGTTCTCGCGCGGGACCGATGTGCTCTCGTCGTAGGCGGCCGCGGTCCTGGCGAACTCCTGGGCGAGCTCGGCCGCGGTCCGCACCCAGTGCTGCTCCTCCTGCGGCGGGCCCAGCGGATGCGCTTCCCTCTTCTGATCCGGCATGACGTGATCTTAGGCAGACGGCGGTGGGCACATCGACAGCGCTCGTCCCCGGAATCCCGGCCCCTGTCCGAAAGCGCGACCACATCGTCGCGGGCAGGGTGTCAGGCACGATGGTTCACCTGCGTCTCCGGCCACGCACCCCTGATCGGCTTGGAAGAACTGCCCTGTCAATACCTCTCAGGTCAGATCCTGTCTGGACCTGACGCGGACGCGGCGGGCGGGCCTCGGCCGCGATCGTTGGCGTCATGCGACTTCAACGAATGCAGATCTCGGCGCTGATCGTTCTCGCGCTCGTCGCGGCACTCGCGCTCGTGCCGTTCCCCACGCTCCCCTACACCACGGGATTCGCGCCGCACTGGGTGAGCCTCCTGGCCGCCGTGGTGGGCGCGGTCTTCGTGATACGACCGCACCCGGCGGGGCTGCTGCCCGCCGTACTGCTGCTGTGGTCGGCGGGCGGCGTCGTGCTCGACGGCTTTCGCGCGTTCTTCGCCGTCACGGGGATCCCGGCGGGAGACTTCGCGCGTGTCGACTGGCCCGGGATGGCGTCGCGCGGGCTCAGCCTGACGGGTTGCGCGCTGCTGGGTGCGGTGCTGCTGCCCCGCCTCAGGGTTCCGGGCGGGGCGTGGCTGGGCTACAGCGCGTTCGCGATCGGATTCGTCTATCCCATGGCCAAGCTGTACTGGTCCTTGGGCGGCTCGCTGCTCCGTCCCGTGGGCTATGACGAGGGCTTCCCGGCCGGCGAGCTGTTCATGCTGCTCATCGGGGCGGTGGGGTCGCTGGCCCTCGTTCAGGGGTGGGGGCGGCGGCTGCCGCGGCGGCTGGTGCTGACGGGCGGCTGGGCGGGCGCTGCTATGTTGACCACCATGGGGGCCATGTCCGTTTTCGGTACGTTGTCGCAGATGCTCGGCCTCACCGAAGGGCCCGTGCCCCTGTCCGACCCCGCGGCGGTGGTGACGGTCGGGCTCGTGTACGGAAGCTGGCTGCTGTTCGGGCTGGCGGTCGGCGCGGCCACGCTGTCCTACCAGCGGGCGACGCCGCGGTGATGCCGCGGCGCGCGGACCTGGCCCTGGCGTTCGTCGTCGGCGTGCCGCTGTTGTCGCTGTCGGCGGTGGTGGCGGTGCTGTCGGTGCCGGGTGTACGCGCGGCCCTGCTGGTGGGCGCCTGCCTGGTGGCGCACGCCGCCCTCGCCTACCGGCGGGAGGTCTGGGCGTTCTTCGTGGTCGCGGCCGCCTTCGCCGTCCAGGTGGCCGTGACCGGGTTGTTCCTCGTACTGCCGTCCGTGGCCGTCTTCCCGATCGCGATCCATTCCTGCACCGCGTACGGCAGGCGTTTCCCGCCCCTGGCCGCGGGACTCGCCGGAGCCGGGGTGGCCACCTACCGCTTCGCCCACGACCCGTCGGTCACCGCCGCCCACCTGGGTCCCGATCCGTGGCTCCTGCTCGGCCTGCTGGCCTCGACGGTGACGGCGGCCTGGGGCTTCGGCCTGTACCGGCGGACCCAGCTCGCCTACGTCGCGCTGTTGGAGGAGCAGGCCGAGGCGTCGGCCGCACGGGCGACACTGGCCGAGCGGGCGAGGATCGCCCGCGAGATGCACGACGTGATCGCGCACGCCCTGGCCGTGATCGTCGCCCAGGCCAGAGGCGGCCGGTTCGCGCCCGACCGGGCCGCGGACGTGCTGGCCACCGTGGAGGAGACCGGCCGCCGGGCCTTGACGGAGATGCGCGGCCTGGTCGGCGTGCTCCGCACCGGCACCGCCCCGCTGGACCCCTCCCCCGGGCTGGCCGCCCTGCCCGCCCTGCTGTCCGCGTCGAGCGCGGCCGGCCCCGTCGAGACGGGTACGGCCGGCCCCATCGGCCCGGCCGCCGAGCTCGCCGCCTACCGGGTGGTCCAGGAGGCGCTCACCAACACGCTCAAGCACGCGGGCCCCGCCGCGACGGCCGCCGTGCGCCTGGACTGGACGCCTGACGCCCTGGTCGTCACCGTCACCGACGACGGCACGAGCCGCGGGGCGGCGGACGGCCGGGGGAACGGCCTGGCGGGGATGCGCGAGAGAGTGGCGGCCGTCGGCGGCACGCTGGTGGCGGGGCCGGGCGCAGAAGGCGGGTTCGCGGTGGTGGCCCGCCTGCCGTACCAGAAGGAGAGCTTGTGATCCGGGTGTTCGTCGTGGACGACCAGGACCTCGTCAGGACGGGGACGGTCATGGTGCTTCAGGCGCAACCGGACATGGACGTCGTGGGCGAGGCCCGCGACGGCGCCGACGCGCTGGCCCGGCTGCGCACCGTGCGGGCCGACGTCGTGCTCATGGACGTGCGCATGCCTCGCCTGGACGGCGTGGCCGCCACCCGCGAACTGCTCGCAGGCGCTCCGGAGGCGCCGAAGGTGATCGTGCTCACCACGTTCGATCTGGACGAGTACGCCTTCGCCGCGCTGCGCGCCGGGGCCTCCGGTTTCCTGCTCAAGGACGCGCCGGCCGAGGAGATGCTGGCGGCGGTGCGCACCGTGCACGAGGGCGACGCGGTCATCGCGCCCTCCACCACCCGTCGCCTGCTCGACCACGTGGCTCCCCACCTCCCCGCTCCGGGACCCGACCCGCTGACCGACCGCGAACGCGAGGTCCTGCGCCACATCGCCAGGGGCCGGACGAACGCGGAGATCGCGGGCCTGCTGTTCCTGTCGGAGGGCACGGTGAAGACGCATGTGGGCCGCATCCTGGCCAAGCTGGAGCTGCGCGACCGCGTCCAGGCCGTCATCTGGGCCTACGAACACGGCCTGACCCGCCCACGCTGACGGCCGTCCGGGTATCCACGCGCGGTCGGGCCGCACGCTTCCCCATCTCCCGCTGCCGGGCGGACGTCCTCGTGCAATGAGATGCCGGTGAACGCACTACGCAGGGGCCGGGCGGTCAGCGGGCCCCGTCCGGATGCCGTCCAGCAAGGTGGACAGCACCAGCCCGGGGGCGTCGCGGGGCGCGAGCCTGCCGAGTTCGATCGACTCCCATGCGCCGTAAACGGCGCCGTTCAGCGACGAGACGATCCACCAGGCGGCCAGGCCGGAGCGGAGCACCCGCGCCTGCTGACCGCGTTTCACCAGGTCGATGACGAGATCGTCGAGCGTGTCGAAGCGGGCGTGGAGGGCATGCTCCTCGTCGAGGCCGCGTTCGCGATGGATGAACTCCAGTTGCGGGCCGAGCGGGATCAGGGCCGTGAGCAACCGGCGCAGCGCGGCCTCCGCCTCCTCGCCCGGCACCGACAGGCCGGCGTTCGCGTAGGCGCGTTCGACCCGGTCGACGGCTTCGGTGGCGACCGCGACGAGCAGCGCCTGCCTGGTCGGGTAGAGGCGGTGCAGGGTCGTCCGGCTCACCCCCGCCGCGGCCGCCACCTCGGCCAGCGACGCCGTGGGGCTGGCCAGCAACGCCTGTGTGGCGATCTCTACGAGCGTTCCCGGCGATCCGCGCATGGTCAGCGAGCTTAGCAGCACTGCTCGGATTGAAACGTTGTTGTTTCAAATGGAGCTCGTGAGTACCATGCGCGGCATGGCAAACTCCCTCCCACGCCGTACCCTGCTCACCGCCCCGATCGGGCTGCTCGGCGCGGGCTGCGCCCCTGACCACGAGAAGCGCTCCGATCGGCTGATCGTGGGTGGCCGGGTGTACACGGTGGACCCGCGACGTCCGTGGGCGGAGGCGGTGGCGATCTCAGGCGACCGGATCCAGGCCGTAGGCTCCCGCGCCGAACTCGACCCCCTGGTGGGTCCGCGCACCGAGGTCATCGACGCCGCGGGCGGGCTGGTGCTGCCCGGGTTCCACGACGTGCACTGCCATCCCATCGAGGGCCTGTCCGGGCAGACGGAGGACGACTGCCTGCTCGACTTCGACGCCGACGCGCGTCGGCTCGTCCAGCAGGTACGCGCCTGCGCCGGGCACGGGCGGCACGGCTGGGTCACCGGCCACGGCTTCGACATCACCCGGCTGCACCCCTCCGCGCGAGCTCCCCGCGACCTGCTGGACGCCGCCGTCCCCGACCGGCCGGCGCTGCTGTACGACCAGAACGGGCACGCGGCCTGGCTCAACAGCCGGGCCCTGAAAGCGCTCGGCATCGACCGCGACACCCCCGAGGTCGCCGGCGGCCTCATCCTGCGCGAGCCCGGCGGCGAGCCGAACGGCCTGCTGCTGGACAACGCCATGATGGTCTACTCCAGCGAGCTGGTGCGGTCACTCCCCGCCGACGAGTACCCGGTGCTCCTGGACAGCCAGCGCAAGCTGGCCGAGGCCGGCATCACCTCGGTCGCCGACGCCCGCGTCACCTGGCGGGGCCGACACCATCAGCTCAAGCTGTGGCAACGGGCGGAACGCGAGGGCAGGCTCGCCGCGCGCACCACGCTCGGGCTGTGGGCCTACCCGGAGCTGGAGGACGATCTCCAGCTCCCCGCCCTGACCAGCGCCTTCCACCACGACCCGGGCGGCATGCTCAGCACCGGCGAGGTCAAGATCTGCGCCGACGGCATCACGAGCAATCTCACCGCCGCCCTGCTGGAGCCGTACCTGATCGACACCCCCGTGCCCGGCGACCGCGGCCTGAACTACTTCGACGGCGACCGGCTGGCCCGCTACGTGACGAGGCTGGAGCGGACGGGCTTCACCGTGCACATCCACGCGATCGGCGACCGCGGCATCCGCGAGGCGCTCGACGCCGTCGAGACCGCCCGCCGGGCGAACGGCGACCTTCGGGCCCGCCATCGGATCACCCACATCGAATACCCCCACCCCGACGACCTGCCGCGCTTCGCCCGGCTCGGCGTCGTCGCCGACTTCCAGACCTCGGCCCCCGGCATCGACGTGCCCGCCTACCGCCGCGGCGACGAGCCGGTCCTCGGCCCCGAGCGGACGAGCCGCCTCCAGCCCATCCGCGCCCTCATGGACAGCGGCGCCACCGTCACGCTGAGCAGCGACTTCAACGTCGGCGCGCTCTCCCCGCTGCCCAACATCGCCGCGTCTTTGCGCATCGGCCCGCACGCCGTGCCGAGCCTCGCGCACGCCATCCGCGCCTACACCGCCGACGCCGCCTACGCCCTGCGCCAAGAGCGGCACACCGGCTCCATCGAGCCGGGCAAGCTCGCCGACCTCGTCATCCTCGACCGCGACCTCTTCGCCCGTCCGATCGAGGAGATCCAGCAGGCCACCGTTCGCCACACCCTGCTCGGCGGCCGTCACACCTACGGACCGGCCGGCGACTGACCGGTCAGCGGAACAGGCCGGCGTTCTCGCCGGCCCAGTCGTCGTAGGTGCGTGGCGGGCGGCCGATGATGTCGCGGACCGAGGGCCGCTGGTCGAGGGTCCACTGGGTCAGTTCGGCCAGTCGCGTGCCGTACTCCTCAAGGGCGTACAGCGTCACGTCGATTCCGCTGTCGGGCCAGCCGTCGCGGCGCCAGGCGTCACGGCCCTCCTCGGGGGTGACCTCGACGGCGTCGACGGCGTGACCGATGGCCTTGGCGATGCCGTCCACCCGTGAGCGGGTGCTGATGGGCACGCCGACCGCTTCGACGATCGTTCCCACGTGGTCGCCGGTGCGCAGTGCCGCCAGGGCGACGGCGGCGAGATCGTCTTCGTGGATGAACGGGTAGTGGCCCTCGTCCAGAAAGGGCTCACGCACGACGTGGCCGGCGCGGATGGTTCGCGGCCAGTCCGATCCGGTGGCCGGGTAGGTGCCCTCGATCATGGCGCCCATCACGGCCGAGGGACGGATGTGCGTCCACTCCATTTTCGAGCGCTCGACGGCCTTTTCGATGGCCAGCCAGAACCACGTCTCGGGGGGATAGTCGGCTTCGTACTCGGGCCCGTGTGAGGACAGCACCGCGATACGGCCGACGCCGGCGGCGAGCGCCAGGTCCAGCGCGTCGTGCACGGTCGAGGGGTTGGCGCCGGCGAGGAACACGCCGTCGACGCCGTCGAAGGCGGCGGCGTGTTCGCGCGGCCGGGTGATGGAGCCCTCGACCACCTCGGCCCCGGCGGGCCAGCCGTCCAGCAGGCCGGTCTCCGCGAGCACCCGTACCCGAACGCCCGTGGCGAGCAGCTGACGCGCCAGGTTCCTGCCGACGATCCCGGTCGGGCTGCTGCCCGCTTCCTTGCGCGCGGCGACCACGGTCAGCAGCACCCGCGTGACTTCACCCATCACAAAATCTCCCTGTCGGCTCGACGGAGATCTTGCGCCATCCCGGGGACGTCGAAGCGCCCGGGGAAGGGTGCGGATCCACCTGCAAACTATCACCATCGATGCCTTGGTCGTCAATCACCTTGAGTAGGGCATACCGCGTATGCATACTAGGTACTCATGCCAGTCAGACACGGGCTGCTCGCGCTCCTCGGCAGGGGGCCGCGGCACGGCTACCAGCTGCGGGTCGAGTTCGAGGCGTCCACAGGGGCGACCTGGCCGCTCAACATCGGCCAGGTCTACACGACGCTGTCCCGCCTGGAGCGCGACGGCCTGGTCGAGGCGGGCGAGGCGGACGCGCAGGGCCGGGTCGTCTACACGATCACCGCGGCCGGGCAGGAGGAGGTGGCGCTCTGGTTCAGCACCCCCGTCATCCCGTCCGACCGGCCGCGGGACGAGCTGGTCATCAAGCTGGCCGTGGCCGTCGCGGCCAGGCAGGTGGACGTAGCCGAGGTCATCCACACGCAGCGGACGGCGACCATGCGCACTCTTCAGCGGCTCACCAGGGCCAAGCGCGCCGCCACGGGAGGCGCGGCCCAGCGGCTCGTGCTCGATTCCATGATCTTCCAGGCCGAGGCCGAGCAACGGTGGCTGGACCACTGCGAGGCCGTTCTCGAGGAGGAAAGATGACGTTGGTACGGCTGGCCGAGGTGGCCAGGGTCCACGGCGAAGGGGCGACAGCCGTACACGCGCTGAAGGGTGTGAGCCTCGCGGTCGACGAGGGGGAGCTCGTCGCGGTCATGGGCCCGTCCGGGTCCGGCAAGTCGACCCTGCTCAACCTCGCGGGCGCGCTGGATCGGCCCTCCTCGGGGACGGTGTACCTCGGCGAGCAGGACCTGGCCGCCGTGCGCGACCTGGCGGCACTGCGGCGCCGTCGCGTCGGCTACGTCTTCCAGGACCTCAACCTGATCACGTCGCTGACAGCGGCAGAGAACGTGATGCTGCCGCGCGAGCTCGACGGCGTGCGTCCGGGCCCGGCCAGGAAGGAGGCCATGGCGGTCCTGGCCGAGATCGGCGCGGAGGACGTGGCGGACCGCTTCCCGGAGGAACTGTCCGGCGGCCAGCGCCAGCGCGTCGCGATCGCCCGCGCGCTGGTGGGCGAGCGGCGATTGCTGCTGGCCGACGAACCGACCGGCGCGCTCGACACGCCCACCGGCGACGAGATCATGCGGCTCTTACGGGGCCGCTGCGACGCGGGCGCTGCGGTCCTGCTGGTCACCCATGAGCCGCGCTACGCCGCCTGGGCCGATCGGGTGGTGTTCCTGCGCGACGGGATGATCACCGACGACACGTCGCTGGTGAGCGCCCGATGAGCGCCGGACTGGTCGCGCTGCGCCTCGCCCGCCGGAACGTCCGGCGTTCCCGGGGCCGGAGCGCGCTCATCATGACGATGATCGGCCTGCCCGTCCTGGTGATCGCGGCGGTGCTCACCCTCGTCCAGACCATGGAGGTCGATCCGCGCGAGGGGCTGGTGGCCGAGCTCGGCACGGCCGACGCCCGCCTCGTCCAGGCGCCGAAGGGCACGGTGCTGCGGCAGCAGCCCGGCGGGGCGAGCTGGCATCCGGGAGGCGGCGACGCGGCCGCGGCCGGGTCCGCCGAGGTTGCGGCCCTGCTCGGGCCGGGCACCCGGTTGATCCCGTTCAACGCGGCCGTGCTCCGGCTGGGCACCGAACGGGTCGACGCGCTGGAGACCGACCTGCGCGACCCCCTCACCAGCGGGATGATGACCCTGAACGAGGGCAGGCTGCCCGCGGCCGCCCACGAGGTCGTGGTGACACCCGCGCTCGGCCTGCGCCCCGGCGCCCTCCTGCGGCCACCCGGCGCGGCGCCCCTGACGGTGGTGGGCGTGGCCGAGCACCCGCACCGGCCCACGCTTCGCAAGGTCGTGGGCCCGGATCTTCCGCTGGCGTCCATGGATGAACTGTGGTCTCCCCACGAGTACGGCTCCGGCTGGCTCGCCGGCACCGCGAAGCCCGTGACATGGGCCGGCGTGCCCGCGCTGAACAAGGCCGGCCTGTACGTCACCTCCCCCGCCATCATCCCCGGCCCCAGGCCCTTCCTCCTCGGCGTCGAGTACACGGTCGGGCTCGGCGCCATGGTGATCATGGTGGTGCTGGAGACCGTGCTGCTGGCCGGGCCCGCCTTCGCGGTCGGGCTCAGGAGGCGGCGGCGGGAACTGGCCGAGATCGCGGCCCAAGGCGGCTCGGCCCGGCACCTGCGGACGATCGTGCTGGCCGACGGACTGGTCCTCGGCGGCGCGGCCACCATCGTGGCCGGCCCGCTGGGCATCGGTGCCGGAGTGCTGGGCGCCCAGGTCGCGGCACGCTGGGGAGGGCAGGTCGGCCCGGCCGACGTGCCGTGGACGCCCGTGCTGGGTGTCGCCGCGCTGGGCCTGCTCGCCGGGATCATGGCGGCGCTGGTGCCGGCCGTACAGGCGGCTCGGCAGGACACCGTGGGCGTGCTGGCCGGGCGCGCGCCCGCGGTGGCCGATCGGCGCGGATGGCCCCTGCTGGGGGTCGTGCTGGTGCTGGTCGGGCTGGGGGCGACCGTGGTGGCGCGGCGCCAGCCGGGCACGGTGTGGGTGTGGGCCGCCGCGGTGCTGGTCATGATCGGCCTGGTGGTGCTGACTCCCTGGCTGGTGCGCTTCACGGGCCGGGTGGCCCCCCGGTTGCGGCTTCCGCTGCGGATGTCCGTCCGCGACGCGGTCCGCCACCGATCCCGTACGGCGAGCGCCGTGGCGGCCGTCATGGCGGTCACGGCCACGGTCGTCGCCATGGGCATCGGCGCGCAGAGCGCGTTCATGGACCGGCGCAACGCCTACACCTCGGCGCGTCCGACCGGCACGCTGGCGATCTGGGGCGGCACCATGGCCGACGGGACCTGGAGCAGGCTTCGCGCGGAAGCGGTCAGGCAGCTGCCGGGCGTGCCGCTGACCGCCGGCTATCAGGCGAACGACGCCCAGGGCCGCCGCTACGCGTTGCGGTACACGGTGCGATGGAACGGCATACGCACCCGTCGCACCGCGGCCATCGGCGACCAGGCCCTGCTCAGGCTCCTGCAAGGCCGCCACGATCCGCAGGCGGCCGCGGCGCTGGCGAGCGGCAAGGCCGTGGTGTTCGACGCGGCGGCGGTGCGTGATGGCAAGCTGGTGCTACGGGCAGGTTCCACGTCCGGCCCGCCGCGCAAGCTCGAGGTGCCGGCGGTGGTGGCCACACCCGCCGCCGAGCACCAGGGCGGGGCTCTGCTGCCGCGTACGCTGGTCGAGCAGGCCGGTTTCTCCACGGTGGAGCGCCAGCTCTACGCCATGTACCGGCCGTCGGCCGACTCCACGCTGGGGCGCGATCTCGCCAAGGTGACCCCCCGGGTGTCGGTCGCCTCCGAGGACGGTTTCAGCCATGTGCCCTCCCCCGGCTTGTGGGGCTGGCTCGCGGGAGCGCTGGTCCTCGTCGTCGGTGGCACGCTGGCCGCCACCCGCCTGGCGGCCGCCGACATGCGGCCCGAGCGCTCGACGATGATGGCCATCGGCGCGCCGCCCGGGACGTTGCGGATGGTCGTGGCCGGCCAGGCCCTCTACATCTCCGGGCTCGGCGCGCTGGTGGGGCTGGGCGCGGGAACGGTGACGGGTGTGGCGCTGAGCCGGCCGATGACGACGTACGGCGCCGGAGATCCCGCCACGATCGCCCTGCCGTGGCCGTTCTTGATCGCCGTGGTGGTGGGGCTGCCCGTCCTGGCGACGACGGCGGCGCTGATCACCCGGACCAGACTGCCCCTCGCCCCCCGGCCCCTCTGACCCGGTCATCCGGTGACGGCCGCTAGCTCATGCGGAAGTCGTAGTCAGGAGGCAGGGCACGGGTCTCGCCGTGGCAGGCGAACCACAGCTCGTCCAGTGTGTTCTCTCCTTCCCGCAGGTCAGGCACGACGAGTCCCTCGGCCAGGATGTGACGGGCCCTGGCGCGGTCACCCGCCGCCAGCGCGGCCTGCGCCTCCAGCAGACGGATGCGGCCGTGGGCGCGCTCGGCGGCGGGCAGGACTTCGATGAGGGTCAGCGCGGCGGCGGGCCGGTCGGCGGCGACGAGCGCGGTGAGGGTCTCCACCGTGAGCGGGCGCAGGCCGGGTGCGCGCGCGTGCGCCTCCTGCAGGAGTACGGCCGCCGCCGCGTCGTCACCGTCGATCCGGTGCGCCTCGGCCAGAGCCCGCAGGAGCAGGGGGTCTCTGCCGGAGGCCAGCGCTTCGCGCCACGTGCCGACGGCGCCGGCGGCGTCCCCGGTCGCCCACAGGTTGAGGCCGAGGTGGTAGCGGCCGTGCGGGTCCGTGGCCCCGGCGAGCAGGTCCAGCCAGCGCGGCCCGACCACGCAGGCCGCCTCGCCGGGCAGTTCGCCCTTCTCCAGCAGCGTCAGCCAGGGCGCCTGCTCCTCCCCGAGCGTGTCGTCGGGGAAGGGGGTCGCGGCCGAGCCGGGCAGCGTCCCGGCCCGGCGCTCCAGCGCTCCCCATCCGGACCCGGCGTGGATCACCTCGGTCAGCGGCCGTTCCGTCCAGGCGTAGGGCGGCACCGGCGGAACGGTGACCGCCGCGCGGGCCTGCTCGTAGGGGACGTGGGGGTCGGGGAGGGTGAGCGGGCTGTAGGTCTCGGTCCAGGTCCAGGTGGTGTGGCCGGGAAGGGGCAGGTGTTCCAGCTGGGTGCGGGCCAGTCCGGCCTGGATCTCCAGGTAGGGGCCGGCCAGCCAGCGCTGCCAGCGCTCGCCGCCGGGCGAGGTGCCCCAGCCGAACAGTTTGCGGCCCTTCAGGCGGCGCGTCGAGGCGTGGAGCAGGCCGTGGCCGTCCGCGCCGACGGCGGCGATCCAGGGGATGCCGCCGGTGACGTGGAAGAAGTAGTCGGCGGCCGAGCGCCAGGTGCCGGGGTAGCTGACGTCCAGTGTGCCCGGGTACGGGACGGTGGTCAGCCGCTGGGTGTAGTCGAAGTGCTCGGCCTGGGAGGCGGGTGCCAGGACGCGGCAGCCCGGGGTCTGCGGGACAGCGATGTTGGACCACCAGTAGACCGGTACGGCGTCCGCCCGGGGGTTGCGGATCGCGATGGAGACCACCAGCGAGGCGGACCCGGGTGGCAGGGTGGCGTCGATCTGGACCACCACACCGCGCATGCGCTCGTACTCGTACATGCGCAGCACCGGATACGGCGCGTCCACCCAGGCCGCGTGCAACGGCTCGCAGGTCAGCGCCCAGTGGCCGGTCGTGCCGAGGTTCCACTCCACGCCGCCGGCGAACCAGGCGTCGCGCAGGGCGAGGTTGGCGAGCTGGATCACCGGACCGCTGTGCAGCAGCTCGCGCCCGCTCCCCCGGTCGGTCAGCGACCACAACCGGCCGCCGAGCCCGGGAAGGAACACCGCCCGCAGGCGTTCGTTCTCCAGCGTGACCGAGGCCACCTCGCGCGGAGCGGGGTCGCGGGTGTAACCCTCGCGCCTGCCGTATGGGAGCAGGGAGGGCGGGTGGCCGAAGTCGCGGACGGGCGTCTCGGGCGGGCGCAGGATCGGCAGCGGGCTGACCGGCCCGGCATCGGCGATGGAGAGGTTCATCCGGGCCCTTCCACGCGGAACGTTTTAAGGCGATCAGCGTGAAAATAAACGAGAGTCGCACCTCATGTCAACGCCCAGATGCAGGTAACGGTCCAAATATTGGGGATTGACGACAACTATGCGCAGCCTTACCGTCCATGCCAGCGGTTAAAACGTTTTATTGCTCGGGGGAGCTCACGAAGGAGCCTTCGATGGCCTTGAGACCCATCTCGCTTGCAGCGTTACCCCTGCTCATCCTCTCCCTGTTCGTGGCGGTTCCCGCCCACGCGGCCGATCTGTCGGTGTGGGTGCAGAGCGCGGCCGAACGGGCCTTCACCGCGACCACCCGCCCGTCCGGAGCCCCCACGTCGATCGCGCTCCGCGCGGCCAGGGGCGAGAGCGAAGCGGCCCAGATCCTGGTCAGATCGAGCGCGGCGACGAGCGGCGTGCACGTCACCGCGGGACCGCTGAACGGCCCCGGCGGCGCGGTGATCCCGGCGTCGGCGATCACCGTCCGGCGCGAGTACAACCACCCGCGCATCGCCAAGGTCGGCGTCCACCAGAACCCGCCCGACGGCGGCACCGCCTACTACGACGCGCTGGTGGACAACACCCCGCAGCCCCTGGCGGCGAACCTCACCCTGCCCTACCACTACAGCGTGCGCGTCCCCGCCACCCAGGCCCCGGGCACCTACACCGGCGCCGCCACCGTCAGGAGCGCCGCCGGGGACGTGCCGGTGAACGTCACGGTCACGGTCTACGGCGTGACGATCCCGCCGGCCAACCAGTCGACCTTCAAGATGAACAACTGGAACACCTCGGCCGGCTGGGACTACAACGGCACGATCAGAGCCATCCCCGCCCAGTACGGCGTGCAGATGTACGACGCGAACTGGTGGAAGGTCATCGCCAACATCGCGGCCAACCACGCCAGGCACCGCAACAACGTGATCTTCGCCGACTTCCAGGGCCTGCTGATCCCCGACACCACCGTGAACGCGTCGGGCACCTACACCTTCGGCTGGGACACCTTCGACCGGTACGTGCAGACCTTCATCGACGCCGGGACCCTGCAGTACATCGCCACCCCGCACCTGCTGGAGCCCGTCGGGGACACCGTCATCAAGGTCGAGATGCTCAAGAACGTGGACGGCGTCGTCCAGCGGGTCCTGGCCGATCCGAACACCGCGGAGACCAACGCCTACCTCGACCAGCTGTTCCCCGCGCTCAAGGCGCACCTGGACGCCAAGGGCTGGACCGGCAAGTTCTCCATGAGCGCGCTCGACGAGCCGTCCAAGCCCCACCAGGTCGCCGCCGCCAAGTGGCTCTACGCCAAGTACCGCCAGTACTTCCCCAACCCGCTGACGAACGAGGCGCACCTGGCCGTGCTGCCCGAACTGGAGGAGGACCTCACCACCGTCACGCCGTACACCGGCCTGTACGACGGGAACGTCGGCTACTACCAGCGGCGGCGGCTGGCCGGCACCGAGCTGTGGCTCTACTACTGCCAGGTGCCGCAGGACAGGCGAATGAATCGACTCATCTCCTACCACCTGGCCTCGACCCGGCTCACCCCGTGGCTCTCCTGGAAGGTCGGCGGCACCGGCTTCCTGCACTGGGGCTGGAACTTCTGGTGGGACTTCGCCGATCTCAGCCGCCCCTCCGACACCTTCGACGACTGGCAGACCGGCGACAACTGGCTGGTCCGCCCCAACAAGGCCGCCTACGACATCTACGACAGCGTGCGCAGCGAGGCCCAGCTCGACGGTCTGGAAGACGTGGAGCTGCTGAACCTGCTGAGCCAGACCAAGCCGGTCACCGCCCGGGCCATCGCCGACACCCTCATCGCCGACTCCACCTCCTACGAGGCGAGCGGGGTCGAGGTCGACAACCGGCACCGGCAGATCCTCGACGCGCTGGCCTCGCCCGGACCCGACCTGAGCTTCCCCTACGCCGACGACTTCGCGGCCGGCGTGAGGAACTGGCGGCACAACCAGGGCGCCTGGTCGGTCAGCGGCGGCGAGTACGTCCAGGCCGGCTCCTCCGCCGAGTGGGGCGTCACCGCCGCGCTCAAAGGCCGGGCCTACCGCGACGTGGTGGCCGCCGTCGACCTGCGCATCACCGGCGTGAACGCCAGCGGAGGCGCCACCAACTGGGCCGGGCTCATGGTCCGCAACTTCAACGGCACCGACCTCGACACCGGCTATCTCATCGCGCTGCGCGACAACGGCCAGGTCTTCGTCTACCGCAGCGGTGTCACGCTCGGCTCCGCCGCCGTGCCCGGCTACGTCTCCGGCCAGTGGACGAAGCTGCGCGTGGCCGCCCGCGGATCGTCCATCAGCGTGTACGCCGGGGCGAAGAAGCTGCTCACCGTCAACGACGCCGCCTACCCGGCGGGCGGCTTCGCCCTGGTGACCGGCGGCGCGAGTGCCCGCTTCGACAACGTGCGGATCAACCCGGAGACCAACCCGGCCGAAGCCCGCGCCGTGACCACCTCGAGCTCCCACGAGAGCGACGGCTGGTCGGCCGCGGCGGCCGTGGACGGCGTCCGCACCGGCCTCGGATGGAGCAGTTCCACCGCCGGCATGAACGCCAACCACACCGAGTCCATCCAGGTCGACCTCGGCGCCGCCAGACCGCTGAGCCGGGTGGACCTCCATCCCCGCTCCGACGGCGCCAACACCGGGCTGGGCTTCCCCGTGGACTTCACGATCCAGGTCTCGGCGAACGGCTCCGCCTGGACGACGGTCGCCACCAGGACCGGATACCCCCGCCCGGCCGCCGGCGCGCAGACCTTCCCCTTCGCCACCACCTCCGCGCGCTACGTCAAGGTGACCGGCACGAACCTGCGCCCCGACCAGTTCGGCCGCTACCACCTGCAACTGGCCGAGATCGAGGCGGCCGGGGGCAACCTCGCGGCCGGCCGTACCGTCACCTCGTCCAGCTCGGTGGAGTATGTCAACGAGGGCTGGCTGCGCACCGGTCTCACCGACGGCGCGCGCTCGGCGCTCTGGCACTCCATGGGGTGGAGCAGCCTGCCCGGTACGGCCGGCCGTACCGAATGGGCGGCGGTCGACCTCGGCGGCCAGAGCCGGGTCTCCCGCGTGGACCTCTACGCCAGGTCGGACGGCGAGAACACGGGCGGGTCCTTCCCCGTGGACTTCACGATCCAGGTCTCGGCGGACGGCTCCGCCTGGACCACGGTCGTGACCAGGACGGGATACCCCAAGCCGGACGCGTCCGCGCAGAGCTTCTCGTTCCCGCCGGTCACGGCCCGGCACGTACGCGTGGTGGGGACCGCGCACCGCACCGAGCCCTACCACATGCAGCTCGCCGAGCTCGAAGTCCACTAGGAGCCGTGATGAGAAGGACCTGTCTGGTGGTCCTCGCGCTGGCGCTGACCGCCTGCGGCAACCAGCCGCTCGCACCCGAGGAGGAGTTCTCGCTGCCCACGGCGGCCGCCTACTTCACCACCGCCTGCCCCGAGCCCGGCGTCAAGCCCGCGACGGACAAGGAGCTGACCTACTGGTCGATGTGGACCAAGGACGAACCGCAGGCGAAGGTGCTGAAGTTCGCCGCCGACTGCTTCACCGGCAAGACCGGCGTCAAGGTCACCATCCAGTGGCTGGGCCGCGCCTACCTGCGGCAGAACCTGCTGCCCGCGCTCAACACCGGGACCGTGCCCGACCTGTTCGACCAGGACCTGA
Organism: Nonomuraea sp. NPDC050540; assembly: GCF_044457485.1. Taxonomy (NCBI): domain Bacteria; kingdom Bacillati; phylum Actinomycetota; class Actinomycetes; order Streptosporangiales; family Streptosporangiaceae; genus Nonomuraea; species Nonomuraea sp. NPDC050540. Next base: position 308,275 of record NZ_JBITHA010000012.1, read on the forward strand.
CCAACATCAGGGCGGCCATCGCCGAGGCCGGCGGCACCAGGCCGCTCGACGACGTGATGGACATGAAGACCGGCGACGGCACGGTCCGTGACGTGCTGCCCGCCGCCTACCGGGACACCCCCGCGATCAAGGACGACGCCGGGAAGCGGTTCGCGGTGCCGTACCTCGTGATGGGCAACGCCTGGTGGTACGACAAGAAGAAGGTGCCCGGACTCAAGGCGCCGGCGACGATGGACGAGCTGTACAAGCTGCTCGGCGGCAGGTCGGTCGCGCTCGACGGCGACATCGGCTACTACGCCGCCTGGTACTTCGACCAGCTCGCCTCCCGCTACGCCGGTCCCGGCGGGCTGGCCAAGGCGGCGCAGGATCCGACGGGACGGCTGTGGAAGAGCGAGCCGGGCTTCCTCAAGGCGGCCGAGCACACGGCCAAGCTCGCCACCCACCTGGTCGACGGCTGGGACGCGGGCAAGTTCCCGCAGATCCAGCAGCGCTGGGCCGACGGCGAGGCGTCCTATCTGTTCATGGGCAGCTGGGCGCCGACCGAGACCCGCGAATACCTGGCCAAACAGGGCGGCGACCAGAGCATCGACTACGGGTCCTTCCAGTTCCCGATGCCCGACGGCGCCGCCCATGACGTCATCGAGGTGCAGCAGGTCGGCTTCGGGGTGACCGCGAAGGCCGAGCATCCCGAGGCGGCCAAGGCGTTCATCAGCTACTTCCTCACCCGTGACCTGCTCGCGGGCCTGCCCGCCGTGGCCGACAGCCTCACCCCCCGCAAGGACCTGCCGGTTCCCTCGGACCTGGCCGACCTGAAGGCCGCTTTGGAGGACCCGGCCAAGAAACACACCCCGTTCATGGACGGCCTGGACGGCATCGCCGGCGGCAAGTACGCCGAGCAGGTGTTCTTCCCCGCCGACAACGACCTGCTGAAGGGCCGGCTCACCCCGGCGGCGTTCCTGGACAGGCTGGCCGGCGCCGGCGCCAAGTTCTGGAAGACGCAGGGCTGATGGCCCAAGCCGTCATGGCGGGCAGGTCCGACCTGCCCGCCACCGCCGCCCCGCGCCTGCGTCACCGCCGGCGGATGTTCTGGCCGTTCACCCTGCCCGCGATCGCCCTCTACGTGGTCTTCCTCGTGGGCCCGGCCGTCGCGACCGTGGTGCTCGGCTTCACCCGCTGGCCGGGCGCCGGCCCCGTCGTCTTCGTCGGCCTGGAGCAGTACGCCAGGCTCCTGGGCAGCGAGGCCTTCCGCGACGCCTTCCTCAACACGCTGGGATACATCGTCGTGGGCGGCGCGGGCACGTTCGTGTTCGCGTTCCTGTTCACGATGGTGCTCCGGGGCATGCGCGCCTCGAAGACGATCCGGGCGATCCTGTTCTTCCCCAACATCGTCGCCCCGGTCGCGCTGGGCATGTTCTTCGGGTTCGTGTTCAGGTACAACCCCGGACGGCAGGGCCTGGCGAACTTCCTGCTGGAGTCGCTCGGCCTGCCCGCCGCCGGCTTCCTGCGCGCGGAGAACGTCACCTGGGTGGTGATCGGCGCGCTGGTCTGGGCGAGCGCCGGGTTCTACATCACCATCATGATGGCCGCGGTCGACCGGATCCCGCCCTACCTGTACGAGGACGCCGAGCTGAGCGGGGCGTCGGCCTGGCAGCAGTTCCGCCACGTCACGCTGCCGCTGACCTGGGACGTGGTCGGCATCGCCGGAGTGCTCTGGACGATCGGCGCCGTCAAGATCTTCGAGATGGTGTTCGTGCTCGCCGGACCGGGCACCTACGCACCGCCCAGCAGGACGTGGACGCTGGCCATCTACGTCTACGACCGGTCCTTCGGCACGCAGGGCACGCCCGAGTACGGCGCGGCCTGCGCCTGCGCCGTGGTGATGATCGTCCTGGTGACCGTGCTGGTGACCGCGCTGCGCAGGATCATGCGCAGGGAGAGGCTCGAATACTGATGCTCAGGCTCACTGCGAGGACGTTCGTGTGGGTGTTCACCGCCCTCAACGTGCTCCTGCTGTACTGGCTGGTCTCGGCCTCCTTCAAGACGCCGCTGGAGATCTTCCGGGATCCGTTCGGCCTGCCGTACACGTGGTTCGCGCGGGGCAACCCGTTCCGCAACTATCTCTACGCCTGGAACCAGGCCGAGTTCGGGCACGCCTTCCTCGTCACCGTGGTCCTGGTGGCGGCCGCCGCGCTCTCCATCGTGCTGGTGAGCGCGCCCGCCGCGTACGCGCTCAGCCGCTTCGGCGTACGCGGCTCAGGAGCGTTGACCGGCTTCCTCGTGATCGGCATGGGCGTGCCGATGCAGACCGTGATCATCCCCCTGTTCGTCGGGCTGGCCCGGGTGGGCCTGACCAACAGCCTGTTCGGCCTCTACCTGCTGTACGTGGCGCTGTCGGTGCCCTTCACGGTCTTCCTTCTGACCGGCTTCTTCAGGAACCTGCCGGAGGAGACCGAGGAGGCGGCGGCGCTCGACGGCGCGACGCCCCTGCGCACGTTCGTGTCGATCACGCTCCCGATGGCGCGCGGCGGCCTGATCACCGCGCTGATCCTCAACGCCATCGGGCTGTGGAACGAGACGCTGCTCGCCATCGTCTTCATCCAGGAGAACGCGGGCTTCACCCTGGCCCGCGCGCTGTTCACCTTCTACGGCGCGGCGACCTACCAGTCGGAGTACGGCGGGCTGATCGCCGGCGTGGCCATCGTGGTGCTGCCGATGCTGGTGCTGTACCTGCTGCTGGCCCGCCGGATCATCGCCGGCCTGACGCTGGGGGCGGGCAAGTGACACCTCAAGCGCGCTGAGCCGGCGCCGGCGGCCCAAGAGCCTACCTTCGGCGACCCCTGCGGGCGGTCATAGCGAGCGCGCGGCGAATGCGCCGTTGAGCAGCCGGATCGCGCGGCCGTCGGCGCCCATGACGAAGGCCACGTCCCACATGTGGTGTCCGGTGAAGGCATCGTCGGCGGGCAGGAAGCGGTGCTCCCCGAGGGGCAGCAGGTCCGTCGAGGCGAGCGACCCGCCGGGGCCGTGGATCACCGCGTGCAGGCGGCCGTCCGCCGCGGTCACCTCGTAGAGGAGATCGTGTGCGCCGTACCGGCCGGTGTAGGGCTCCGGCGCGACGCTCAGCCCCGGGTCGGGTTCGGGCAGCGCGGGCTTGACCACACCGGTCTCGGCCCGCACGATCTCCCGGATCACCGCGTCGGCGAACCGGTAACCGCGCTCGGCCACGTTCACGATCGTGGCCACCACGAGGTCGTGTTCCGGGATCCAGTTGAGCGTGGAGGAGCCGCTCGGAGTGGTGCCGCTGTGGCCGTACACACGCACGCCGTCCCAGATCTTCAGGTACGGCCCGGCGCACCAGTGGTCGGCGAAGCAGCGCGCCGGGACCTCGGCGTGCGGTGTGTGGATCTCCTTGAGTGCGTCCGCGGAGAGCACGCCGCCGCGCAGGAACAGGCGGCCGAAGGCCACGAGATCGAGGGCGCTGGCGCAGAGCGTGGAGCCGGACGGGCCGAGCCCTCGGGAGAAGAAGAACGGCTTGACGACCTCGCGTTCACGCGTGTGGCCGAGCGCGACCCGGTGGTAGAGCAGTTCGTCGGCGAGGCTGGCGGTGCGGGCGAGACCGGCGGGCTCCAGCAGGAGATCGCGCAGCGCGTCGTCCCAGCAGCGTCCGGTGATCCTCTCCACGAGCAGCCCGGAGACGACGGTGGAGGCGTTGGAGTATCCGAAACCGGCGCCGGGCTCGAAGAGGGGCGGAATGCCGGCGAGGCGGCGTACGTACGCGGCCACGCAGTCGTCGCCGCGTCCCGTGTCAACGTAGGGGCCGTTGTCGAGGCCGCTGGTCATCGACATGAGGTGGCGCGCGGTGATCGGGCCGAGGTCGTGCTCGGGCAGGTGCCCGGAGACGGGCGCGTCGATGTCCAGCCTGCCGTCGTCGGCGAGCCGCATGAGCATCGCGGCCGTGTACAGCTTGGTCGTGGAGCCGATCTGGAAGAGCGTGCCGTCGTCCACCGGGGTGCCGTGGCGGGCGTCGGCCAGCCCGGCCGCGTACGAGCGGACGGTTTCGCCCTTGACGACGGCGGCCTGGGCGCCGACGACACCCAGCGACTCGGCGGTGGCCTGGATGAAGTTCTCCATGGGTGCTCCTAGCCCGCGAGCAGTTCGGGGTCGAACGGGATGGGGGCGAGCCGGTACCCGGCGGGCGGCTCGGCGTTCAGCAGATGGCGGACGAAGAAGTCCCAGCGGCGGCGGGTCACGTACTCCTCGAACCCGGCGAACAGGTGCTCGGCGCCGGGCACGATCAGCAGCTCGAAGTCCTTGTTCGCGGCGATCAGCCGCTCGACCAGCCGCATGGTCAGGTGCGGCGTGACGTTGTCGTCCAGCTCGCCGTGGACGAGCAGGAGCTTGCCCTGGAGCCGGTCGGCCAGTTCGGTGTTGGCCGAGCGCGCGTAGGTCCCGGCGTCGAGCGGGCCCTCGTAGGACTCGCCCCACATCGAGTGGTAGAGGCGCTGATCGTGGTTGCCGCACTCGGCGACGCCGACCTTGAAGACGTCGGGGTGGGCGAGCAGGGCGCGTGCGGTCGCGTAGCCGCCGCCCGAGCGGCCGAAGATTCCGACGCGGTCCAAGTCCAGCCATGGGCGGGTCCCGGCGAGCTGCCGCAGGGCCGCGATGTGGTCGTCGAGGTGGCCGCCGGTCTCCAGCGCGCCGTAGGAGGCGTCGTGGAAGGCCTTGTCCCGCCCCGGGGTGCCGCGCCCGTCGAGAGCGAGTACGGCGAAGCCGAGCGCGGCCATCGCCTCGGCGTCATAGCCGTAGAAGCCGGGATCGAAGGAGGGCGGCACCCGGCTGGTCTGCGGCCCGGGATAGGGATGATCGATGACCGGGTAGCGCCGGTCCGGATCGAAGCCGTGCGGCTTGTGGAGCACCCCGTAGAGGTCGGTCACGCCGTCGGCGGCCTTGACGCGCACGCGCTCCGGCGGCTGCCAGCCGGTGGCGAGCAGGCCGGAGATGTCGGCGTGCCCCAGTTCCACCAGGACCCGGCCGTCCCAGCCGCGTACCGTGATCACCGGCGGCACGTCCACGGCGGAGGCGGAGTCGACGAAGCAGGAGCCGTCGTCGGCGGCGCTCACCTCGTGGTCGAGGTCGTCGGCGGTGATCCTGGCGAAGCCCGTTCCGTCGAGCGCGACCCGGCAGACCTGGCGACGGTAGGGATCGTCGGGCACCAGGCCGGCGGCGGTGAAGTACACGCCGGAGGAGTCGGCGTGGTGGATCTCCTGGACGTTCCATGCGCCTCGGGTGAGGCGGACGGTCCGCTCGCCGTACAGGTAGAGGTGGCCGAAGCCGTCGCGCTGGGAGTACCACACCACGCCTTCGGGGAGCACTTTCACGATCGGCCTGTGGCTGATCCACTGCGACGGCTCGACTCGAGTGGGACCGCTCTCCTCGACCAGGGCGCGCACCTCGCCGGTCGCCGGATCCAGGCTGTTCAGCCGCAGGGTGCGGTAGTCGCGTGTCTGTTCCAGGTAGTACGCGGCCGAGCCGTCATCGGCCCACCAGATCCGCCTGAGCGTGATGGGCGACAGGTGGGCCACGAGGAGCGGCTCGGCCTTGGCGGCCACCGCCGTACCGGCTTCGACGTCGAAGACGATCAGCTCGGCGCGCGGCAGCACCGCGTCGCCGGGCAGCGCGTAGCGGTAGGTGTGCGGGACGGGCCGCCCGCCGCCGGCGGGCGCGCTCTCCACCAGGTGCATGAGCCCGACGCCGCGCTCGTCGAGGCGGTGGGTCAGCAGCCGTGTGCTGTCCGGCGACCACACGACGAGCGGCGGATAGTACGGCAGGCCGAGGCGGCGCAGGAGCGTGCGGTGAGAACTGGAGTCCGTGCCCGCGCCGTAGGGCCGCTCGGCGGTGCCGTCGGTGGTCAGCGGGGACTCGGCGCCGGTCGCGAGTTCGCGCAGCCACAGGTCGGGGCCCTTGCGGAAGACGGCGTGGCGGCCGTCGGGAGAGACGACGTCCGTGGGGCCGGGCGCTGCGCTCCTGGTCATGGTGTAGGTGCCGAGCGAGCAGCGCCAGCGTGCCCCGCCGGTGTCGAAGACGACGGCGCCGTCCTCCAGCGTGATGGCGCCGAAGGGCAGCGCGTCCGGGTCGGCGCCCACGGCCTTGGCCAGCCGTTCGTGGTCGAACGCCGGCTCCTTCGCGCCCGTCACGGGGTCCACGCGCAGGAACCGGCCTTCGTCCCGGTACCAGAACGTCCCGTCCCGCCAGACGGGCCGGATCTTGCCGCCGCGTACCAAGATGGGCCTGTTGTGCCCGAGCAACTGCTCGGCGGTGCGATAGCGTTGTTCCATACGCGAACAGTACATGTACAGTACGTGTAACGACAGAGGGAGATCGAGCATGCCCCGTGCCCCGCGAGGGACGCTCAGCCATCAGGTGATCCTGGAGCGCGCGACACACCTCATGGACGCCGAAGGGCTCGGGGCGGTCACCGTCCGCCGGCTCGCCAAGGACCTGGGCGTGCAACCCATGGCGCTGTACACCTACTTCAAGAGCAAGGAGGAGATCCTCGCCGCGCTCTACGACAGCCTGCTGGCGGCCATCGAGGTGCCCGAGTCTCCTGACGCCGGGCTCGACGGGGTACGGCAGATCATGCGGGAGTTCTTCCGGCTGCTGACCGAACATCCGGCGATCATGAAGGCCGGTTCCGGCGGCCAGGGCGACACGCGTCTCGCCGAGGTGGTCTACGCCCTGCTGCTGAACAGCGGGATCGAGCGGCGAACCGCCGTAGGGATCGCCTCCAGCCTGGTCCGGTTCACCATCGGCAGCGCCTCGATCTACCAGGAACGGGCCGGATGGAACGCCGACCACTGGTCGAAGGTACGCCACTCGCTGCGGGAACTGCCCGCCGAGCGGTATCCGGTGATGCGCTCGTTCGGCGATGACCTGCCGGAGTTCACCCAGGAGGAGGTCTTCGAGTTCGGCATGGACCGCATCCTCCGGACCGACCTGAACGAGCCGCTGGAGCCGTAGAGCATGGAGTGAACAGCCCCACGACCCCCAGGGGGTGGAGCCGCTCGATCAGAGGGGGAACGTGTCGGTCCTCCATCCCTCGCCCGTCGTCACGGTGTGCGAGGTGTTGCGCGCAGCGCCCATGCATCGTCCAGACCGTCTCAGCGTGGCGACCGGCGAGGAACAGCAGGAACGCCCGGACCCCGTCGGCCAGAGGATGACCCTTCACCGCCTCGCAGACGCGCGGGGCGCCCGTGAGATCGCCGCGAGTCCAGTAGAGCCCTTCTTGCCGGCTCCCGCTTCGCCTGTCAGGAAAACCGGATGATCCGCATGCCTGGCTGAGCCGTACGGGCCTCGCCCGACCTCGGCGATGCGATCGGGACGCGCCCGCCAGACTGGTAATGGTGGCCAGCAGTTGAGTTTACGATGCGTGTATTGAATATGAGATCCGGAAGATCTGGTGCGATCATGGAGAACGAGACAGGGCGGCGCCGCTACACCTCGCTGCGCCGTGTGACGCAGGCACATCAGACGCGAGCGGAGATCGCCGACGCCGCGCGCAGGCTGTTCCTGTCCCAGGGCTGGGCGGCGACCACCGTGCGCGACGTCGCCCGGGAGGCGGGGGTCTCCGTCCCGACCGTGTACGCGGCGTACCAGAACAAGACGGGCCTCGTCTGGGCGCTGGCCGACGCCGCGGACCTGGCCGCGGGCCTGCCCCAGGCGATCGACGAGCTGGAGGCGACCACCGACCCCCGACGGCACCTGGCCACGATGGCCGGCTACGACCGGCGTCTTTTCGAGCGCGCGGGCGATCTGATCACGCTGATCCGTGACGCGGGCCGTACCGAGCCCGATCTCGCGGACTTCTATCTGCGGGGTCGGCGGCAGGCCGGCGAGTACCGCACCCAGGTGTTCTCCTCCTGGCCGGACGGCGCGCTCCGCCCCGGGCTGGACGTCCCGACCGCCATCGACATCTACGCCGCCCTGTGCAACATCGACGTCTACACCACCCTTCGCGTCGAACGCTCCTGGACCCCCGACCGGATCGAGAGCTGGTGGGGTGAGGCGTTGGCCCGCGAGCTCCTGAACCCTTCGACCAGCGCCCCAGGAGATCCGGCGTCGCGACCTAGCGGGGTCCGGTGAAGCGCAGCAGGTTGCCGGACGGGTCGAGGAAGGCGCAGTCCCGGGTGCCGTCGGGCCGGTTGATCGGTTCCTGCATCACTTCGGCGCCCGCGGCCTCGATGCGCACGAAGGTGGCGTCGCAGTCGTCGGTCGCGAAGGTCAGGCCGCCCGGCGATCCCGTGCCGGGCGCCGTGAGGCGGATCTGGATGTCCGGCTGCGAGGGCGGGATGAGGCTCACCCATCGCCTTCCCTGGTACGCGACGTCGTCGCCGGCCACGAAGCCGAGCACGTCCCGGTAGAAGCCGAGCGCCTCGTCGACGTCGTGGACGGCCAGAGCGCAGGAGGCGAGCCGGAGGTCCGGGCCGGTCACCGGCGCTCCTTGGCGCTCGCGGTGAGGACGACGATGTCGAGGGCGCGGAGCCGTTCCGGATCGGTGTCGATGACGATGCGGGTGATCTTCCCGTCGCTGACGGTGAACGCGAACACGGCCTTCGGCCGGCCGAGATGGAACCAGGCCGCCGCCGGGACGCCGTCGACCAGAGCGAGCCGGGCGGCCTCGGCCCGTCCGGCGAAGAAGGTCGCCACCGCGTGGCTGCCGCGGACGTCGCCGACCACGACATCCGGATCGAGCAGCTCCAGCAGGGCGGCGAAGTCCCCGTTGCGGGAGGCGGACAGGAAGGCGGCGACGATCTCCCGCTTCGGCGAGCGCGCGGCGCCGGAGGCGTCGGCCGCGCCCTGCAACCGGCGCCGGGCGCGGCTGGCGAGCTGCCGGGCCGCCGCCGGGGAACGGTCGATGATCTCCCCGATCTCGCCGAACGACACCGCGAAGACGTCGTGCAGGACGAACGCGAGCCGCTCGGCGGGCGTCAGCGCGTCCAGCACCACCATCAGCGCGACACCGACCGAGTCCGCCAGCAGCGCCTCCTCCTCCGGACCGCACCGGCCGGGTGCGGCCGGTTCGGGCGGCAGCGCCCCGGCCGGCTCCTCGCGCCGGTTGCGTCGGGCCTCGAGCATGTTCAGGCAGACGCGGGCGGTGATCGTGGTCAGCCAGCCGGCCGGGTTCTCCAGCTCGCTGGTGTCGGCGCGGCTCACCCGCAGCCAGGTCTCCTGAACCGCGTCCTCCGCCTCGGCGGGTGAGCCGAGCATCCGGTAGGCCAGCGCGTGCAAGCGGTCCCGGTGCTCGGTGAACCGTTCGCTCAGCCAGTTGTGCTCGACCATCTGTCACATTCCTCCGTTTCGCCGGTCATCTCTCTTGACCGGCGAAAGTACGCCGATGTGACCGGCCTGCCGGTTCAGCTGGAACCCACACCTCTAGTACATACGGAGACATGCCATGAAAGCGCACGTCAGCTCCATCCTTCTCGGCGTCCGGGACCTCGACCGGGCCAAGCGGTTCTACACCGAAGGGCTCGGCTGGAAGATCAAGGACGACTACGGCATCTCGGTGTTCTTCGCCTCGGACGGAGCCTCACCCGTCGGCTTCTACGACCGCGAAGGCCTGGCCGACCAGGTGGGCACGAGCCCGGAAGGCAGCGGTTTCGGCGGGCTGGTGCTGACCTACGTCGTCCGTAGCGAGGCCCGGGTGGACGAGATCATCGCAGAGGCCCGGAAGGCCGGCGCCACGATACTCAAGCCCGCCGGCGCCCTGCCGTGGGGCGGGTACGGCGGCGTGTTCGCCGACCCGGACGGCTACATCTGGAGCCTCGGCTACAGCGCCCACGGAACGGACCAGCCCTACGCGGAGTAGGAGGCCGGCACCGGGAAGTGGGGGGGGGGGCGGCCCCCCCCCCCCGAGCCCGGGACCCACCACACCCAGGCGGGCGACCCCATCCGCCCCCCCCC
>NZ_JBITHA010000012.1:318241-327990 GCF_044457485.1 Nonomuraea sp. NPDC050540
AGGGGGGCTTGTTCGCCCACCGGGCGGGATAGATCGTGTGCCGGGTTTACTGCGCCCAGGTAACGCCCCTGCCTTCGGGGTTTTTGGCGGCGGGCCCCGGGAAGTGAGCTCGGCGTCGACGCCGAGCTCACTTCCCGGTCACGAGCAGAGCGACTGCGTCATCCTCATGGAGCCCGGACGACCGACGTGGACCTTCCCGTTCGAGAACGGACCCCCGACCGTGTCGCTGAGGTCCCCGATCGAGGCTGTCCCCCCGGCGGCCGCCCGTTCGTCGCCCGGACGACGGAATCCCAGAACGACAACAGGTGAGACACCTCCATGAACGTGTTCTTGTGGATCGTGCAGGCGGTCCTCGCCGCCATGTTCGCCATGTCCGGCCGGGAGAAACTCCTCCGGCTCAAGGACGAGCTGGCCGGCAGGTATCCGTGGACGGCCATGTTCTCCCAGACGGCCGTGCGGGCCATCGGCGTGACGGAGCTGCTGGGCACGATCGGGCTGATCGTGCCGGCCGCCGCCGGGATCGCACCCGTCCTGACGCCGATCGCCGCGACCGGGCTGGCGATCATGATGGCGCTGGCCGGCGCCATGCACATCCGCAGGAAAGAGCCGGCCGGGCTGAAGGTCACCGCCGTCCTGCTCATGCTCTGCGTGCTCGTCGCCTGGGGGCGGTTCGGCCCCTACGGCTGGCCCTCGTGAAGGTGTCAGCCGGCTGACGCGCCGGACCCGCAGGCAGGCCCCAGTAGCCGTGTGGATACGAACTGGACAAGCCGGATCATCAGCGGCACTATTTGTTTACGGACCCGTCTCGTAAATATATTGGAGGTTCGATGGACACGGACGTCCTGGTGGTCGGAGCCGGACCGGTGGGGCTCGCGCTGGCGTGCGGGCTGCTCCAGCACGGCGTCTCGGTCCGTGTCATCGATCGGGCCCCGCTCCCGGCCACCACCTCCCGGGCGAACTTCGTCCACGCGAGGGGCTCGGAGGTGCTGGACCGGCTGGGTGCCCTCGACGGCCTGCCGCAGGAGTCGGTACGGGCGATGACGATCACCACCTACGCCGGTGACCGGCCGATGATGCGCATCCGGTTCGGCGACCCCGGGCTGGGCACCGCCGCTCCGCCCATGGTGATCTCCCAGGCGCGGGTCGAGGCGCGGCTGCGCGAACGGCTGGCCATGCTCGGCGTCCGGCCGGAATGGGGCGACGGCCTGGTCGAGGCCCGCCAGGACGGCACCGGCGTCACCGCGGTGCTGGCCGGCGGCGCCACCGTCCGGGCCGGCTGGATGGTGGGCTGCGACGGCACCGGCAGCACGGTGCGCAAGCTGGCCGGCATCGGCTTTCCGGGGGTGAAGGTCAGCGAACGGTTCCTGCTCGTCGACGGCCACCTTGACGGCGAACCGGCGCTGGACCGGTCGGGCACCAGCGGCTGGGTACACGCCGACGGCATGCTGGGCGCCATGCCGATGCCGGGCGGGCTGTGGCGGCTGATCGCCTACGACGCCGCCTTCCACGAGGACAAGCCAGCCGAGGAGCAGATCGCCGAGCGCATGCGGCGTATCCTCCCCGCGCGGACCGGGCTGTCCGGCCTGCGCCTGGGGGAGGTCACCTGGGCGTCGCTGTTCAGCGTGCACCGGCGTCTGGCCGATGCCTACCGCGCCGGACGCATCCTGCTGGCCGGGGACGCCGCGCACGTGCACGCCCCGTTCGGCGGCCAGGGCATGCTCACCGGGCTCGGTGACGCCGAGAACCTCGCGTGGAAGCTCGCCCTCGTCGTTCAGGGCCGGGCCGGGGACGCTCTTCTGGACACCTACCAGGCCGAACGCCGTCCGCTGGCCACCGCGGTGTTGCGCGGCAGCACCGCCGCCACCAAGGTCAACATCGCGGGCGGCCCGCTCGGCCGGCTGCTGCGCGACCAGGTACTGCTGCGCGTCTTCAACCAGGCGTGGATCCAGCGGTGGACCACCTACAGCACCTCCCAGCTGTGGGTGAGCTACCGGCGCGGCCCGCTCGGCGGCGGGCGCGGCGCCAAGCCCCGTCCCGGCGACCGCGTCGGCGATCTGGCGTGCGAGCGTCCCGACGGCAGCCGTACCCGGCTGAATGCCGAGTTGCGCGGCACCTGGGCGGTGCTCGGCGCCGAGATCGCCTTCGACGCGGCCCGGCGGCGGCTCGGCGACCGCGTGGTCCGGCTCCGCCCCACCACCTCCGCCGGCGGGCTCGCCCTGCTCATCCGCCCGGACGGCCACCTGGCCTGCAAGGGCGGCTCCACCGAGGTCACCCGCTGGCTGGACGGAGCCCTGGGATGACCGCCACCCGGGGCCGGGGACGTCCGCGCGATCCCGGGACCGACACCGCGATCCTGGCCGCCGCGCTGGAACTGTTCGTCGAGCGGGGGGTCGAGGGCACCAGCATGGAGCAGGTCGCCAAGCGTGCCGGCGTGGGCAAGCTGACCCTCTACCGCCGCTGGAGCAGCAAAGAGGATCTTCTCGCCCAGGCCATCGAGCGGTGGGTCCGCGCCGAGGTGATCCCCTCAGCGGCCGACGTCCACGCCCTGCGGCCGCGTGACATCGTCGAGCGCGTCCTGCCCGCGGCTGCCGAGATGGCCGCAGGCGCGGACTTCCGGGCGCTGGTCGCCCGCATCATGGGCTCGGCGGTGAGCCATCCGCAGCTGATGGCCGTCTACTGGGAGCACTACATCCTGCCCCGCCGCGAACTGGCCGCCGCGATGCTGCGCCGCGCCCAGCGGGACGGCACCGTGGCCGCCGACGCCGACCTGGACGTGCTGATCGACATGATGGCCGGCGCGGTCACCTACCGTGTCCTGCAGCCCGACCCGCCGGACGCCGCCGAGATGCTGCGCTACCTCACCGCGGTCTACCGCCAGGCCGGACTCTACCCATCGGCGCGGGACGGCTGATCACTCGGCCGGCGCGGTCAGTCCTCGACGACCTCCAGGTGCAGCTCGCGGAGGTGATCGGGGTCCGCTATCAGGTTGATCTCGGTGATCCGCCTCCCGGTGATCGTGAAGTCGAACGCCACGCGCGGCTGCCCGCCCGCTGACCAGACGGCTCCGGCGGCGCCGTCGATCAGGGCCAGCCGCGCGCCCTGGGCACGGCCGCGGAAGGTCCCGGCCACCGCCGAGGCGCCGCGGAGCCGTCCGGACGCGCCCGTCAGCACGGCCGCACGATCGGCGTGCAGCACCACGTCCGGGTCGAGCAACGCGAGCAGGGCGCCGAAGTCGCCGCCCCGTGAGGCCGCGAGGAAGGCGGCGACGATCTCCCTCTGCCGCAGCAGGTCGGCGCCGGACGGCGGGTCGGCCCCCTGGACCCGCCGCCGGGCCCTGCTGGCGAGCTTCCTGGCCGCGGCCGGGGAGCGGTCCACGATCGGTGCGATCTCCTCGTACGGCACGGCGAAGACGTCATGCAGGACGAAGGCCAGCCGCTCGGCCGGGGTGAGCGTGTCGAGCACCACCCGCATCGCCAGGCCGACCGAGTCGGACACCAGCGCGGCCTGCTCCGGATCGTTCCCGCCGTCGCCGGCCGGGTCCGGGGCCACCGCCTCCAACGGGTCCTCGCGCAGGGTGGCGCGCGAGCGCAGCATGTTCAGCGAGACGCGGGCGACGACCGTGGTCAGCCACCCCCGCAGGTTCTCCACCTCGCCGGTGTCGGAACGGCTGAGCCGCAGCCACGCCTCCTGGACGGCGTCGTCGGCCTCGCTCGGCGAACCGAGCAGTTGGTAGGCCACCGCCCGCAGGTGACGGCGATGCTCCTCGAATCGGCCGGCCAGAAACTCGTGGTCACCCATCGGTCACATTCCTTCGTCGGGTCGTGTCATGTCTATGACCCGCCGGCCTTCGCCGATGTGACCGGCGCGCACGAGGAGTACGGAGGAAACCACCATGTCCACCCGCGTGTGGCCGCGACGGCTGCTCACGGCCTTCTACTGGTTCGTGGCGTTCACCTTCTTCATGGGCTTCGTCACGAAGTACTGGCCCGGACCCACGTTCTTCGGGCCGGCGTACTCGGTGAAGTTCGCCGATTGGGGTTACCCGTCCTGGTTCAGGTTCGTGGTCGGCACCATCGAGGGGGTCTGCGCCGTCCTGCTGGTCATCCCCCGCCGGCGATTCAGGTTCATCGGCGCGACGGCCCTGATCCTGGTCCTCACCGCCGCGACCACGACGCACATCGTGGCCGGCAGCGAACTCTACGAACGCGTCGCCGCCCCCGCCAACCTGATGATCATGTTCGTCTTCGCCCTGCTCAACTGGCCGGCCGACTGGCGGGACCTGCTGCGCGGGGAACCACCGCGCGGCGTGCCCCGGCGTGCGTGACCTGAGGATCAGGGCCGGAGGCTGTGGAAGAGCTCCAGCCGGGTGTGGTGGTAGTCGAGGTCCTCCTGGTCGTGCCTGACACCGCGGGCGACGGACACCTCGAAGTAGGCGGCCTCCCTGCGCAGCTTGTGCCTGATCAGCTGGGCCAGCGCCTCGTCGCCGAGGTCTGCGGCCGTTCCGCCCTCATCCAGGTACGCGTCGACGAACCGGCGTACCAGATGAGGCTCGTCCTCTCCCCATTCGGTCGCGGCGGCGGCCAGTTCGTACTCGGGAGCGCCCACGAAGGACTCGTCCCAGTCCAGGACGGCGGCGAGCACGTCGCCACGAACCAGCGTGTTGCCCGCGTAGTAGTCGCCGTGCAAGGGATGACGGCTCGCGTGCGTACGGTGGAACTCGGTGAGCCAGAGATCCAGATCGGGGTCGTCGAGGCCGCCGTGCCCTCCCGGGCCGTCCTCGGCTCCGAGAAGCCCGTACTCCGCGAAGGACCGGACGGGGCGAGGTCCCGGGCGGGCCGTGGACAGGGCGTTGTGGAGGCGAGCCAGCAGACGGGCCGCCGGGAGCGCCTGCTCCGACTCCTGCGGCCAGCGCCCTTGGACAAGGGGCCACAGCGAGACCGGCCGGCCTTCCACCCGCGTGACCGTCGCTCCGTCGAACGTGGTCAGCGGTGCGACGGCCTCGGGCAGCCGGTCGGCGGCGTGCCGGGCGACCGCGTGACACCACTCCGTTTCCTCGCTGCCGCGCGACTCGGGACCGATGCGTACCACATGGTCCCCGAGCTGGTACGCGGCCGACTCCTCCCCGCCGTGCAGCCGCAGCGCCTCCCCATGGCCGTCGGCTCCCCACATCTCCTTGACGGCTCGCCGGACGGTATCGGTCAACGGGATCACTGCGTAGATCATGGTGCCCACTCTACGAACCCCGTGCCGACCACTCGACCAGGACCCGATCCGCACCGAGCCGGCCGAAGGTCAGCAGGCGCCCGGCGAAGGCGAGAGTGACGAGCAGCCTCAGCCGACGCCCGGCCCCCATCACCTACAAGGCCGGCGTGGACGAGGCCATCGCGGCCCGAGCTCCGGCCATCGCATCCAGCCTCCGCGATGTCTCCTCGTCGTCGGGGGTCATCACCATGAGCCGGTGGCCCGTCTCCGTGACGTCGGTGGAAACGAAGTTCAGCTGGAGAAGCCCCACCAGCGGACTCTCCAGGCGTTTCACCTCGTAGTGCTGGAGAAGCACATCGTGGCGGCTCCACAGCCGCGCGAACTCGTCCGACCGCTCCAGCAACCGCCCCACCACGCCCGAGGCATCCGCTCCCGCCGTCCCCGCACTCGCCGCGGCACGCATCCTCGCCACCATCCTGGTCGCGACGATGTCGTCATCGACGTACCGGCCGCGCCAGTCCGGGTCGGTGAAGAACTGCACGGCGCAGTTCCGTTCACCGGGTGGGATCAGGTCCATGTCGGTGAAGAGGTGCCGGTAGGCCCGGTTGTACGCCACCACGTCGAACAGGCGCGTCTGCAGACACGCGGGATAGGGATCCAGCTTGTCCAGCACCGGTTGGAAGGCCGCCAGGAGAGCCGGGTCGGATGCGACCGGATCGGCGGCCGGTGTCCGCACGCCGGCGAGCCTGCGCAGATGCCGCGTTTCCGCCTCGTCCAGGTGCAGGGCCCGGCCGACCGCTCTGAGCACCTGGGTGCTCACGTTGATCGGCCGCCCCTGCTCCAGCCAGGTGTACCACGTCACCCCCACCCCTGCGAGCACCGCGACCTCCTCGCGCCGCAGGCCGGGCGTGCGGCGTCGTCCGGTGGCCGGAAGCCCGGCCCTGCCGGGACTCAACCGCTCGCGCCGGGTGCGGAGGAAGTCGCCGAGCTCACGCCGGGCGCTCGGGGAAATCGTGTCGGTCATGACTCCATACTGCTGCACCCACGATGGCCCATCCAGGTTCGGCTAATACCCCCATAAACAGGCTTCTGGTACCCGGATCCGTGTCCACGCAGCATCGACACGTGACCACAGCTTCTACCCCAGCGACCCGATCCCAGCCACGAGCGCTCGGGCTTCCCGGACTCCTCGCCACCCTCGCCGCCCTGCTGCTCTCGGTGGTCAGCTTCGCCGCCGCGGGCATCGCCGTACCCGATATCGGAGCATCTCTGCGCGCCTCCCCCGCCGAGCAGTCGCTCGTGGTCTCGGTGTACTCACTCGGCTTCGCGGTGCCGATGGTCCTCGGGGGCCGCCTCGGCGACCTCTACGGACGCCGCCGTCTGTTCCTCCTCGGCATGGCGGGCTTCACCCTCTTCTCCCTGATGGCGGCCCTCTCCCCCACCGTCATCGTCCTGATCGCCGCGCGCGCCCTCACCGGCGTCTCCGCGGCGGCGATGGTTCCCCAGGTGCTCGCGACGATCACCGCGTCGACGCACGGCCGCGAACGCGCCAGAGCCGTCGCGTTGTTCGGCGCCACCGCGGGCGGCGCGACGGCGATCGGGCAGATCCTCGGCGGAGCACTGCTCTCCGTCCCGCTCCTCGGCGCCGGCTGGCGCACGGTGTTCGCGGTGAGTGTCGTCATGGGCGTCGTCGCGTTCCTCGCCGCCCTGCGGTGGGTACCGGCCACCAGTTCCCCCGGCCACCGCTCACTTGACCTGATCGGCACCGTCCTGCTGGGCTCCGCCCTCCTCTCGTTGCTCGTCCCGCTGTCGCAGGGCGCCGCGCTCGGCTGGCCCGCATGGTGCTGGGCGCTGCTGGCCGCTGTCCCGGTCCTGTTCGCGGCGTTCTGGAGGTGGCAGCTCCGGCTGCACCGCGCCGACCGCGTCCCGCTGGTCCCGCCGCCCCTGTTCCGCCTGGGCTCCTACCGCGTCGGACTCGTGATGGCGCTCATGCTCCAGTCGGCTTTCGGCGCGTTCACCTTCCTCTACGCCCTCACCACACAGACCGGCCTGGGCTGGACCCCGATGCACGCCGCTCTCGTGCTGCTCCCGTACGCCCTCTGCTTCTTCGTCGTCTCCATCTGGTCCGGGAAACTCGCACCACGCTTCGGATTCCGCCGGCTGCTGATCATCGGCGGGGTCACCCAGGCCGCGCTGCTCGCGCTCACCGCGACCTCGGTGTTCCTGCAAGGAACCGGCCTGAACTCCTGGACTCTCGCCGCGTCCCTGATCGGCGTCGGCATCGGGCAGGCGTTCATGTTCGGTCCCCTCGTCGGCGCGATGATCGCCGACGTCCCCCCGGCTTCCGCCGGGGCCGCGTCAGGAGCGCTCCAGACGACGCAACAAGCCGCGATGGGCCTCGGCGTCGCCGTAGCCGGAGGACTCCTCGCCGCGGCCACGGCCGCATCGGTCATGTACACCACCGCACTCGCCGTCTGCATGATCGTCCAGGCCGCCTTCGCCGTCGCCTTCGCCCTCTGCGCCCTCGCCCTCCCCCGCCGCTGACCCCGCCTCCCGGCGAAGCTGCGGACCGCCCGCCCCCGTCCCCCGGCGCAATGCGGAACGTCCACGCGCGGGTACGCTCGCCCCCCAGGCTCATAGGTCTTGCGGAGTCAGCCGTCTCTTCGGGTCTGCCTCTCCGCCGCAGCGCGGAACGCCGCGCCGAACCGGTCGGGCGCCTCCAGCCATGGATGGTGGCCCGCGTTCGGAATGATGACGACCTCGCAGCTGAGACGTGTTCCGAGCCGTCGCAGGGCCTCGGCGGGGCGGCTGTCGCCCGCGCCGCCGATGATCACCGCGCCGGGCGGCAGGCACGCGCGAAGCGCGTCCACGTGTGATTCGAGCGGGTCGGCCCTGCCGGCGGCGTTGAGCTGGGCGTTCATCGCGTAGTTGACGGGCCGCAGCGTGTGGGCCGCTGTCAGCGCCCATTCCCACGCCCGATCCCGGTCGGCGTGGTCGGTTGACCACGACAGCGTGAGGTACTCGATCTCCTCGGCACCCGTACGTGATGCGAGCGCGTCCAGTTCGTCGAGCCTGATCCGCTGCTCGTCGGTGCGGCGCGCCAGCTGTGCTTCCCGGTCGGCTTCCCGCCAAGGACCCAGGAACGGCCCGGCGAGCTGAATCAGTCCGGCCACGCGCTCGGGATGAGCGAGCAAGAAGTAGCCGGCCATGTTGGTTCCGAACGAATGTCCCACCAGGACCACCCGGTCGTGCCCCCAGGCATCGAGCAACGACACCAGGTCCTCAACGTGGCGGGCGATCGTGTGCTCACCCTCCCACGACGATCCGCCGGTGCCGCGCTGGTCGTAGCGGTGGACCAGGCACAGGTCGTCGATGATCGCGGAGACCGGGGCCAGATAGTCGGGGACCCCTGGACCGCCGTGCAACATGACCACGGGAAATCTCCGCGGGTTCGCCGAGCCTGCCGTCCAGGTGCGTAGCCGCGTACCGTCACCCATCTCCATCATTGGCGTGAGTGTAGAGCTATCGGGTCAACGACCCGGCAACCGGTGGTTCAACGAATCATCGGAGTGCAGCGCCACGCTCTCACGCTGCCGTGATCTTCTGGCAAGCTCGCGGGATGCTCAAGTTCACCGATTTCATCATCGACTGCCCGGACACCATGAAGCTGGCGGCTTTCTACTCCGGGGTGACAGGCCGCCCGATCAAGGAAGGCAGCCACGAGAACTGGGCCGGTATCCCGTTCGGTGAGATCGAGCTGGCCTTCATCCGGGTGGACGACTACCGCGCCCCGCAGTGGCCCGACACCGAGCACCCCAAGCAGTTCCACCTCGACTTCGAAGTGGACGACATCGAGTCCGAGCAGCGCCGCGTCCTCGAACTCGGCGCGACGCTGCGGCAGAACTTCATCGGTCCCGAGGGGTACGGCTGGCGGATCTACACCGACCCGGTCGGCCACCCCTTCTGCCTGTGCCGCAACAAGGGTGTCACCTGGACCGACCAGGGCCCGATCTGGCCCGAGCGCGGCTAGGACCTGACTCAGCGCGAGGAGGGCACGGTCTGTCCCCGGCCGCCGATAGAGCGGCCGGGGACGCGGAGAGGTGCTCACTGGTCCGTACGCCGCCGCGAGGCCTTGGCGGGGTCCGGCAGAAGCAGATTCAGCCGGCGCTACCACCCACAGGGGATGGTGGAAACCGAGGCCCTGGAACCGTTGGCGTCGGTGACCGTGACCAGGGTGGTGAAGGTGAGTTCCGTCCCGCCGGGGTTGTTGCAGTCGAACGCGGCCGTGGTCCTGCGGGCGGCCGTGTCGGTGCTCACGACGGGCTGGCGGCGTGCTCGCGGGCTGAACCACTCAGCGGTGACCGGGCCGACCCCACCCGCCCACACCGCTTCGCACAGAACGTAGTTCACTCCCAGCGGCTGCGGACCGCAGGTGAAGCTGGTGATGCTGGTGGTTCTGCTCGGGCACGTGACGGGTGTGTCCCCCACGCCGGGAATGATGTCGTCGGCGAATGTGACCGTCAGCCCGATCACGAACCGCTCGCCGG
>NZ_JBITHA010000013.1:0-313125 GCF_044457485.1 Nonomuraea sp. NPDC050540
CCCCGGATCATGGAAGCGACAGGGGCGGTCAGTCATGCCGGGCTGGGTGACCTGGCTCCCCGACTCTTATCGGGGACGATCAAAAAGGTAACGGGCCGGGCACGGACTGCACGGCTCGGCGGAGTCGCACAGGCCCGTCCGGCCGCGCCCATCCCGATCGGGTGCTGGCTCTTGGTCAAATGCCAGGGCTTCGGCCGAAGGTCTTTCGCTGAGCGTGCCCGGGCAACGGTCGGGGTCCGGGGGCGGGCCCCCGGCAGGGGGTCGTGGGGGGCTTGGCCCCCCACTGAGGGGAGCCCGAGCGTCTATGGCGCGCAGCGCCCCCTTGCGAGGACCGTGGGGGTCCGGGGGCGGGGTCGTGGGGGGCTTGGCCCCCCCCGCTAAGGGGAGCCCGAGAGCCCTGGCGCGTCGCGCCCTCTCGCGAGGACCGTCAGCGCGCAGCGCCCCGTCCGAGGACCGTGCTAGAAGAGGGTGGGGTTCTCGGGTTCGATGCCGCGCAGCGCGTCGTAGTCCAGGGTGACGCAGTTGATTCCGCGGTCCGTCGCCAGCACCCGGGCCTGGGGTTTGATCTCCTGGGCAGCGAACACCCCGCGCACCGGCGACAGCAGCGGGTCGCGGTTCAGGAGTTCGAGGTAGCGGGTCAGCTGCTCCACCCCGTCGATCTCGCCGCGCCGCTTGATCTCCACCGCGACGGTCGCGCCCGATGAGTCCCGGCACAGGATGTCCACCGGCCCGATCGCCGTCATGTACTCCCGGCGGATCAGCGAGTACCCGTCGCCCAGCGTCGTGATGTGCTCGGCCAGGAGTTCCTGCAGGTGCGCCTCCACCCCGTCCTTGATCAGGCCGGGGTCCACGCCCAGTTCGTGGGAGAAGTCGTGGAGGATCTCCTCCATCGTCAGGACCAGCTTCTCGCCCGTCTTGCCGTGGGTGACGGTCCAGGTGTCGCCGTCCTCCTTGAGCTTGCAGGGCGGGTTCATCCAGTTGAGCGGCTTGAAGGCGCGGTCGTCGGCGTGGATGCTCACGCTGTTGTCCGCCTTGATCATGATCAGCCTCGGCGCCATCGGCAGGTGTGCCGTGAGCCGTCCTATGTAATCCACGCTGCATCGCGCGATGACCAGCCGCATGACGGCCCACCCTACCGGCTCTGGAAAACTGGGGGGCATGGCGTTTGAAAAGGTGGGAGTGGTCGGTCTCGGCACGATGGGTGCGGGGATCGCCGAGGTGTTCGCGCGTGCGGGGATACGGGTGATCGGCGTCGAGGCCGATCCCGAGGCGCTCGCGCGGGGGCGCGGGCACCTGGAGAGGTCCACCGGCCGGGCGCTGGACAAGGGGCGGCTGAGCGCCGAGGAGCGTGCGGCGATCCTGGGGCGGATCACGCTCACCACCGCGCGCGAGGATCTCGCCGACGCGGACCTGGTGGTGGAGGCGATCCCCGAGATCCTCGAGTACAAGATCGCGTTGTTCGCCGACCTCGACCGGATCTGCAAGCCGGACACGGTGCTGGCCACCAACACCTCGTCGCTGTCGGTGACCGCCGTCGCCGCCGCGACGGGGCGGCCCGGCCGGGTGATCGGCATGCACTTCTTCAACCCGGCGCCGATCATGAAACTGGTCGAGGTGATCGGCACGGTCATGACGGACGACGGGCTGCCGGAGGCGATCGCGGACCTGTCCCGGGCTCTCGGCAAGACGCCGGTGGTGGTGGGCGACCGGGCCGGGTTCGTGGTCAACAGGCTGCTCCTGCCGTACCTCAACCAGGCCGCGGTGCTGCTGGAGCGCGGCGTCGCGGCGCGCGACGACATCGACACGGCGATGAGGAAGGGCGCCGGGCTGCCGATGGGCCCGTTCGCGCTGCTCGACCTCATCGGGCTCGACACCTCCTACGAGGTCATGGGGGTGCTCTTCGACGAGACGCGCTCGTCGCGCCACGCGCCCGCGCCCGTCCTGCGCGAACTGGTCACCGCCGGACTGCTCGGCCGCAAAAGTGGTCGCGGCTTCCACGGCGGGGAGCCCGTTCCCGGCGAGCCGGGCAAGGCGTCCGCGACACAGGTCCTGGTCCGCGGTGAGGGCGCGGAGGAGCTCGCCGCGCGGCTGGCCGCCGCGGGCTTCGGCGAGTCCGACACGCCCGACGTCGTGCTGCGGCTCGGTGAGCGTCCCGTGATCGAGCACGCCGCCCGGCATGCCGACCCGTCCCGCGTGGTGGGCATCCACCTCGTGGGCCAGAGCGTCGCCGAAGTCGTCTCGACCGTGCTCACCGCCCCGGCGGCGACCACGGCCGCCGTCGGCCTGATGACGGTGCTCGGCCTGGCCCCGGTGCCCTGCGGGGACCGGGCGGGGTTCGTGGTCGAGGCCCTGCTCTTTCCCTATCTCAACGACGCGGTCAGGATGCACGAGTCCGGTTACGCCTCGATCGCGGACATCGACAACGCCATGCGGCTGGGCTGCGGTTATCCGGCCGGGCCGTTCGAGATGATCGAGAGCATCGGCCCGCGGCAGGTGCGCGACGGCCTGCGCGCCCTCTACGCCGAGTACCGCGAGCCGTCCTACGCGCCCGCGCCCCTGCTCGACCAGTTGGTCACCGCGGGCCTGCAGACGTTCCCGCGCGCATGAGCCCCCGCCGCACCCGCCGCAAGGAGTCGACCCGCCCCAACGCCTTCCCCTCGACCACCGACCGGGTGGAGGAGTGGCCGGACGGGGAGTGGAAGGTACGCATGCTCAGCGGCGCCGGAGCCGCCAAGGACTACCGCTGTCCGGGCTGCGACCAGGAGATCAAGGCGGGCCAGCCGCATCTGGTGAGCTGGCCCAACTGGACCGGCGGCGACGAGGAGCGGCGGCACTGGCACACGGCCTGCTGGCGCAAGAGACTGGACCGCGGTCCCGGCCGTAGCCGTTACTGAAAGGAACGATGTGGAGATCCGCGCGGCGAGCGTGCTGCCCGCCCGGCGTGAGCCGATCGAGTTGCACACCGGTGACGGACTGACCCTGGTCGGCGAGCTGGCCCAGCCCGAGGGCCGCGACCCGGTCGCGACGCTCGTCACCTTGCACCCGCTGCCCACCCACGGCGGCTTCATGGACAGCCACGTCTACAAGAAGGCGGCCAACCGCCTGCCCGCGCTGGCCGATCTGGCGGTGCTGCGCTTCAACACCCGCGGCACCTCCTCCGAGCGCGGCACCTCCGAGGGCGCCTTCGACGGCGGCGAGGGCGAGCGCTACGACGTGGCGGCGGCGCTGGAGTACGCCGAGTACCACGATCTGCCGCGCGTGTGGGTGGTCGGCTGGTCCTTCGGCACCGAGCTGGCGCTGAAGTGGGCGCGCGACCCGCTGGTGGAGGGCGCGATCCTCATGTCGCCGCCGCTGCACAGGGCCGTGGACACCGACCTCGACGCGTGGGCGGAGTTCGGGCGGCCGATGACCGTGCTGGTGCCGGAGTTCGACGACTACCTGCGGCCGGAGGAGGCGCGCAGGCGCTTCGCCCGGGTGCCCCAGGCCGAGGTGGTGGCGGTCGAGGGGGCCAAGCATCTGTGGGTGGGCGAGCCTTACGTGCGCATCGCCCTGAACGAGATCGTCAAGCGGGTGAATCCGGAACGCCACCCGCTGCCCACCGAGGTGCCGGAAGGCTAAGCTCGCCCTGTAGAACGATGTTCTGTAGAGCGAGGAGGCGGGCGTGGACGCGTTCGATCTGACCGGCAAGAAGGCTCTGGTCACCGGAGCATCCCGGGGCATCGGCAGAGCCATCGCGCTCGCCTACGCGCGGGCGGGCGCGGACGTGGCGCTGGTCTCCCGTTCGGCCGAGTCGCTGGGCGAGGTGGCGAAGGAGATCTCCGAACTCGGCAGGAGCGCGTTCGCCGTTCCCGCGGACCTGACCGACAGGGAGGCCGCCGCCGCTGCCGTGCGCACCTCGATCGAGGCGCTCGGGCACGTCGACATCGTGGTCAACAACGCCGGAGGCTCCAACTTCCTGGTGGAGTTCAAGGATCTGCGCCTGTCCGGCTGGGACAAGCTGATGCGGCTCAACCTCGACTCGGCCGTGTCCGTGTGCCACGCCATCGCGCCGCACCTGCTGGAGCGAGGCTCCGGTTCGGTCATCAACGTCGGCTCCGCGGCCGCCAGGGGCGCGCCCTTCCTCGCGCCTTACGCCGCCGCCAAGGCCGGGCTGGTCGCCCTCACCAAGTCCCTGGCCATCGAATGGGCCCGCGCGGGCGTCCGGGTCAACGCGCTGTGCCCCGGCTGGACGGCCACCGACCTCAACCGCAACCTCTGGCAGGACGAGGCGGCGAGCCGTTCGACCATCGCCTCGGTTCCGATGGCCCGCTGGGGCACCGCCGAGGAGATGGCACACCCCGCCGTATTTCTGGCCAGTCCGGCCTCTGCCTATATGACAGGCCAA
Source organism: Nonomuraea sp. NPDC050540 (assembly GCF_044457485.1). Lineage (NCBI taxonomy): Bacteria > Bacillati > Actinomycetota > Actinomycetes > Streptosporangiales > Streptosporangiaceae > Nonomuraea > Nonomuraea sp. NPDC050540. The sequence goes on from NZ_JBITHA010000013.1 coordinate 4,385, forward strand.
GTCCTGTTCATCGACGGCGGTCTGACGACAACCTGAACGAAGCGGACTACCGTGAGTCCGTGCAGCTCTACACGAGATCAGCCGGGAGCGGTGTCCCGGTCGTCCTGCTCCACGCCTTTCCCCTCTCCTCGGCGATGTGGCTGGCCCAACGCGAAGGGCTGGCCGCCTCGTGCAGGGTGATCACGCCAGATCTGCGGGGGTTCGGCGGATCGCGGCTCGGTGACGACGAGCCGTCGGTCGACGCCATGGCCGACGACGTCGCCGCGATGCTCGACGCGGAAGGCGTCGAACGCGCCGTCGTCGGCGGCCTGTCCATGGGCGGCTACGTCACCATGGCCTTCTGCCGGCGCCACCCCGACCGGCTGCTCGGCGTCATCCTGGCCGACACCAAGGCCTCGCCCGACCCCGAGCCGGCCCGCGACAACCGTGAGCGCATCGCCCTGCGGGTGCTCGACGAGGGCCCCGGCGTGCTGGTCGAGGAGGTGCTGCCCGCGCTCATCGGGCGGACCACGCGCGAGCGGCGGGCCATGGTGTTCGGGCGCGTACGCGGGCTGGTGCAGGCCGCGCCGCCCGCGGCGGTGGCCTGGGCGCAGCGGGCGATGGCCGCCAGGCCGGACTCCTTCGACACGCTGAGCGGGCTGAAGGTGCCGTTCCTGGCGATCGTGGGCGAGGAGGACGAGCTCGCGCCGGTGGCCGACGCGGAGGCGATGACGCGGGCCGTACCGGATGGGCGGTTGGAGATCATCAAGAAGGCCGGGCACCTGAGCGCGGTCGAGCAGCCCGAGGCGTTCAACGCCGCGGTGGCCGACTTCGTCAGTTCCGGGCCTGGTGGGGGAGGACGATCTCCCGGATGATCAGCGAGATGGCGGCGGCGACCGGGATGGCCAGCAGCGCGCCGACGATCCCGAGCAGCGCGCCGCCGAACAGCGCGGCGATCACCGTGACCGCGGGCGTCACGTCGACCGAGCGCTTCATGACGCGGGGGTAGATGAAGTAGTTCTCGACCTGCTGGTAGATCACGAAGAAGATGGCGCAGGCGATGCCGGCGGGGACCGAGCCCAGCAGGGCCACGCCGGTCACGAGCACCGCGCCGATCGTCGCGCCGACGAGGGGGATGAGGTCGGTGAGCGCGACGATGAGAGCGAGCGCCAGGGCGTACGGCACGTTCGCGATGGTCAGGAAGATCCAGCTCAGCACGCCCGCGATGACCGAGATGAGCACGTTGCCGGCGACGTAGCCGCCGATGCCGCTCAGGATCTCCTCGGTGATCGCTCCGGTACGTTCGCGCCGCGTGGCCGGCACGAGCGTGAGCAGGTAGACCTTGATCGTGTGCAGGGAGCCGAGGAAGTAGAGCATCAGCACCAGCAGCGTCACGGTGGTGAACAGGCCGTCCACCACCACGAGCCCCGCGCCCATGATGCCGCTGGCCAGCGTGGTCGCCATGGAGCCGGTGAAGAATGAGCGCAGCTGCGACAGGATCTGGTAATCCTGTTCCAGCGCGCGCAGCGTGGGGTTGTTGCCGAGCTCGGTGAAGTAGCCGGGCACCGCGCTGACGAAGTCGGCCAGCTGCTGGCTGACCGGCGGCACGATGGCCACGCCGAACAAGGCGAACGCCACGATGACGCCGGCGAAGACGATCCCGATCGCCGTCCGCCTGGACAGGCGGCGCCGCTGAAGGGCCTCGACGGCCGGGTTGAGTCCCACCGCCAGGAACATCGCGACCGTGATGAGGATGATGACGCTCAGCGAGCGCACGACCATCTGGCCGATCGCGATCGCGGTCAGCACGCCGAGCCCGCCGATCAGTCCGAACAGGAACGGCCCGCGGGCCAGCGGCTTGCCCGGCATGCCGTACTGGGGGTTCTCTTCGGCCGGAGTCTCGACCTCAGCTGACAATGGGGGCTCCTGGGACAAAAGGGGCGGAGGCAACAAAAAGAGAGCCTAGCGACCATGTGGTCGCCAGGCCCCTTTCAGCCGTCAGTCAAACCCCCCGAGGGCGGGCCTTACTCCTGCCACCACTCGCTGTCGTCGTCCGCCTTGGCCTCCGTCTTGGCGGGTGCGGCAGCGGCCGGCGCGGGCGCCGGCTTGTCGTTGGCGGACGCTGCGATCGCCGGCTTGGCCGGTGCCGCGGCCACCGCGGGCTCCGGCTCCATGCCGGGCAGCGCCGCGCCGCCGAGCAGCTGGCGCAGCTGGGCGAGGTGGCTGGTGATGCTGTCGCGCTGGCGCGTCAGCTCGTCGACCTGGCGCTGCATCGAGGAGCGGATGCGCTCGGCCTCCGACTTGGCCTCCGAGACGATCGTCTCGGCGCTGGACTTGCTGTCGGAGACGATCTGCTCGGAGCTCTTGCGGGCGTTGGCGACCAGCTGCTTGGCGTGGATGTCAGCCTCGCGGCGGGTCTGCTCGGCCTGCTGCGTCGCCTTGGTCGCGCGCGACTCCGCCGTGGCCGCGCGCTGCTCGGCCTCGGCGACCAGCTTCTGCGTGTTGGCCTGGGCGGTGGAGTGGCGCTCGGCCTCCTGGCGCTCGGCCTCCTCGCGGCGGGAGGCGAGCTGGATCTCGAACTCCGCCTCGTCCTGGGCCCGCTTGGCCTCGGACTCCTCCAGCACCCGCTGAGCCTGGGCGCGCATCTCGTCGGCCTGGCGCTTGGCCGTGGTCAGGACCTCGTCACGCTCGCGCTTGGTCGATGCGCGGAGCTGGGCCACCTCGCGCTCGGTGGTCGTGCGGAGCTTGGCGATCTCGCGCTCGGCGTCGGCGCGCTTCTCCGCCACCTCGTGGTCGGCGGTGGCGCGCAGCTTGGCGGCCTCACGCTCGGTCGTGGCGGTCAGTTCGTCGGACTCGCGGCGTGCGGTGCCGCGGATCTCCTCGGCGTCCCGCTCGGCGCTGGTGCGCATGTCGTCGGTCTCACGCGTGGCCTGGGCGCGCTTCTCGGCGGCTTCGGCCTCGGCGGCGGCGCGAACGTCCGCTGCCTCCACCTTGGCCGCGGCCTTGACCTCGTTGGCCTCGGAACGCGCGGCCTGCACGAGCTCGGTGGCCTGCTCCTCGGCCAGGCGCAGCAACTGCTCGATGCGGGCGCCGAGACCGGAATAGGTGGGGCGCTCCTGCTCCTGCAACTGGCGCTGGGAGTCGGAGAGGTCGCGCTGAATGTTGGCGAGCTGTTCGCGAGACTGACGCAACTCGCCGTCGAGTTGCTTCAGGTGGTCGTGGACCTGGTGGCGGTCATAGCCACGCAGCACCACGTCGAATTCGCGAGCTGGGGCGTCCTCGAAGAAATTGTTGAGCTGGGCGTCGATGTCGGACTGCATGGAGGCTCGATCCTGGGTTGTCGAGACGGCTACATCGGCCGGACGGGGGGTTCGGGGCATCCGAGCCAGGAGCCTGTGCCTCACGGCAGGCTCCATGTCCGGTGGAAAGCCAGCGTACTCCGCTGGTGCCGCCTTGGAGGCCCCGTCCAACTATCTGCGTGACTAGTTACATATGAACGTTTTTTGCATTTCCTAGGGCCTGGCCGCTTGGACAAGCTCCGTCAGCATTCCTCCCACGTCCTTGGGGTGCAGAAACGCGATCGAAGATCCCATCGAGCCGTGACGGGGGTGTTCGTCGAGCAGCCTGACGCCCTTGGCCCCGATCTGCTCCATCGCCCCGGCCACGTCGGGCACGCCGAAAGCGACGTGGTGGACGCCCTCGCCGCGCCTGGCCAGGAATTTGCCTACGGGGGAGTCCGCGTCGAGCGGTTCCAGGAGCTGGATGTAGGAGCCGCCGCCCTCGCCGTCCGCGATGTGCAGCATCGCCTCCTTGACGCCCTGCTCCTCGTTGACCTCCCTGGCGACGACGGTCAGCTCGAACAGGCCGGAGAAGAGCGCGATCTTCTCCTCCAGGTCGTTGCAGGCGATCCCGATGTGGTCGATACGCATGAACATGTGTGGCCTACCTCCATGGCGGTCATCCAGGTACCCGTGGGTATGGTGTCAAACGACCCCTCGTGTGCACAGGAGGCCCCTGACATGTCTGGTTCCGTCATCGTCGCCGGAGCGCGCACGCCGATCGGCAGGCTGCTCGGCTCGTTGTCCGGATTGTCCGCCGTTGAGCTTGGCGGCGTCGTTATCAAGGCTGCCCTGGAGCGTTCCGGGGTGAGCCCCGACCAGGTCCAGTATGTGATCATGGGCCAGGTGCTCCAAGCGGGCGCCGGCCAGATTCCGTCGCGCCAGGCGGCGGTCAAGGGGGGCATCTCCATGACCGTGCCCTCGCTGACCGTCAACAAGGTGTGCCTGTCCGGCCTGGACGCCATCGCGCTGGCCGACCAGCTCATCAGGGCCGGCGAGTTCGACGTCGTGGTGGCCGGCGGCATGGAGTCGATGTCCAACGCGCCGCACCTGCTGCCCGGCCTGCGCAAGGGCGTCAAGTACGGCCCCGCCGGCATCGTCGACTCGATGGCCCACGACGGCCTGTTCTGCGCCTTCGACCAGGTGGCCATGGGCGAGTCGACCGAGCGGTACAACGCCCGCCTCGGCATCGGCCGCGAGGAGCAGGACGCCTTCTCGGCCAGGTCCCACCAGCTCGCCGCGGCCGGCATCAAGAACGGCCTGTTCGACGACGAGATCGTCCCGGTGGAGATCCCCCAGCGGCGCGGCGAGCCGATCGTGGTCAAGGACGACGAGGGCGTACGCGGCGACACGACGCCGGAGGCGCTGGCGAAGCTGAGGCCCGCCTTCGCCGCCGACGGCACGATCACCGCGGGCTCGGCCTCGCAGATCTCCGACGGCGCCTGCGCGGTCGTGGTGATGTCGAAGGCCAAGGCCGAGGAGCTGGGCCTGCCCTGGCTGGCCGAGATCGGCAGGCACGGCAACGTGGCGGGCCCGGACGCCTCGCTGCAGTCGCAGCCGGCCAACGCCATCAAGCACGCGCTGTCGAAGCAGGGGCTGAGCGCCGACGACCTGGACCTGGTGGAGATCAACGAGGCGTTCGCCAGCGTGGTGCTGCAGTCGGTGAAGGAGCTCGGCATCCCGATGGACAAGGTGAACGTCAACGGCGGCGGCATCGCGGTCGGCCACCCGATCGGGGCCTCGGGCGCGCGCATCGTGCTGGCGCTGGCTCACGAGCTCAAGCGGCGTGGCGGCGGGCTGGGCGCGGCCGGGCTGTGCGGCGGCGGCGGCCAGGGCGACGCGCTGATCATCCGCGTCCCCTGACCGCGGGAAAGAAGCCCCTTGGGGGCAGAAAGCCGCACATCACCCTAGGCATGCAAAAGGCCGCGTGGCAGGAAATCTCGCCATGCGGCCGGGCCGGTGTGTGCGGCTAGGGAGGCAGTTTGGCCCGGCCGCGAGGGAGGTGGCGGCCGGGCCATCGTGCGGTGGTCATGAGGACAGGAACTTGGCGAACACCGAGCGACGCCCGGTCTTACGCGCCTCGCGGGCCCGCCGGTGCTCGGCGGCGGCCTTGCGAAGCTCCTCGGCGTGGTTCTTCATCACGGTGTACTCGAGTTCTGCGTTCATCGGAACCTCCTGGAGTCGTGAGGGGGAAGGTCTTAGTTGGAGAGGAACTTCGCGAAGACGGAGCGGCGGCTCTTGCGGCCCTTGCTCGCCTCCACGGCCCGGCGGTGCTCGGCGGCTACGCGGCGCAGCTCCTCGGCGTGGTTCTTCATGAGCGCGTACTCAAGCTCGGCGTTCATTTCGGGTGACTCCCGGTGTCTTGGTGCTGTTGTTTCCTTGCACTCTTAAGACTCCTCCTAAGGCCCACCCCGCCACATCGGGCGGATGCCTTATCTGTGTGCCTTAGGCGGGTCCGGGGGTACCTAGACGGGGTCCCAGGCCTCCCTAGGGCTCGTCCGAGAACTTGACGGTGACCTTGGAGAAGCCCAGTGACTTCAGCAGCCCCTGGAGCATGACCTTGGTGTTGGCGTCGGCGCGGGCGCGCAGGTCACTGGCGGTGGCCGCCTCGGCGATCTTCTTCTCGGCCAGGACGTACAGCTCGCGCTGGTCGGTGGGGCTGGCCGACAGGAAGTCCTCGACCCGGTCGAGCAGGCCGCGCTGCTGGGCGAAGACGTAGGAGCGGTTGTTGTCGATGTTGGGCTTCTCCAGCTGGGCCCGGGGCAGGCGCAGGGTGACCTGGGTGCGGTCCTCGGAGACGGTGACGGCGTCCTTGGCGAGGCCGGTGAAGTCGACGTAGGCGTCGACGCCGCCGGAGCCGACGAACAGGGTGCGGCTGCCCTTGATGGCGTCGGGCAGGAAGTTGGCGTCCTTCTCCAGGTCGACGACCACCTGGAAGGTGCCGGTGGCCGCCTCGAAGCGGCTCAGGTCGTGGATCGACTGCAGGAGCACCGGCTGGCTGCGGTCGATGGTCTGCTCGCCGAGGGGATTCCACCAGGCCCAGGCCAGGCGCCCGCCGACGATGAGCAGCGCGGCGAGCACGAGGAGCCCGGCGATATTTCGCCACCTGCGACGTCGCGTCAGGGGAGATGTCGTCATGCGGGCAGTACTACCCGCATGACGATCATCATTGCCAGCTCTGGGGTGACATTCCTGTCGGATACACCGGATAAATCGGCGTTGGCGAAGCCGGTACGGCACTGGCCATGGGCCCACCGCCGAAGTGGGTCCCCGACAGCCTGCACGACTGGAACTCGTTGTAGAACATGCGCAGCCACTCGCGGCGCTGCGGCTCGCTCAGCCCCGAGAACCACGCCGCGGCGTACTGGTGCTCGGGCAGCGGCCCGCCCGGCAGCGGCTCGCCGCGCAGCCACGCCATGACGATGTCGCGGTAGCCGTCGGAGGGGGAGTCGGTGCACTTGGCCGCCAGCGACTCGATGTAGGCGTAGGCGGCCTCGTCGGCGAACCCGGCCGACAGGTCGGGCACGTGGATGGCGGCCAGCCCCGAGGTGGACTTCAGCGACTCGCCGAGCGGGCGCTGCTCCACCCGGGTGAAGGCGGCCGGCGTGCCGGACAGCCGGGAGGCGATCTTGGTGAAGGTGGCGCCGAGCTCGGTCAGCCCGCCGCGCATGCCCGGGTGGACACAGACGGTGATCGGCCAGTCCTGGCAGCTGTAGGCGATCGCCTGCGCCGCGGCGGGCTTGGGGTCGGTCAGCAGCCGCGCGACCCCGGTCCCCGCGGCCATCACGGCCAGCAGCGCGCAGGCGAGCACGAGTGCCTGCCGCGTCACCACGGCCGCCCAGCCGAGCAGCAGCGCGGCGGTGATCCCGATCAGCCACAACGTCTGGTCGAGGAAGGCCGCCCCGCTGAGCCCCTGGAACAGGTCGTACGGCTCGCCCGTGCCGGGCGCCAGCCGATCGGCCCACGGACGCCCCTCGGCCAGCCAGGTGAACACCCCGTAGCAGGCGATCCCGGCCACCGGCGGCATGAAGGGGTAGGGCAGCAGCCACCCGGCGACCCACCCGACGACGGAGTAGAGCGCCAGCCCCGCCATGCCCATGCCGAGCCCGGACAGGCTCAGCCGCCCCGCCTGCTCGGTGAGCACCGTCTTGATCGCGAGCACGAGCACGGTGGCGGCGAACGAGCCCGTCACGACCACCAGGATGGCCAGCGGCGCCTTCAGCGCGCACCAGGTCGACAGAGAGCGCCCCCGCAGCGCGCGCCGCTTGCGCAGCGCCACCCACGCGGCGAAGGCCGCCGCCACCGGGCCGGTCAGCCGGAGCGATCCGATCACGGCGGCCACGATGTTCTCCCAGGCGTCGACGCCGGGGATGAGCACGCTCCACGCCGCCATCAGGCCCAGAGCGAGCAGGACCGCGACGGTGACCGCCGCGCTGTGCTTCAGCTCCTCGCGAGTGACACCCGCGTGCTCACGCACAGAAAACCCCGTTGACGTACATCAAAAGCACCCCCCGTGCCCTTGGCGCCGCGAAGCTGAGGTGTCCGGGCCGTCCCCACGGCTTCGTCCGAACTTTGCGCTCCACGTCACCTTCCGTGCGAGAACCATAACTGAGCGTGATGATTGAAGGCGGCGTTCTTGGTCAAGCTTGTGCGTCCGGCTGCGCTACGTAATCAGACGAACCAGCGCTAACGTAGCGCTGTGCCACAGCCGAAGCCGCTCAACCTGCCGTTCGATCCCATCGAACGCGCCGCCGAGACCTGGCGTGTTCACTTCGGGCCCTCTTCCGCCATGGCCGCCGTTACTTCGATCATGAGAGCGCATCAGATCCTGCTGTCGCAACTTGACTCGCTCCTTAAGCCTTACGACTTGACCTTCGCGAGGTACGAGGCATTGGTCTTGTTGACCTTCAGCAGAACCGGCGCGCTCCCGCTGTCGAAGATCGGCGAACGCCTCATGGTCCATCCCACGAGCGTCACCAACACGGTCGACAGGCTGGAGCGGTCGGGCCTGGTCACCCGCCTGCCCAACCCGCGCGACGGCCGCGGGGTGCTCGCCGAGATCACCGACGCGGGCCGCGAGGCCGTGCGCCGCGCGACCGCCGACCTCATGGGCGCGGAGTTCGGCATGGAGATGTACGGCGAGGCCGAGCTGAAGCAGATGTTCGACCAGCTGCGCACTCTCAGGGTGGCGGCTGGTGACTTCCGCACGTCCTCCATGCGGCAAGATGAGGAGCATGGCGGACTTCTCTAGGCCCGGGTCGCTCTACGGAGCGGTGGACTTGGGCGCGCGTAAGCAGGCACTGGAGGCGCAGGCCAGGCGGGAGGCCGCGGGTCCCCAGGCCGCGTCGGCGTCGGTGGCCGACGTCACCGAGGCGACGTTCACGAGCGAGGTCATCGACCGTTCGATGACGGTGCCGGTCATCCTCGACCTGTGGTCGCCCCGGGCGCCGGGCAGCGCCCAGCTCAGCCCCGCGCTGGAAAAGGTGGTCGCCGGGATGGGCGGCCGGGCCGTACTGGCGAAGGTGAACGTGGACGCCAGCCCGCAGATCGCGCAGGCGCTGCGCGTGCAGGCGGTGCCGACGGTGCTGGCGATCTTCCAGGGCCAGGCGGTGACCGGCTTCCAGCAGGTGCTGCCCGAGGCGGAGATCCAGCGCTGGCTGGATGAGCTGATGGGCGCGGTCGAGCAGTTCTACGAGGCCAACCCCGACGCCCGCCCGCAGCTTCAGGAGGACGAGGCGCAGGAGCCGCAGGCCCAGGCCGAGCCGCCCGCGGACCCCGACCTGCTGGCCGCCGAGCAGGCGATCGACAAGGGCGACCTCGACGAGGCCGAGGCGGCCTACCAGCGGCTGCTGGCCCGCGTGCCGGGTGACGAGGACGCCAGGATGGGCCTGGCCGGGGTGGGGCTGATCAAGCGCACGATGACGGCCGACCCCGACGAGGTGCGGCGCCGCGCCCAGGACCCTGCCGACGTCGACGCCCAGCTGCTCTCGGCCGACCTGGAGATGCTGGCCGGATCGGTGGACGAGGCGTTCGCGCGGCTGGTGGGCGTGGTCAAGCGCACCTCGGGCGACGAGCGGGAGAAGGCGCGCAGGCACCTGCTCGGCCTGTTCGACGCGCTGCCGGCCGAGGACCCGTCGCTCGCCAAGGCGCGCCGGGCCCTGGCGAATGCCCTCTTCTGACGTCTAACCTGGAGATATGCGGGTCGTCACGATTTCGGCGACGTACGGCACGGCCGGGCACCTGATCGGCCCGGCCGTGGCCGAACGGCTTGGTGTGCCCTTCGTCGACCGCGCGATCCCCAGCGCCGTGGCCCAGGAACTGGGCTGCTCGCTGGAGGAGGCGCTGGCTCACGACGACCGGGCGGAGCACGGCCTCGGCCGGCTGCTGTCCGGCGCGATGCGGCTGCCGACGGTCACGTTCGGCGGCGTGGACATGTACGTGCCCGGCGTCCTGCCCCTGGCTCCGGAGGAGTTCGTACGCAGGACCGAGCGCACGATGAAGGAGACGGCCCTGGAGACGGGCGGCGTCTTCCTAGGCCGGGCCGGAGCCGTGGTGCTCGCCGACCATCCCGGCGCCCTGCACGTACGGCTGGACGCCCCGCTGAAACGCCGGATCGCGCAGACGGCCACCCTCTCGGAGGTCTCCGAGAAGGAGGCGCGTCACACGATCGAGGACAACGACCGGGCCCGCACCGCGTACGTGCGGCACTTCTACCGGGTGGATCCGGCCGAGCCCTGCCAGTACCAGCTGGCCGTGGACAGCACGCTGATCCCGGTGCCGGTCTGCGTGGAAGTGATCGTCACCGCTGCCGAAGCCCTGGACTGACGTCCAGCCGGTGGTCGCGGCAGCCCCTCGGGGCGCTCACCGGGTTGCACCGGGCCGTGGCGCCGCCGGGCAGCTCACCCACGTACTCGGAGCCGTTGCGCGCCGACAGGCCGATGACGGGGAAGTCGGTGCTGACCATCTGGGCGCCGCTCTCCAGGGCCGACCGCAGCCGCGTGGTGTCGCCGGATCGGGCTTCGGTGAAGGGCACGTCCGAGCGGGTACGCACGTAGTAGCCCTTCTTCACGAACTCCTGGATCTGGGCGACGTTGGCGCCGAGCGGGTCGTTCCAGCCGATGAAGGCGGCGTCGGGGCGGCCGGGGCGGGAGTTGGTGAACAGCACCCTGCCCTCCAGGCTCGGCCGTCCTGACAGGTAGTGGGCCTGCAGGGTGGGGTCCTGGTTGTCCATGAAGAACATGACCTTGCCGCGGGAGCGGTCGAGGCGCGGCCAGCCGTACTTCAGGACGGACTCCTCGAGCGTGCGGCCGGCCCTGCGGACGCTGTCGGGCGTGATGAGCCGCTCGCCGGGGAAGACCGAGCGGATCTCCGCGTCCAGGGCGTCCAGCAGGGCCGTGTCCCACGGCGGGCTCTTGGCGCCGCCCATCGCCTCCTTGGCGGGGTCGGTGCGCTTGAGCTCGGCCAGGATGGTGATCGGCACGTGGCCGGGGTTGGCGTCGGACCACTGCTTGACCTGACGCAGGCACTTGACCAGCGACGAGCAGTTGGAGGCGTAGTCGTGGTCGCCCCAGTGCAGGACCTTGAAGCCGGGCTTGGCCAGGTCGGGGTCGGTCAGCGGGGGCAGTCCCGCGTCGCGGCGCACCAGCGGGCCGGCGTAGAGGCCGCCCTTGGGGTCGGGGAAGACGTCCAGCTCGATGCCGCGTACGTGCTGGGCGGCGAACTGGTTGGGGATGGCGGTGTGCGAGTACTGCAGATTCCACCAGTTGCGGTCGGTCCTGCGCTGGACGTCCTTCTCCTCGTCGGTCAGTTCCAGGTGGTAGCTGTTGTGCGTCGCCATGGTCTGGACGTGGTTGATGCGAAGTTCGTTCCCGGCCGCCGTCGCGGGCGCCGCTGTGGTCAGCAGGGCCAGCGCGGTGGCGGCCAGGAGGGCGGGGGTGCGCAATGGTGCTCCTCGTGCAGGGGTTACGGGACGACCCTTGGGGGACTGGATGAACATCCCGTAGCAACATTTCCTGATCTTTAGGGAAATATCCGGAAACAACAGCTGTGGGATCGTCCACTCGCGAGAAGTGGCACCATGGAAGGCACTCTTGGTCAGGCCCTGAAGGAGCGATGACGTGGCGACCGTTCCGAGTGTGTCTTACTCCATCACCGTGCGGCTGGAGGTGCCCGCCGGCGGCAAGGCCGTCAGCGCGCTCACCCACGCCGTGGAGACCGCCGGCGGCGTGGTCACCGCCCTCGACGTCAACACCGCGGGCCACGACAAGCTCCGCATCGACGTGACCTGCGCCGCGCGCGACACCGACCACGCGCAGGCCATCGTCGACCAGCTGGAAGCCATCGAGGACGTGGTCATCCACAAGGTCTCCGACCGGACCTTCCTCATGCACCTCGGCGGCAAGATCGAGATGAAGTCGAAGGTGCCGCTGCGCAACCGCGACGAGCTGTCGATGGCCTACACCCCCGGTGTGGCCCGCGTCTCGATGGCCATCGCGCGCAACAAGGAGGACGCGCGCCGCCTGACCATCAAGCGCAACACCGTCGCGGTGGTCACCGACGGCTCGGCCGTGCTCGGCCTGGGCAACATCGGCCCCGAGGCCGCGCTGCCGGTCATGGAGGGCAAGGCGGCGCTGTTCAAACGCTTCGCCGGCATCGACGCCTGGCCCATCTGCCTGGACACGCAGGACGTCGACGAGATCGTCCGCACCGTGCAGGTGATCGCCCCCGGCTTCGGCGGCATCAACCTGGAGGACATCTCAGCGCCCCGCTGCTTCGAGGTCGAACGCCGCCTGCGCGAACTGCTCGACATCCCCGTCTTCCACGACGACCAGCACGGCACCGCCATCTGCGTGCTCGCCGCGCTCACCAACGCCCTGCGCGTGGTCCGCAAGGAGATCGGCCAGGTCAGGATCACCATGGCGGGGGCCGGTGCGGCGGGCAACGCCGTACTGCGGCTGCTGCTGGCCGCGGGCGCCCGCAACGTCATCGTGTGCGACTACCTCGGCGCGGTCCACAAGGGCCGCGATGACCTCGACGAGTCGCTGCGCTGGATCGCCGAGCACACCAACGCCGAGGGCTACTCCGGCGACCTGCGCGGCGCGGTGAAGGGCGCGGACGTCTTCGTGGGCGTCTCGGCCCCCGGCATCCTCAACGGCGACGACATCGCCACCATGGCCGACGACGCGGTGGTCTTCGCGCTGGCCAACCCGGAGCCCGAGGTTCAGCCCGACGACGCCCGCGAGCACGCGGCGGTCGTGGCCACCGGCCGTTCCGACTACCCCAACCAGATCAACAACGTGCTCGCCTTCCCGGGCGTCTTCCGCGGCCTGCTCGACGCGCAGGCGGGCGGGGTGACGCAGGAGATGCTGCTGGCCGCCGCGGGCGCGCTGGCCGCCGTGGTGACGCCGGAGGAGCTGGGGCCCAACTACATCGTCCCGAGCGTGTTCCACCCTGACGTGGCCACCGCCGTCGCGGCGGCGGTCCGCGAGTCGGCCGGCGGCCGGGCCCGCGGCTTCACCGAGGCCTGATCCATCTGGTGGGCCCGCACGGGAGCTCTCCATCCCGCGCGGGCCCGGCTCTGGCCGGTTAGAAGACGCCCGTCACCGTGTTCGACCGGATCTTCTTCGTGACGCCCGTGGACCGGTCGAAGACCTGGGCGATGGCGAAGATCTCGTCCGGCTCCACCGGGTCCTCGTCGAGATCTGCGCAGGCCACCGTGAACACGGCGGAGTAGTCGCCGTTGAGCGCGGTGGAGAAGGGGCCCTCCCTGACCAGCTCGTCATCGCCGAACAGGTCCTCGCCGAACAGGCGGATGGCCAGGTTGTCCCGCTCCGTCGCGCCCACGTGGGCGTGGCCCTTGACGGTGACCAGGCACTTGACATTGGTGACCTTACTGATGACCAGCAGCGCGCTGTCGGGCGCGGCGTTGGCCGCCCCCGAGAGGGCTGCCAGGGAAAGGGCGCCGGCCGCGAAGAAGGCGGCCAGTCGGCGTCCAGTGCGCATGTTGTGCTCCATAGGCCGGGCGGGCTCCGCTGCCCGCCGTCGCTCCTAGGGCGTTCCGGTACGTGCCACGGCGTTCCGCCGCGTTCCGTCAGACTCTGCGGATGAGGGTGGCTGCCAGGGCCAGGGCGGCGTTGACCAGGACGGCGACTGTCACGCCCTGCAGGACCGTGCCCATCGCGGCGGTGGCGACGGCGCTCATCACCGGGATGCCCATCGTGATGCCGACCTGCTGGGTCATCGTGGCCAGGCCGGTGGCCAGGCCCTGCTCCGAGTCGGGCAGGCCGGAGGTGGCGGTCACCATGAACCCGACGATGGCCACCATGTTGCCGATGCCGCCGATGAAGGTGGCCACGAGCAGCAGCCAGATCCAGCCCTGCGAGGCGCCGAGCAGCCCGAGCGAGGCGGTGGCCACGCCCTGCACCGCGAACCCGGCCAGCAGCGCGCCCCGGTTGCCGACCCTGGACAGCACCCTGGGCGCGACCACACCGCCGATGACGGTGCCGACGCCGAGCACCCCGAACGCCAGCCCGGTCGCCAGCGCCGAGTAGCCGAGCACCTTCTGCAGGTAGAGCGTGAGCAGGAACACCAGCGAGGTCTCGGTGGCGAAGGCGAGCAGCCCGGCCAGGTTGCCCCACGTGACGGTGGGACGGGCGAGGATCGACACCGGCACCAGCGGGTACGCCGCGCGCCGCTCGACGAACCAGAACACCACCAGCAGCACCAGCCCGGCGGCCAGCGCGCCCAGCCCGAGCGGGTCGGCGAAGCCGTGCTCGCCGGCCCTGGTCAGCCCGTACACCAGGGCCAGGAGGCCGCCGGTCACGGTGATCGCGCCGGGCAGGTCCATCTTGGGCCGCTCCTCCTGGCGGCTCTCGGCCAGGACGGCGGGGGCGGCCAGGAGTACGGCCAGCGCCACGGGCACGTTGATGAAGAACGCCCACCGCCAGCTGAGCAGGTCGGTCAGCAGCCCGCCGAGGATGGCGCCCGAGGTGAACCCGGCCGACATCAGCGCGCCGTTCAGCCCGAGCGCCCGCTCGCGCAGCGGTCCCTCGCGGAAGGAGGTGGTCAGCAGCGAGAGCCCGGCGGGCGTGACGATCGCGGTGGCCAGTCCCTGCGCCACGCGTGCCGCCAGCAACATGCCCGGTGAGGTGGCCAGCCCGCCGGCCAGCGAGGACAACCCGAGCAGCGCCATCCCGGCCAGGAAGAGCCGCCGCCGTCCGAACAGGTCGGCGATGCGCCCGAACAACAAGGTGAATCCGGCCGCCGCCAGCGCGAAGGTGGTCGCCACCCACTGCAGATCCGCCAGCGCGAACCCTAGTCCCGAGCCGATCACGGGCAGCGCGACGTTCAGGATGGAGAAGTCGACGGCCAGCATGAACTGGGAGCCGAGCAGCAGCACGAGGATCAGCTTCTGCCGGGCGGTCATCCGGGCGGACGTGTGTGTCCGCTCCGCGAGTACGGTCATCTCAACCCCTTAATGGGTCATTCGTTCCGTTAAGATGGACACGAAGGTAACACACAAAGGAGCCTTAATGGAACAGCAGTCCCGTTTGGCTGGAACGGTACGCCCCGGCGGGCGCACGGCGCGTACCCGCGCAGCCGTTCTGGAGGCGACGCAGGACGAGCTGGTGGAGTGCGGTTTCCACGGCCTGAACATGGACCGTGTCGCGGCCAAGGCGGGCGTGGGCAAGACCACGGTCTACCGCCGCTGGGGCGATCCCGCCGGCCTCGTCACCGACCTGATGGCAGAACTCGCCGAGTCCTCGGCCCCGCACGCCGACACCGGCGGGATCGAGGGCGACCTGCGGGCCAACGCGCTGAACGTCCTGGGCGCGATCACCGACCCCCGCCTGGGCGCGACCTTCCAGGCCGTCATCGCCGCCGCGACCGGCAACGAGGCGGCGGCCGCGGCGCTGAGTGACTTCTACCTGCGCCGCATCCGCGCGTGGGCCCCCGTGGTGGACCGGGCCGTGGCCCGCGGCGAACTGCCCGAGGGCACCGACGGGACGGAGGTGATCAGGGCGGTCTCAGCGCCGCTGTACTACCGCCTGCTGGTCACCAGGGAGCCGGTCGACGAGCAGGTCGCCGAGCGCGCCGCCGCCCGCGCGCTGGCGGGCGCGCGGGCGGGTGCGTTCACGTGAGGGTGCGCGTACGGCTCAGCCAGAGGGTTGCCCCCGGGCCAAGGGGTTGGCCTCGGGCTAGAGAGGCGAGCCTGGGCGCCGGTAGTTCTGCCGGGGCCAGAGCGAGCCGTACCACCAGACGATGCCGCCGGTCAGGACGAGCCCGCCGGCGGTGGCCAGCTTGCCCATCAGGTCGGCGGGCGGCCCGGTGAAGGGGAGCTCGTCGTCGTCGCAGTCGCCCCGGCGGCAGTCGTCCTCGTCGTCGTCCCAGCAGGGCTCACCGCGATCGCAGTCCTCATCGTCCCAGCAGTCCTCGCCCCGATCGCAGTCCTCGTCGTCCCAGCAGTCCTCGCCGCGGTCGCAGTCGTCCCACTCGCGGCCGCGGTCCCAGGCGCGGCGGTGGTTGCCGCCGCACTCGTTGCTCACCTGGTCGCGGGAGACGAGCTTGTCGCGCGAGTCCTGGGTGGTGTAGAAGGTCTCGATCTCGACGCGGCGCTGGTGGCCGAGCTTGATGCGCTTGGTGTAGTTGCGGCGGGCTTCGAGCGTGCCGGTGTCGACGGTCTCGTCGTCGCGGGTGATCTGGAAGTCGGCCTGGTAGTCGCTGGTGCTGCGGAGCCGGACCTCCACGGTCCTGTTGCCGCAGTCCGGCCTGCCGACGTGAACGGTGAACGGCGAGTCGGGCGACGGCCGTTCGGGCGCGGAGGCCGCGAAGGCCGCCGAGGTGAGGAGCAATGCGCCCAGAGGGGCCGCCAGTGCTGCCAGAGTGAGGCGGGTGCCAATGGTCATAGCTTCCCCCAGCATGGTGATCTTTGCTACCTACAGTGCCCGTTTGATAGCACTGCGTAACATCAGTAACCCGGGGCAGCGGGATGGCCTACTCCTCCCTCATGATGGAGGTATGGCGGAGGCGATCTACGTGGGCGGGTTGTTGGTGGCGACTCCGCTGCTCGACGACCCGAACTTCCGGCGTAGCGTCGTGCTGATCTTGGAACACGACCTCGACGGCGGCACGCTCGGCGTGGTGCTGAACCGGCCGAGCGACGTCTCGGTGACGCAGGTGCTACCCGTCTGGGACCCGCTCGTGACCGGGCCTTCGGTGTTGTTCGAGGGCGGTCCGGTGCAGACGGACAGCGCGCTGGCGCTGGCGGCGGTGCCGAGCGGGGAGGAGCCTCTGGGCTGGCGGCGCCTGCACGCGGGCACGCCGGCGGTCTCCCGCCTCGGCACGGTGGATCTGGACGCGCCGCCGGAGATCCTGCAGGGCGAGATCGCGCAGATGCGGATCTTCGCCGGCTATGCGGGATGGAGCGCCGGCCAGCTGGAGACGGAGATCGCCGAGGGCCACTGG
This sequence comes from Nonomuraea sp. NPDC050540, assembly GCF_044457485.1. Taxonomy (NCBI): domain Bacteria; kingdom Bacillati; phylum Actinomycetota; class Actinomycetes; order Streptosporangiales; family Streptosporangiaceae; genus Nonomuraea; species Nonomuraea sp. NPDC050540. The sequence goes on from NZ_JBITHA010000013.1 coordinate 21,166, forward strand.
TACGTCGTCGACTCCGAGGTCGGCGACACCTTCCATGACGATCCCGGCACGCTGTGGCGGCGGGTGCTCAAGCGGCAGCCGGGCGAGCTGGCGTTCGTGGCCACCTGCCCGGACGACCCTTCGCTGAACTAGGTGTCCCAGCCGGGCTTCAGCGAACGTTCGGCGATCGCCAGCGTCTGCTCCATGCGCTCGACGATGGCCCGCACGTTCGTGGGCTCGTAGGGGCACTCGAAGCCGACCCGCATGGTGGCCATGGCCCAGGCGACGATGAGGTGGGAGAGCTGGTCGGCCGGGTCGACGCCGCGGCGGCGGGCGATGATCTCGGTGAGGCGCAGCTCGGTCGCGGCGCCGCGGGCGACGGACTTGCCGACGAGGGCCGGGTTGTTCTCGAAGAGTTTGCGGAGTTTGAGGAACCGCTCGGCGTCTTCGGGCGTTGAGCCCTGCATGTCGTGAATCACCGCACGCAAGGCGTGTGTCAGCGAGGTGAACGGCGGTTCGTCCGCCGGCCGGCTGTTGAGGGTCTCCGTCATCGTCTCCTCCCCCTGCTCGTGGAACCACAGCGGGATGGATTCCTTGCTGGAGAAGTAGCGGAAGAACGTCCGGGGCGAGACGTCGACGACCCCCGCGATCTGCTCGACGGTGGTGGCGTCGTACCCTTGTTCGAGGAACAGGTCGAGCGCCACGTCGAGAAGAGCGAGGCGCGTCTTCTCCTTCTTGCGTTCGCGCAGTCCCACAGTCGTCACTCCCTCGAAACCTTCCTGTCACAGTATGACATAAGTCATCGTCTGCCGATTAAAACCCGTTTGTCATTTGTCATCGTATGACATAAGTTACCTGAGTCTTAGGTTACTTATGCCCCGATGTGGGGTGGCTAGCGTAGGGGGACTCGAATGGCGGCTCACGCGAAGGCGACGGTGGAGGCACCGTCGCCCCCGGGCGGGGCTCAATCGGCAATCGGGGGGAATCCGTGGCTGACGCTGCTCGCGGTGTGTCTGGGCGTCATCATGGTGATGCTCGACGGCACCGTCATGGGCATCGCGGCTCCGGTCATGGGCGCCGAGCTGGGCGCGACGCTCTCGGACATGCAGTGGGTGACCAACGGCTATCTGCTCGCGCTGGCGGTCTTCCTGATCACCGCGGGCAAGCTGGGTGACATCTACGGTCACAAGCGGGTGTTCCTGCTCGGTGTCGCGGGATTCGCGATCACCTCCGCGGCCATCGCGCTGAGCGGCTCGGTCACCGCGCTGATCATTTTCCGGGTGCTCCAGGGTCTGTTCGGCGCGCTGCTGCAGCCGGCCGCGCTCGCGCTGCTGCGCTCGGCCTTCCCCAAGGAGCGGCTGAACCAGGCCATGGGCGCGTGGGGCGCGATCATCGGCCTGTCCAGCGCCGCCGGCCCGATCCTGGGCGGCCTGCTGGTGGAGAACGTCAGCTGGCAGTCGGTCTTCTACATCAACGTGCCGGTCGGCATCGTCGCGCTGATCATGGGCTTCGTGATCATCAAGGAGAGCCGCGCCGCGAGCCTGTCCAGGATCGACTGGCCGGGTGTGGTGCTGCTGTCCGGCATGATGTTCTCGCTGGTCTGGGCGATCATCAAGGCTCCCGAGTGGGGCTGGACCGACGCGAAGACGCTGATCTTCGCCGCGGTCTTCGTCGTGTTCGCCGCTTCCTTCATCTTCTGGCAGAGCCGGGCCAAGCAGCCGCTGGTCCCGCTGTCGCTGTTCAAGAACCCGTCCATCTCCATCGGCACCGTGCTGATGATGATGGTGGCCTTCGCGATGTTCGGCGCCATGTTCTTCCTGGGCTTCTTCTTCCAGGGCGTGCACGGCCTGTCGCCGCTTGAGGCGGGTCTGCGCATGCTGCCGATGAGCGCCGGCATGATCGTCGCCTCGCCGCTGGCCGCCATGGCGATCGGCAAGCTCGGCCCGAAGATCACCATGGCCGTCGGTCTGCTGATCACCGCTTCGGCGATGTTCCTGATGTCGCAGCTGAGCATGGACGCCTCGTTCGTCGAGAGCGGCCTGCCGTTCCTGCTGCTGGCCTTCGGCCTGTCGCCGGTCTTCGTCGGCGCCACCGAGATCATCGTGGGCAACGCCCCGCTGGAGCTGTCCGGCGCGGCCGGTGGCATCCAGCAGTCGGCCATGCAGGTCGGCGGCGCGCTGGGCACGGCGATCCTCGGCGCGGTCATGGCCGGCACCATCTCCGACAAGCTGCCCGGCTACCTCGGTCCCGCCGCCGCCGCGCTCAAGCCCGCGGAGCTGGAGGGCCTGGAGAAGGCCGCCGCGTTCGGCACCGTCCCGCCGCAGGCGACCCAGGGCATGGAGCAGCCGATCATCGACGCGCTGACCAACGCCGTGCACCTGGCGTTCATGGACGGCATGCACACCGCGTTCACGGTCAGCACGATCGTCGCGGTCATCACCGCCGGTCTGGCGCTGTTCGTGCGCTCGGGCCGCAAGATCGAGGGCGAGCCGGTCCACATCGGCTGACCAACCCCTTCATCGACGGCGTACGGCTCCCGCCCCGGCGGGAGCCGTACCGCTATCTGGGGGTGATGACCAGGTCGAGGCGGCCGGAGGTCTTGGTCCTGACGGTCAGCACGCGCGTGGCGGCATCCCAGGTGGCCTCGCCCGTGGAGGCCTTGCCGCCGTTCGGGAAACCCTTGCCCGGCAGGTAGACCTCGGTGGCGCCGGTCTCGTTGGCGTCGAAGGTGATGGTCAGCTTCACGGCCTTCTCGTCGTAGGCGATCCGCAGCGGGACCCCGCCCACCGCCCTCGGGTACGGCCGCGCGTACGCCTCCACCAGCGGGCCCGCCCTGCCCTTGTCGTAGGGCCCCCAGGGTCCGTCGTCGCGCGACCAGTAGGCGCGGCCCATGGCGTTCTCGTCGGTCACGTCGAGGATGCGCTCGACCAGGTCGGTGGCGCCCGGCCTGGTCATGTCCAGCCCGAACTCGCCCAGCACGATCGGCGCCTTCATCCGCTCGGCCGTGCGCAGGATGTTGTCGCGCCACCAGCCGAGCGTGCGGTCGGTCCACTCCTTGGACCCGGCGGTGTAGTCGTCGCCCAGGTCCAGCGGGAGCGGGTAGAGGTGCGGCGCGAAGGCGATGCGCGCCGGTCCCGTGCGCGGGTCGTCGAAGGCGGGCAGCGCCGAGGGCAGGCCCCAGTTGACCCCGACCGCCTGCGGTTCGAGGAAGATCCAGCTGTCGGGGTCGACGCTGCGGATCTCGGCGATGGACTTGCGGTAGAGCGTGGCGAGCGGGCCGGTCTCGAACGCCGCGGCCTGCACCGATCCGCCCCAGGGTTCGTTCATGAGGTCGTAGCCGATGACGGCGGGGTCGTCCTTGAAGCGGTCCGCGACGGCCTTCCAGGCCTTGGCGTAGCGGTCCATGAGCTCGGGGTGCTCGCCCGTGGTGTTCCAGAAGTGGTCGAAGGCGCGGATGACGCCGGGTTCCAGGTAGTACATCTCCCAGGTGGGCTGGTCGGTGGCGACCGGCAGGCCGTCCATGAACGTGGCCCACTGGGGCGCGCCGTTGCCCGCGACCTTGGAGGGGGTGATGCCGTTGCCCCACAGGTCCTGGTGCATGTCGAGCATGACGTGGTAGCCGCGTTCGCGGTACCAGCCGATGCGCTCAGCCACCTTGTCCAGATATTTCGTGTCATAGGTGCCGGGGGAGGGCTCCACGGCACGCCATTGCAACAGGAAGCGGACGAAGTTCGTCCCCATGTCCCGGTACTCGCGCTCCACGTCCGCCTCGGTCAGCTTCGGCAGGCCGTCCGGCGTGCTCTTGGCGCTGCTTGCGGTGTTGAACCCGTGCAGGATCAACGCCCGTCCCGCGTCGTCGGTCACATACCTCCGCGCGGGCTGCGGCGCGTCCCTCGCCGCTGCGGCGACGCCGCCTCCGGCCACGACCAAGGCCACCACGGCACTTGCGATCCACCGCGCACGCTTCATCTCATCGAACTCCGGCATCCGAGGGGTTCCCCGCGTCTGGGGTCTTCCGCCACAATCTTGGTGGCCGCTAGCCTGCCGAACATGAGCTTTGGTCGCAATAGCCTTCCGGCGATCGTCACCGCGTTGCTCGCGTTGTTCTTCGGCCTGTTCGGGACCTGGCTGGTGACGCGGATCGGGTATCTGGCCGTGCCGTCCGCCGTGGGCCTGCCGTACGGGCTGCCGGGGCTGCGGGTGACGCCGGTCGGCGAGACGCCCTGGCTCTTCCTCCTGACCGATGTCGGCGCGGCGCTTGTCCTGGTCGCCGTCGTGGCCGGCACGCGGCGCGGATTCTGGGCCACCTGGGGAGCGTTCGTGCTGGGCACGGCGCTGGCGGGCCTGCTGCGGGCCGCGGTCTCCGCCCTCTCGGCCGAGGCCGGGCTGGGCGCCTACGCGGGATATCTGGGGGGCGGGCTGGTGGCCGGGCTGCTCTGGGGGATCGCGCTCGGGTGGATCGCCGGGCTGGCCTCGCTGCCGCGGCGGCGTGCCGTACGGGTCCGGGAGGGTGGGCACTTGCCCGCGGGCATAAACTCGATGGGGTGAGCACGAAGATCCTCCCTGAGCAGAAAACCACGCCGCAGACCTCGCACGGCGACGGGGACCACGAGCGGTTCGCGCACTATGCCGACAAGCGCAAGATCACCGAAGCCATGGTGACGGGCACGCCGATCCGTGCCCTGTGCGGCAAGGTGTGGGTGCCCAGCCGTGACCCCAAGAAGTACCCGGTCTGCCCGGAGTGCAAGGAGATCTACGAGGGGCTGCCGATCGGCGGCGGCGACGGCGACGACAAGCAGTGAGTGTTGATCACGGGTGATCGCCCCCGGTAGGGCTACGGTCGGGATGTCCTGACCCGCTCATGCCGTATCGGGGGAGTGCATGGCCCGGCGTGCGACCGCCGTTCTGTTGGTGTGCCTGCTCGCGGCCGTGCCACCGATCGACCACTCTGCCGCTGCCGCCGCGTCCTGCGAACGGCCCGCCGTACCCCGGCTGAAGGGGGAGCGCCCGCCCGACGTGCGCGCGCCGCACGTGCGCGAGCCCGATCCGCGGCAGGTGCGTGAGGTGCTCGCCGAACTCGGCGAGCGGCTCGGCGACACCAAGCCGCCGACCTCGATCATGATCCCGACCTGGGTGCACGTGCTCACCGACGGACGTCGGCGGGCGCCCGACGAGGCCGTGCGCTCACAGATCGCCGCGCTCAACTCCGCGTATGGCGGGCGGTTCGGCGGTGTCGACACCGGCGTGCGCTTCCGCCTGGACGGGATCACGCTCACCCGCAACGCCTCCTGGTTCGGCGACCCCCTGGGCCACGAAGCGGCGATCAAGGGCCATCTGCGCAAAGGCGGCGTGCAGACGCTCAACCTCTACATCGGCCAGCTCAGCGAACTCGTGCTCGGCTTCTCGACCTACCCCTTCTGGTACGCCTCCGGCCCGCGACTGGACGGCGTCGTCGTCGACTGGCGCAGCCTGCCCGGCGGCGCCCTGCGCAACTTCGACCTGGGCTTCACCGGCGTGCACGAGATCGGTCACTGGCTCGGGCTGTTCCACACCTTCGAGAACGGCTGCGAGGAGCCCGGCGACGGCGTGGACGACACGCCCCCCGAGGCGCTGCCGACCGAGGGCTGTCCGGGGGTCAAGGACACCTGCCCGCTGGGCGGGGCCGACCCGATCCGCAACTTCATGGACTACTCCTACGACCGGTGCATGAAGGAGTTCACGCAGGGCCAGGCGGTCAGGATGCACGAGATGTGGGCGGCCTACCGCGGCACGGAGACCTGACGGGGCTACACGAACGACAGCAGGGAGACGGCCAGACCTGCGGCGGCGAGCAGCGCGCTCGCGCGGCTGCCACCGGTACGCCAGGTGGCCAGCCCCGTGAGCAGCCCTCCGAGTCCGAACAACAGGCCGACCAGGCCGGCGATCAGGCTGAACGGGTTGGGCGCGTAACCGGCGGCCATCCAGCCGCCGGGAACGAGGGCCCAGACGGACTCGCCGGCCAGGCCGGCGAGCCCGGCGAGCAGCGAGCCGCCGCCCAGCAGAGTGCCGGGTTCGGCCCGCTCGGGCTTGGTGGAAGATCGCATACGGCCATCCTCCCTGGCTACCGGGTTGTGGCCGCAACGTCGGGGTTACTTTGAAGTGAAAAATGGTGACATCTAGGATATGGGGGTGACAGCACCGAAGACTCTGGACGCTCCAGTCGACCCACCCCGTATCTTCGGGCCCGCCTACCGCACGGCCACCCTCGGCATCCTCCTCGTCGCCACCCTCATCGCCTTCGAAGGCATGTCCGTCGGCGTCGTCATGCCCCAGGTCTCCAAGGACCTGCGCGCCGAGGAGCTGTACGGCATCAGCTTCTCCGCCTTCCTCATCGCCAGCCTGTTCGCCAACGTGGTGTCGGGGCTCTGGTCGGACCGGCGCGGTTACACCGTGCCGTTCCTGGTGGGCGTGGTGCTGTTCGTCGCCGGGATGGGGCTGGCCGGGGCGGCGGTGAGCAAGGAGATGTTCATCGTGGCGCGGGCCGTACAGGGGCTCGGGGCGGGGACCACGATCGTGGCGCTGTTCGTCATGATCGCCCGGGTCTATCCCGCCGAGGTGCGTCCCAGGGTCTTCGCCGGGCTGTCGGCCGCCTGGGTCGTGCCCGCCATGGTCGGACCGGCCATCGCCGGCTTCGTCGGCGACCGCTTCGGCTGGGAGTGGGTCTTCTACGGCATCATCCCGCTCGTCGTGCCCGCGCTGATCATGCTCGTCCCCGCCCTGAACAGGAAGCCCACCGAGGAGGCGGTCCCCTCGACCGGCCCGCGCTCCCGGCCGGGCCTCATGGCGCCGGCCGCCACCTGCGCCGCCGTGGGCGCCGGCGCGCTGCTCTACGGCATCCAGGAGCACACGGTCGGGAGCGGGCTGATCGGCGTGGCAGGACTGGCCGCGCTCGGCTACGGCCTGTACCGCCTGCTGCCGCCGCACGCGCTGCGCTTCGGCCGGGGCCTGCCCACCACGGTCATGATGCGCGGACTGTTCTCGGCCGCCTTCTTCGGCGTCAACGCCTACATCCCGCTCGCGCTGCAGGAGGTCAAGGACTTCGACGCCACCACCGCCGGCATCGCGCTCACCACCGGCGCCCTCGGCTGGTCGACCGGCTCCTACCTGCAGAGCCGCCGCGACGCCCCGCCCCACAAGCGCATCCGGCTGGGCGCCTTCTGCGTGATGATCGGCGTGCTCCTCACCATGCTGTCCGTCCTCCCCGGCGTCACCGGGTGGGTCGCGGTGCCCGCCTGGATCGTCGCCGGCTTCGGCATGGGCATCGGCATGACCACGGTCAGCGTCACCGCGCTCAAGCAGTCGCCGCTCAACGAGCAGGGCGCCAACTCGGCCGCCCTCTCGGTCACCGACATGCTCGGCTCCGCCCTGACCATCGGCGTCGGCGGCGCCCTGGTGAACATGATCGGCCACGCCCCTTCACAGATCGCGACCGGCTTCATCGTCATCTCCTGCCTCATGGCCGCCATCGCCCTGGCCGCGACGCTCCTTTCGGTCCGTACCGCGACCTGATCGCGCGGAATGAGCGGGCGGGTCGCCGGGTAAGCACTGATCGTGCCCCCGCCGGTGACGCGTGCCCCGCCGTACCCCTCAATCGCCTAACTTTCCCCTCCCGTCCCAGCGATCGCGGATCGCCGGAATCGTCGGCGGGAGGAGTGATAGGACAGCGGGACGAGGAGGTGCGATGGAGGACGACGACCGCGTCTGGCCGCCCGGCTCGCCGCGCGGCACCCCTCCGCTGCCCGACGACCCCGACGAGCCGTGGAACCCCCCACTCAGGCGTACGGCGGGCCGCGACGTCGAGCCGCCGCCGTGGGAGTCGCTGCCCCCCTCCGCCCGCTACTACGGCAGGCCCGTGACGCCCAGCCCGGTGCGCCGCCGGGTCTGGCGCAGGCGCGCGGGGGCCGTGCTGGCGCTCCTCGTGGCCGCGGGGCTGGTCGGCGGGCTGGTCGTGGTCGTGTTCAGGATGGCGACCCCGCCGCCGGTGCAGGGGCGGCTCGTGGACGCCGTCGCCCAGGTGACGTTGACGTTGCCGCAGGGGTGGCAGGAGGGGGTCGTGGCGCCGGTCACCGGGTTCACCTCGGTGGCGCGGTCGGAGCGCGGGGTGGTGATGGCGCGGGCCGTACCGCACTCGGCGCAGGGGGCGCGCACGATGGTCGCCGACACCGCGCAGCTCTACTCGCGGCTGCTCCTCAAAGGGGACAAGGTCGACATCGTGGACGACCGGGCCCTGCCCCAGGGATACACGCGCGCGCTCCGGGCCGAATATCGGGATGTGGTCAACCGCCCTGCCTACTTGCGGGTGACTCTTCTCACGCGACCCGGGGGGTCCGTTCTGCTGGTCGGACTGCTCCAACCTGCGGATACCGCCTCAATCGAGGCCCTCGACACGGTGATGGCGAGCGTGCGATAAGCCGCGTGACGCCCAATAGCACGCAAGGATGAGGTTGGCCAGGATCCAGGTTCTACGGCACGTCTTGTCGGTGAGCCCGATTACTCTTGGGTCACTGTGAGAGAGCGAAGCACACGAACCCCAGGAGTGATGCGGTGAGTACGTTCGCCGCATCCCATCTGTCACCCTCCTATCCCGACAGGGCAGCATGGGGCACCGCGCCCAAGCTGAGGGCCTGGCAGCAGGAGGCTTTCGACCTCTACTTCAGGCGCGAGCCCCGTGACTTCCTCACGGTGGCGACGCCGGGCGCGGGCAAGACGACCTATGCCCTGCGCATCGCCAGCGAGCTCCTGGCCAACGGCGTGATCCGGGCGATCACCATCGTCACGCCCACCGAGCACCTCAAGCGCCAGTGGGCCGACGCCGCGGGCAAGGTCGGCATCAACATCGACCCCGAGTTCAAGAACAGCCAGGGCGCCACCTCACGCGACTACATCGGTGTCGCGGTCACCTACGCCCAGGTCGCCATGCACCCGGCGCTCCACCGCGCCCGCACCGAGGCGCGCAAGACGCTGATCATCTTCGACGAGGTGCACCACGCCGGCGACGCCAAGTCGTGGGGCGACGGCATCCGCGAGGCGTTCGAGCCCGCCACCCGCCGCCTCCAGCTGACCGGAACCCCGTTCCGATCCGACGACAGCCCCATCCCCTTCGTGGAGTACGCCGAGGACGCCGAAGGCTTCAAGCGCAGCGTCTCCGACTACTCCTACGGCTACGGCCCCGCCCTCGACGACGGCGTCGTCCGCCCGGTGATCTTCCTCGCCTACTCCGGCGAGATGAAGTGGCGCACCCGCGCCGGCGACGAGATCGCCGCCACGCTCGGCACCCCGCTCACCAAGGACCAGCTCTCCCAGGCCTGGCGGGCCGCGCTCGACCCCAAGGGCGACTGGATCCGCCAGGTGATGCAGGCGGCCGACCGCCGCCTCACCGAGGTACGGCGCGGCGTGCCCGACGCCGGCGGCCTGGTCATCGCCACCGACCACGAGGCCGCCCGCGCCTACGCCCGCCACCTGCGCAACATCAGCGGCGAGGGCGCCACCGTCGTGCTCTCCGACGACCCGGGCGCCTCCAAGAAGATCAAGCAGTTCGCCGTGTCCGAGGACCGCTGGCTCATCGCGGTCCGCATGGTCTCGGAAGGCGTCGACATCCCGCGCCTGTGCGTCGGCGTCTACGCCACCTCCACCTCGACCCCGCTCTTCTTCGCCCAGGCCGTGGGCCGCTTCGTGCGGGCCCGCAAGCGCGGCGAGATGGCCTCGGTCTTCCTGCCCTCGGTGCCGACCCTCATGGGCCTGGCCAACGAGATGGAGGTCGAACGCGACCACATCCTCAACAAGCGCCCCCCGGAGGACGGTCTCGACGACTCCCTCCTGCAGGATGCCAACCGCAAGAAGGACAACCCCGACGTCCTGGGCGACGAGCTGCCGTTCGAGACCATGGAGACGTCGGCCACCTTCGACCGCGTGCTGTTCGACGGCGGCGAGTTCGGCACCGGCGCCGAGGTCGGCTCGGCCGAGGAGGAAGACTTCATCGGCCTGCCCGGCCTGCTCGAACCCGACCAGGTCGCGACCCTGCTGCGCAAGCGCCAGTCCGACCAGCAGGCCGCCAAGACCAAGAAGGCCGAGACGGCCGCGCCCGCGCTGGCGCCGCACGAGCAGATGGCCGAGCTGCGCCGCGAGCTCAACGGCCTCGTCGGCGCCTGGAACCACCGCACCGGCCAGCCGCACGGCGTCATCCACAACGACCTGCGCCGCGCCTGCGGCGGCCCGCCCATCGCCCAGGCGACGGCCGAGCAGATCCAGGAGCGCATCACCAAGATCCGCGCCTGGGCCACCCAGCGTCGCTGACCGGACCCCGCCCCGCTACGGGGCGGGGATGCGGTTGTCGGTACGCCCGTCCACGGCCCGATAGGTTCCCGGCTTGGGCAGGGGGATCCTGAGGGAGGCGGAGCCGTCGGCGACGCGCACCGGGACGGTCGTGACGCCGGGATGACGGCCGGACAGCGGGCCTTCGTGGATCCACACCCGCAGCCTGTGGCCCTTGGGACGCATCAGCACCTTCGCCGTGTCGCACTCGGCCGCCGAAGCCGGCCAGGTCAGCTCCAGGCTGCGGCGTCCGACCACCCGGGCGGTCGCGGGGACCGGGGCGCTCTCGGCACACGCCGCCGGCCGCGGCATGGTGTGGGAGACCACGACCGGCTCCGGGTCCAGAGTGTCGGCCAGGGCGACCGTACCCGACTCCAGCAGCACGAGCGTGACCAGCGCGCCGGCCTTGGCGAGGTTGCGGCCGCGGAAGAGCACCCAGAGGCTGAGCGGCGCGAGCACCAGCCATGCCAGGCCCAGGGAGATGGCGAGCATGAAAGACCCCAAGACGGTCAAGGAGAGTCGTGACTCTCCGTATGAGTTCGCGGACAGAGGGGTGTCGCCGTCTTGGATATCACATGACGTGTACTCTGCGTAGTCTCTAGCTACGGACCGTCGGGGCGCCGCGCAGATCGGCGCCCGCCTCGGTCAGGTCGGCGATCGCCTTGTCCGTGGTGGCGCGGGCCACGCCGGCCGTCAGGTCGAGCAGCACGGTCACCGCGAGCCCGTGCTTGACCGCGTCCAGCGCCGTGGCGCGCACGCAGTGGTCGGTGGCGATGCCGACCACGTCCACCTGGTGTACGCCGTGGGCGTTGAGCCAGTCGGCCAGGGAGACGCCGTCGCCCGACGCGCCCTCGAAGCCGCTGTAGGCCGCCTCGTGCGTCCCCTTGCTGAAGACCTCCTCCACCGCCGCCACGTCGAAGGCGGGATGGAAGTCGGCTCCCGGGGTGCCGGCCACGCAGTGCGCGGGCCAGGAGGTCACGTAGTCGGGCGACAGGGAGAAGTGCTCACCGGGGTCGACGTGGTAGTCGCGGGTGGCCACCACGTGGGCGTAGCCGTGGTCGGCCACGTGGCGGGTGATGGCCGCCGCGACCTCCGAGCCGCCTGCCACGGCAAGGCTGCCGCCCTCGCAGAAGTCGTTCTGCACATCGACGATGATCAGCGCCGTGCTCATACCGAGAACGATACTTCAGGCGAACTCCGTGGGGATGGCCGCATAGCCCCGTCCGAGGTGGAGGGCGTCCTGGGGCAGGCGGGCGATGGCCTCGCGATGGCGGTCGCGGGCCGCCTCCAGGGGCTCGCCGCCCACGACGACGCCGTCCTCGACCAGCGGGTGCAGCAGCGGGATGCCGCCCTCCGGCACCACGCCCTCCTTCGCCGACGTGGTGACCATCTCGGTCTCGAAGTGGCCGGTCTCGTCGAGCAGCCGGTAGGCGTGCTTGCGGCCGCCCCGCGACGGCTTGCCCACCGAGCGCTTGGCCACCGGCTCCAGCTTGCCGCTCGCGGTCTCCCTGGCCACGAGCTTGTACACGAGCGCCGCCGTCGGCACCCCCGACCCGGTCACCAGCGAGGTGCCCACGCCGTAGGCGTCCACCGGGGCCGCGGCCAGGGCGGCGATCGCGTACTCGTCGAGGTCGGAGGTGACCAGGATGCGGGTCTTGAAGGCGCCCAGCGCGTCGAGTTGCTCGCGCACCTCCTGCGCGGCGGCGGCCAGGTCGCCGGAGTCGATCCGGACCGCGCCCAGGTCGCTGCCGGCCAGTTCGACCGCGGTCCTGACGGCCTCGGGCACGTCGTAGGTGTCCACGAGCAGCGTGGTCGAGGCGCCGAAGGAGGCGATCTGGGCTTCGAAGGCGGACTTCTCCGAGTCGTGCAGGAGGATGAACGCGTGCGCGGCCGTACCGGCGGTGGGGACGCCGTAGGCGTGGCCGGCCATGAGGTTGGAGGTCGCGGTGAACCCGGCGAGGTAGGCGGCGCGGGCGGCGGCGACGGCGGCCCGCTCGTGCGTGCGGCGCGAGCCCATCTCGATGAGCGGCCGGCCCCCGGCCGCGTTGGCCATCCGCGAGGCGGCCGAGGCGATGGCGCAGTCGTGGTTGAGGATCGAAAGGATCAGGGTCTCAAGGAGTACGGCTTCCGCGAACGTGCCCTCGACCACGAGGATGGGCGAGGCCGGGAAGTACAGGTCGCCTTCGCGGTAACCGCACACGCTCCCGGAAAATCGGTAATCGGCGAGAAACGCCAGGGTCGACTCGTCCACCACCCGCTTGTCGCGCAGGTAGGCCAGTTCGTCCTCATCGAAACGGAAGCGCTCCAGCTCCTCGAGCACCCGTCCGATGCCCGCGACCACACCGTAGCGGCGCCCGCCCGGCAGGTGGCGGGCGAAGACCTCGAACACGGCCCGTCGATGGGCGGCGCCGCTGCGTAGCGCGGCCTGCAACATTGTCAGCTCATAGTGATCTGTGAGCAACGCAGTGCTCATGGTCATAGTCACGACTCGAAGACTACGGCCCAGATAGGGCAGACTCGGGGATGTGGGTAGCACCGCTCCAATCGCCGTCGAGCGTCCGTCAACGGACGTTCGGCCCGATCTGCCATGGGTGACGATCGTCTGGAATGACCCGGTCAACCTGATGTCGTACGTGACCTATGTCTTCCAGACCGTCTTCGGCTACTCGAAGGAAAAAGCCGAGAAGCTCATGAAGGACGTCCACCACAAGGGCAAGGCCGTCGTCTCCAGCGGCACGCGTGAAGAAATGGAACGCGATGTGCAGATTCTTCACTCCTACGGCCTGTGGGCGACGCTCCAGCCGGACTCGGCGAAGTGAGGCGGAACCGGTGAGCTCTGGCTTCAGCGCGCACAAGGACGGCGTGATCGCCGAGTTCGAGCCCGCGGAGGTCTCGATACTCAAGTCGCTGGTCTCCCAGGTGCTCGGGCTGGTCGAGCCTGGGCTCACCAGCGACGACCCGCTGGAGCGCGCGCTCGGCATCGGCGCCGCGCAGGCGCCGTCGGACCCGGTGCTGAAGCGGCTGTTCCCGAGCGCCTACGAGGACGACGAGGACGCGGCCGACTTCCGCCGCTATACCGAGGCGACGCTGCGCGAGGGCAAGCGCGCCGACGCGCAGACGATGCTGGACACGGCCAAGCCCGGCCGCAGCGAGCTCACGCCCGAGCAGGCGCAGGCGTGGCTGCGCTCGCTCAACGACGTACGGCTGGCGCTGGGCACACGGCTGGAGGTCACCGAAGAGGTGCACGACGAGATCGCGATGATGTCCGAGGACGACCCGCGCTACCCGGCCTACGTCACCTACGACTGGCTGACCTACCTGCAGGACAGCCTGGTGCGCGCACTCTGGTAGTTTCCGCCCCATGCTGACGATCTCGCAGGAACTGGTGGACAGGATCGTGGCCCACGCGCGGGCCGACCACCCCGACGAGGCGTGTGGGGTCATCGCGGGGCGAAATGGGGTACCCGAGCGGTTCATCCCCATGGAGAACGCCGAGCGCTCGCCCACCTTCTACCGTTTCGACTCGCTGGAGCAGCTGCGCGTCTGGCGGGAGATGGACGACAACGACGAGGAACCCGTCGTGATCTACCACTCCCACACCGCCACCGAGGCCTACCCCTCACGCACCGACGTGAGCTACGCCGCCGAGCCGAACGCCCATTACGTGCTCGTCTCAACCCGTGAAGAGGACGAGACCGAATTCCGCTCCTACCGCATCCTCGACGGGGAGATCAGCGAAGAGGAGGTAAGGTTTATCCCATGAGGACCGTCGCCACCGCCGCCGCGCGGGTGCGTCATGTCCAGAGCTTCCTCTTCGCGCACACGCCCTCTGTCGTCGTCTACGACTGTCGCTGAACGGTCCCCCGCTCACCCCGACACATCCCGACATGAGGAGACCTGATCAGCGATGGCCATTGAGGTACGCATCCCCACCATCCTGCGCAACTACACCGACGGCGCCAAGGCCGTCGACGCCGAGGGCGCCACGCTCGACGAGCTGATCGCGAACCTGGAGTCCCGGCACCCCGGCATCAAGGACCGCCTGGTCGACCAGGGCGCCCTGCGCCGGTTCGTGAACGTCTACCTGAACGACGAGGACGTGCGTTTCCTCGGCGGTCTCGGCACGCCCGTGTCCGACGGTGACACGGTGACCGTCCTGCCCGCCGTCGCCGGCGGCGCGAGCTAGATTCCTTTAGCGCCGGCCCTGCCCGGGGCCGCGCCCGAGGCGGAAGCCGTACACGATGCGCTTTGAATCTTTGATCGACTCCGTCGGCCGCACGCCGCTCGTCGGGCTGCCCCGGCTCTCGCCCTCCGATGAGGTGCGCGTGTGGGCCAAGCTCGAGGATCGCAACCCCACCGGCTCCATCAAGGACCGTCCCGCGCTGTGGATGATCGAGCAGGCGGAGAAGGACGGCCTGCTCACCCCCGGCTGCACGATCCTGGAGCCGACCAGCGGCAACACCGGCATCTCGCTGGCGATGTCGGCGAAGCTGAAGGGGTACCGGCTGATCTGCGTCATGCCGGAGAACACCTCGGACGAGCGGCGTCAGCTGCTGCGGATGTGGGGCGCGGAGATCATCTCCTCGCCCGCGGCCGGCGGCTCGAACGAGGCCGTCCGGGTGGCCAAGGGGCTCGCGGCCGAACATCCCGACTGGGTGATGCTGTACCAGTACGGGAACCCGGCCAACTGGCGCTCCCACTACGAGTCGACGGGGCCGGAGATCCTCGCCGACCTGCCCACGGTGACGCACTTCGTCGCCGGGCTGGGGACGACCGGGACGTTGATGGGGGTGGGGCGGTTCCTGCGGGAGCGGGTGCCGGGGGTGCAGATCGTCGCGGCCGAGCCCCGTTATGGGGAGCTGGTGTATGGGCTGCGGAATGTGGACGAGGGGTTCATTCCTGAGCTTTATGACGAGTCTGTGCTGACCACGCGGTTCTCGGTTGGATCGGGGGACGCCTTGCGGCGTACCCGGGAGTTGCTGGCGGGGGAAGGGATCTTCGCCGGGGTGTCCACCGGGGCGGCTTTGCACGCGGCGCTGGGGGTCGCCGCGAAGGCGGTCAAGGCGGGGGAGCGGGCGGACGTGGTGTTCGTGGTGGCGGACGGCGGGTGGAAGTACCTGTCCACGGGCGCGTACGAGGGGACCCTCGACGAGGCCGAGGAGCGCCTCGACGGGCAGTTGTGGGCCTGATCTCTTCTATTCAGCCCACGCTTTTTTAAGGGTTACGGCGGGGCCACGTGGGCGCCTCCCGCCGACGCGGGTCGCCGCCGATCGTCGGGCGCTTCTCACGTCGCACGTGGTCCCCGCCGCCACAAGCCACCCTTGACCGGAACCGTGCTTCCCACCTTGCCGACCGCCCCCATGGCGCCGGGCTCCGCCGTGCGGCGTCTCGCCGTTGCGGCGCTGACAAGCGTGGAGGTGGCGCGCTGTGGCGCGGGTGCCGCGTTGCGGCCGCCTCGTGGGGCACGGGCGTGGGTGACGCTTTGTGCCGTGGGTCCTGTCGCTTGGCCGCCGTGCGCGTTGCGCCGGGCTCCTGCGTACGCCGTCTCGCCGTACCGGCGCTGACAAGCGAGGGGGTGGTGTCGCGTATGTGGGTGGGTGTGGGGAAGGGGCGGCACCCCATGGGGTGCCGCCCCTTCTTGGCGTTCTCTTAGTTGAACAGGAGGCGGAGGGAGAAGGTGGCCTCGGTGGTGGTCTGCTTGCCGCTCAGGCCCACTGCTCGCAGGACCTGCAGGTTGGCCTTGTCGTCCCCCTGCATCGACTCCAGGTAGAGCTTTTCTACCTTGTCCAGGTCCACGAAGATCGCGTAGCTGGTTGAGGAGGCGTCCGGGATGGCGGTTTTGAAGGTTTCGCTGTCGCCCAGGGCGCCTTCCTCGGCGAGTTTCTTGGCGTACTCATCCGTGGTGGCCAGGGTGAAGGTGCCGTCGCCGGGGACCTTGGCGATCTTGGGGGCCGGCTGGCCCTGGGAAGTGATCGCCTTTTCGACCTTGTCGACGATGGCCTGTGCCTTGGCGGGGTCCGTGACGATGCGGACGCCGGCCTTGAACTGCTGGGAGTCGAGGCCCTCGCCGTCCACCGCGAAGGTCAGGTTCTTGCCCAGGATGGTGGCCAGGTCGTCGGGCAGGGCCAGGCCGTACTGGGTCTTGGCCTGCTCCACGAACTGCTTCATCTGGGCACCGCCGGGTGTGGCGGACATGGACTGTTCGATCTCGGCCCACTTCTTGGTGATGAGCTGGTCGAGGCCCGAGATGGAGAACGCGCCCGCGGTGCTGGCGGGCAGCGTGGCGAGGTTGGCCGACTCGGGGTCGCTGCTCACCAGGCCGTCGGCGCCTCTGACGATGCCGGCGAGTTCGGCGTAGGCGGCGTCGAAGCGGACGGCGCCGGCGAAGCGGGCGTTCTTGACCTGCTCGAACGCCTTCGTCTCCTCCGGGGACATGTCAGGCTTGGCCAGCTGGCCGATCTTGCCTACGTGGCCCCAGAACGACAGGACGCCCTGCTCGCCCACGGCGTCGAGGTCGCCGCTGAAGTCGCTGTTGTCGGCGAGGCTGGTCGAGCCGGTGGCGTACTTGTCGGCGTCGGCCTGCTTCTCGGTGAGGATGGCGTAGTCCTCGCGGAAGGCGACGCCGTACTTCTCCTCGCCCATGAGCTTGGCGATGCCCGCCTTGGCCTGCTCCTCGTCCTTGACCTGGACGGCCACGGCGAAGCCGGGGTCCTTCTTGCCGGCGGCGGGCGGCAGGACGCCGACGCCGATCCGGCTGCCGAGCCAGGGGTCGATGTCCTTGGCGAAGTCCAGCTTGGACAGCCGCTCGTCGTCCTTCTTGGCCGCGTCGAACAGCGCCTGGCGCGGGTCCTCGCCCTTGAAGGAGTCCTTGGTGACGGTGAACTTCCTGGCGAGCTGGAACAACGCCACCTTCTGGTTGGCGGCGGGGTCGAGGTCCAGGCGCATGTAGGCGAAGGACTCGGCGGGCAGCACCTCGTGCGGCTGTGTGCCACCGCCGCCCAGGGCGCTCAGCGCGTAGACGGTGCCGCCGCCGAACAGGATGACGGCCAGCGCCGCGATGCCGGCGATGATCCAGCCCTTGCGGTTGCCGCCGCCCTGCTTGACCGGCGGCTCCGAGGGGCCGAAACCTTCGGGGCCCTCCTGCTGCCAGCCGCCCTGCTGGGGCTGGCCGCCGTACTGCTGTTGCTGCTGGTTGTAGGGCTGCTGGCCGCCATAGGGCTGCTGGCCGTACTGCTGCTGCTGGTCATATGAGGGCTGGCCATACGAAGGCTGGTCATATGAGGGCTGGCCGTAGGCAGGCTGACCGTAGTTGGGCTGGCCTTGGGACGGCTGCTGCTGCCCGTAAGCGGCCTGCTGACCGTAGGGCTGCTGCTGGCCGTACTGGGGCTGCTGCTGGTAAGGCTGCTGCGGCGGGTACGGCTGCTGCTCCTCGTTCCAGCGGTATGCCGTCGTCCGATCCGGATCCTGGCCACTCGGGGGATTATTCGCAGACATCACTCAACTCACAAGGTGGATTTTTGACCACATGGAAGTTATCGGATGTCTCTAGCGGATCGCTTGCAATGGACTAAATCGTGTTACACCCGTGAAAGCTCCTTCTTCTGGGCCTTGAGGATCACCTCACCGTCCCCGTAGTCCTCGACGGTCTCCCACGGCACGAACGTGCACCCCGTATAGACGACCTTGGCCACCGCCTCGGACACCCACCCGAACCGGCCCTCGCGATCGCGGGTCAGCCCGAAGAAGACCGGTCCGCGGATGGCCGAGACCACCAATCCGTAGACCGTGTGGCTCTCCTGGAGGCCGCCCTTGTTCCTGACCACGCGTACGTCCACGACGTGTCCGACCCAGATGCCCTGGGAATCCCAGACCGACTGCCCCATGAGCTCGGTGAGTGCCATGCGCGCGACCCTCGCACCAGAATCACGTTTACGCAGGTAGGCGCGCTGATAGGCGGGATGCCCTAGAGTATGGGTTTACTAGAATT
Source organism: Nonomuraea sp. NPDC050540 (assembly GCF_044457485.1). Lineage (NCBI taxonomy): Bacteria > Bacillati > Actinomycetota > Actinomycetes > Streptosporangiales > Streptosporangiaceae > Nonomuraea > Nonomuraea sp. NPDC050540. The sequence goes on from NZ_JBITHA010000013.1 coordinate 39,482, forward strand.
TAGTTCCGGACTTGAGGTGGCAACGGGATGACCAAGTTCGACGAGGCGACCCAGGCGATCAGGGTCGACGACCAGACCTACGACGTCTGCCTCGACCCCGGCTACGCGATCGGGGGACCGCTCAACGGCGGCTACCTGATGGCGGTGATCCTGCGGGCCGCGGTGGACGCCTCGCCGTTCGAGCATCCGGTGAGCACCTCGGCGCAGTTCCTCAAGGCTCCGGTGCCGGGGCCGGCGCGGGTGCTGGTGGAGCCGCTCAAGGCCGGCCGTACCGTGGGATTCGCCCGCGCGCGGCTGATCCAGAACGACATGCCGCAGATCGAGGCCCTGATCACCACGGCCACGCTGGCGGGCGCCGCCCCCGGCTTCAGCGAGAAGCCGCCCGCGCTGCCCCCGATCGAGGACTGCCGGAAGCTGCCCGATCCCAAGCCCGAGTCCGGCATGACGCTCAACGCCCAGCTCGACCTGCGCTTCGACCCGCCCACGATCGGCTGGCTGTCCGGCCGGCCGAGCGGCCGCCCCGAGTCGCGCGCCTACTTCCGGATGGCCGAAGAGCAGGACCCCGACCCGTACGTGCTGGCGCTGGCCGTGGACGTGCTGCCGCCCGTGGTGTTCTCGGCAGGGCACCGCGGCTGGGCGCCGACCGTGGACCTGACCTGGCACCTTCGCGCCGTCCCCGCCCCCGGCTGGCTGACGGTGACGGGCAGCGGCCGCCTCATCTCCGACGGCTGGTTCGACGAGGAGGTCGAGGTCTGGGACTCGGCCGGCCGCCTGGTGGCTCAGTCGAGGCAGCTGGCCAGGGTGGGACGCGGGTGACAATGTGAGCATTCTTACGCGGTGAAGTCGTGGCAGGTCGCCTACCCTCGAATGCGTGCCAGACGCGAGCATCGGGATCTTCGACAGCGGGGTGGGCGGCCTGACGGTCGCCAGGGCGATCATCGACCAGCTGCCTCATGAGTCCGTCACCTACGTCGCCGACACGGCCAACCAGCCGTATGGTCCCAAACGCATCGCGGAGCTGCGCAAGTACGCCTTGGAGGTGATGGACCACCTCGTCGAGACCGGCGTCAAGATGCTCGTGATCGCCTGCAACAGCGCCAGTGCCGCCGTGCTGCGCGACGCTCGCGAGCGCTACGACGTCCCGGTCGTCGAGGTGATCCAGCCGGCCACCCGCCGGGCCGTGCGGGCCACCCGCAACGGCCGGGTCGGCGTGATCGCCACCCGAGCGACCATCGAGTCGATGGCCTACAACGACGCCTTCACCGCCGCACCCGACATGCGCCTGACCGGAGTGGCCGCCCCACGCCTGGTCGAGTACGTCGAACGCGGCGAGACGATGAGCGAGGAGCTCATCGAGGTGCTCCGCGGCTACCTGGCGCCCGTCCAGGACGACGGATGCGACACGCTGATCCTGGGCTGCACCCATTATCCGCTCCTGACCGGCGCGATCTCCTACGTCGCCGGCGACGGCGTCACGCTGGTCTCCAGCGCCGACGAGACGGCCAAGGACGTCTACCGGATCCTGCACGACCGCGGCCTGGCGGCCGGGAACGGCGCCACCCCCCGGCACCGATTCCTCGCCACCGGCGACTCGACCCTGTTCGCCCAGCTCGGGCGGCGCTTCCTGGGGCCGGAGATCGACGCGGTCGACCTCGCACCCGTGGGGGGTAGTACCTCTTATGGGAGGCCCACATGAAGGTGACCATCGTCGGCTGCTCGGGCAGTTTCCCGGGCCCGGACAGCCCCGCTTCCTGCTACCTGCTGGAGGCCGAGGGGTTCAGGTTGCTGCTCGACTTCGGCAGTGGAGCGCTGGGAGCGCTCCAACGCCACATCGACCTCTATGACGTCGATGCCATCTGCCTCACCCATCTGCACGCCGACCACTGTCTCGACCTGTGCGGATATCACGTGGCACGCACCTACGGGCCGGACGCGCCGTACCCGAGAGTGCCCGTCTACGCGCCGAAGGACGCTTCGCGGAGGCTGGCCGCCGCCTACGGCATGCCCGAGGAGCCGGGCCTGGAGACCGCCTTCGACTTCGTCGCGCTGGCGCCGGGCACCTTCGAGATCGGGCCGTTCACGGTGACGGCCGGGCGCGTCAACCATCCTGTCGAGACGTACGGCTTCCGCGCCGCCCACGGCGGGCGCAGCGTCGCCTACTCCGGCGACACGGGCGAGTCCGAGGAACTGGTACGGCTGGCCGACGGCGCCGACCTGCTCCTGTGCGAAGCCTCCTTCCTGGATGGCCCCGACCTGCCGCGAGGCCTGCACCTGACCGGCCGCCAGGCCGCCGAACACGCGGCCAAGGCGGGTGTGGGCCGGCTCGTGCTGACCCACCTGGTGCCGTGGCACGACCGCCTGCGGGTGCTCGACGAGGCCTCGACCGGCGCGTTCGCCGGCCCGATCGAGCTGGCCCGCAGCGGGGCGGTCTACGAGCTGGCCTGAACCTTCACGAAGTCCCGCATGCGCGGCAGCCGGGAGAACAGCAGGGGCGCGAACGACACCAGCCGCCCCGCCATGAACACCCACAGCGCCTCGCGCACGCCGATCTCATGGGCCACGATGCCGCCGAGCAGCGCGCCGACCGGCATCGTGCCCCAGACGATGAACCTGACCGTGGCGTTGACGCGGCCGAGCATGTTCTCCGGCATGACCGTCTGCCGGTAGGTGATCACGCCGATGTTGTAGAGGATGCCGCCGAAGGACAGGGCGATCGAGGTCAGCGCGAAGAAGGAGACGCGCCAGTCGGCCTCGGTCATGGGAAGCAGCAGGCCGAAGGGCGAGCTGAGGGCGAGGGCCAGCCAGGTGACCCTGGCCTGGCCGTACCTTCTGAACAGCCAGGCGCCGAGCACGCCGCCGAGCAGACCGCCCATCGCGCCCGACATGAGCAGCACGCCGATGAATCCGGGCGGCAGGTGCACCACCGTGGCCAGGAATAACACCGACAGGCTGAGCACGGCGCTCACGCAGATGTTGGTCGCGGCGGTCGCGGCGAGAAACGCGCGTAACACCTGGTCACCCCATACGGCCCGCATCCCGGCGGCGATGTCCGGCAGGAGCCGGGAACGTTCCGATCGCACGGGTGTCGCATCCGGTTTCTTGATCGTGCCCAGGAAGACGGCCGAGGCGAGCGCGGCCAGAGCGGTGGCCAGCATGGTGCGCGGAGCGCCCAGCAACTGCACCAGCGCGCCCCCCAGGCTCGGACCGGCCAGCGCGCCCCCGTTGCGCACGACCTCCAGCTTGGCGTTGCCGTCGGTGAGCTCTTCCTTGCCGACCAGCGACGGCAGGTACGTCGGGTCGGCGACGTCATTGAAGACCTGGGCCAGACCGGCGAGCAGGGCGACCGTGTAGAGGACCGGCATGCTCAGCACGCCCAGCGCGGCGGCCAGCGGAATGCTGCTCAGCAGCAGGAAGCGGCCCGCGTCGGCGAGCATCATCACCCTGCGCTTGCGCAGGCGGTCCACCCACACCCCCGCGGGCAGCCCGATGATCAGAAACGCGGCGGACTGCAGCGCTGCGAGCGCGCCCACCTCAAGCGGCGACGCGTGCAACGACAGCACGGCGACCAGGGGGAGAGCCACCCGTGCGATGTTGGCTCCGAACTCGTTGGCCAGATGTGAGCCCATGAATCGGAGGAAGTCCGGGTTACGTAACACCCCCGTTGTCATTGGGTAAGGATCTATGTCTAGGCCGGGGGCGGTCAAGGGCATACGCCCGCGGAGATAGGGTGATCTGCATGTCTCGACAGGATGGCCGCACTCCCGACCAGCTCCGCCCGATCACCATCACCCGTGATTGGCTCACCCACGCGGAGGGCTCCGTGCTGGTGGAGTTCGGCGGCACCAGGGTCCTGTGCGCCGCCTCCGTCCAGGACAGCGTGCCGCGCTGGCGGCGCGGCAGCGGGCAGGGCTGGGTCACCGCCGAGTACGCCATGCTGCCCCGCGCGACCAACACCCGCAACGATCGCGAGTCGGTCCGCGGCAAGATCGGCGGGCGCACCCATGAGATCTCCCGCCTGATCGGCCGCTCGCTGCGCGCCTGCGTCGACTACAAGGCCCTGGGCGAGAACTCGGTGCTGATCGACTGCGACGTGCTGCAGGCCGACGGCGGCACCCGCACGGCCGCGATCACCGGCGCGTACGTCGCGCTGGCCGACGCGGTCGCGTGGATGCGCAAGCGCAAGATGTGTCCGGGAGACCCGCTGGTCGGCTCGGTCGCCGCGGTCTCCGTGGGCGTCGTGGGCACGGTGCCGATGCTCGACCTCTGCTACACCGAGGACGTCGCCGCCGAAACCGACATGAACGTCGTCATGACCGGCGAGGGCAGCTTCGTCGAGGTGCAGGGCACCGCCGAGGGCGTGCCCTTCGACCGTGACGCCCTCAACCAGCTCCTCGACCTGGCCGTCACCGGCTGCGAGGAGCTGACGCTCCACCAGCAGGAGGCACTGCGCGCGTGAAGATCATCCTTGCCACCCGCAACAAGGGTAAGATCGCTGAGCTGCGGCGCATCCTCGCCGGCTTCGACATCGTCGGGCTTGAGGAGTTCCCCGAGATCGAGGACGTCGTGGAGACCGGCGTCACCTTCGAGGAGAACGCCCTGCTCAAGGCAGTCGCGGTCGCCCAGGGCTCGGGGCTGCCCGCGGTCGCCGACGACTCCGGGCTCTGCGTCGACGTGCTCAACGGCATGCCCGGCGTCTTCTCGGCCCGCTGGGCGGGCCGTCACGGCGACGACGAGGCCAACATCGACCTGCTGCTCGCCCAGGTGGGCGACGTGCCCGACCCGCTGCTGACCGCGCACTTCGCCTGCTCGGCCGCGCTCGCGCTGCCCACTGGGGAGACGCGGGCGGTCGAGGGCACGCTGCCCGGCCGGCTGATCCGCGAGCGCCGCGGGTCCCACGGCTTCGGCTACGACCCGATCTTCTTGCCGGACGGCGGCAGCCGTACCGCGGCCGAGCTCTCGCCCGAGGAGAAGGACGCCATCAGCCACCGGGGCCGCGCGTTCCGCGCCCTCGACCCGATCGTCCGCGAACTCCTCGTAACCAGGGCGTAAGATCCTCCACCCCTCCGCCGGCGTAGCGTCGGGGTGTGCGTAGACATGTGGTTCCCGCGTGGGCGGGAGCGCTGGCCGGGTTCGTGGCCGGGGCCGTGGCGCTGGGCGTGGCCCAGCTGGTCGCGGCCGTCGTGCGGCCCGAGGCCTTTCCCGTGGTGGCCGTGGGTGACGCGGTCGTGGACCTGTCGCCCGCTCCGGTCAAGGACTGGGCGATCGCGACGTTCGGCGAGAACGACAAGACCGTCCTGGTCGCGGGGGTGCTGGTGCTGCTCGCGGCGGCCGCCGCCGGTCTCGGCGTGCTGGCGGCCCGGCGGATCGGGTACGGCCAGGCGGGGCTGGCCGCGTTCGCCGTCATCGGGGTGTGGGCGGTGCTGACCCGTCCCGATGCCGGTCCGGCCGACGTGCTGCCGACCGTCGCCGGGCTCGGGGTGGGGATCTGGGCGCTCGGCCTTCTGGTACGGCGGGCCTACACGACGGCCGATGGTCCGGCCGGGGATGGACCGGCGGGGGATGGACCGGCAGGTGGCGGGCCGTCTGAGTGGCCTACTGTTCATGGGCCGGAGATGGCTTTCGACCGGCGGCGGCTGCTGGTCGGGGCGGCCGGTGGCGCGGTGGTCGCGGGCGCCTCCACCATCCTGGGCCGGGCTTGGTCCGGGTCCGAGGCGATCGATGCCGCCCGCGGCGGCCTCGTCCTGCCGAAGGCGGCCACGCCCGCAGCGCCGCTCCCGCAGGGCGTGGACTTCCGGCTCAACGGCCTCACCCCCTTCGTCACGAAAAATCGGGACTTCTATAGGGTCGACACCGCGCTGATCCTGCCCAGGATCGACCCCACGGAGTGGCGGCTGCGCATCCACGGCATGGTCGACCGCCCCATCGAGCTGACCTACGCCGACCTGCTCAAACGCCCCCTCACCGAGGCCGATGTCACGCTCACCTGCGTCTCCAACGAGGTCGGCGGCGACCTGGCCGGCAACGCCCGCTGGCTCGGCGTGCCGCTGGCCGCGATCCTGCGCGAGGCGGGCGTCCAGAGCGCCGCCGACATGCTGCTGTCCACCTCCGACGACGGCTGGACCTGCGGAACTCCCGTGGACGTGGTCATGGACGGCAGAAACGCGCTGCTGGCCGTCGGCATGAACGGCGAGCCGCTCCCGCTCACGCACGGCTTCCCGGTCCGGCAGGTCGTGCCCGGACTGTACGGGTACGTCTCGGCCACCAAATGGGTGGTCGACATCAAGGTCACCCGCTTCGACCGGGACGAGGCGTACTGGACGCCGCGCGGCTGGTCGGCCAAGGGGCCCATCAAGACGCAGTCACGCATCGACCTGCCGAGGGACCGGGCCAAGGTGGCGGCGGGCCGTACGACCATCGCGGGGGTGGCGTGGGCGCAGCACACCGGCGTGGACGCCGTCGAGGTGCGGGTGGACGGCGGCGCGTGGCAGCAGGCCCGGCTGGCGCAGGCGCCGACCGCCGACACCTGGCGGCAGTGGGCGCTCGACTGGCAGGCCACGCCGGGTGAGCACACGATCCAGGTGCGGGCCACCGACGCGGCGGGCCGTACGCAGACCGAGCAGAAGGCGCCGGTGGCGCCGGACGGCGCGAGCGGGTGGCACACGATCTCCGTGCGGGTGGGCTGAGTGAGTGAGGGCGGGCCGTTGACGGCTCGGCGTTAAACGTTTAACAATGGGGTGTGCCGCCCAAACCGACCGTCCGTGACGTCGCGCGCCTGGCCGGGGTCTCGGTGGCGACCGTCTCCTACGTGCTCAACAAACGCGACGACGGCCGCGCCAGGCCGGAGACCCGCGAGCGCGTGCTCGCCGCCGCGGCCGAACTCGGCTACTCGCCCAGCTTCGCCGCCCGCGGGCTGCGGCGGGGGCGGACCGAGCAGGTGTACGTCGTGCCGCGGCGGCCGGGCTCGCCCTTCGCCGCCGCCCTGGCCCGCGACCTGTCGGCGGTGGCGGAACGCCACGGGTACGCGACCGCGATGTTCGTCCAGGGCGACTGGGAGGGCTACCTGCGCCGGCACGTCGCCGACGGGGCCGCGATCGACCTGTGGCACCGGCGTGGCTTCGACCAGGCCAGGCTTGAGCCGCTCGTCGGGATGGGCCTGGCGCTGCTGGTGTTCGGCAACGGGATCGAACCCGACGGCTTCGACGTGGTCCGCAGCAACGAGCTGCAGGCCTGTGAGGAGGCCGTGCGCTACCTGGCCGGTGCCGGGCACCGGCGCATCGCCTGCCTGCGCCGCTGGCCGGGCGAAGGGCAGGACGACTATCGGGCGGTGCGCTTCGAGGCCTATCGGAATGTGCTGGGGGAACTGCCCGAGGAGTGGCTCATGCCGTACACGGACAATTCCTGGGAACGCGGGCACGACGCCGCGCTCGCGCTCCTCGACCGGCCCGACCGGCCCACCGCGATCTTCGCGCTGAGCGACTCCGCCGGGGTCGCCGCCTGCTGGGCGGCGCGCAGCCTCGGCCTGCGCGTGCCCGACGACGTGGCGATCGTCGCCGTCGGTGGCGTGCACGAACCGGACACCCGGGTGACGTTCGTCGAGCCTGACCGCATGGACTTCACCCCCGCCGCCGACCTGCTCTTCGACCGCCTGAGCGACCCCGGCCCCGGCCGGGTCCTGTTCCAGAACTGGAGTCTCGTCCACCGTGGCACAGCCTGACATCCTGGTGATCTTCACCGACCAGTGGCGGGGCGACTGCCTGTCGATCGACGGCCACCCCGTCGTCGAGACGCCCTTCATCGACCGCTGGGCCTCCGGCGCCCGCCGCTTCACCAGGGCCTACTCCGCCAACCCCACCTGCGTCCCGGCCCGCGCCTCCCTCATGACCGGTCAGCGCGCCACCACCCACGGCCGCGTCGGGTACGCCGACGGCGTGCCCTGGGACTACGAGACCACCATGGCGGGCGCCTTCACCGAGCACGGCTACCGCACCCACGCCATCGGCAAGATGCACGTCTACCCCGAGCGCCGCACCCTCGGCTTCGAAAGCGTCGAACTCCACGACGGCTACCTGCACCACGCCCGCCGGCACGCCGCCGACCTGGCCGACATCGACGACTACGTGCCCTGGCTGCGCGCGGCCACCGGCCGGGCCGACGCGGACTACGCCGAGCACGGCGTCGACTGCAACAGCACCGTGGCCAGGCCCTGGGACAAGCCCGAGTGGCAGCACCCGACGAACTGGGTCACCCAGCGGACCGTGGACTTCCTGCGGACCCGGGATCGTTCGCGGCCGTTCTTCCTCTTCGCCGGCTTCCACCGGCCGCATCCGCCTTATGACCCGCCCGCCTGGGCCTTCGAGCAGTACCTGGGGCGCGAGATGCCGCCGGTCCCGGTGGGGGAGTGGGCCAGGGACATGTGGGGCGACAGCGGGAATCCGTATGACCCGGCCTCGCCGTACCTGGAGCTGCCGCTCGCGCGGCACCAGCGGGCCAGAGCCGGCTACTACGGGCACATGTCGCACATCGACCAGCAGGTGAACCGCATCCTCGAAGTGCTCGCCGAGGAAGGGGCCGACAACACGATCGTGCTGTTCACCTCCGACCACGGGGAGATGATGGGCGACCACCACCTCTACCGCAAGTCGCTGCCCTACGAGGGGTCGGCGCGTATCCCGTTCATCCTGGGCGGGCCCGGCATCGCGCCCGGAGTGGACACGCGGGTGGTGGAGCTGCGCGACGTCATGCCGACCCTGCTGACCGCCGCCGGGCTGCCCGTCCCCGCCGGGGTGGAGGGGCGCGACGCGGTGTCCGGGCCGCCGCGCCCGGTCCTGCACGGGGAGCATGTGATCTCCGCGCGGGCCGGGAGCGCGCACTGGCTGACCGACGGGCGGTGGAAGTACCTCTGGCGCAGCGGTGACGGGCGCGAGCAGCTGTTCGACCTGGCCGAGGACCCGGACGAGCTGCGCGAGCTGCCGGTCGGCGGGCCGTGGCGGGGCATGCTGGTGGAACGCCTGCGCGGCCGTCCCGAGGGCTTCGTCCGGGACGGTGAACTGGTCGCCGGGCGCCCGGTCGGCGCGGTGCTGCCGGCGAGCTGGGTTCGAGAGAATCGGGCAACTCCCTGACTCAGAGCGACCGGACCTCTACGATCGGGCGTCGTGTTCCGCGACCGAAAGTCCGGCAACCGGTGGAGCCTTCCAGGCGGGCACTACAACCCGCTGGTCGCCGACGGCGTGCGCTGGCGCGACTACGAGCTGGCCGCCGACTCGGCCCTGCCCGGCGGCGTTGACGACTTCACCGGGGAGGACTGGTTCGACCTGCCCGACCGGCCGCCCCGGCTGGCCGAGTGCCGGCCGTACGGGGTGGCGGGCGGGCTGGCGCATCCCGACCCGCAGGTCGAGCAGGACCTGATCCGGGCGGTCCCGTCCGGCAGCCGGTTCCCCGACCCGCGCGGCACCTGGATCCGGCTGATCAACGGCGAGGGGCCGGCCGACGACCCGTTCCGCGCCGGCAACGCGGTGGACTGCGCGCTGGCGGTGCTGTCCACCTGGCACGGCGAGCCCGCGGCGGCCGCGCCCCGGCTTCCCGAGTACGACAGGGTCGGCCGTCCTTTGCTCACCGGAGAGGACGGCGGCATCGCCAGGATGGAGCGCTGGGTCGGCCAGCGGTTCGAGTGCGCGGGACAGGGACGGCACGCCTACCCGGTGATCGCGCGGCGGCTGGTGGAGGCCGGGCACGGGGCGGCGGCGGTGCTGGTGGTGCGCTGGCCGGGCGGCGGCGCCCACGCGTGGAACGCCGTCAACATGTCGGGAGAGGTGATCTGGGTGGACGCGCAGCGCGGGCACATGGCGGTCGAGCCGCCGTACACGACGGTGACGGGCGTGTTCTGCGTGGTCGTCGACCGGCAGGGGCTGCCGCGGTGAACCTCGACCAGGCCCGCGCGGTCGCGGAGGAGTACTTCAACGGCGTCCGCCCGGCCGACGAGGCGGTCTCGGTCGGGCTCCACGCCTTCCGCGAGGGGTACGTGGCCTGGGTCAGGGAGCTCGAACCCGCCGACCCCGTCCAGCTGCCCGAGAGCGTCGGCGGCGGCTGCATCGTCATCGACGGGGCCAGCGGAGAGGTGGCGATCCGGCCGCTGCTCGACCCGGAAACGGTCGCCGAGCAGTGGCCGGGCCGTACCCCCCGATGAGTTAGCCGGCGGCGAGCGAACCGACGATCGAGGCGCGGGCGGCGCGGCGCGCGGGCAGGACCGCGGCGAGCACGCCCGCCACCCCCGACAGCGCCACGAACAGCAGCACCTGCCCGATCGGCAGCTGGTAGACCGCGCCGTCGATCATGGCCTTGACCGCGGCCCAGCCGAAGACGGCGCCGAGCACCACCCCGACCAGCGCCCCGATGAGCCCGAGCACCAGCGCCTCGACCGAAAGCATCCGGCGCAGCTGCGGCCGGGTCAGGCCGAGCGCCCGCAGCAGGGCCGACTCGCGGGTGCGCTCGTGCACCGACAGCGAGAGCGTGTTGGCGATGCCGAGCAGCGAGATGAGGATGGCCAGCCCCAGCAGCGCCGTGATGATCATCAACACCATGTCGAGCGCGTCGTCGAACTGCCCGCGCACGTCGGTGGAGCTCTGCACCTGGACCGTCGGGTACGCGGCGGTGGCCGCATCGACGAGCCTGCGGGCCTGCTCGGGCGCGACGCCGTCCTTGATGTTGACCATCACGCGGGAGTCGAGCGCGCCGGTGAACTGCTTGTCGAAGGACGTCTCCGGCAGCGTGACGCTCGGCAGCGGCGTCTCCTCGCCGTCGAGGAGGGCCACCACCTTGAGCCGCTCACCCTTCACCGTGATCGTACCGCCGGTCTTTACCCCGAGGTCCGTGGCCAGATAGTCGGTCAGGGCCACCTGGCCCGGCCCGAAGCCGTCCAGGGTGCCGCTCTTGACGACCGGCTTGAGCGGGCCCGACCAGGTCCCGACGTCGAACTTCTTGCCGCCGACCTTGGCCGTGCCCTCACGGATCGAGACCACCGCGCTCAGCTCGGGCAGGGCGCGCAGCTTCTCGGCGACCTCCCGGGGGACGGTGGGCTCGCGCGACTGCGTCATGATCATGTAGTCGACGGGGAACTGGTTGTCGAGCTTGGCGTCCATCGTCACCCGCGTGGACGCGGTGATCACCGAGATGAGCGTCATCAGGGTCACCCCGATCGTCAGCGCGACCGTGGTGGTGGCGGCGCGCTTGGGGTTGCGGCCCGAGTTGTCCACGGCGAGCCTACCCGGCACCCCGAACAACTTGCCCGGCACCCAGCCGACCAGCGCGCTGAGCGGCTTGACCAGGACCGGTCCCAGGATCAGCACCGCCAGGAAGGTCAGCGCGCCGCCGCCCATGACGACGAACAGCGAGACCATCTCGCCGGGCCTCATCATCACCCCGGCCGCGGTCGTACCCGCTCCCGCCAGCAGGAACAGCCCGGCGAAGACCATGCGCAGCACACCGGCGCGGAACGTCTGCTCCTCCACCTGCGAGCCCAGCGCCGCGATCGGGGCCACCTTGGTCGCCCCTCGGGCCGGCAGCAGCGCCGCGCCCACCGTGACCACGATGCCGACCGCCAGGCCGATCGCGATCGTCTTCGGCGCCAGCGACACGCCCGCGCCGGTCGGCAGCGGCGCGTCGAAGGCGGCCAGCAGCGTCATCGCCAGCGCCCCCAGTCCGTAGCCGGCCAGCAGGCCGAGCGCCGAGGAGACCACGCCGACGATCGCCGACTCGAACAGCACCGAGCCGAACACCTGCTGCCGGGTGGCGCCGATGCAGCGCAGCAGTGCCATCTCGCGGGTGCGCTGGGCGATGAGGATGTTGAAGGTGTTGTAGATGACCAGCGCCGCCACCAGCATGGCGATCAGGCCGAACAGCAGCAGGCCGACGGTGATCATGTCGGTCGACACGCCCGCCGCCTTCGCCATCTGGTCGGCCAGTTCCTGACCGGTCATGACCACGGCGCCGCCGGCCACCGCGGCGACCGCCTTCTTCAGCGCCGCGGGGTCGGCGCCGGCCACGTCGATCTCCGTGAAGCCCTTCGCGCCGGTCAGCCGCTCCGCCGTGGCCGTGGTGAACCCGACCGCGCCGGTGAAGCCGAGCTCCTGGTCCAGGCCGGGGTCCAGAATGCCGACGACCTTGAAGTCGTGGCGGGCCTGGCGATGGTCGAGCACGGTGACGGTGTCGCCGGGCTTGATGCCCTGCGCCTTGGCGGTGTTCTTGTCCACGACGGCCGCGTGGTCGTCGTTGCCGGGGCCGGTGCCGCTGACGATCGTGGCGCGGGCCAGTTCGCCGGTCGGGATCGAGACGGCGGTGGTCGGCAGGTCGCCGATGGCCTTGCCGTCCTTGCCGAGCAGCGGGGCGGGGCCGCGGATGAGGCCCTGCGCGTCCCGGACACCGGGGGCCTCCCTGATCTTGCCCAGCAGCGCGGTGGGCAGCGGCTTCTCCGGGTCCTTGGACTGCACCGCGACCGCGACCTTGTCGGCCTCCGCGGTGACCTTCTGCGAGAAGCCCGCGTCGACGGTGTCGGTGAGGACGAACGTGCCCGCGATGAAGCCCACGCCGAGCGTGATCGCCAGCGAGGTCAGGAGCAGTCTCAGCTTGTGCGCGCGCAGGCCGGCGAGAGCCGTCTTGATCACCCCGCTCACCCTTCCAGCTTCATGAGGGTGTCCAGCACCGTCTGCGGGGACGGCTGCGCCAGCTCCGAGATCAGGGCGCCGTCGCGCAGGAACACCACGCGGTCGGCATAGGAGGCGGCCACCGGGTCGTGGGTGACCATGACGATCGTCTGGCCCAGCTCGCGCACACTCGTCCGCAGGAACGACAGCACCTCGGCGCCGCTGCGCGAGTCGAGGTTGCCCGTCGGCTCGTCGGCGAAGATCACCTGAGGCTTGCTGATGAGGGCGCGGGCCACCGCCACGCGCTGCTGCTGGCCGCCGGACAGCTCGCTCGGCTTGTGCGACAGCCGGTCCTTCAGCCCGACGGTCGCGATCACGCGGTCGAACAGCTGCTGGTCCGCCAGCCGGCCGGCGATCTCCAGCGGCAGCCGGATGTTCTGCTCGGCGGTCAGCGTCGGGAGCAGGTTGAACGCCTGGAAGATGAAGCCGATGCGCTCGCGGCGCAGCAACGTCAGCTGCTTGTCACTGAGGCCGGTCAGCTCCACGTCGCCGATGTGCACGGTGCCGCTGGTCGCGCTGTCCAGGCCGGCCAGGCAGTGCATCAGCGTGGACTTGCCCGAGCCGGACGGGCCCATGATCGCGGTGAACGCGCCGGTCGCGAACGACACGTCGACGCCGCTCAGGGCGTGCACCTGGGCGTCGCCCTGGCCGTACACCTTGGTCAGGGCTCTGGCCACCACCGCCGGCGGGGCCTGGCGCCGTGTCTCCGTGAGGGTCACGTTCACTCCTGGGTCGTGGTTCTTCGAACTCGACCCACGCTATGGGCGGAAATTTCGAGATCCATGACCCTTGAGGAGGGACTTCGTGTGCCCCCTGAGATGACCGCGGTCAGCCTTTCGGCCGATGGGAGGGCACGATCAGGCCGGCCTCGTAGGCGTACACCACCACCTGCGCGCGGTCGCGCAGCCCCAGTTTCGCCAGGATGCGGCCGAGATGCGTCTTCACCGTGGCCTCGGCCACGTCCAGGCGGGCGGCGATCTCCAGGTTCGACAGGCCGCGCCCCACCATCAGCAGCACCTCGTGCTCACGCGGCGTCAGCTCCTTCACCGCCGCCGCCTCGCCCGACGGCAGATGCGCGGCGAACCTGTCCAGGACGCGCCGCAACGTGCTCGGTGCCATCGCCGCGTCGCCCGCGTGCACCTGCCGGATCGCCGTCACCAGGTCCGCCGGAGGCACGTCCTTCAGCAGGAACCCCGCCGCGCCCGCCTTCAGCGCCGCGAACGCGTACTCGTCCAGGTCGAACGTGGTCAGCATCAGCACCTTGGGGCCGTTGATCCTCGCCGTCGCCTCGACGCCGTCCATGGTCGGCATGCGTACGTCCATGAGCACCACGTCCACCTCGGTGTGCTCCAAGACCTCCAGCGCCTGCGCGCCGTTCGCCGCCTCTGCCACGACCTCGATGTCGGGCTGGGCCGACAGCACCATCTTGAAGCCCGTGCGCAGCAACTGCTGGTCGTCCACCAGCATCACCCTGATCATGCTTCAGGCCGCCCTCTGCGTCTGGATCGGGAGCCGGGCGAGGACCTCGAAGCCGCCACCGGGCTTGGGAGCGGCCGTGACGGCGCCGCCGTACATGGTGACGCGTTCGCGCATGCCGACCAGGCCGTGGCCGCCCGCGCTCGCCGGCGCCGCCGCGCCCCTGCCGTCGTCGGTGACCTTGACCACGAGTTCGGCTCTGCCGTACCTCAGCTCGACCAGCGCCCTGGCGGCCGGGCCGCCGTGCTTGAGCGCGTTCGTGAGCGCCTCCTGGATGATCCGGTAGACGGCGAGTTGCTGCCCCTCGGGCAGCTCGCCGGGCGCGCCGGAAACCTGCAGCTCAGCCGGTACGCCCGCGCCCCTGACCAGTTCCTCAAGCTGGTCGAGACCCGGCTGGGGCAGGTAGTCGGTGCCGGGCGTGTCGTCCTGCCGCAGCACCCCCACCAGCCTGCGCATCTCCGCGAGCGCCTCACGCCCGGTCTTGGAGATGTTCTGTACGGCCAGCCGCGCCTGCTCAGGATCGGCGTCGATCGCGAACCCGGCGCCGTCCGCCTGAACCACCATGACGCTCACGTTGTGCGCCACGACGTCGTGCAGTTCCCGCGCGATCCGCGTACGCTCGGCCGCCGCCGCGATCCTGGCCTGCTGGTCACGCTCCCGTTCGGCCCGCTCGGCCCGTTCCTCCAGGCTGACGAGGTAGCGCCGCCGGGTGTTGGCGTAGATGCCGGTGAGCCAGATCGTCGCCACGAAGATCGTCCCGGTGGTGAACATCCCCAGCGACGGACTGTCCCAGTGCACCAGCGCCAGGAAGATCCCCAGCTCGGCCACCAGCCCGGCCAGAGCCGCCCACAGGAAACGCGCCCGGTAGGCGACCGAGAACAACGCCACCAGCACCGCGATGTTGGCCGGGATCGGATCGAGCTTCAGCAGCCACTGCACGAAGCTGATCGACGCGATCACCGCGAACGCCGGAACCGGCCGCGAGCTGCGCCAGAGCAGCGGCAGCAGCAGAATCGCCGACAGCCCCACATAGCCGCCCATCGAGATGTAGGCGCCCGGGTCCTCAGGTCTGAGATTGCTGTACGGCACCGCCGTCAACAGGCACAGGCCAATGAGAGGCGACACCCACAGGGCGTCGACCAGCTTGTCGTGGTGCTGCGACCACGCGCGGAACCTGCCGAACACATCCTCACGATACGTACCACCCGCAGCACCTCTGTCCGCCTGGAGGTGGAACACGCCGTACGACCCAGGTCTGACATGAACGGCTCTTAACACCCGCCTTACCGGCCTTCCGGCAAGATTCTTCTCGGGAGCGCCTTTCAGAGGCGGGTAAAGGGAGATCGTGATGGTCGATCATGATCACGACGTCGGGCCGGGTGGCGAAGAGGAAGCGCCACCCGGCCCGATCTTTTGTCCGTGGTGGGTGTGCGGGCGGGGGGACTCGAACCCCCACAGTGTCTCCACCAACAGGACCTAAACCTGCCGCGTATGCCGATTTCGCCACGCCCGCGTCCCTGCCGCAGCAGCGGAACTCCCGTATTCTAACTGCCCCGAGGTGGCCGGAAGCACGGGTTTTCCGCGGCCCTCAGTCCAGGCCCAGCTTCTTCTTCAGGCTCGCCACATGGCCGGTGGCCTTCACGTTGTAGAGGGCCTGTTCGATCTTGCCGTCGGCGTCGATCACGAAGGTCGAGCGGATCACGCCCACGACCTCCTTGCCGTACAGCTTCTTGGTGCCGTACGCGCCGTAGGCCTTGTGCACCGCGAGCTCAGGGTCCGACAACAGCGGGAACGTCAGCGCGTCCCGCTCCGTGAACTTGACCAGCTTGTCGGTCTTGTCCTTGGACACGCCGAGGACCACGAAGCCCTCCGCGGTCAGCTGCCCCAGATTGTCGCGGAAATCGCAGGCCTGCTTCGTGCAGCCCGGAGTCATCGCGGCAGGGTAGAAATAGAGGATCACCCGCTTGCCGCGCAGCGAGTCGAGCGAGACGGTGCTGCCGTCGGCGGCGGGAAGGGCGAACTCCGGCGCGGCGTCACCAGCTGCCAGCTTGGTTTCGGTCATGACCCAGAACCTACCGGCCTGCCCGGCGTGCCGTACGGTGACCTGACCTGACAGACTGATCGCCTGCGAGAGGAGAGCCATGGCTGACACCGACCCGGACGAGATGGAGCGGCGGATCGCGCAAACGCGCACGGAGCTCGCGCGTACGGTCGACGCCATCGCCGACCGGGTAAGCCCCAAGCGCGTGGCCGAACGCACGGTGGCCGACGTTCGGAGCAGGGCCGGGCACATCGCCACGTCCGTCGGCGACGCCCTCGGCTTCACGGCCCGGCCGGTCCGCATCGAGGACGACCCCGACCACCTTTGGGACGACGAGCCGCCGAGCTTGGCGCCGGTGTTGATCGGGGTGGGGGCGGTACTGGTGGTGGGGGCGGCCATCATGCTGTGGCGCCGGCGGCGCCGCTGACAGGCTCGGGCCTTCGCGGGGGGCGCTTCGCGCTGTGACAGTGGGGCTCTGCCCCACACCCCGGGCGAGGGAGAACCCTCGCGCTCCCCACATGGCTGACGTCCTGCTGTTGCGCCGGGGTGGGCGATCCCTGAGGAAGTGGCCTCGGCACCCGGTGCGTCCGGAGGCCCGGCGGCAACAGGATCCACGCCAGAACAGCCGGGTGCTGGGCGGCATCGCTTCCTCAACACCGTAGGCCCTGGTGTGTGACAACTGAGCCGGCGTCGTCGGAGTTTGTGTCCGGGGCTGGCGTGAAGGGTCGCAGAGTCGTGATGCGAGCCGGCTGGGGTTGGCTAGAAGAGCCAGAAACGGCGTCGGCGTTGTTCGGTGATCCGGGCAAGGAACTTGGCTTCCCCGTACTGGCCGCGGTATTGACCTTGAACGTGTCCCGCGGCGGGGCGGAGGTCTGGAGCATCTGCCGGTTCAGTTTCAACGGACGGGGCTATTCTCGCCCCTGTGATGGCGCGCGACCCGGCCTCGACGATCACCGGTGTCCATAGTTCGGTCCTGCGAGAGGGTCGCGGTTCGGGGGACTGTGGCCGTTCGTGGTCGGGAGGTGTGCTGAGGCGATGGTGGATGGGCTGACGATCGGTCAGGCGGCGGCGTTCGTCGGGGTCACGATCAAGACCGTGCGGCACTATCACCGGCTTGGCCTGGTTACCGAGCCGGAACGTGACAGCTCTGGGTATCGGCGATATCGGTCGGCGGATCTGTTGCGGCTGGTTCAGGTTCGGACGCTGGCCGAGGCCGGTGTGCCGCTGGCTGAGATCGGTGACCTGCTTGACGCTGACTCCGAGCGTTTCGCCACCGCCCTGGACGACGTGCATCGGCGGCTCACCGAGCGTATCGAGGATCTCATCGCGCGCCGTGACACGCTGCACCGTCTCGCTCATGGTGATCGGGTCCTGCTGCCTGATCGGGCCTGCGCGGTTTTGGAGCGGCTTGTTGAGCTTGGGTTTGATTCTGAGTATGTGGCTACGCAACGGGAGGCTCTGGTGCTGGCTCGCGCGCTGGTGCCGGACGTCTTCGCCGGCTTTCTGCGGCAGCTGGAGCAACGGCTCGACGATCCCGAGTTCGTCGAGCTGACCAAGCGTGGCCTGGATGCCAGGTCTTGGGAGCCCGACGACCCGCGGATCGAGGAACTGGCGTCCGCGCTGGCCGACAAGCTGCTGGCCGACCGTGCGCTGCTGGTGATGCCGGACGGATTTCACAACCAGCGTGACGCCGCCTCCCGGTACGGCCTGGTCAACCACCACCGGGAGGACCAGGAGCCGGCTCTCGCCCGGCTCAACGCGCTGGTCGAAGCGAACCTGCGCGCGGCCGGCATCCAGCTCCCGCGCCAGTAGACGCCACCGGGCCCGGCATCGGGGCCTCTGCCTCTCACCGGTACTCAAGCCGACGAAGAGCACGGGCCGGAAGACCGCTCACCTGGTGGACGCCCCCGCGGACCAGCGGGGCGGCGGGGCGGCGGGGTCTCAGGGCGGAATCAGCCGTCGGGCGATGCGCGGGGCCAGGTGGTTCCGGCGGCGCTGTCGCGCCTGCCGCCGATGAGGTACAGGCTGCGCGTGCCGTTGACGGGGTACGGCCGCGCGTGCCAAGGAGAGGCTGCGTGCGCTGCTGATGGGATACGGCCCGCGTGCTGCTGGTGGATACGGCCGCGCGTGCCAGGTGCAGGCTGCGTGTGCCGCCGGTGAGGTACGGGCCGCGCCAGCCGTACCTGCCCGATGTCAGCGGAACGAGCGGCGGTAGGCGGCCGGGGTGGTGTTGAGGGCGGTGTGGAAGCGGCGGCGCAGGTTGACCGCCGAGGAGAGGCCGACGCGGGTGGCGATGGTCTCGACCGGGAGGTCGGTGTCTTCCAGCAGCGCGCGGGTGGTGGCGAGGCGGCGTTCCAGCAGCCAGCGGGCCGGTGGGACGCCGAGCTGGTCGGCGAACTGGCGGGTCAGGGTGCGGGGGGAGACGCCGGAGAAGGCGGCCATGTCCTCGACGGTGATGGGGTCGGACAGGTTGGCGAGCAGCCATTCCAGCAGGCCTGCCAGGGAGTCGGGCATGGGGCCGGTCGTCGGGAGCGGTGGGTACTGGCGCTGGCAGCCTTCGCGGCGCGGTCCGGCGGCGAGCTGGCGGCCGACGCGCATGGCGTGGGAGGCGCCGTGTTCCTGGAGTACCTGGTGGAGGCAGAGGTCGAGGGTGGCGGCCGAGGCTCCGGCGGTGGCGACGTCGCCGTGGTCCACGTAGATGACGGTGTCGTCGGGGACGATGCGGGGGTGGCGCGCGGCCAGGTCGGCGCTGAGTTCCCAGTGGACCGAGGCGCGGCGGCCGTCGAGTAGGCCGAGGGCGGCGGGGACGTAGATACCGGCGCAGACGGCGACGATCCGGCCGCCTCTGGCGTGGACTCCGGCGACGGCGTCCAGGACGGCGGGCGTCGGCGAGACCGTCCAGCTGGCGATAATGACGGTGTCGGCGGTATCGAGGGCGTCGAGGCCGTGTTCGACGTGGATGGGGCTGCCGAGGGTGGTGGTGAGCGGGCCGGGGCGTTCGGCGCAGAGGCGGAAGCTGTAGTGCTGGGGGATCTCCTGCCCCTGGTAGCCGAAGACCGCCGACGCCGAGGTGACCGGGTAGAGCTCCTGGTTCTCGCCGACCAGCGCGACGACGCGGTGCGGGTTGGGCGGGGGAGGCGGCGGAGGGCACACGGGAAGCGTGATGGGAGGCCGCGTCGTCGGCGCCGTCAGGGGCGGCTCCGGGAGTGAGAGCACACGCGGCTCTGGGAGCGAGGGCGCGGGTGGCGCTGAGAGCATGACGCAAATGTACCTAATGATGTCATCTGCGACACCGGTGGTCTGATCTGGAAATATCCAGACTTGTTGCTTATGTGGATGAAGAGTTTCACCCTCTACTTCGGTGCCCGGACGATCTCACTGCTCGGTGACGCCATGATGCCCGTCGCCGCCGCCCTCGCGATCGGTCAGGTGTACGGCATCGCGGGAGTCGGCTCCGTGCTGGCCGTCTGGACCGCCTCCGCCGTCCTTGTCATGCTCTTCGGCGGCGTCCTGGCCGACCGTTTCGGCGCCAGGACCGTGATGATCGGCGCGGACGTGTTGCGTGTTTTCAGCCAGGGCGCGGTGGCGTTCGCCTTCCTTGACGGCGCTCCGCCGTACGCCCTGTTGCTGGCGATGGCGTTCTTGTCCGGCATCGGGGCCGGGATGTTCGAGCCTTCGGTGAACGGGATGGTGCCGCTCGTCTCCCGGGATCCGCAGCGGGCCAACGCCACCCTGAAGATCGCCGAAGCGATCACCCACCTGGCCGGACCGGCGCTGGCCGGGATCCTGGTGCTGGCGGCCGGTCCGGTCTTCGTCTATGCGCTGGACGCGGGAACGTTCCTGGTCAGCGCGGTTCTCCTGCTGCTGGTGCGCGTGGCCGTACCCAAGCCGGAGCCCTCGGACGTGCTGAGCGATCTGCGCCGAGGGTGGCATGAGTTCAAGGCCAGAAGCTGGATGTGGTCGGTCATCCTGGTCTGGGTGTTCTGGGGGGTTCTGGTGATCGGGCCGTCCGTGCCGCTGTCGTCGCAGGTCATCGGGGCCGACTACGGCTGGGTGATGGCGGCTCTCGGCCTGGGCACGGTGGCCGGTGGGCTGGTCGCGATCCGGCTCCGGCCGGGCCGGCCGCTGGCGGCGGGGGCGGTGGCGTTGTCGGGGTATGTGGCGGTGCCGTTGACGGTCGCCCTCGGGCCGCCGCTGCCGGTGATGATGGCCGGGCATGTGCTCGGGGGGGTCGCACTGGCGTTCTGGTCGGTGATGTGGACGACGAGCGTGCAGACGCAGGTGGCGCCCGACGTTCTCAACCGCGTCTCGGCCTACCAGGTGGCCGGGTCGGTCGCGGGCATGGCGGTCGGCCAGGCGCTGGCGGGACCGGTCGCGTTGCTGGTCGAGCCGCGTACCGTCCTGCTGGGCTCGGCGATGGTGACCGTCGGCGTGGTGGCCGCGCTGCTGCTGATCCGGCCGGTACGGGACCTGGGCCGCCGGCCGGTCGCGGGCGAGCCGATCCCGGCCGGTCAGGGTGCGGCGGGGCCGGTCACGGTTTCTCCGGATCAGCGCGGTGGGCTACCTGGCTGAGGAAGACGATGCCGTCGATCAGCCCGAGATGGGCCGGGTCCAGCGGGAAATAGGCGAAGTCGTGCGAAGTGCGCGAGCTCGGCCGGGTGAGGGATTCGGCCAGAGGGCGGGCGTCGACGAGGGCGCGGTCCCAGGGGAGCGCGGACAGGATGCCCTCCACGGTGTCCGGGGGCGGGACCTCGGTGCCGATGGTGCCGAGGGCCGTGGCCAGGAAGGTGTAGCGGTCGCCCAGGTGCGTCTCGGCGATCGCCCCCGCGCCGAACCACTCCAGCGTCTGGTCGCCGAAGCTCATGGCGGCCTTGTTGCGCTGCAGGTGGAGGTTGTGGCCGAAGACCAGGGCCGGGCCGAGTTCGGTGATCGCGCGCAGGTTGGCGGCCATCATCGCGTCCCGCAGGCTCGACAGCCGGCTCCACCTCGCGGGGGAGGAGTCGGCCATCCAGTAGTGGTAACGCAGCAGGCCGACGGCGGTACGCCCGTACAGTCCCGCCAGCTCCCTCTCGGCCACGCCCAGCCCCGGCGCCTGCGTGTCGAGCAGCGCCACCAGGTCGTCGGCGATCAGCCGCAGTTGCCGCGCCTCGTCGGACCGGCCGATCGACTGGGACGGATCCATGGCCGAGTCCTCGTTCGACCACGGATCGTCCTGGCCGAGCAGCGTGTCGAGCGTTTCCCAGGTGTAGGGGAGCGGGTCGTGGAGGAGGTCGTAGAGTGCGGTGAGCGCCTGCCGCGGGCTCGCCGCCCAATACTCCAGCGGACCGTCGAAGCCGAAGAACCGGATCTTTTCCTCATGCTCCTCGTTGTACGCCCGCATCCATCGCACGAGTTCGCGGTTGCCGGGGAAGGCGCCGAAGCCGTGGCTGAAGCCCCGCTCCATGGCCTCGTCGAGGGTGCCGATTCCCTTCGTTACGTAGTCGTCCACGATCAGGCCCATGAGACAGTCGATTTCGAGCGCGATCGATCGGTAACCCTCATGTTCGACCAGGTGCCGGAAGATCTCGTTGCGCGTTTCCGGCAGCGCGTCCACGCGATGGGTGGCCTCACCCAGGCCGAGGAGCAGAGGCCGGGTGGGCAGAGACTGGAGGAAGGTGGAGATGGCCGCGCCGTCGAGGGGACGGGCTATGTCCTTGATGTCCATGACTTCAACGGTATCGTTGAACATTCGGTTGAAACTTTGCCGCGGAAGCAGCGGCGTTCACCCCATGAGACCTTCAATCGGAGAGGGAGGGCGGGATGAACAGTGAGCCCACGTGTCCCCAGTGCCGGGGGAAGCGGGTGCAGTGGGTCGGCGGCATCCCGCTGGCCTGTCACCGCTGCAACAGCCCGGGGTGGGACGACCCGGAGACCGCGTTGCTCCGCCTGTGCCGGTGCTGCCTGGGAAGTGGTGAAGTGGTCGCGGTGGACGAGGAACGCCGCGCTCTGGTGCAGGCCGCGTGCCCGGTGTGCGCTCGGTCGCAGTAGCGCGGAAACTCGATGGACGCACGGCATCGGGCGGTGTCATAGTCGCGGCCGTGAGCACGAACAACCCCGTCCCGCTGCCCGGTGGCCTGGAACTACGCCAGGCGCGGCCCGCGGACCTCGACCAGATCGGCGCCCTGCTCTCCGAGCGCGGCGAACCGGTCGACGCCGTGGACCACCGGCTGGTCGTGGAGGATCCGGAGGCCGGGTGGGAAGCCTGTGCCGTGGTCGTCGACGGGGACCGGGTCGTCTCGACCGCCACGCTGCTCGATGAGAACGTTCGCATCGGCGGCGTGCGGCTGCCGGCCGGACAGGTCGAGCTGGTCGCCACCGACCGCGCGTACGAGGGGCGCGGGCTGGTGCGGGCCCTCATGAAGTGGGCGCACGAACGTTCCGCCGCGCGCGGGCACGTCGTCCAGACGATGATCGGGATCCCGTACTTCTACCGGCTGTTCGGCTACGAGTACGCCATCGACATTCCGCCGGCGCTGAGCGTGCGCCGCCTGCCGCCGGGGGACGGCGCGCCCGCGCTCCGCCGGGCCGAGCCGTCCGACCTCCCCGCCCTGCGGGCGCTGCAGGATGCGGCGCAGAGCCGGTTCGACGTGACCATGCCGCACTCCGCGGCGTGCGCGCGCTGGCTCCTGGCTCATGACGGCAGCAGCACCTGGGTGCTGGAACGGGACGGCGCGGTCGTCGCCTCGGTCCGGGTCCCGCCGCCGGACGGCGAGACCCTGCTCGCCGAGCCCGCCGCGTCCGACGAGGCGGCCGCGCGTGACCTGCTGCGCGGCGTCGCCGCGCTCAGGCCGGACGGCGAGCTGCGGGTCGTCCATCGAGCCGGTACGGTCACCGCCGCCGCCTGGCAGGAGTTCGTGAAGGACGAGCCACGCGAGGAGCCGGAGCGGTACTACGTCCGGATCCCGGACGCCGCGGCGCTGCTCGACCGGCTGCGGCCGCTGCTCTGGCAGCGCCTCACCGAGTCCGGGGTGGACTACGCGGAGCCCGACCTGGTGATCACGACTTTCGGGGCTCACTACCGGATTCCGGTCACCGCCGACGGCCTCGGCGAGGTCACGGCCGGTGGCCAGAAGCAGGGGCCCGGCCCGATGGGCGCGGCGGTGGCGCCGGACTACCTGCCCGCCCTGGTGTTCGGGGCGCAGGGGATGGAGGGGCTGACCCGCGTCAGGCCCGACGTCTACACGAGGCGGAGAGAGCTGTTCCGGGCCCTGTTCCCGCCGCTCACGGCGGACCTGCTCACGTTCTACGTGCCGTACTAGAGGAAGGTGCGGCCCTCGCCGCGGTAGGTGGGGACCTGGCCGACGAGCTCGTCGCCGTCGATCAGGTGCAGGGCGTCGAAACGTTCGCACAGCTCGCCCGCCTTGGCGTGGCGGAACCAGACGCGGTCGCCGACCCTCAGGTCCTGGGCGGCTTGGCCGAGCAACGGGGTCTGGACCTCGCCCGCGCCCTCGTCGGCCGCGTACCGCAGCCCCGCGGGCAGGTAGGGCTGGGGCAGGCGACTGGGCCCCGCCGCTCCCGAGGCGGGGTAGCCGCCGCCCAGCACGGTCACGATGTCGGGGGCCGGTCGGCGCACCACCGGCAGGGCGAACAGGGCGGCGGGGCGGCCGGTGACGCCGCGGTAGAAGTCGAACAGCCGGGGATGGAAGAACCCGGACCCGGCCGCCACCTCGGTGACGGCCTTCTCGCGGACGGTGCGTTCGACGCTGCCGGTGCCGCCGCCGTTGACGAAGTCGAGGTCGGCGAGCCGGCGGACCGCGTTGACGATACGGCCCCGCCTGATGATCAGCTCGCGGGCCGAACGGCTCTGCATGAGGCGGACCAGACGGGTGTAGGCGGCGCTCCCCGGCGGGTCGTCGCCCACTCCGGCGATCTGGGCCTCGTAGGCCATGAGGCCGCTCAGCCTGAGGCCGGGGCGTTTGGCGATGGCGGCGGCGAGTTCGGCGGCCTGCTCGGGCTCGCGGACCGTGGAGCGCAGCGCTCCGGCCCGGAACTTCCCGTTCAGGGCGACGAACGCGGCGTCGATGTCGATGCACAGCCGGATCTCGTGCCGGGACCGCACCCCGGCCACCGCGTCCTCGACGAGGTCCAGGTGGCCGACGGAGTCCACGGTCAGCACGATCTCGCGGGCGGCCGCCGCGTCTGCCGCCAGGCGGGCCAGCGCCTGCCTGTCGGCGGTCGGATAGGCCACGAGGACGTCCGTGAAACCCTGGCTCACCAGCCACAACGCCTCCGGCAGGGTGAAGGCCATGATGCCCTGGAAGCCGTCCATCGCCAGGATGCGTTCGAGCACCGGTCGCGATCGCACCGACTTGCTGGCCACCCTGATGGGCTTGCCGGCGGCCCGCCGTACCAGATCCGCGGCGTTGGCGCGCAGGGCGGCCAGATCGAGGATCGCGAACGGTGGTTCGAGCGCGGCGGTGGCGCGGTCGTAGCGCTGACGGTCGTCCATGGCTGCAGCGTAACCGGACATGAGCATGATTCGCATTCTTCGGAAGTCCCGTAATGATCCGGCAAACCGGCGGCGGGGAGGGCGACGGGCGGCTATGAGCCGTGTACCCATGGTCGATGTGATGACCACGCTCCAGCAGCGGCTGCCGGGCGCAGCTTCCCTCGCCCAGCCGGAGACTCCGCGCAAAAGGTTCACCCGGGCGCTCAAGCCCGCCCGCGCACCCGTCGGCGTGACGCTCGCGCTGGCGCTCACGGCCGGGCTCGGCCTGACCGCGGCGGAGCTGGTCGCGGCGCTGATGGGGACGCCGCTGGGATGGATTCCGCTGGACCGGGTGCTCGCGGTGGCCGGCCGTACCACGTGGTGGGAGATCTCCTTCGCCGCGCTCGTGCCGGTGATCGGCGGTGCGGGGTTGCTGGCGCTCGCGATCGTTCCCGGACGTTCGCGGCTGGTTCCGGTCGAGACCGCCGACCCGCTGATCGTCGTCGGCATCACCCGTTCCGGGCTGCGCCGCACGCTGCGCGCGGTCGCCCAGGACGTCGACGGCGTGGCCCGCGCCCGCGTCCGGCTGCGCAAACGCGCGATCGAGGTTACCGTGACCACGGGATCGGAGAGCTCGGGCGCGATGCTCAGGCAGGTCGGCACCGCGGTGGGCGATCGGCTGGCCGGCCTCGGCGCGATCTGCGCGGGCGAGGTCGTGGTTCGGCTGCGCACCAGGGGGCTGTGATGCGCCAGTACTCCGGCAACCGGATCGGCCTGGCCGTCGTCGGCACGATCCTGCTCGCCGCCGGCGCCTACGCCTACCTGCGCGGCCAGAACCTGTTGCCGGGCCTGGCCCCGCGCGCGAAGGTCCTGCCCGACGCCGCCGCCGAGTCCGTCGCCGCGCAGCCGTGGATGCTCTGGCTGCTGGCGCTGACCCTGCTCGTGCTCGCCCTGCTCTCGCTGCGCTGGTTCCTGCTCAGCCTGGGCTGGGGCCGCAGGGGCGCGCGCAGCGGGACGGGCACCGCGATGTTGTGCGTGGGCCTGAAGGACGTCGAGGGCCTGACCGGCGCGGCCGTACGCGTCGTGGGCGACGCCGAGCGGCTCAACGTCCACCTGGCCTGCCCCGCGTCGGCCGACGTCGGCACGATCGTCAACAAACTGGACCGCGAGATCGTCGGCCGCATCCGCCGCGAGGTCTGCGAGGACGACCGCGGCGCCGTGGTCCGCCTGCACGTACGGCGCTAAGCGTCCACCGCTTGGGCGCGCAGAGAGTCCAGCAGCCGGGCCAGCGCGGCCTGGGTGTCGGCCAGGTCGCGCGGCCCGCCCGCCGCGGCCAGCCAGAGCGCCGCCTCGTTCATCGCGCCGGACAGCAGGTGGGTCAGCGGCTCGACCGGCTGGCGCGCGATGACGCCCAGCTCGACCAGCCCGGTGAGCGCCTCGCCCAGGTGGCGCGCGGAGTTGTCCGTGTCGAGCTTCCGCCACTGCGCCCATCCGAGTACGGCGGGGCCGTCCACCAGCATGATGCGCTGCAGCAGGGGATCGGTGCTGGCCGTCAGGAACGCCCGGCAGCCCGCCACCAGTTGATCCCACGGCTCCTTCTCGGCGTCGGCCGCCGCGACGACCCGCGCGGCCACCTCCTGCTGCACCTGGTCGAGCACGGCGCGGAACAGCTCGGCCTTGCCGGCGAAGTGGTGGTAGAGGGCGCCCTTGGTCACCCCGGCGGCGGCGACGATCTCGGCCAGCCCGACCGCGGCGTACCCCTGGCCGGCGAACAGCCTCCTGCTCTCGCGCAGCAGCGTGGCGCGCGTTTGCTCACGTTGCTCGGCCCGGGTGCTCACATCGACCTCCATTTGACATACCGACGGTATGCGAGCTAGTTTACGTCGCATACCGATGGTATGCGAAAGGAATTTCTCATGAACGTCAGCAGCTTCTACCCGGTCATCGGCAGCTCCCGGCTGGCCGAGTCGCGTGACTTCTATGTGCGACTGTTCGGGTTCGAGATCACTTTTGAGGCCGATTGGTACGTCAGCCTGCGCCGGGGCGCCCATGAGCTGGCCCTGCTGAACTACGACCACCCCACGGTGCCCGCCGCGTACCGTAAGCCCGCCCAGGGCGTTCTGCTCAACGTCGAGGTGGACGACGTGGACGCCGAGTGGGAGCGCCTCGTGCTCACGGAAGGGCTGAAGCCCGAGCTGGAGATCAGGACCGAGGACTTCGGCCAGCGCCACTTCATCGTCGCCGACCCCAACGGCGTCCTGGTCGACGTGATCACCAACGTCGCGCCGTCGGAGGAGTTCGCCGATGGCTACACCGCCGGGTGACTGGCAAGTCTGGCCGGGGGGTCAGCGTGAGGGCCGGTCGTGAGGGGTACGTCATCCCTTCCCCGACATGGCGAGGAGAACACGATGACCCCTGGTTGCGGCAACTGCAGCTGCTCGGACGCGATGTCCACCGGCACCCCGCCGCGCTGGCAGATCGTGCGCGTCGAGTAGGCCGTCCGCGATGCCCCCGCCCCGCGCTGAAGGGCGGGGGCAACACCCGGCCCGCTACACGTTGATGCCGTTGAGCACGCTCACCTGGAACGCGATCGCCGCGGGCGTGGCGGCGGGATCCAGGCGCACGGCCTCCGCCCTGGCCATGGCCGTGGCGAACGAGGTGTCCGGAATCTGGTCGCCGTCGCCGTCCACGAGTTCGTCCAGCGTGTGGGCGCCGTCGGCGAAGTTCAGCCAGGCCGTCAGCAACTGGGCGTCGAGCTGGCGACGCGGGTCGATGCCTCTCGGCGTCAGGACGGTGAACGCCCGCTCCCTGGTCGAGACGTCCACGACCTCGGAGAACACTCTGCTCATGTGCTCCGCCGTGCGCAGCAGGCAGCCCACGGGCGCTCCGCCGGGACGCATGCGCAGCGCCCAGAAGGCCAGCAGCCTCGGGCCGCCGCCGTCGCCGGTGACGACCAGCGTCGCCTCGTCCGCCGCCTGACCGCCGTCGTCGTCGGCCGCCGTCACGCGCACGCCGTACACGCAAGGCCTGGTCCACGTGTGGCGGGCGACGTCGCGCACGTCGCGCGGCCGCACGTCGGGGCTGGGGTCGGGGTCGGTGCCCGGCGGATCGATCAGGTACGCGGTGCTCGTGCTCTGCCCATCGCCCCAGGTCCAGGTCACGGTCAGGTCGTCGCTGCCCGGATCGGCGCCGCGCACGGCCCACTCCGCCGCGACCCCCGCGCGGGCGACGCGCGTGTCCGGCCCCTCGATGGCCACGGCCGGCGCGAGGTTGGCGACGGTGACCGCGGCCGTGTCCCTGCCCGTGCGGCCGCCCTGGTCGGTGACGGTCAGCGTGACCGTGAACGTGCCGTCGTCGCCGTAGACGTGCGTGGCCTGCGCGCCCGTGCCCGTGGTCCCGTCGCCGAAGTCCCAGGCGTAGGTGAGCGCGCCCGTCCCCGTCGCACTGCCGGTGAAGGCGACCGGCGCGTTCTCCACTCCGGTGTACGGTCCCCCGGCCTCGGCCTTCGGAGCCAGCGCCTGCTCGACACGTTCGCGGATCTCCGCCGCGACCTCACCGGTGATCTCCGGTGGCGTCGGCGAGTGCGTGCCGTCGGCGTAGTCGGGGTCGTCGCGGAAGTTGTAGTCGAGATTGGCCCAGTCGTCGTGCCCGGTCAGCGTCTGGCCGGGGCTGGCGCGGCAGTCGTCGAAGCCGAGGTTGTTGATGTCGACGGAGACCCGCTCGGGGTCCTGGCCGTTCTTCTCGTTCCAGTCGAGCGAGCCGTTGGCCTGCGCGCTGCTCAGGCCGCCGGCGCCGCCGTCCGCGCTCCAGAACGTGAAGTCGGTCCCGCCGGCGCCGACGCCGTCGGACTCCAGCAGCGAGTTCTCCTTCAGCTCGGTCAGCGCCCCGCGGGAGTAGTCCAGCCGGTTCGGCCCCGTCACCTGCGGGATCAGCGTGGTCTGGAAGGAGTAGCCCATGATGCTGATGTAGTTCGGCTTGCAGTTGGTGTCGTCGGCGCCGCCGTGACGCAGGCCCAGGTTGTGGCCGAACTCGTGCATGAGCGTGCCCGCCTGCTCCCGGACGTTGCCGACGTGGTGGCCCGCGGTGTCCACGGCCCAGGGCGTGCCGCCGAGCGTCACCAGCACGTCGTTGCCGTTGATCTCGGCCCGTCCCGACGAGTTGCCGCCGTCGCGCGTGTGCCCGAACAGCACGTAGTGGTAGACCTTGCGTTTGGCCTCGATGACCTCGGGTCTGGCCCGCTGGGCGGCCGTGCCGAACGCGCCCGCCTTGATCGTGTCGTACTCCGTCCACGTGGTCACGTCGTTCTCGTGGGCGAGTTCCTCGTCCAGGTCGATGTGCAGGGTGATCCCGGTGCTGCCGTCCGGGTTGATCACCGGGGCGGCGGCGAACGCGGCCACGACGTTCTGGCCGGCCACGGGCAGCAGGTCGTGCTGCTGCATGTGATCAAGCTCCAGGAAGATGTCCCTGCGGCGGCGGTTGGCGCCGGTCAGCGTGAGGTCGGCGACGCCGTCGTCGTTCCCGTCGATGCCCGAGGTCTCCCATTCGTCGAGAATCCCGTCGAGGTCGGTGTCGCCGCTGACGGTGAGCCTCGTCGTGCACGTGGCCAGGATGGTCGCGCCCGTGTGCGACGAGGTGACCTCGATCGTGATGTCGTCGGTTCCGATGGGCGCCGCGCCCGTCGTGAGGTGCGTGTTCACGTTGACCCCGGTGCCGCCGCCCACGTTCCTGACGAGGTAGGTGTGGCGGGGGCCGTAGAAGTCGTTCTCCAGCATCACCGCGGTGAACGTGGTGTCGGGATCGCTCGCCGTCGGATTGCGGAAGCTGAAGTCGAGTGCGAACGTTTCACCGGCCGCCAGGGTCAGGTGCCGCCCGCTGAACCCGCAGCCCGCGGCGGGCGCGGCGAGCGCCGCCCCACTCCGGCCGGGATCCACCGCGATGAGCGCCGCTGCCAGGAGCAGCACCATGGTCGTTTTCACGCCAGGGAAGATCACCCAGCGAAGATCATCAGAAACCCCGCATCAGGGAATTCAACGCTCATATCTGGATCGCGACTCGTTGATCTCCGCCTCGTGGCGCACCGCCCAGTCGGCGAGGGCGGACACCGGTTCGAGCAGCGTCCTGCCCAGCGGCGTCAGGCTGTACTCGACACTGGGCGGCACCGTGGGGAACACCTCCCGGCGCACCAGCCCGTCCACCTCCAGCCCGCGCAGCGTACGGGTCAGCATGCGCTGGCTGATGCCCTCGATCGAGCGGTGCAGCTCGTTGTAGCGACGCGGGCCCTCGCCGAGCAACGCCACCAGCAGCAGGCTCCATCGGTCGCCCATGCGCCGGAACACCCCACCGACCGGGCACTCGTCGAGTTCCGCCAGGGGGACCGGCCGAGGCAGCTCGTGAGCCTGGATGGAGGGGACACGCGTGTTCGTACCTGACATCAAACTGCCTTCTTCCGGCCTCCGGCGTGCGTACCGCACGATGAGTGTCGCTGACCACGAGCCTATGGAGGAGAAGCGCCGTGCCCAAGACCGTGATCATCAGTGGCGGCACCGACGGCATGGGCCGCGCGACCGCTCTGGAACGGCTCGCGCGCGGCGACCGCGTCACCGTGATCGGCGGCAACCAGGCCAAAGGCAAGGTGCTACTCGCCCACGCCAATAACCCTGACCTGCACTTTCTCCAAGCCGATCTCTCCTCGATCGCCGAGGTGGAGCGGGTCGTCACCCACCTGCGCGACTCCCACGACGCCATCGACGCGCTCGCCCTGTTCGCCAACCGCGTCAGTCCGAGACGGCGGGAGAGCGCGGAGGGGCTGGAGTTCACCTTCGCCCTGTACTACCTGAGCCGCTACCTGCTCAGCCACCGCCTGATCCCGCTGCTCGACGCCGCCCCCGCTCCGGTGATCATCAACGTGGCCGGAGTGGGCAACACGGCGGGCGGGATCGTCTGGGAGGACCCGCAGCTGACCCGCCGCTACGGCCAGATCCGCGCCCAGCTCCAGGCCGGCCGCGCCAACGACCTGCTGGGCGTGGCCTTCGCCGACAGCGCCGGCAGCAAGGCCCGTTACGTGCTCTATCACCCCGGCTTCACCCGCAGTGGCACCGGCCACCAGAATCCGCTGGTCAGAGGCTCGCTCAAACTGCTGGCCCGGCTCTTCGCCCGGCCCGTCCCCGACGCGGTCCGGCCGATCGTGGGCTGGATCGACCAGCCCCCATCGGCGGCGCTTTCCGCCGTCGACCGGGGCCGGGAAGTCGACCTGTCGCTGAAGACGCTCGACCCGGCGGACGCCGCCCGATTGGCCGCCTATACCGAGAAACTGCTCCAGAGGGCTTGACCCTGACCCTGCGTCAGGGGTCGAGCATCGGATCCATGACCAGCACATACGACAGATCAGTCCTTGAGGCCGATCTTCAGGCCATCCATGACAAAGGCATCCCCGGGCTGCTCGCCGCGGTGCACACCGGCAGAGAAGTACTGACCGCTCACTGCGGCACGACCTCCGGCCGGCCCGTCGCCCACGACAGCTTCTTCCGGATGGGCAGCACGGGCAAGACCTTCACCGCCACCGTGGCGCTCCAGCTCGTCGGCGAAGGCCGGCTCTCCCTCGACGACACCGTCGAGGACTGGCTCCCCGGCGTGGTACGCGGCAACGGCAACGACGGCGCCAAGATCACCGTCCGGCGGCTGCTCCAGCAGACCAGCGGCCTGCCCGAGTACATCTTCGACGTACCGATCTGGACCGCGGCGGACTTCCGCGAGCACCGCTACGACTCCTACACCGCCGAGGACCTCGTGGCCCTCGCCATGCGCCACGAACCCGACTGGATCCCGGAACCCGACGACCAGCGCTGGAGCTACTCCAACACCAACTACACGCTGACCGGGATGATCATCGAGAAGGTCACCGGGAACCCGCGACCACAGGAGGTGAAGGACCGGATCCTCCGCCCCCTCGGCCTCGACCGCACCTTCTCACCGGGCGGCGACCCCAAGCTCCCGGACCCGCACCCGACCGGCTACACCGCATTCCCCGACAGCCCCGAGCCGGTCGAAACCACCGAATGGAACCTCACCCCGGCCGGCGCGGCAGGCGACCTCATCACCACGATGCCCGACCTCCTGCGGTTCTGGCAGGCACTGCTCGGCGGCGAACTCCTCAACCCGGCCGAACTCGCCGCCATGAAGCGGACCGTCCCCGCCCCCGAATGGGACCCCGTCTTCCCCGGCGCACGCTATGGCCTGGGAATCGCCCAGCTCCAATCCCCCTGCGGCCCCTATTGGGGTCACGCGGGAAACACCCCCGGCCACACCACCCACAGCGGCTTCACCGAGGACGGCCGCCGCGGAATGGTCCTGCTCACCACCCTGTGGGCCCCCAACGAGAACGCCCTCCCCATCGAGAAGCTCATCAACGCCGCGATGGACCACCTCATGTGCGGCGCGAAGATATAGAGGTGCTCACCATCGGTCAGCTCGCCGTTCACGCCGGCGTGACGGTACGCGCCGTCCGCCACTATCACCATCTCGGCCTGCTGCCCGAGCCGGAGCGGGACGCCTCCGGATATCGCCGGTACGGCGCCGCCGCCGTCGTCGACCTGATCCGGATCAAGACCCTGGCCGACGCCGGCGTCCCGCTCGCCCGCATCGACGAACTCCTCCACGCGAGCCCCGGCCACTTCACCGAGGCCGTCACCGAGATCGACGACTCCCTCGCCGAAAGGATGGACCAGCTCCGCGAACACCGCAGGCGCATCTCCGAACTGGCCGCCGGAGACCGGCTGTTCCTCCCGGAGGACGTCGTGCGCATCCTCGACCGCGAGCGCGCCCTGGGCGTCGGCGAGGCTCTGGTACGCGTGGAACGCGACGTCTGGATCATGCTCACCGCCCAGACCCCCCAAGCCGTGCCCGAATGGGTCGCCGTCAAGAGCGCGGCCCTTGACGATCCGGCATTCGTGGAGCTCTACCGGACGATCTCCCACGCCCTGGACTGGCCTCCCACGGATCCACGACTGCCCGGCCTCGCCGAACAGATCACGACATGGCACCACCGAAACCTCGACCGGCCCGGCCCCGGCTCCACCGTCCCGGCCGACCTGATGTTCTCCCACGTCCTGCAGTCATCACCGGCGCTGAGACGGTTGCTGGCACCCCACCCGGCAGACCCCTCATGGCCTGGTCCAGGCGACGGCCTGGAAGAGAACGCCCCGCGATGACCGGCGAGCGGCCGATCGTTCACGGCTTCCGCGTCACCAAGATCGTGCTATCTTCCTGGGTCCTGTGGCGGCCGAGGGATGTGGGGCGACGATGTTCACGTACGAGTTCGGTGTTGTCGAGTGGCTGTGGGACACGAACGCCATCCGGGTCAACCTGCCGGGCGGCAACGAGCGCGTGTTCTCCGGCAGCTACGACGAGGTGGTCGCGGTACTTTCCGAACTCGGCGGCCAGGGCTGGGACGTTGCCACATGTGCCGCCCAAAGCAACTGGCTGTTCTGGACCATGCGGCGCCAGCGCTGACACCCCGCATCGCCACCACAATGTCTGGTTGAACTCAACATCGCGACATGAGCGCCTCCGGCTGCGAGGCGCTCGGCATTCGAGCCTCTCAACCCTGGCGCGACCACCATGTCAGTCACGTGGGGGCGCGAGGGGTATCCCTCGCCCTTGGGCGTGGGATTGCGCCCCACTGGACGCTGCCTGAGCCCACCGTGAAGACCTTGCTATCAGCCATTCAATGGCGTTGACGGCCAAGGCGCCGCGTGAGGTCTCCTTGTACCTGTCGAGCATGTCCCTCCCCGGGCCGCGCATCGTCTTACGGCTATGTCCGTTCGTACGGTTCGCGTTTCCCGGTGGTGATCAGAGGCTCGGCCGGACCACCCGAATACGCACACCTCGACACCTTCATACACGGTGATCGTGTACCAGGTGGTGACGTCGTCGCTGACGTGGTTCAGCTCACAGGCGTTGGGAACGCCCTCCACAGGGTCACGAGCGTAGGCCGCGCTGGCCAGGTCGCGCAGCCCTCAGGCTGTGCCTCGATCTGTTCCCACGCTCGCTTTGGACAGGCGATACGTCGGTCAGGCGCCAATGCCCCACTCTGCGGCCAACTCATCGCGAGCTGGGAATCCACCCCGGCGCAACAACAGGACGTCGGCCACGTGGGGAGCGCGAGGGTTCTCCCTCGCCCGGGGTGTGGGGCGGAGCCCCACTGTCACAGCCCGATCCCCGATGCGCGAAGCGCTCCCATGGGAAGGACCGCGCGGTTAACCCCGGGGGTGTGGGGGCAACGCCCCCACTGTCACAGCCCGACCTCAATGCGCGAAGCGCTCCCATGGGGGAGGACCTTGCTCTTAGCATTCGATGACGTTGACGGCCAGGCCGCCGCGTGAGGTCTCCTTGTACTTGTCGAGCATGTCCCGGCCCGTGTCGCGCATCGTCTTGATGGCCTTGTCCAGGCTGACGAAGTGGCGGCCGTCGCCGCGCAGGGCGATGCGGGCGGCGGTGATGGCCTTGATGCTGGCCACCGCGTTCCGTTCGATGCACGGGATCTGGACCAGGCCGCCGATCGGGTCACACGTCAGGCCCAGGTTGTGCTCGATGCCGATTTCCGCCGCGTTCTCCACCTGCTCGGGAGTGCCGCCCAGGACCTCGGTCAGGCCTGCCGCGGCCATGGAGCAGGCCGAGCCCACCTCGCCCTGGCAGCCCACCTCGGCGCCCGAGATCGACGCGTTCTCCTTGAACAGGACGCCGATCGCGGCCGCTGTCAGCATGAAGCGGACCACGCCCTCGTCGTTGGCCTGGGGGACGAAGCGCGTGTAGTACGTCAGGACGGCCGGGATGATGCCTGCCGCGCCGTTGGTGGGGGCGGTCACGATGCGGCCCCCGGCGGCGTTCTCCTCGTTGACGGCGAGGGCGAACAACGAGACCCAGTCCATCGTCTGGAGCGGGTCCTTCTCGGGGGACTCGCTGCACAACTGGCGGTGGAGCTGGTGGGCGCGGCGGCGGACCTTCAGGCCGCCGGGCAGCATGCCTTCCTTGCTGATCCCGCGGCTCACACACTCGGCCATGACCCGCCACAGGTTCAGGATGCCGTCGCGGATCTCCTGTTCGGTACGGCCGAAGGCCTTCTCGTTCTCCAGGATGAGGCCGGAGATGGAGAGACCGGTGTTGTGGCAGTGCTTCAGGAGCTCTTCGGCGGTGGTGAACGGGTACGGAACGACGGTGTCGTCGGGCTTGATGCGGTCGGCGCCGGTGGCGTTCTCGTCGACGACGAAGCCGCCGCCCACGGAGAAGTACACCTTCTCGCGGAGCTTCTCCCCGTCGGCGGCGAAGGCGGTGAAGCGCATGCCGTTGGGGTGCTCGGGCAGACTGATCTTGCGTTCGAAGACCAGGTCCTCGCCGACGACGAACGGGATGTCGCGCTCGCCGTACAGGCGGACGGTTCCGGCGGCGCGCATGGCGGCGAGGCGTTCGTCGACGGTGTCGACGTCGACGAGTTCGGGCTTCTCGCCGGACAGGCCGAGGAGCACGGCCTTGTCACTGCCGTGGCCTTTGCCGGTCAGGCCGAGGGAGCCGTAGAGGATGGCCTCGACCCGCGCGGTCCGCTCGACGAGGCCGTCTTCGTGCAGGCCGCGCGCGAACTTGTGCGCGGCTGCCATCGGGCCGCCGGTGTGTGAGCTCGACGGGCCGATTCCGATCTTGAAAAGGTCGAAGACGCTGATCGCCATTGATGCGTCCTTCCGCAACAGGGGGGAGGGCGGTGCCGGGGCCCATGCCGGGCCCCGGCGATTGGTCAGGAGTCGCCGGAGGTGAGTGCTCCGTACTCCTCAGCCGAGAGGAGGTCCTCCGGGTCGCCTTCGAGACGCACCCGGAACATCCAGCCGTCGCCGTAAGGGTCGTTGTTGACCAGCGACGGGTCGTCCACGACGGCCTGGTTCACCTCGGTGACCTCGCCGCCGACCGGAGCGTAGATCTCGCTCACCGACTTGGTCGACTCGACCTCGCCGATGGAGTCGCCGGCCTCGACGTTCGAGCCCGCCTCGGGAAGCTGCACGAAGACGACGTCACCCAGGGCCTCGGCCGCGAAGGCCGTGATGCCGACGGTCACGGTCCGGCCGTCGTCGAGACCGGCCACCCATTCGTGCTCCTTGGTGTAGCTCAGCTCGTCAGGGATGCTGCTCACTTACGTCCTCCTGCTGGTTACTGCGCTTGTATTCACGAACGGGCGCTGCGCTTGTAGAAGGGCAATGCGACGAGGTCCATGCCCTCCTGGCTGCCCCGGATGTCCACGGCCACGCCTTCGGTGACACCAGTGTCCACGTAGGCCATCGCGATGGGCTTACCCAGGGTCTGGGAAGGGGCCCCGCTGGTGACCTCGCCGACCACGGCGCCGTCCTTGGTCACCGGGTACCCGTGGCGGGGGACCCGGCGCCCGTGCGCGACCAGTCCGACGAGGCGCCGCCGCGGCGGGTCGTCCTTGACCGCCTCCAGCGCCGCCCTGCCGACGAAGTCGCCGGGCTTGTCGAATTTCACCACTCGGCCCAGGCCCGCGTCGAACGGGGTGAGCGCGGTGGACAGCTCGTTGCCGTAGAGCGGCATGCCGGCTTCGAGGCGCAGCGTGTCGCGCGAGGACAGTCCCGCCGGAATCAGCCCGTACGGCTCGCCCGCCTTGACCAGCGCCTGCCACAACGGCACCGCGTCCTCGTTGGCGATGAACAGCTCGAAGCCGTCCTCGCCGGTGTAGCCGGTGCGGGCGATGAGCGCCTGGGCGCCGGCGACGACGCCGGGCAGGCCGGCGTAGTACTTGAGTCCCGGCAGGTCGGCGTCGGTGAGCGAGGAGAGGATCTCCTGGGCGCGCGGACCCTGCACGGCGACGAGCGCCCACTGCTCGGACTGGTCGTCCACGACGGCGTCGAACTCGGCGGCGCGCGCGGTCAGCTCGCGGGCCACGAGGAGGTAGTTGGAGGCGTTGGCCACGACCATGAACTGTTCGTCGGCGAGCCGGTAGACGATCAGGTCGTCCAGGACCCCGCCGTCCTCCCCGACGATCATCGTGTAGCGGGCCCGTCCGGGCGCCAGCGCCGAGAGGTGGCCGACGAGCGCGTAGTCGAGTGCCTCGCCCGCCTGGGGACCGGTCAGGAAGATCTCGCCCATGTGCGAGAGGTCGAACAGTCCGGCGGCGGTGCGCACGGCGTTGTGCTCGGCGGACTCGCTGCCGTAGCGCAGCGGCATCAGCCAGCCGGCGAAGTCGGTCAGCGTCGCGCCGAGACTCTCGTGAACGTCTCGCAGCGGTGTCGGTCGGGACATTGGTCTTCGCACCTCAGGGCAGGGTCGGATGCCAGCATCCTCCCCCTCTGTCATCGATGCCTGAGAGCTTCGCCCGGGTTTTGCCGGACTTTCACCTTCGGCGAGGCCCGGAGGCCTGCTTTCCAGAGGCACCTCGCCCGAGCGGTCCTTTGCCTTGAGAGGTTCGCGGGGAGGGCTTGCTCCTTCAGGGGCTCTGACCGGATTGTCAGAACGCTCTCCCGCACGGGTTCACCGGTGTCTCCAACCAGCCTAGTGCCGTCACGGGGGTGTTGTCGCGTGTGGATCGCGCCAATCGATCTCTTCCGTGAGCTTGTGCAGGGTTGTGGCGCCGATGCGGCCTTCGGTGTACATCTGGCCGAGCGTCTCGCGCTGCGCCCTGGCGAGCTCGTCGCGCAGCTCGTGGGGGGCGCCGGCGTTCGCCTCGACCGCGAGCAACTGCCGCTGCGCCCACAGCGTGCCGGTGTCGAGACGGTGGGAGATCTGGTCGAGCCTGCGCATCGCCGCCGCGGCCGCCGCCTGCCGCGCCCGCGCCTCCTCCTCGGGCGCCGCGACACCCCCACTCTCCGGTACGGCGGCGCGGCACGTGAGCAGGGCGAACCCGCTGACCAGCACCACCGAGGCGGCGGCGAAGATCAACGCGTCCTGGGCGGGCAGCGCGGGCATGGCCAGCGCGATGGCCAGCGTCGAGGCCCCGCGGGTGCCGCCCAGCGTGAGGGCCCGGACGCTGCGCCGGTCGACGGCCAGCGCGAACGCCAGCCGTACCAGCGAAGTCGCGCCCAGCAGTGCCGCGGTGACCAGCAGGACCGTCGTGATCGGCAGCCCGGAGTGTGAGCCGCCCAGATCGCGCAGTTGGAGGCCGAGCAGGACCGCGAGCGTCCCGCCGAGCAGGAACGTCAGCACCTGCCAGGTGATCCGCTCGGTGGCCCGCGCGGGGGTGTGGAAGAGGCGGCCGCGCGCCCCGACGTAGAAGCCGGCGGCGGTGACGGCGAGCGGGCCGGACAGCCCGAGCTTGCTCGCGCTGATCTCGGCGACGAACGGCGTGGCCAGCGAGAGCACGATCAGCGTCCCCGAGTCGGCCAGCCGGCGGCGCAACTGCACGACGACCCAGCCGAGCGCGAGGCCCGCGAGCGCGCCGCCGGCGATCGCCGCGGCCAGTTGCAGCGCGGCCACGGAGACGGTCTCGGGGCGTTTGAGCTGCTCAAGCCCGATGGCGAGCAGCACGACCGCGACGCCCTCGTTGATCAGGCTCTCGCCTCGCAGCACGGTGAGCACGCGCTCCGGCGCGCCGAGCCGGTCGAGGACGAGTGCCTGGGTGGGCGCGAAGGCGGCGCCGACGGTCAGCGCGGCGCCCCACGGCAGGCCGGGGAGCAGAAGATGGGCCACGAGGGTGACGGCGCCGGCGGTGGCGAGGGTGAGCCCGACGCCGAGGAGCATGATCGGCCGCCAGGCGTCACGTGACTCGCGGGGCGCGCTGCGCGTGGTGGCGTGGTGGTAGAGCAGGGGCGGGATGAGGACGGTCAGCACGACGTACGGGTCCATCGACACGACCGGCACCCAGGGCAGGATTCCCACGAGCATGCCGAGCAGGACCAGGAACGGCAGGGGTGGCAGCCTCCACCTCGTGCTGAGAAATCGGGCCAGCACGATCGAGACGGCGACGAGCGCGGCGATGATCACCAGGTCGCTGGACAAAAGCTCGGGCTCCCTCCTGAGGGGGATCGGATCCGGACAACGGTGGCGAGCCTATGGGGGATATGTCCGGATCGGGCCGAGCTTGGTGTGCGAGGTGATCAGTGTTTGCCGAGAGGTTCAGGGGCCCTGCGTGTTGCTTGCCCCGTGTTTAACGGGATATTTCGGGACTTTGCGGGGCGTGTGATGCAACGCATAGCGCGGCCGGCCGTCCCCCCGGATGAACGGCCGGCCACGGGGTGTGGCCGGGAACCTGGCACACCCCAGCGGTTCCCGGCCACGTCTGTACGACCGGCGCCTGGCGGGACGCCGGCCGTACATGCTCCTCTAGAGGCGCTGCCAGAGCGCGGGTGTGCCGGGCGGCTCCCAGCCGGGCAGGCTCGTGTGGCTCTGCAGGCACCGGTAGTTGGTGCCCTGGTAGCTCACGGTCGTGCCGGCCGTGTAGGAGGTGTACGGCGCCCATTCGTTGCCGGTGCTGCCCACGGTCAGGGTGAACGTGGCCGAGCGGTCCGTGCTGGTGCCGTCGCCGTTGAGCGTGATCGGATAGGTGCCGGCGGCGACCGAGGACGTCGTCGCGATCGACACCGCGGAGGTCTGGCCAGCCGAGATGGTGGCCGGGCTGAAGCTCACCGTCACGCCCTGGGGCGCTCCGGAGGCCGTCAGCGCGATCTGCTGGGCCTGGCCGGAGGTGACCTGGGTGTTGACGGTGGCGCTCGCGCTGCCGCCGGGCTGGACAGAGGCGGACGCCGGGCTGACCGAGAACGAGTAGTCGTTCTGGACCTGCCCGATCGTCAGGTTGAAGGCGGTCGAACGGTCGCTGTCGGCGCCGTCACCGTTGAGGGCGATCTGGTAGCTACCGTTCGCCGCCGCCGCTGACGCCGCGACCGTGACCGTCGAGGACTGGCCCGCCGAGATCGTCTGCGGGTTGAAGGAGACGGTCACCCCGGCCGGGACGCCGCCGGCGGAGAGGCTGACCAACTGCGTCTGGCCGGAGGTGACCGTCGTGGTGAGCGTCGTCGTCGCCGACTGGCCGGGCTGGAGGGTTGCCGAGGCCGGGCTCACCGCCATGGAGTAGTCGTTTTGCTGTGACTGGCCGACGGCCAGGGTCCACAGCGCGTGTGCGGCCGCGTCGGCGTTACGGTCGAGCGCGGTCGTGTTGATGTTGGACGGATAGGTGTCGCAGGCCGAGTGGTAGCAGCGGTCGAACGACTGGTTGGCCTGACCGCCCCACTTGGCGGCCTGGGCGGCCGTCTTGCGTTCGCTCGCCCCGGTGAAGACGCCGCCGACGCGTACGCCGGCGTTCTTGAACGAGGCGTGGTCGCTGCGTCCGTCGCCGATGCGCTCCGGCTCGGTCTGCACGCCGATCGAGGTGTAGTAGTCGTTGAACAGCCGCTGCAGGGCCACGTCGTCGTCATAGACGAAGTAGCCGGGGTTGGGCGAGCCGGTCATGTCGAAGTTGAGGTACGCCTCGACGCCCGCCGCACCCCCGTTCTGCACGTAGTACCGGGAGCCGATCAGTCCCTGCTCCTCGGCACCCCACCAGCCGAACCGGACGTGCTTGGTCACCGTCGGCCGCTGGCTGGCCAGGGTCAGGGCGATCTCCAGCAGGGCCGAGGAGCCCGAGCCGTTGTCGTTGATCCCCGGACCGGCGGCGACGCTGTCCAGGTGGGCGCCGAGCATGATGGTCTGGTTGGTCGGGCCGCCCGGCCAGTCGGCGATGAGGTTGCTGCCGCCGCTGAAGGTCTGGATCCGGGTGGTGTATCCGGCCGCGTCCAGCTTGCCCTTGATGTAGTTGACCGAGGCGTTGTACCCGGGCCGTCCCGAGGCCCGGTTACCGCCGTTGGCCGAGGCGATCGACTGGAGCTGGCTGAGGTGGGCTGTCACGTTCGCGACCGGGATGTTGGGCGGCGCGACAGCCTGAGCGCTCGTGGCGCCGGCGAGGGGGGCCAGGGCGGCCACCACGACGGTGACCAGCCCTGACACTAGGAGTTTCTTCACAGCGGCTGCCAGAGTGCGAGCACGTTCGGCGGCTCCCAGCCGGGCAGGCTGGTGTGGCTCTGCCGGCAGCGGTAGCTGGCGCCCTGGTAGGTGACGACCTGGCCGATCGTGTAGGAGGTGTACGGCGCCCATTCGGTGCCGGTGCTCCCCACGGTCAGCGTGTAGGTGGCCGTCTTGCTGCCACTGGTGCCGGTGCCGGTGAGCGTGATCGGGTAGGACCCTGCCGCGACACCGGAGGTCGTGGCGACGGTCACCTGCGAGCTCTGGCCGGCGGTGACGGTGGCCGGGCTGAAGGTCACCGTCACGCCCGAGGGCTGACCGGAGGCCGACAGCGCGACCTGCTGAGCGGAGCCGCTGGTCACCGTGGTGTTGATGGTGGTCTGGGCGGAGCCGCCCGGCTGAGTCGAGCCGGACGCCGGGCTGACCGCGAACGAGAAGTCGTCCTGGACCTGCCCGATCGTGAGGTTGTAGGTGGCGTTCTTGTCGACGGCCGTGCCGTCAGCGGTCACCTGTACGGCGTGGCCGCCCACGGGGCTGCCCGCCGAGGTCGACAGGGTCAGCGTCGAGGTCTGGCCGGCGGTGATCGTGGCCGGGTTGAACTGGGCCGTCACACCACTGGGCAGCGTGCCGACGCGCAGCGTGATCTGCTGGGCGTTGCCGCTGGTCACCGTGGTCCTGACCGTGGTGGTCACGCTGTCGCCCGGGTCGGTCTGGCCGGCGGCCGGGTCGAGCGCGAGTGAGAAGTCGTCGGTCGGGGCGGTGCAGGTCGGCTCGCCGGACTGGGCGCCCAGGCGGATGCCGTCGAAGGCGGCCTTGACCACGTTGAACTCGGCGCAGCTACCGGGCCACAGCTCCTTGGCGGACTGCAGCGCGGCCACGCGGACCTTGGTGTGCGTCCACGGGGACGTCTTCCTGTTCAGCGTGTTCATGAAGACCTGGGCGGCCTTGCGGACGCCGATGCCGACGATCGCCGGGCCGTTGTCGCAGCGGGTGCTGGCGGGCTTGCCCTGCGGGTTGGTGCCTTCGGCCATCAGGTAGAACCAGTGGTTCTGCGGGCCCGCACCGGCGTGCACCTCGGGGAAGGACCCCGGGGTGTAGCAGTTCGGGTGGCCGAGAGCCGACGGGTTGTACATGTTGCGGATCGGGCCGCCGCCGAGCGCGGGCTCCTCACCGACCAGGTAGTCCGGCGGGTCGTTCGGGTTGTTGGCGTAGTGCTCGGTGACGGCGCCGAAGATGTCACCGGTGGACTCGTTCAGGCCGCCGGCCTCGTTGCCGGAACCCGCGCCGCCGGGCGTGGTCTGGAAGATGGCGTGGCCGTACTCGTGGCCGACGACGTCCATCGAGACCAGGTTCTTGCGGGCGCTGGCGCCGTTGTGGCCGAAGTTGGTGTACGAGCCGTTCCAGAAGGCGTTGGCCTGGGCCAGGCCGACGCGCGCCGGGAAGCCGCCGCCGGAGCCGTTGATGCCGTTGCGGCCGACCCACTCCCGGAGCATGTCCCATTCCTTCTGGACTCCGTAGAGGACGTCGACGCAGGCGGTCGGCAGGTCGGTGGCGCCGCCGTTGCCCCAGGGGCTGGAACCGGTGAAGGCGGAGCCGTTCTGGCCGCCGCACTGGATGCCGCGGCGGTTGGGGTCGACCATCGAGGTGGCCTGCGTGTCGATGGTGACGGTCCCGACGTAGTGGGACCGGCCTTCGGCGGCCTTGACCAGCTCGACCTCGTCGATGACCGCGCCGGTCAGCGCGTCGACGTAGACGGTCCGGTTGTTGGACGGGCCGGTGACGGTGGTCGCGTACGCCAGCCGCGGGGTCTTGCTCGCGGCGTGGACGACCAGCGACGGCGCGCTGACGCTGTCCACCTTCTTGATCCGTGCCTGCGACGTGGCGGCGGCGGTGGCCGCGCTCACCTTGGCCGTGGTGCCGACGTTGATGACGGCTTGCTGGCCGGTGGTGACGTCGCTGACCGACTGGCCGGAGGCGTCCGTGGTGACGACGACCTCGCCGCCGTAGACGGGCAGGCCCTTGTAGGTGCGCGAGTAGGTCAGGAACTGCAGACCGTTCGCGCCGGGGGTGTTGGCCTGGAGGTGGTATGCGTCGTCCTGCGCGGTACGCAGGGAGGGGGCATAAGCAGCAAGCGCGCCCTGCGCCGAGGTGACGGCGCTCTTGGCCTCACTTGGAGTTGGGGGATCTTGTCCGGCCTGCGCCGCCTGGGGTACCAGGGCCAGCGCCAGCGCGACTAACGCGGCGGCCGACAGTTTGAGCTTGGGGTTCACTCTCGTGGCTCCTTGGGGGGTGTGAATCTGGCTGGAGTCAACCCCAAGCTGACATCGGGGGCTCACGGACCGTAACCCCACAATTTGTCATAACGTCACACTATGGGCGCCATGTCGCCGCAGCCACGCGTTGTATGTGGGGTTGCGCATGGCCTCCGACCAATAGGTCTTGGTGACCGCCTGGACGAGGTCCTTGGCGTGCGGAGCCAGCGCTCCGTGCTCGGTCCAGCCGATCAGGTGACGCATCTTCATCGGTGACCCGACCAGCGGCCGGATCACGATGCCGTCCCGCGCAGGGCTCGTGGCCTGGAACAATCCGACGCAGCGGCCCTCCGCGATCAGGTCCAGCGCGACGCTGAGGTCCACCTTGAACCCGACCATCGGCGAGAACCCGTGATCGGCGCACGCGGTCCAGAAATGCTCGCGCGGCCCCGACTCCAGCAGCGCGTGCTGCGCCCACTGCTCCTTGGCGAGATCCGCCAGATCGATCTCGTCGTGTGCCGCCAGAGGGTGACTGGCCGTCAACCCCACGAAGACCGGCTCGATCGCGATCTCGGCGTAGACGGCGCCCTGGGGCGGTTGCAGTTCGTGGCCGGGATAGTCGTCCAGGGTGGCCAGCTCGATGCGTTCCGACTCCAGCAGTCCGGGCAGGACCTCGGTCGTCTCTTCGGTACGAAGGCTGATCTCGGCCTCGGGTAACAGGCGGCGTAACGCCTTGGCCGCGTAGATGGCCAGCCGGGTGAGGGCACAGCCGACGCGGATG
Source organism: Nonomuraea sp. NPDC050540 (assembly GCF_044457485.1). NCBI lineage: Bacteria > Bacillati > Actinomycetota > Actinomycetes > Streptosporangiales > Streptosporangiaceae > Nonomuraea > Nonomuraea sp. NPDC050540. The sequence goes on from NZ_JBITHA010000013.1 coordinate 83,178, forward strand.
GTGTCGCGCTCGTCCCGCGCGTGGCGCCGGGCGTCACGCGCGAGATCGTCGAAGGCGGGTAAGACCGAACGCGACCTCAACAGCAGCCAGCGGCCTAAGGGAGTGGGCGTCGTCCCTTCGCGGCCCCGCTCGAACAGCGGGCCGCCGAACTGCCGCTCGATGCGGCGCAGCTGCGCTGCGAGCGCGGGCTGGGACATCCCGAGCGACGTCGCCGCCTTGGAGATGCTCCCGGTGTCCGCGATCGCACATACGACTCTGAGATGCCGGACCTCGAGCTCCACACTCTGAGAGTAAAAGTAAAGAAGCTTTCCAGTAAGACCCAATTCAGAATTCGCTGCTGACCTGGCGTTCACGGGCCCGACATGACCCGGCCGTGGGGCGTTCTACCTCGTGGTCTATCGGATTGGGGTCGATCGCGGCTTTTGCGGGGGATCGTGACCGTCACCTTGACAGCCGCCCGCTTCGGACCGGACAGGGGCGGGTGAAGGCGTCTGGGGTACGCGGCCGCGGCGGCCCGAGGCGGGGTCGCGCGCCGGACGCTTGCCGGGGCCGGAGGCGCGCGCGAGGGCGGTGCCGGGGGCGGGTTGTGGTGGTCGGGGCGCTGTCGGAGCCGCCGATCTGGCGGACCGTTCAAACCCCCGGGCTCTCGGACCCCTGGGCCGTTCGAGGGGTCGCCGGGATCCCCGGGCCCTCGCCAACGCGGCTGATCACGCAAACCCTCGGGGCGCTCCACCACGGCCCGGCCTCGGGCGCCGCTCACCACCACCGCATCCGGCACCGCCCCTCACAGCGCTGCCTGGCCCGTCGGAGGCCGGGGGGCCGGGTGGTCTGTGGGTGGGTGTGTGGGTCAGGGGGTGGGGTGGGTAGCGGCGGTGGTCAGGGCGTGGAAGAGGGCGGGGTCGTTGCCGGCCTCGGGGTGCCATTGGACGGCCACGGCGAAGGGGTGGGCGTCGAGTTCGATCGCCTCGACGGTGCCGTCTTCCGCGCGGGCGCTCACGGTCAGGCCGGTGCCCAGGCGGTTGACGGCCTGGTGGTGGTAGTGGGGGACGTTGAGCGGGTCCTGGCCGAGGATCTTGGCCAGGCGGGTGCCGGGTTCGGTGCTGACGGGCAGGTGCCCGAACGTGCCCGGCGCGGGGGAGTGGCCCTCGTGGCCGGTCACGTCGGGCAGGTGCTGGTGGAGGGAACCTCCGAGACTGACGTTGAGAACCTGGAGCCCCCGGCAGATGCCCAGGAAGGGCAGCCCGGCCTCCAGAGCCGCGGACATCAGGGCGAACTCCGCTTCGTCACGAAATTTCCGGATGTAGCCGACGCGGTCGTGGGCGGGCTCGTCGTACCGGGCGGGGTCGATGTCGCCGCCTCCGGCCACGATGAGGCCGTCCAGGCGGGTGACGAGCTCGGCGGGGTCGCCGGCCGGGGGCAGGATGACAGGCTGACCGCCCGCCGCCGCCACCTGCTCCACGTACATGTACGGCAGCAGCGCCGTGTCCATCTCCCACACGGTGAACCGCGCGGGCTCCACGTAACAGGTGATCCCGATGACGGGCCGCATGCTCATACCTCCATCCTCATCCATCCGCCTGCCCACCCGAAGCGCCGGCCAACACACCACGCGAGCACCTGGCTCCAGAAGGGGCCGAGGCGTGGCGCGCGGGTGGCCGGCCGGCCGTGGGAGCGGGTCTGCGTGGGTCGTCGCGGCGGCCCGCCCCGCGCGGCCGCCTGCCGTGGCCCTGGAGTGCCGCCCGCCCTGCGCGGCGGGTGGCGGGGGCGGTGGCTTGCCGTAACGGATCAAAGGCCCTTGAGAGATCGAGGCCCGTAGGACATCAGAGGGCCGTAAGACGTCAGAGGGCCGTAAGACGTCAGAGGGCACGTAAGACATCAGAGGCCTGCGAAGGGATCAGAACGGGGTGACGTACGCGCCGGAGATGCCGCCGTCGACGAGGAACTCGGAGCCCGTGATGAAGCTGGCGTCGTCGCTGGCCAGGAAGGCGACCGCGGCGGCGATCTCGGTGGCCTCGGCGAAGCGGCCGACCGGGATGTGGACCAGGCGGCGCTGGGCGCGCTCGGGGTCCTTCGCGAACAGTTCCTGCAGCAGCGGGGTGTTGACCGGCCCGGGGCACAGGGCGTTGACGCGGATGCCCTCGCGGGCGAACTGCACCCCGAGTTCGCGCGACATCGCCAGCACGCCGCCCTTGGAGGCGGTGTAGGAGATCTGCGAGGTCGCCGAGCCCATCACGGCCACGAACGAGGCGGTGTTGACGATGGAGCCCTTGCCCTGCCGCTGCATGTAGGGGATGACGTGCTTGCAGCAGAGGTACACGCTGGTGAGGTTGACCTCCTGCACGCGCCGCCAGGCGTCGATGCCGGTCTCCAGGATGGAGTCGTCGTCCGGCGGGGAGATGCCGGCGTTGTTGAAGGCGATGTCGACGCCGCCGTAGGTGTCGAAGGCGATCCGGTACATGCGGGCGACGTCGTCGTCGCTGGTCACGTCGGCCTTGACGAAGATCCCGCCGACTTCCTCCGCGGCCTTCTTGCCGGCCTCCTCGTCGATGTCGACGCAGACCACCCGGGCGCCCTCCTCGGCGAACCTGCGCGCCGTGGCCAGCCCGATCCCGCTGCCCGCACCGGTGATGACGGCGACGCGGTCCTGCAAACGCTGCATGTCTATGACTCCCAGGAGATGAAAACGTTTTTGGTCTCGGTGAAGGCGCTGAGGGCGTCGGGGCCGAGTTCGCGGCCCAGACCCGACTGCTTGAAGCCGCCGAACGGGGTCCAGTAGCGCACCGACGAGTGCGAGTTGACCGACAGGTTGCCCGCCTCGACCGCGCGCGCCACCCGCAGCGCGCGGCCGACGTCGCGGGTCCAGATGGACCCGCTCAGGCCGTAGGGGGTGTCATTGGCGATACGTACGGCGTCCGCCTCGTCCCGGAAGGCCACCACCGACACCACGGGCCCGAAGATCTCCTCGGTGAACGCGCGGTCGGTGACCCGCGAGGTGAGCACGGTGGGCGGGAACCAGTAGCCGGGCCCGTCCGGGCAGGCGCCCTGCAGGTGCGGCTCGGCGACGAACCCGCGTACCCGCTCCAGGTGCTCGGCGCTGATCAGCGGGCCCATCTCGGTGCTCTCGTCGAGGGGGTCGCCGACCTTGACCTCCAGTACGGCGGCGCCCAGCCTCTCCAGGAACTCCTCGTACACGGTGTGCTCGACCAGGATGCGCGATCGGGCGCAGCAGTCCTGCCCGGAGTTATCGAAGACGGCATACGGCGCGGTTTTCGCCGCTTTTTCGAGATCAGAGTCCTGGAAGACGATATTTGCGGACTTGCCGCCCAGCTCCAGCGTCAGCCGCTTCACCTGGCCCGCCGCCTTGGCGGCGATCTCCTTGCCCACCTCGGTCGAGCCGGTAAAAACGATTTTGGCGACGTCCGGATGCTCGACCAGCCGGGCGCCGGCGACCTCCCCGGCCCCGGGCAGCACCTGCAGCACACCCTCCGGCAGGCCCGCCTCCAGGGCCAGCTCGGCCAGCCGCAGCGCGGTCATCGGCGTCCACTCGGCCGGCTTCACGACCACGGTGTTCCCGGCCGCGAGCGCGGGCGCGACGCCCCAGGTCATGACGACCATGGGGAAGTTCCACGGCACGATCACGCCCACGACGCCCAGCGGCTCGTGGAAGGTGACGTCCACGCCGCCGGGCACGGGGATCTGCAGGCCGTGGTGGCGTTCCGGGGCGCCGGCGTAGAAGTGCAGCACGTCGCGGACGTTGCCGGCCTCCCAGCGGGCGTTGCCGATCGTGTGGCCGGCGTTGGCGACCTCCAGCTGGGCCAGCTCCTCGCCGTGACGGTCCACCAGGTCGGCGAACCGGCGCAACAGCCTGGCCCGGTCCCCCGGCGCCACCCCGCGCCAGCTCGCGTACGCCCGCTTGGCACGCTCCACCGCCCGGTCGGCCTCGGCCATGTCGGCGAGGTCGACCTCGGCCACCACGGCTTCGGTGGCCGGATTGATGATCTTCATGCTGGTCCCTTACAGACGTTCGAAGCCGCGGAACATTTCCCAGTCGGTGACCGCCGCGTCGAAGGCGGCCAGTTCGACGCGCGCGTTGTTGGCGTAGTGGGCCACGACGTCCTCGCCGAAGGACTCCCTGGCCAGTTTCGAGCCCTCGAACAGGGCGAGCGCGTCGCGCAACGTGTGCGGGACGGTCTCGGCGCCGGAGGTGTAGGCGTTGCCGGTGAAGGCGTCTTCGAGTTCGAGCTCGTGGTCGATGCCGTGCAGACCGGCCGCGATCAGCGCGGAGACGGCCAGGTAGGGGTTGACGTCGCCGCCGGGCACCCGGTTCTCCACGCGCAGCGAGTGGCCGTGGCCGACCAGGCGCAGCGAGCAGGTGCGGTTGTCCACGCCCCACTTGACGGCGGTCGGGGCGAAGCTGCCGGGCACGTACCGTTTGTAGGAGTTGATGTTCGGCGCGTAGAAGAGCGTGAGCTCGCGCATGAAGGCGAGCTGGCCGGCGATGAAGCGGGCGCCGAGCTCGGACATGCCGTGGGGTCCGTCTCCGGCCATCACCGGCTCGTCGGCGGTGCCGCGCAGGCTGATGTGGATGTGGCAGGAGTTGCCCTCGCGCTGGTTCGGCTTGGCCATGAAGGTGATCGAGCGGCCCTCCTGGGCGGCGATCTCCTTGGAGCCGGTCTTGTAGATCGAGTGGTTGTCGCAGGTCTTCAGCGCCTCGTCGTAGCGGAAGGCGATCTCGTGCTGGCCGAGGTTGCACTCGCCCTTGGCCGACTCCACATACAGTCCGGCGCCCTCCATCTCACGCCGGATCCGGCGCAGGAGCGGCTCGATGCGGGCGGTGCCGAGCAGGGAGTAGTCGACGTTGTAGAGGTTCGCGGGGGACATGTCGCGGTATCCGCGCTTCCACGCCTGCTCATAGGAGTCCTCGTAGACGCAGAACTCCAGCTCGGTGCCGACGAACGCCCGCAGGCCGCGCTCGTCCAGGCGGGCCAGCTGCCTGCGCAGGATCTGCCGGGGGGAGGCGGTCACGTCGGTGTCGTCCTCCCAGGTCAGATCGGCCATGAGCAGGGCGGTGCCCTCCTGCCAGGGGATCCGTCTGAGCGTCGAGAGGTCCGGTTTCATGACGAAGTCGCCATACCCGCGTTCCCACGACGACATCGCGTAGCCCTCGACGGTGTTCATGTCCACGTCCACCGCGAGCAGGTAGTTGCAGCCCTCGGAGCCGTGCCGCAGCACCTCCTCCAGGAAGAATCGCGCCGACAGGCGCTTTCCCTGCAATCTGCCCTGCATGTCGGCGACGGCGAGCAATACGGTGTCTATGCGCCCAGCAGCAACTTCGTCCCGCAGGTCGGAAACGGACAACAATCCGGTGCTCACGTGAGGATGCTCCGATCTGGCCACGGCGGTTTCCCGTTGATTGGGCTAGTGTTAGACCATTGAGGTCCATGGCGGGATCGATTGTCAAGGCCCTGTGGCGTTGGGGGGAGCGAAGCGTGAACCCGTTGACGGTGCTGCGCCCCGTGCGCGCGGGCAACGCGTTCGAGGAGACCGTGGAGCGGTTGCTCCAGGCCATCAAGCTGGGCGTCGTCGCGCCCGGCGAGAAGCTCCCGCCCGAACGCGAGCTCGCCGTCCAGCTCGGCATCAGCAGGGTGACGCTGCGCGAGGCCATCCGCGCCCTGCAGGACTCCGGCTTCCTCGATGTACGGCGCGGCCGTTACGGCGGTGCCTTCGTCACCTATGTCCCGCCACAGCCCGGCACCGGAGCCCTGCGCAAGGTCGTCGCCGACATGGGCAACGACGATCTCTCCGACGCCCTCACCTTCCGCATGGCCGTGGAGTGCGGCGCCGCGCAGGTGCTGGCCACGACCTCGCTCGACGAGGACCGCCGCCGGATCCTGCGCGCCCGCCTGGACGATCTCAACGCCGCCCAGCCAGGGGAGTACCGCCGCCTCGACACCGCCTTCCACCTGGCGATCGCCGAGCTGACCGGCTCCCCGCTGCTGGCCGCCACCTGCGCCGACGCCCGGTTGCGCGTCAGCGACCTGCTCAACGCCATCCCGATGCTCCAGGTCAACATCGATCACGCGGCCACCCAGCACGAGGCCATTGTGGCGGCGATCCTGTCCGGAGATCCGGAGGCGGCGCGGCGTGCCGTGTCCGAGCATCTGGAGGGCACCGCGGCGCTCCTGCGCGGCTTCCTGTCCTGAGGCTTCTGGCATCCTAGGAGGAGCGCGACTGGCGGCACAAAGGATGGAATCGACCATCGGGGAGCTCGTCGTGGAAGCCGACCGCCTGGGCGACCACGTTGCGAGGAGAGCCATGACCCGCATGCTTCCCGGCGGTCCGGTGGCGCAGAGTGTCCTGGAGGACGTCGCCGCGCGCGCCGCAGTACTGACTGCCAAGGGTGTGACACCGTCGCTGGCCACGATCCTGGTCGGTGACGACGACGCCAGTGCCGGATACATCAGGATCAAGCAGCGGCAGGCGGCGGAGCTCGGCTTCGACTCACCGCACACCCACCTGCCGTCCGACGCCACCCAGGCCGACCTCCACGCCGCCATCGCCGCCTACAACGACGACCCGGCGGTGCACGGGCTGCTGGTGCAGTACCCGGTGCCCGGTCACCTCGACTACGACGCGGCGCTGCAGTCCATGGACCCCGACAAGGACGTGGACGGCATGCACCCGCTCAACATGGGCAGGCTGTCCCTCGGCATGCCCGGACCGCTGCCCTGCACGCCTGCCGGAATCGAGGCGCTGCTCGCCTTCTACGAGATTCCGGTGGCGGGGCGGGAGGTCGTGATCCTCGGCCGTGGCGCCACCCTCGGCCGGCCGCTGGCCACGCTGCTCAGCCAGAAGCGGCCCACGGCCAACGCCGCGGTGACCGTGGTCCACACCGGCGTATCCGACTGGGCCCGCTACACGCGGCGGGCCGACATCCTCATCGCCGCGGCCGGGGTGCCGGGGATCATCCAGCCCGAGCACGTGAAGCCCGGGGCCGTCGTCGTCGGCGGGGGCGTTCGGTATGAGGGGCGGCGGTTGCTGCCCGACGTGGACGAATCGGTCGAGGCGGTGGCGGGGGCGATCACACCTCGGGTGGGCGGCGTGGGGCCGACGACGGTGGCGATGCTGTTCCGCAACGCGATCATGGCCGCGGAGAGGGCCGTGGGCGTTCCGGCGTGACCGCGTCTCGGGGCGCTGCGGTCTTTCCGGCGCGGACTGCCGTCGTCCTTCCGGAGCGACGCCGGTGGCCTAGCGACCTTCCGGCGTGATCGCAGGAGGCGTGGGCCCTTCCGGGGTGATCACGTGGACGACCCCGTCCGGCCAGGTGAGCGTGACCTCCAGCCCGTTCACCTCGGCCGAGGGGAGTTCGGGCAGTTCGTGGGCCAGGACGGCGGCGCTCACTCGCCAGCCGGCGGCGTCGGTGCCGGTGAGCGCCGGGACCAGGGCGGGCCTGCCGAACGCCGTGCCCTCGGGCGCCTCCAGCACCGAAGGCGTCACCGCCCCCGCCAACGGAACCAGCCAGGACCCCAGCCCGTCCACCGCCCACACAACGGCCCCACCCGCGGCCCCACCCGCGGCCCCACCCGCGGCCCCACCCGCGGCCCCACCCGCGGCCCGTCCGCCGGCCCCACCCGCGGTCCGTCCGCCGGAGCCACCCGCTCCGCCCGCTGTGTCCGTGGCCTGAACGGCGTAGCCGCCCACCCCATCCGCGACCGTTGTGACGGAGCCAGCCGTCTTGTTCGCGCCCGTCATGGCGGTGTCGCCCGCTCCGTTCGTGGCCTTTGCGATGGTTTCGCCTGCTACGTCTGTGACTTTTGCGGCGGCTTCGCCCGCAGCGTCCGCGCCCGCCATGGCGGTTTCGCCTGCTGCGTCCGTGCCTGTTGCCGCGGTTTCGCCCGTCCCCACCGTGCGGTCGCCTGGCGTGGCGTGGGCCAGTGCCCAGCCCGTCTCCCTGCCCACCTCGCCATAGTGCAGCCGCACCTCCACCTCCCCGCGCACCACGCTCACACTGGCCACCCCGCTTCCCTCGCCGAACGAGGCCGCCCAAGCGCCGTCGCCCAGCGCACCGGCGCCCCGAGGGACGATGCGCCCGCGGGGACCTGAGCCCGCGTGGTTGTCCGGGATGTCGGTGGCGGTGGTGGGGCCGGTGCGGGTGGAGTAGGCGTAGCGGTCGTAGAGCGGGTCGCCGGGGTGGTGCTGGCTGCCGTGGTTGACGACTCGGGCGAGGCCGCCGGTGTTCTGGACGATGAGGCCGGGACCGGCCAGCGCCTGGACTCCGCGCGGCCCCGGCTCCTCGGTGGCCGTCCAGACGGGGTGGCCGGCGGGCAGGAGGAGGCCGGCGAACGCCTTCGCCGCCCAGTACGGCGAGGCGAACCCCGAGTACCCCTGCAGCGACGGTTCGTGCGGCCCGTGCCAGCCGAGCGTGAGAATGCCCTCCGGTGACAGGGCGTCGTGCTCCAGGAAACGGCGGAGCGTGGCCGAGGCGATGCCTCTGGTCTGGCCGGGTGTCAGCGGGGTGGACTCGGCCAGCGCACCGGCGAAGAGCGAGGCGGCCGAAGCGAAGCGATAGGTGAGCGATCGGCCGTGATAGAGCATGCCGCCTTCGTTGTCGAACATCCGCGCATAACCGGTCAGGAACTCCTTGAGCCGCCCGCCGTACTTCCCGACGGGGGTTTTGGACAGCAGCGCGAGCAGGACCGGATACAGGTGCATCGCCCAGCCGTTGTAGTGGTCGAAGGAGCGGTTGGCGCCGTCGGAGTACCAGCCGTCGCCGGTGTACCAGGGCTCGATGCGCTCCAGGCCGCGCCGCACGGCCGTCTCTGCCTCCTCGGCGTGGAACCCGGCGGACGCCAGGAAACCGCCCACCATGACGGGAAACAGCCACCAGTTGTTGTCCACCGGCTCATGCCGGAGCGCTCCGGCCAGGTACCCGGCTACGCGATCCTGGACGTCAGCGGGCAGGTGGTCCCAGAGCCGCTCGCGGGTGAGCCACAGCCCGATGGCGATCGACGCCGCCTCGACCATGGGCTGAGTACGGTCCCCGACAGGCTCCCAGACCTCCGGCCCGGCCCGCAGCCCGCGCCCGTAAGGTTCGAGCAGCTCGACCGGCCCCCCACCGGCCACCCGGAAGGCGGCGAGCAGGAACGTCCTCGCGTACCCCTCCAGGCCATCGCATCGCGACGAGCTCTCCCGGCCGGGCAAAGTGATCACAGCACCGTCCACGGAGCGATACGGTTCCACCGCGCCCAGCAGCCCGTCGGCCACCGCCTCCCAGTGGGCACGGGTCCACCCCGTGAGCGGGCTGAGCGAACGGTCCTCCGGCGGAAGGGGAAACATGCACCACTCCAAGGGATCTCCGACTGTGATCGAACGAAAGCATACGTTCATATCCGCACGCTAGGATCAGCAACGACCGAGTCGAAGGGGCCACCGTGTTCGTCGAGCAACGCCATGAACTCATCCTGCGCGAGGTGAGCGAGCGCGGATCCGTGCGGCTCACCGACCTGGTCGAGCGCGTCGGCGTCTCCATGGTCACCCTGCGCAGAGACGTGGAACACCTGGCCGGGCAGGGGTTGCTCAAGCGTGTGCACGGCGGCGTGACCAGGGTCCGCACCGACCTGCCGGGCTCACCCGCCGCCGCCGACACCCCCACGGCGCCCGGCACCGGCGACACCGGCCTGACCATCGGCATGCTCGTGCCATCGGCCACCTACTACTACCCGGCCGTCATCAAAGGTGCCCGCGAACAGGCCGCCAAACTCGGGGCGAGGCTGGTGCTCGGCGTCTCCCGCTACGACGAGGCCGAGGAACGCCTCCAGGTCGCCCAGCTCGTCGCCGGAGGCGGAGTGGAGGGCCTGCTGCTCACCACGACCCGTCAGCCCGACGAGTCCCACGGAGACTGGCTCGCCGGCCTGAAGGTGCCCACGGTCCTGGTGGAGCGCCGGGCGGGACTGGGCGGCCCCGCCTCCCTGCTGGACGCCGTCGCCTCCCACCACGCCCACGGCGCCTTCCTCGGCGTCCGCCACCTCGCCGACCTGGGCCACCGACGCGTCGCCATGGTCACCCGCGAAAGTCCCACGGCCCCGCGCGTACGCCAGGGCTTCGAAGCGGCGCTGCGCGACCTCGACCTGTCCGGCTACGCCGACCTCGGCATAGACCAGGAGGGCCCGTCCCACCACCAGGTGGGTGACGTCGTGCGCGCGGTCCGCGCCGAGGGAGTGACGGCGCTGCTCGTCCACAACGACGAGGACGCGTTGCTCCTGGTCCAGCACCTGCGCTCAGCGGGCGTCACGATCCCGGACGAGGTCTCCATCGTCGCCTACGACGACGAGGTGGCCGCCCTGAGCGACCCGCCGCTGACCGCCGTAGCCCCCCCGAAAAGCGCGGTGGGCGCCCACGCCGTAGACCTCCTGATCCGCCGCCTGACCACCGGCCCCCACACCCCCCGCCAACACATCGCCCTCCTCCCCGAACTCCGCCCCCGCGCCTCCACCCGCCCAATCTGATCGCTTTCTCTTTCGCTTTTCGCTCTTTCTCGCTCCTCTTGCTTCCCACCTGCAGCGCTGTGTCCGCTGCCCTGCCCTCCTCGCGCCGCTCGCCCCACGCCGCTCGTGGTGCCACTCCCGTGCGTGATGCGCTCGCCTTCGTGACGCGCCCGCCTTCGTGCTGCGCTCGCCTTCGTGCTGCGCTCGCCTTTGTGCTGCGCTCGCCATCGTGTTGCGCGCTTTCCGTTACGGCAGGCCACTCTGCCCGCCCCGCCGTCGTGAGCCGCCGCCTGTCGAGCGCTGGTCGTGAGGGCTCACGGGGTCGCTCGCCGTAACAACTCCGCTCTTGCCCAGCCACCGTGCCCCACGTCCGCGCCGTACTACGGCGCCGAACGCCACCGACCACCCTCCCGCCGCCCGGCGCCGAAAAGCGCAGGTGGCCCGCCACCGACCGCGTCCCGGCCTGCGCGTCCCGGCCTGCGCGTCCCGGCCTGCGCGTCCCGGCCTGCGCGTCCCGGCCTGCGCGTCCCGGCCTGCGTGTCCGGGCTTTGCGTGTCCGGGCTTGCGTATCCCCACCCGTTGTCGTGGTGTTGAGCCCCTTTAGCCCGCATGGCTGTCGGGACTGCGCGGTGGGGGCGTAGCCCTGGGGGTGGGGTTTCGAGATGGAGTTGTGATGATCGAATGGTAGACATGTGTTCGGTTGTGAGCGAATGATGCTCCAGAACGATCGTATTTCGATCGATTGCGGAGAAGGAGCATCGATGGAGCGTAAACGCGCCGCCGCCGGTCTTGCTGGGCTGCTGGCCGGGATCACCATGCTCGCGGCCTGCGGCGGTGGGGGGCAGGAGACCGCCGGTACCGGGGCGGGTGGGCAGCCGGTTACCGTCACGTTCTGGGGGTGGGCCAAGGGCACTCAGCAGGTCGTGGACGCCTTCAACAAGTCGCACAAGGACGTTCAGATCAAGTTCGAGGAGATTCCCTCCGGCAACGCCGGTGGCTATGCGAAGTTCGCCAACGCCGTCAAGGCCGGCAACGCGCCTGATGTCATGTCGATCGAGTATCCCCAGCTGCCCGACTTTGTTAATCAGGGCGCGTTGCAGGACATCACCGCCGTTACCGCTGACGTCAAGGGGAAGTATCCGGGCTCGGTCTTCAGCCTGGTCGAGCTGGGCGGGAAGACCTGGGGGGTGCCTATGGACGCGGCTCCGCAGGTGTTCTTCTATCGCAAGGATCTGTTCGAGAAGAACAAGATCGAAGTGCCCGCGACCTGGGATGAGTTCAAGGCTGCCGCGGTCAAGGTGAAGAAGGCGGACGGCAAGGCGCGGATCGCCACGTTCTTCCCCGATGATCCCAGTGTGCTGGCCGCGCTGGCGTGGCAGGCGGGGGGTAAGTGGTTCGGGACCGAGAGTGACGCCTGGAAGGTGTCGATCGCGGACGAGGCCACGAAGAAGGTCGCCGGCTACTGGCAGGACCTGGTCAAGGACGACCTCGTGCACGTGCAGGCCTCGTTCTCGCAGCCGTGGAACGCCGCCTTCGAGGACGACACCCTCTGGGGCTACGTCGGCGCCAACTGGGGCGCGGGCGTCATGAAGAGCGGCCACGCGGGCCAGTCCGGCAAGTGGGCGATCGCGCCGGTGCCGCACTGGGGGACCCCGTCCAGTGGCATGCTCGGTGGCACGACTTTCGGTGTCTCCAAGAACAGTGAGAACAGTAAGCAAGCGATCGAGGTCATTAAGTGGCTGACCGGTTCTGAGCAGGCTTGGACGGCCCGCCTGGCCTCCGGGACCTCCAGTGGCTTCCCTGCCATCGCCGACCTGGTGCCGGTCGCGGCCAAGAGCTTCGACGCCTCGTTCTACGGCGGTCAGGACATCTACGCGCTGTTCTCGGAGTCGTACAAGACGATTCAGCCGGGCTGGACGTGGGGGCCGAGCATGGTGCAGACCCTCACCGCCTTCAAGGACTCGCTCGGCAAGGTGAGCACCGGTGAGACCACGATCCCGTCGGTCCTGGACACCGTGCAGACCGCGACGGTCAACGAGATCAAGGCCCGCGGGCTGAACGTCGCCGCCCAGCAGTGACACCGGTACGGCGCGCCCCGCCGTACCGGAAAGATCCCGCCGTGCCGGAAAGGCGCCGTCGAGAGAGCCGTGACGAAAGTGTCCGCACCGTAGCGGAGAGATCCGCGCCGTGACGGAAAGATCCCGCCGCATCGGAGGGATCCGCGCCGGACCAAAGGATCACGCCGTGCCGGAAGGGTCCGCGACCTACCCCGGAAGGGTCCGCGACCTACCCCGGAAGGGTCCGCGACCTACCCCGGAAGGGCTCGCGGCCAACCCCGGGATCCACCCCGAAAGGGGTCGCGGCTCGCCCCGGAAGGGTTCGCGGGCCACCCCGAAGAGGTTCGCGGCGTATTGGAAATGGTCGATGACAAAGGAGCAGCATGCGCAGTGAGGCGGCGCGGCGGCGGGGAGCGGTTGTGCTCTTCGTGGGGCCGTTCTTCGTGCTCTTCGCCGCGGTGATCGTGGCGCCGCTGGCCTACGCGGTCTACCTGAGCCTGTTCAGTGAGAAGTCCTCGGGGCTCGGGTTCGGTGGGACCGAGACGGTCTTCGTCGGGCTGGGGAACTACCTGGACACGCTCAAGGACAAGGCCTTCACCGACGGGTTCCTGGTGATCGCCGGGTACTGCCTGCTCTACATCCCGCTGATGATCGGCGGGGCGCTCGGGCTGGCGTTGCTGCTCGATTCGGGGCTGGCGCGGCTGCGGAGGTTCTTTCAGCTGGCGTTGTTCATGCCACATGTCGTCCCGGGCGTCATCGCGGGGCTGATCTGGCTCTATCTCTATCTGCCGGGGATCAGCCCGATCGTGGATCTTCTGGGCGGGGTCGACTTTCTCGGTGGCGGGGCTGTGCTCGGGTCCATCGTCAACGTCGCGCTCTGGGAGTGGATCGGCTACAACATGATCATCTGCTTCGCGGCGCTGCAGGCCATTCCGGCCGAAGTGCTGGAGGCGGCGCGGATGGACGGCGCGGGCCGGTTGCGGACCGCCTTCCGCGTGAAGCTGCCGCTCATTCGCGGCGCGGTCGTCACGACGCTGCTGTTCACGATCATCGGCTCGCTGCAGTTGTTCACCGAGCCCATGGTGTTCGACAACTCCAGCGACGGCGTCGTCAGCACCTGGACCCCGAACATGTACGCCTACAACGAGGCGTTCGGCAACAACGACTACGGCCAGGCGGGCGCCGCCTCGATCCTGCTGGCGCTGCTGGCCGCCGTGATGTCGTACGTCGTCACCAAGTGGAGCAACCGCCGATGAAGTGGATGTCCCGGGCGACGGTCAACCTCTTCCTGGTGATCGCCGCTCTCTACACGCTGCTGCCGCTGACGTGGCTGCTGTTCGCCTCGACGAAGACACTCGACGACCTGTACGGCACGCCGGGCTTCGCCTTCGCCGACTTCAGCCTGATCGACAACATCCGGGCCGTGAGCATCGAGAACGGCGGCATCTTCTTCCGCTGGTACCTCAACAGCGTCCTGTACGCGGGGGCCGGAGCGGCGGTGAGCGCGCTGATCTCGGTGATGTGCGGCTTCGCCTTCGACAAGTACGCCTGGTTCGGCAAGGAGAAGATGTTCGGCCTGGTGCTGCTCGGCGTGCTGGTACCGACCACGGCGACGGCGCTGCCGCTGTATCTGCTGGCCTCGAAGGTGGGTGTGGTCAACACGTTCTGGGCGGTGTTCGTCCCGGCGCTGGTGCATCCATTCGGGGTCTACCTGTCCCGCGTGCTGTCGGCCGGTTACGTACCCAATGAAGTGCTTGAAGCGGCGCGTTCGGACGGTGCGGGGGAGGTGCGGGCGTTCGTGAAGGTGGCGCTGCCGATGTTGCTGCCCGCGTTCGTGACGATCTTCCTGTTCCAGTTCACGGCGATCTGGAACAACTTCTTCCTGCCGCTGGTCATGCTCAACGACCAGCATCTCTACCCGCTCAGCCTGGGACTGTTCACGTGGGAGAAGCAGGGCAACGCCTTCCCCGAGTTCCACACGCTGGTGATCACGGGCTCGCTGCTGTCGGTGGTGCCGCTGCTGGTCGTGTTCATGTCGCTGCAGCGGTTCTGGAAGGCCGGGATGACGGCGGGCAGCGTCAAGTGAGCGATTTCTCGGGGGATGTCATGAAGAGGCCCAGGACGCTGGTCGCCATGGGCGCGCAGGTCGCGCGGCGGCTGCTGCGCGAACCGGTCAGAAGCCGCCTGGCGCTGGTCGCCGACGTGGACCCGGATCTGGTGGTGACCGACTTCGCCGACGCCGACCTGGCCGAGGTGGAGGTGCTCTACACCTCGTGGGGCTGTCCGATGGTCACCGCCGAGGTGCTGGCCAGGGCGCCCCGGCTGCGCGCGATCGTGCACGCGGCGGGGTCGGTCAAGCACCACGTGAGCGAGGCCTGCTGGCAGCGCGGCATCAAGGTCTCCACCGCCGCGGCCGCCAACGCGGAGCCGGTGGCGGAGTTCACGCTGGCCGCGATCCTGTTCGCGAACAAGCGGGTGTTCGACATCGCCCGCGACTACCGCGCGAACCGGGCCGACGGCGACTGGGACGCCCGCTATCCCGGCTTCGGCAACTACCGCCGCACGGTCGGCGTCGTGGGCGCCTCCAGGATCGGGCGGCGGGTGATCGAACTGCTGAAACCGTTCGACCTGGACGTTCTGGTCAGCGACCCGTACCTGCGCGAGGACCTGGGCGCCGAGCGGGTGAGCCTCGACGAGCTGGTCACGCGGAGCGACGTCGTCAGCGTCCACGCCCCGGACCTGCCGGAGACCCGCCACATGATCGGCAAGGACCGGCTCGCGGCCATGCGCGACGGCGCCACGCTGATCAACACCGCCCGCGCGGCCCTGGTCGACCAGGACGCGCTCACCGCCGAGCTGACCTCGGGCCGCCTCCATGCCGTGCTCGACCACACCGCCCCGGAGATCCTGCCGTCCGGCTCCGTCCTCTACGACCTGCCGAACGTGCTGGTCACCCCGCACATCGCCGGTTCGCTCGGCGGCGAGCTGGCCCGCATGGCCGATCTCGCCGTGGACGAGCTGGTCCGCTACGCCCGCGGCCTGCCCTTCGCGCACGGAGTGGAGCCCGCGAGCCTGTCCCGCTCCGCCTGATCCCGACCTTCCGCCTGATCCCCACCTTCTTGCTGAATCCGACCTTCTGGAGAGCAAACCTATGCGCTTAACCCCCCGCCTGGCGCTCCTGGCCGCGCTCGTCGCGGCCTGCGCCGGGCTGACCGCCGCCCCGGCCCAGGCCGCCGCCGCGCGTAACTTCTTCGTCGACTGCCAGGCCGCCCCCGGCGGTTCCGGCCGTGACGCCGCCGGACCACTCACCGTGCTGGCGCAGGTCAACGCGATCGCGTTCCGCGCGAAGGACACGGTCAGGTTCCGCGCGGGCACCGTCTGCACCGGCCGCCTCGAACCACTCGGATCCGGTACGGCGGGCCGCCCCGTCACCTTCACCTCCTACGGCACCGGCCCCAAGCCGATCATCCAGGGCGACGGCGGCGAGTGGGCCGTTCACCTGGTCGACAACAGCCACGTCACCATCGAGAAGCTGCATATCACCAACCCGGCGCGGACGACGGGCAAGCGGACCGGCGTGCAGTACAACTCCACGACGGCCGCGCCCAAGGCCGGGCTGGTGCTGCGCGACCTGGAGATCTCCGACGTCGCCGGGTGGGGCGACAAGACCGGCGCGAACGCCTCCTGGTTCGCCTACTCCGCGGGCATCAGCATCCAGGCGCTGCCCGACGGAGTGCCGGGCCCGATCGACGGCATCACGATCACCGGCAACCACATCCACGACACCGGCGGTGGCGGGATCAAGATCAGCCGGAAGGGCAACGACTACCACCGCAACGTGCTCATCGCCCGCAACACGATCAGGGCGGTCGGCGGCGACGGCATCGTGGTGCACGCCTCGGACCGGCCGCTGGTGGAGCACAACTTGTTCGACGAGGGCGGGGCCGGGAAATACCCGTACGTCGACGGAAATTTCGCGGGCATGTGGCCGATCAACTCGGTGGACCCGATATTTCAGTACAACGAGGTGACCCGCCAGCGGCCCACCATCTACGACTCCACCGCCTGGGACTGCGACGGCGGCATCAAGGGCACCTGTCTCTACCAGTACAACTACTCGCACGACAACGCCGGAGGCTTCTTCCTCGGCTGCCAGGGCTGCACCGAGTTCCCCAACTACAAGGCGACCGCCGTCCTGCGCTTCAACATCGCCCAGGACGACTGCCGTATCGCCAACACCGACAACGCGCCCTTCCGCGTCTACAACAACACCTTCTTCTGCTCCAGCCAGAAGGTAGACATGCGGCTCAACCAGGACACGCGCCTCGTCAACAACATCTTCTACGCCGCCCACGGCGCCTTCCCGACCGGCACCGGCATCTCCTACGACGCCAACGTCTACCACGGCGGCATCACCCCGCCCGCCGGTGACGCCCGCGGCATCACCGCCGACCCCGGTCTGGCCGCGCCCGGCACCGCCACCGGCGCCGGTGACGTGGACGGCTACAAGCTGCTCGCCGGATCGCCCGCCCTGGGCACCGGGGCGGCCGTGGACGGGCTGGGCGCCCGTGACTACTTCGGCAACCCGTTGACGACGCTCAGCAGGGGCGCCTACTCGGGGGCGCCTGTGGTGGCGGAGCCGTACCGGAGGATCGAGGACGCCTACAACAACGTCGGCGTCAGCTCCGACCTCAACCCGAACACCGGCGGGTTGTCCACCAGCGGACGCAGCTATTCGGGGCAGGGGCTGGAGAAGGCCGGGCTCGTTCCCGGGCGGCCGGTGAGCGTGCTCGGCGCGTCGTTCGTGTGGCATCCACGCCCGTACGGCTGGGCCGACAACGTGAAGGCGGCCGGTCAGACCATCCGGATGCCCGGGAAGGGGGCGAACCTCGTGGTGCTGGGGACCGGGGTGTTCAAGGTGCGGGAGGGCGAATTCACCGTTACCTACACCGATGGCAGTACCGAGGCGAAGACCGTGCGGTTCGGGGACTTCTGGGATGCCGGGGCGCCTGCCGGTGGCGTCGTGGTCGCTCGTACGGACTATCACAACATCACCCAGACCAGCCACAAGAACCCGGCCACCGGACAGACCCGCGAATCGGGCGTCACGGTCTTCGGGTACTCGGTCCCCTTGGACCCGGGCAAGACGGTCGCCTCGGTCACGCTGCCCGAGGGGAGCCCGCTCGCGGATGCCGGTCTGCACGTTTTTGACATGAAGGTCACCGGCTGACCGCATGACACCCACCACCCCACACCTCACCAGAGCGCCATCTCGTGGCGGAGCGCCGCACCCGGAGCGATCCGAGCGACCAGGGCAGAGCGGGCGATCCGGGCGGCAGCCTGAGCGACAAGGGCCCTCCGGTCTGGGCTGGTGGTGGGTTCTTGCTCTGGCTGTCACCGCGATGCTCGTCACCGCCTGCTCCCTCACCCCGCCACCACCACCTAAGGAGAAGGAGGTGGTGGTGCTGGTCGAGGGGGAGCCGGTGGTGCGGGCGGAGCTGGAGCGGGGCATGAACACCGCTCGGGCCGGCGTCGCCGCGGCCAACGGAGGCGCCGTCCCGCCCGACCGGTTGCGGGCCGAGGGGCTGGCGCTGGCCGTACAGGACAAGGTGCTGCGGTTGTGGGCGCGTGAGGAAGGCCTGCTCGCCGATGTCAGCGAGGCGGGTTTCGCGGCGGCGCTGGCGGCGGAGAACCGCCGCCGCGAACAGGCCCGCGCGTCCGGCCGCCCGCTGCCCGGTGTGCCGTCCTACGACGAGTACACCTTCGCCGGCCTGCGGGCCGCCGAGCTCAGGAAGGCGCTGGCCGACCGCCTGGACCTGCCGCGCGAGCGGGTCCGCGCCCACTACGACGAGCTGGTGAAGGACCTCACGGGCGAGCCGCCCACGTTCGCGGAGTCCGAGCAGCGGGTACGGCTCTCGCTCGCCGACCGCGAAGTCACCAAAGAACTCGCCAAACGCCTACAAACCGCCCAAGTGACCCAGCCGTCGCGCAAGGTGCAATGAACTGCTCGTACCATCGGTTTCAGGGCTATGGGGTATTGGTTCGAGCACAGCATCGTTGCGACGGGGCGGCTACCGCTGTTCTGTTTCTTCGTCGCGCTCATCGGCGCCTTCGTTTTCGTGCGCATCAACGTCCGGCTGATCCGAGCCAAGATCGGATGGTTCCGCAACGTCAGCGTCGGCGAGATGCACATCCACCACGTGGTGTTCGGGGTCGTGCTGATGCTGATCGGCGGCGTCACCGGGCTGGTCGTGGCGACGGCGTCGCAGCTGTGGTTCGCGGTGGCGGCCTCGATCTTCGGGGTGGGTTCGGCGCTGGTGCTGGACGAGTTCGCGCTGATCCTGCACCTGCACGACGTGTACTGGGAGGAAGAGGGACGAACCTCCGTCGACGCCGTCTTCATCGCGATCGCCGTGACCGGACTGCTGCTGATCGGGCTTCGGCCTCTGGTCGTGGACCTCTGGGGCCTCGCCGACACCACGCTGGTGATCGTCTGCAACCTCGTGCTCGCGGTGGTGACCCTGCTCAAGGGCAAGATCTGGACGGGTCTCGTGGGCCTGTTCGTCCCGCTCGTCCTGGTCGTCAGCGCGGTACGGCTGGCGCGTCCCGGCTCCCCGTGGGCGCACTGGTTCTTCGCCGGGCGCAACCCGCGCAAGCTCGCCAGGGCCATCCACCGGGAGGACCGCTGGCGCCGTCCGGTGATCCGCGCGAAGATCGCGTTCCAGGAGTTCGTCTCGGGACGGCACGACCTCCCCTCCACCAGGAAGCGCCGAGGACAGGTGTGACCCCGGCTAGTAGCCGGTGGGCGCGGGCCAGTGGCGTTCGACTCCGGCGGCGTCCAGGCCGGCGGTGAAGTCGGCCAGGTGCGTCTGGTTCTCTCCGACCTCGTGCGGTTCGGTGCCTCGGCGCAGGCAGTACGCGGCGAGATGCCCGGCGGCCTCACCGATGTTCCACTCCACGGGATGCAGCCGGAAGCAGCCGTTGGAGATGTGGGTCGTGCCGAGGTTCTTGGCGGCGGGCAGCAGGTTGCGCATCCTGACCGGCAGCAGCGCGCCCAGGGGGATCTCGAAGGGCACGCTGGCGATGTCGATGTAGTTGTCGCCTCCGGTCGAGGGGTGCAGGTCGATGCGGTACGCGCCGACGCCGACCGAGTCGTGGTGGCGTAGCGCGCCCCGTTCGCCGACGATGGCGCGCGAGACGTGGTGCTCGGTCACGGTGGTGCGGGCGCGGATGCGCCGCGACTCCCGGACATAGGCGGACTTGGCCAGGCCGTCCGCGGTGCCGACGACGTCGTGGCGGAGCCGGAGCCCGGGGAAGCCGGTGCCGCCGTCGAGCCGGGGCGCCTCGGTCTGCAACCAGTAGAGCAGGGACAACGACAGCTGCTTCGCCTCCGCGTGGGCACGCGCGGCCGTGCCGGGGTCGACCTCGATGATCGGCTTGAGCCAGTAGTCGTTGAGCGGCCAGTTGACCAGCGTGATGTCGGAGGCGGCGAAACCGGGATCGAACAGGTCGCGGGCGAGGATCCGGCGGAACATCCACAGGTCCTTGTCCCCCGACTGGGCGCTCTGGTCGGCGAGCACCCCGCGCGGGTCGCCCGCCGGGTTGGGGTCGAACCAGCGGTCCTCCGGCTCCAGGGTGCGCGGGTCGGGCGCGCAGAAGCCCAGCAGCGGGCCGGGCCAGAAGTCCGGCCGGTAGTCGCGCCAGAACGCGTAGTCCGCCGGGCGGTCGATGACATGGTTCTCGCCGTCGTGGTGGGACACGGCGAAGCAGTACGTGATGCCCTGCATGTTCAGCGGCTGGTGCTCGTCCGGCGCGTGCGGCTCGTCGTGCTCGCGCCCGGCCTCGGCGCCCGTGACGTATTCGGTCTTGGCCAGCGGCAGCAGTTCACCGGTCTCGGTCGCGTCGAGGACGTACGCGGCGGTGACGGTGAGCGAGTCGCCCGAGCGGGTGTCCCGTAGCGTGACGGCCGTGACGCGGTCGCCGTCCACGTCCACGTCGAGAGGACGGTGTTCGAGCAGGACGCGCAGCCGCCCGGCGGACTGGTGCGGGGCGAGCATGGCCCGCAGTACGGCCAGCGATACGCCCGGCTCGTGGCACAGTTTGCTGACATATCCGGCGCCCGGGTTGAGGTGCCGCCAGTCGCGCGCGCCGCCGGTCATCGGGTACCACTGCCGGTAGTGGTCGCGGATCGAGGCGCGCAGGTCGCGATAGCTGGCGGTGGCGCCGTAACTCTCGATCCAGGGGTGTTCGTCCGGTGGCACGGCCTGCGCGGTGAGCTGCCCGCCGATCCAGTCGCTCTCCTCGGTGAGAACGACGTTCTGCCCGGCGCGGCAGGCGGCCAGGGCCGCGGCGACGCCGCCGAGCCCACCGCCGACAACAAGGATGTCTGTTCTGATTTCGGGCATGGTGCGGCCTTCCAAAAGGGGTAGAAGGGGTGTCAGCGCGGGGACGTCGCGGTCTGGCCGGGCTCAAGCGCGCAGGCCAGGAGCTGGTGCCGGGAGACGTCCTGGTCTCCCGCGATGAGCTGGGCGAGCAGTCTGACGGCCGCCGCGCCCATCTCACGACGCGGTACGGCGAAGCCGGTGAGCCCGCCGGGACCGGCGGAGGGGTCGCCGAGCGTGGCCAGAGACAGGTCGTCGGGGAACCGGTACCCCGCTTCGCGCGCCGCGGCCAGCAGCGCGAGGTGGGCGGCGTCGGTGTCGGTGGCCTCGGTGACGATCGCGGTGATGCCCTGGTCGTGCCAGGTCCGCAGCCGGTCGGCGGTCAGGTCGGCGCCGTCCGTGCGCACCACCGTGGCCGGCAGCCCGCACGCGTCCATGCCGGCGCGGAAGCCCGTCTCCCTGTCGATCGAGGTGATCGCCTCGTCGGGTTCGCGCACGTACAGGATGCGCTCGTGGCCGAGCCCGGCCAGGTGCCGCACCACGGCCGCGCTCGCCGACACGTAGTCGGCGCCGATGTAGGGCAGGCGGTCGCCGAAGTCGTCGTGCCGCCCTATGTAGACGATCGGCAGGTTGGTGGCCAGCAGGCGGTCCATCTCCGGCACGGGCAGGTGCCGGCCGAGGAACAGGCAGCCGTCGGCCAGGCGTACCCGGTTGAGCACCTGGGCGTGCGGGCGCTCGCCGGTGATGCTGGAGGCTATGAACATCAGCAGGTCGTAGCCCTGGACCGCCGACTCCTCCTCGATGCCCACCAGGAACGGGTAGTAGGCGTGGGACATCTCGGTGGGGAAGGTCGAGGTGAAGGTGTAGAGGCCGAGGAGGTTGTTCTGCCCGGCGGCCAGGCGGGTGGCGATCGGGTCGGGCACGTAGCCGAGCCGCTCGGCGGCCTCCATGACCTTGCGCTGGGTCTCCTCGGCGATGCCGACGGCGGCGGCGCCGCCGTTCAGGATCAGCGACACGGTCGGCTGTGAGACGCCGGCCAGCCGAGCGATGTCCGCCTGACGAGGGCGACCGCTCGATCTCATGACATACCCCCCAAGAAATAGTAGATCACGGAGCCTCGATCCCGCCGTCGGGTCGCCGGACCTGCGCGGCCCATCGCTCGTGCAGATGCGTCTTCGGCGGATGGCGCAGGGCGGCCCGCTCGTCGAGGTCGATGCCCCAGCCGGGCCGGTCCGACGGCGTCAGGTACCCGTTGACCGTCCTGAGCGTTCCCGGGAACACCTCGTGCACCGTCTCCGGGTAGACGTGCGCCTCCTGGATCCCGAACGCCGGGCTGGTCACGTCGAGGGTGACGTTGGCCGCCGCGCCCACGGGCGACACGTCCGGCGGCCCGTGCCAGGCGGTGCGCACCCCGCTCAGCTCGCAGAGCGCCGCGAGCTTGCGCGCCGGGGTCAGCCCGCCGACCGTCGAGACGTGCAGGCGCAGGTAGTCGACGCCGCCGGAGGTGATGAGGCGCGCAGCGCCGGTCACCGAGGAGACGAGCTCTCCCGACGCGATCGGCATCGGCGCGGCCGCGCGCACCTCGGGCAGCCGGTCGAAGTGCTCGGGCGCGAGCGGGTCCTCCAGGAAGAACAGCCGGTACGGCTCCAGCGAGCGTGCCAGCACCACCGCCTCCTTCGGCGTCAGCCGGTTGTGCGCGTCGTGCAGCAGGCCGAGTTCCTCGCCCAGGACCGAACGGGCGCGCTCGAAGAAGCGGGGCGTGTCGCGCAGGTACCGGCCGACGTCCCAGCCGTCCGGATGGGGGCTGCCCGGGTATCCGCCTGGCGTGCCGGTGCCTCCGTAGGTGCCGATCCCGGGGCCGCCGAACTGCAGGCGCACATACCGGTAGCCCTGCTCGGCGAGCGCCGCGGCCCGCTCGATCGACTCCTCCACCTCGCCGCCCCTGGCGCCGGTGTAGACGGCGGCGGCCGTACGGACCCGGCCGCCCAGGAGTTCGTAGACCGGGACGCCGAACCGTTTGCCCGCGATGTCCCAGAGCGCCTGGTCGATGCCGGACAGCGCGTTGTTGTGCACGGGCCCGCCACGCCAGTACGACGAGTAGTGCAGCATGCGCCAGATGTCCTCGATGTCGGCCGGATGCCGCCCGATGACCATGGGCGCGACGTGCTGCTCGATCGCGGCCACCACGGCGTGGAAGCGCTGGGTGAAGGTGGCGCAGCCCAGGCCGTACAAACCGGGCTCGGAGGTGTCGACGCGGACGACGACGAGAGGTACGCCGCCGGGAGCGGTGACGATCGTGCGTACACCGGTGACGCGCAGCCCGTCCCCGGCCGGCCACGGCGCCTGTGTCTCCGGCATGATCATGGAAGAAGCTCCTCGGCGGTGAATCCAAGCACCCGTCTGGCGGGTTCCAGGTCGATGGCCACGGTTCTGCCGGGCAGCTCCGCCCGGCACGGGACGCCGGGGTGGTGGGCCGCGATCAGCTCTCGCGTGGGAGTGGACATGAGCGTCTCCGGGGCGGCGAGGTAGAAGGCGGGCGCGCCCTCCAGCGGGGCGGTCAGCCCGAGCAGGCAGGCGCGGGCGGCGTCGCGCAGGTCCAGATAGCTCCACAGGTCCGCCGCCCCCGCCGCCGGGTTCCCGGCCAGCATCGCGGCGCGCGCGGCCAGCCTGGCCCGGTCGCCGAGGAACGGGAAACGCAGCGCGGCGACGGTCATGCCGTGCCGCCGTCCCATCATCGCCGCGGTGGCCTCGTCCACCTGCTTGGACAGCGCGTAGGGGTCCTCGATCAGCGGCGGCACGTGCACGTCGAGCGGCAGGTACGCCGGGCTCTGGCGCGATCCGGCGAACGGCAGCCCGGTGATCGACAGGCTGCTGGCGATGACCGCCCGCCGTACCCCTTGCTCGCCCGCCTCGTTCAGCACCACGAACGTGGCCTGAGTGTTGGCGGCGAACACCACCTCGGGCGCGGCGACCTCGGGAGAGGCGAGCGCCGCGGTGTGCACGACGGCGTCGGCCCCCTCCAGCGCCGCGCGCACGGCGGCGGGGTCGCGCGCGTCACCCACGACCACCCGCTCGGCCGCGATCGGGCCGGGGTCCCGCTCGACGAGCGCGGTCACGTGATGTTCCGCCAGCTCCGCGAGTACGGCGGAGCCGAGCCGGCCGGCCGCGCCGGTGACCAGAACCCTCATCCCTTCAGCCCGGTGAAGGCGATGCCGCGGATGATCTGCCGCTGGAAGACCAGGAACACCACGACGGGCGGGATGATGGCGATCAGCATTCCGGCGATCAGCAGGGCCTGGTCCGAGGTGTCGGCCAGCCGGGGGAGCGCCACGGCCAGCGGCTGGCTCTCGGTGTCGGTGATGGCGATCATGGGCCAGAGGAAGTCCTTCCACGCGTTCATGACGGCCAGCAGGGAGACCACGGCCAGGATCGGGCGGGACATGGGCAGCACCACGCTGGTGAAGATCCGCCACGGCCCGGCGCCGTCGAGGCGGGCGGCCTCGAACAGCTCGCGGGGGATGCCGTCGAAGAACTGCTTGACCAGCAGGACGTTGAAGGCGTGCGCGCCGGCGGGCAGCCACACCGACAGCGGGGTGTTGGCGATGCCCAGGTCGAGGACGGTCAGGTAGAGGGAGACCATCGAGACCGTGGCGGGCAGGAACAGGGTGGCCAGGACCGCGCCGTAGACGTACTTGCCGTAGGAGGGCCGCAGGATCGACAGCGCGTACGCCCCGGTCGCCGCGACGAACAGCTGCGTGAACCAGGAGCCCGCGACGAGCACGACGGTGTTGGTCAGGTAGTGGCCGACCTCCAGCGTCGTCCACGCCTCCGCCAGGTTCGACCAGCGAGCCTCGGCGGGCCACAGGGCCAGCGGATCGCGCAGCGACTCCTGGGTGGAGGAGATCGCGCCCTTGAAGATCCAGTAGATCGGGCCCGCGCCTTCGAGCAGAAGGGCGACGATCAGCAGCACCTGGATGGTGGACAGCCGCCCACGCAGGCTGCGCCGTTCCGCCTCCGAGATCACTTGGTCCCCCAGGTTCTGGTCAGCCGCAGGTACACGGCGGACAGCAGGGCCAGCACCACGGCCAGGCTCACGCTCAGCGCCGCGGCGGCGCCGTAGTCGCCGTTGACGAACGCGTATCTGTAGATCAGTAGCAGCACCGTGACCGTCGAGTCCTCGGGCCCGCCGTCGGTCAGCACGAACGGCTCGGTGAACACCTGGAAGGTGTTGATCACCTGCAGGAGCAGCATGATCAGCAGGATGGGCCGCAGCTGCGGCAGCGTCACGTGCCATATCCTGCGCGGGATCGAGGCCCCGTCCAGCTGGGCGGCCTCGTACAGCTCGACCGGCACGCTCGACAGCGCGGCCAGATAGATGAGCACGGCGCCACCCGCGCCCGCCCAGGTCGCCTCCAGGACAAGGCTCGGCATCGCCATGCTCGTGGACTGCAGCCACGGGTACGGCCCGAGCCCGACCAGCCCGAGCAACTGGTTGAACAGCCCGGAGTCCGGGTCGTAGAACCACTTCCACATCAGGACGGCCACCACCGGCGGCACCACCACCGGCAGGTAGACCAGCACCCGCATGAGGCCGGAGCCGCGGCGCAGCTCCGACATCAGCACCGCGAGGACGATCGGCACCGGGAAGCCGATCACCAGGGCCAGACCGGTGAACAGCAGCGTGTTGCCCGCCGCCGTGCCCAGCAGCGGGTCGGCCAGCAGGGTGCGGAAGTTGTCCAGACCGGCGAACGCCGCCGCCTCGACCAGGTTGGTCCGCTGGAATCCGAGCACCACGCTGCGGACGATCGGCCACCAGGAGAAGAGGCCGAACACCAGCACCGTCGGGATGAGGAACAGCGCCGCCGCGAGGCCAGGACGCCGGGTCACTGTGCTTTCTCGAGCAGGGGCGCGACCCGCGCCGCCGCCTTGGTCAGCTCGTCGCGGGGGTCGGCGTCCTTGCGGGTCAGCACGGCCTGCACGGCGGTGTCGAGCGCGCCGTACAGGTCCTGGGCGGCGACCGGGGGCTCCACCAGGTACTCCAGTTTGTCGGTGTCCCTCACGTAGGGGGTGAAGTTGGACACCGGGATGTTGGAGTGCTTGGCGATCGCGGCGTTCACCGGACCGGACACCGTGGTTCCGTAGAAGGGCAGTGTGGGCAGGCCGACGGCCAGCTTGTCCGCCGCGTTGGCGACGGCCAGCTGCTCGGCCGCCGCCGGGTCGTAGTTGGGCTTCAGGTAGTAGTAGTCGATCCACTTCACCGCGGCGGCGCGCTGTTCGGGGGTCGCCTTGGCGTTGACCGCCGCCACCAGGCCGCCCAGCAGCGTCGCCTTCGCTCCGGCCTGCTGGGGCAGTGCCGTGATGCCGAAGTCGTCCGGCTTGCCGGAGTACAGGGTGGTGTAGCGGTTGTAGCTGTTGACGGTGCCGATCATCATGCCGATCTTGCCCGCCGCGAAGTCGCGCTCGGCGTCCTGCTGGGTACGCAGCTGGTTGGCGCCCATGGAGTCGTCCTGCCAGCGCATCGCGGCCAGGTGGCGCAGCGCCTGCTCGGCCGGGCCGTCCAGGAGCGACGGGACGTACTTGTCGCCCTCCTTCTTCTCCATCTGGCCGCCGAAGGAGTAGGTCATCGCGGTGAGGATCCAGCCGCCGGTGTTCTTGACCGTCATCTGGGTGTAGCCCGCGACGCCGGAGCCGGCGAGCTTCTTCGCCGCCGTCCTGACCTCGTCCCACGTGGCGGGCGGCTTGTCCGGGTCCAGCCCGGCCTTGGTGAACAGGGCGCGGTTGTAGACCAGGCCCAGCGCGTACTCGGTGACGGGCAGGCCGTAGATCTTTCCGTCGGCGCCGGTCGCGGGGGCCAGCGCGCGGGGGTCGAAGTCGGTCGCGTGCGGCAGGGTCTTGATCTCGGCGCTGAGATCGGCGATCTGCCGGCGGGCGATGAGTCCGGGCGGCTCGGTCAGCGGTACGGTCAGCACCGTCTCGGCGTTGCCTCCGGCCAGCCTGGTCGCGAACGTCCTGGCGTCCCACTGCGTGTCGGTCGGCTTGAGCTTGATGTCGGGGTTGGCCTTCTCGAACGCGGCGACCGCGTCCAGGAACTGCTTGCGGGTCTTCGCCGCGGTCGTGGGGGGCATGCCCGCCACGGTGATCGTGGTCTTGCCCGGGTCGCCTTCCGTGGTGCCGGACGAGCAGCCTGACGTCGCGGCGGCGAGCACGAGCGCTCCGGCCATCCCCAGACGCCACCTCGTGGAGACATCCATGGGCAACTTCCCTTCGCCTAATGCGTATTAGGCGGCATCTAAGCCGGTATCGCGGGCAGATGTCAAACGCTTGACACCCGGGTTACGGCAGGAGTACACCTCTCACCTAATTCGCATTAGGTGACTGGAAGGGATCCTCATGGCCGACATCCCCCGACGCCGATTCCTCGGCGGAGCCGTTGCCGCAGGGCTCGCAGGAGCCCTGCTTCCCGCGACCGCGGCCGAGGCCGGCACCCCGTCGATCGCCGCCGACGGCATCACGCTCGCCGCCGCGGCCGACGGCACGATCACCGTCAAGGACGGCGCCGGCGTCGAACGGATCCGGCTCACCGGATTCATGGCGAAGGACTCCGTCGCCGGCATCCAGCGAACCACCGGCGGTACCGCGTCGCTCGTCACACTCCCGGACGGCGCCCAGGCCATCCAGGTCGACTACACCCTTCCCGCCGCGGCGCAGGGGATCACCGTCCGCGGCGTCTTCCGCGTCGCGCCGAACCGGGCGCGATTGCGCTGGGAGGTCACGGGCCCGGCCACCCTGATCCCGGCCGGCTTCATGTTCGGCCGTACGGTCATCGCGCCCACCGAGCCCGAGTCGTTCACGGCGCTCACCCGATGGAACCGCGACGCCGGAGGCGGCGTGCCCTACGAGACCAACGCCGGGGTCGTCTACCAGGAGACCTGGGCCGGCACCCGCGGCTACTTCCGGCTCGGCGGCACCACCCCGGCCTGGACCAACGCCACCTGGATTCACGCGCCGGGCACGGTAGCGGCCGGCGGGGCGGTGACGGAGGCCGATCTGGCGCTCGGCTCGATCCGGCCGGCGGCGGGCGGCACCATGGGCGCGGGACTGCCGCTGGGCGTGGAGGTCTGGACCGACCAGCCCTTCAGCCTGTGGGACGGTGGCGGCCAGCCCATGGCCCTGCACGCGGAGGTGGCCAACGGCGGCAGCGCCGCGCGTACCGTGAAGCTGTCGTGGTGGGCCCGTGACTTCGACGGCCGGACGCTCGGCTCGGGCAGCGTCACCGGCACCGTCGCCGCCGGATCGGCGTGGAAGCAGACGTTCACCGTCACCTCCCCGTCGCACGGGATCGTGTTCACCGAGGTGAAGGCCACCGCCGGCGCCGACAGCGCGTTCGCCCGCACCAACCTCACCGTGCTGCCGCCGTACACCTACCGGGCGGGCGCCGACAGCATGTTCGGCATCGCCAACTACCCCTGGCTGCTCAAGCCCGACGCGGCCGCGGTCGTCGGCCTGATGCGGCGCATCGGCATCAAGCGGGTGCGCATCTCCTACGACGGCGGGCCCGGCCTGCCGCCCGCCACCCTGGACGCCGCGGGGATCGAGCACAACATCGAGCTCGCGGGCATCCCCCTCGGCGGCACCCCCGCCCAGGTCGCCGCCTGGGCCGACACCAACACCCAGAAGGCGATCGGCTCACGGGCCGACTACTTCGAGGTCGCCAACGAGGTGAACAAGCCGTGGATGAGCGGGGAGACCGCCGCCGCGTACGTGCGGGACGGCTTACGTCCGGTCCGCGAGCGCCTGACCGCCGCCGGCGCGCCGACCAAGGTGCTCAACGCGGGCCTGGCCGGCATGGACTACGTCTGGACCAAGAACTTCCGCGACGCCGGCGGCTGGGACCTCATCGACGGTTTCGCCTTCCACCCCGGCCGGGGCAACTTCACCCCCGACTACGCTCCGCCGCCGGAGGAGTGGACGCAGGGGAACAACGGCTCGTACTGGAACTTCCTCGGAAGCCTGCGCAAGGCCCGCGAGGTGATCGCCGACTACGGCGACAAGGAGCTGTGGCTGACCGAGGCCTACGCCTGCACCAAGCCGAACAGCTGGTGGCACGACACCTACCGGCAGGCCGCCGAGAACGTCCTGCTCACCCTCGCGCTGGCCATGGCCGAGGGGGTGAGCTGCGTGAACTGGTACCAGCTGCACGACAGCGTCCTCGGCAAGCCGCAGATGGCCGACCCGGCCAACCCCGAGTACCACTTCGGGCTCATGAACCGCGACACCAGCGCCAAACCCTCGATGCTCGCCTACGCCACCGCGGCCAAGGTCCTGGACCAGGCGACGTTCACCCGCCGGCTGACCTTCGCCGACCCCGACCTCAAGGGGCTCCTGTTCAGCACCCCGGAGGGGCCGGTCTCGATCCTGTGGAGCCGCAAGGACGGCTATCTGCTCAACACCGACCACGAGCCCGGCTCGGGGTGGTTCGCCGCGCCGGAACCGTGGATCGACGGCTGGCCGACCAAGACCGACGTGCACGTGGCCGCGGCCGGCGGCCCCGTCAGAGTGCTGGACTGCATCGGCAGGGAGCGACGGCTCACCCCGTGCGACGGCAAGGTCAAGATCCGGCTGGACGGCGCGCCACGCGTCTACTACGGCCTGACCGAACACATCGATGTTCGTTAGAACACAAATATGGTAGAAATGAGGGCATGAGCCGCCTGGATCTGACCCTGCGGCTGGTGCAGGGCACCGGCCGCGTCTCCGTCGCGGAGCTGTCCCGGCGCCTGGGCGTCTCGGAGATGACCGTCCGCCGGGATCTGGACGCGCTGGAAAGCCGTGGTCTGATACGCCGGGTGCGCGGCGGAGCCGTCCCCTCCCGCCTTCCGGAGGAGGGGGCCGGCTTCGACACGCGGCAGTCGTGGCAGGCGGCGACGAAGGACCGGCTGGCGGCGGCCACGGCCGCGATGGTCCCGCCGGGTTCACACGTGCTCCTGGACGCGGGGACGACCACCGCCCACCTCGCCGAGCACCTGGCGGCCCGCGCCCCGCTGACCGTGACGGTGCTCAGCCTTCAGGCGGCCGCGCTCCTGGCCGACCGGCCGGGGATCGAGCTGCTGATCGCCGGCGGCCGGTCCCGGCCGGGTGAACGGTCCCTGGTCGGGCCGCTGGCCCTGCGCACCCTGCAGTCCCTGGCCTTCGACCTCTTCGTCATGTCCATCGGCGGGGTGCACGCCGAGCACGGCTGGTCGGAGTTCTCCGTGGACGACGCCGCCGTCAAGCAGTGCGGGCTGGCCCAGGCCACGAGGACGATCGCCGTCGCGGACGCGACCAAGCTCGGCGTGCGCGCCTTCAGCCAGGTCGCCCCGCTCGGCGCCGTGGAGCGCTTCGTCACCGACGCCGCCGCGCAGGACACCGCCACTCATCCTGGAGGCCCGCGGACGCTGTCAGCGTTGCGGGAGGCCGGTGTCGACACCGTCCTGATCTGAGAAGGAGACCACCCTGTGAGCCCGCTGATGATCCTCGTGGCCGGACCCTACCGATCGGGCACGGGGGACGACCCCGCCAAACTTCAGGCGAACGTCGACGCCATGAACGAGGTCGCCCTGAAGCTGTTCCGCGCCGGTCACCTGCCGGTCACCGGCGAGGCCCTGGCCCTGCCGCTGCTGGAGACCGCGGGAAGCACCCGGGTGGGTGACGCGCTGTATGACGAGATCTTCCATCCCGTCGCCGAACGGCTGCTGGCCCGCTGCGACGCGGTGCTCCGCATCGGCGGCCCCTCCGCCGGAGCCGACCACATGGTCAGCGTCGCCAGGGAACTGGGCAAGGACGTCTACACGCGACCCGACGAGCTGACCGGGTGACGTACCAGGGCGCCGGACTCCATCGCGACCCAGATCCGGCCGTCGGGCCCGGCCGTGAGGCCGTGCGGCTCGGCGCCCTCCAGGGGAAACTCCTCGATCAGGCCCTCGGTCGTGATACGGCCCAGCGTGCCGGAGCCCCACTGCGTGAACCAGAGGGCGCCGTCCCGGCCGGTCACGATGGCGTGGGGCCGGGCGGCGCGATCGGGGAGCGGGAACTCGGTGACCGCGCCGGAGGCGTCGATCCGGCCCACCTGGCCCGCGCCGATCTCCACGAACCACAGCGCCTCGTCCGGACCGGCGCAGATGCCCACCGGGGCGGCGTCCGCCGTGGGCAGCGCGTAATGCGTCACCTTGCCGTCCACGGTGATGCGGCCGATCGCGTTGCCCTGGTTGAGGGTGAACCAGAGCGCGCCGTCCGGCCCTGCCACGATCATCGACGGCATCGCGCCTTCCGCCGCGAGCGGGTAGTGGGTGATCTCGCCGTCCGGGGTGATGCGGCCGATCCGGTCGCCCTGCAGCTGCGTGAACCACATGGCCCCGTCGGGGCCTGATGTGATGCCGTACGGCGAGGCCGCCTCGAAGGCGGCGATCGTGCCGTCAACGGTGACGCGGCCGATCCGGCCGCCGGTGAACTCGGTGAACCACAGCGCGCCGTCGACGCCCGTGGTGATCAACGTGGGCCCGCCGTCGGCGGGGTCGAGCTGGAAGATCGCGGGGGCCTCGCCCGGCATGACCCGCCCGATCCGGCCCTCATGGACCAGCGTGAACCACAGGGCGTCATCGGGGCCGGTGGTGACGCCGTAGGGAGAACCGTCGATCAACATGGGTGGCCTTCCTGAAGGGAGATCTCGGTGCCGGTGTAGCGGTGTCGCAGCGCCCGGTCGTGGGTGACCACCACGAGCGCTCCGCCGTAGCCGTCGAGTGCCTGTTCGAGCTCTTCGACGAGCGTGAGCGAGAGGTGGTTGGTGGGCTCGTCGAGCAGCAGGATCTCCGGCGAAGCCGCCAGAGCGCAGGCCAGACCCAGCCGCGCCTGCTCGCCGCCCGACAGGCTCGACAGCACGCGTGAACGCTCGATCCGTGCCAGGCCGAGCCCGTGGATCGCCTTGTCGACGCGGGCGTCGGCCTCGTAGCCGCCTCTGGCCTCGAAGGCGGTGAGCAGGTCGCCGTACCTGTCCATCTCCTGCGCTTCCGCGGCCTCCCGCATGCCGCGTTCCAGGGCGCGCAGCTCGGTCAGGGCGGCGTCGACGGCCTGCTGGACGGTGTGGTGGCCCGGCAGTCCGAGGGTCTGGCCCAGATAGCCGGCGCCACCGGCCGCCGACACCGTCACCTCGCCGTCGTCCGGCGTCTCCACCCCGGCGATCAGCCGGAGCAGCGTGGACTTGCCGGAACCGTTCTCGCCCACGATCCCCATGCGCTCGCCGGGGCGGACGCTGAAGGTGATCTGGTGGAGTACGCGGCGTTCGCCGTATGCCTTCGAGGCTCCCTTGAGGGTGAGCTGTGTGGTCAGAGTGGCACTCCAATCGCAACTTATATAGCGTTAAAGTAGCACGGCTCGGACGGCTAATGCAACTGGAGTAGACTTTGACGACTGCACGCCCCGGAGGTCGCAGTGCTCGCGTACGCGACGCCGTACGGCAGGCCACGCTCACCGAACTGGCCGAACACGGTTACACCGGGCTGACGGTGGAGAACGTGGCGCTCCGGTCGGGCGTTCACAAGACGACCGTGTACCGCCGGTGGGGAAACGCCGAAGGGCTGATCGCCGACGCGCTGGAGCTCGCGCGGGGGGAGCCGTGGCCGGTGCCCGACACCGGCTCACTCCGCGAGGATCTGCGGGAGATCGCCCGGCTGGTGCGCAGTGGGTTCGCCGACCCGGTGGCCGGGCCGATCGCCGCCGCGTTCGTCGCGGCCGCCGTGCAGAGCGGCGGCGCCGCCCGGTCGCTGCACGACTTCTTCGTGGCCCGCCACGAACAGGCGGCCACGGTGGTCGAGCGAGCCGTCGAGCGCGGCGAGCTTCCACCGGGCACCGACGCCGCCGACGTGGTCAGGATGGCCGTCGCCCCCATCTACTACCGGCTGTTCGTCACCCACGAGCCGGTCACCGAACGCGACGCCGAACGCGCGGCCGACGCCGCCGCCACGGCCGCCCGCGAGGGCGTCATCTAGCCGGGCGTCCATGGGGCCGCTGTCAGAGGACGCCTGTCGCCGAGCGGATGGCCAGGCCGGCGCCCAGGAGGATGACCATCGCTGCGGTGCCGACCGGGGCCAGGCCGGACAGGCGGGCGGCGATGCGGTGACCGGCCGCGGCGCGGCGTTCCAGGCGGTCGGCCAGCTTGACCAGGAGCAGGCCGGTGACGGTGAGGGTGGCCGCCATGCCCAGGCCGTAGGCGGCGACGAGCGCGATGCCGAACCAGGTACGGCCCAGCCCGATCGCCCCCAGCAGCACGATCAGCGCCGAAGGGCTCGGCACCAGCCCGCCCGCCACCCCCAGCCCCACCAACCCGCGCCTCCGATACCCCGTCTCGGGCCCATGCCCGTGTCCATGCCCGTGTCCATGCCCGTGTCCATGCCCGTGTCCGTGTCCATGGCCGTGTCCGTGTCCGTGGGTGGGGTTGCGGGAGGTGAGGAGCTTGATGCCGATGGCGGCGATCAGCACCCCGCTGGCCACGCCGAGCCAGGACAGCACCGACTCCCCCGCCAAAGCGGTGAACGCGCTCAGCAGCAGCCCCACCACCAGGACGGCGGCCGTGTGGGTGGCCGTCACCGTGGCGCCCACCACGAGCGCGTCGCGCGGGCGGCCCCTGCGACCGGCCAGGTAGGCGGCCATGATGGTCTTGCCGTGTCCGGGGATCAGCGCGTGCCCGGCGCCGAGCAGCACCGCCAGCAACACCGCGAGCAGCCCCAGCGGCAGGGTGAGGCCGTCGGCGCCGATCAGATCGGTGAAGGTCCGGTCCACGAAGGCGAGCGCCTCCCCGATGGGCCCGCCGATCGCGGGCGCCGCGAGCCCGCCGCTGGTCGGCGGCCCGCCCGGACCGGGCTCACCGGTCGCGGGGGAGGAGCCGGGGGTGGCGGTGAAGGTGGCGGTGCGCTGGTTCAGGGGGTTGGACAGGAGGTCGTCCGGGTAGCGGCGGAGTTCGTCGCTCACGCTGGTCGTGCCGACGTTCGAGCCCGAGAGCCGGACGCCTTCCCCCACGGCGGTGATCTCCCGCCAGCCGATCCTTTCCTGCTGATAAATGTCCTCAAAGGTGACGCCGCCGGAAATGTCGCCAGTGTCGGCCGTCAGCTCGCAGGTCAACCGGCTGGTCCGCAACCCGCCCTGCCCAGGGGTGAACGCGAAGGCCGCGGAGGCGACCCGCCACGGCACCGCCGTACCGTCGACGACCAGGCGCTGAGCCCGCGCCAGCGCGGCACACTCCGCGGCGGCCGACACCCCGTCGCC
This sequence comes from Nonomuraea sp. NPDC050540, assembly GCF_044457485.1. Classification (NCBI taxonomy): domain Bacteria; kingdom Bacillati; phylum Actinomycetota; class Actinomycetes; order Streptosporangiales; family Streptosporangiaceae; genus Nonomuraea; species Nonomuraea sp. NPDC050540. The sequence goes on from NZ_JBITHA010000013.1 coordinate 117,393, forward strand.
CGCCTGCAGCGTGGGCAGTTCGGCCAGGTCCACCACGGCGGTGTTCTCGACCCGATCGGGAAGAACCCGCAGCCCGTTGTGGTGGTTGACGGTGAAGTTGCCCAGCGGATGGGCCAGGAGGGCGCCGGACAGCACCAGCGACGCGATCATGCTCACGAGAACCTCGCAAGGGCGGGCAGGGACGGGTCGAAGGCCGGGTTCAGGCGCTTGGCCGGGATGGAGGAGGGGCGGCGGCCGAGCGCGCGTTCGATCTCGGCGCGGTGGTGGTGCAGGATCGCGTTGCGCCACCCGCTCGCCGTCGCCTTCTCCGCGTACGGCAGCGCCTCCCGCGAGCGCCCCGCCCGGTGCAGCGCCCAGGCCAGCGCGTCGGCGGCGACCGCGTTGCGGTTGTCGGCGTACTCGGCGCGGGCGAGGCGGACGGCGGCGTCCGGCGAGCCGTGGTAGGCCTCGAACTCCGCCCAGGTCAGGGCGTCGCGGACGCCGGCATCCTCGTAGAGGCGCCGCTGGGCCCTCAGGAGCGTCCAATCGGCGGGCAGCCCGGCCTTGATGCGGGTCTCGCCCTGTTCGAGCAGGTATTGGGGCAGAGGCAGCCGGTTCACGACCGTCTGGTAGAGGTCCAGCGCCTCGGGGAGGCGGCCGGAGAGGGCGGCGACCCGGGCGCGTCCGGCCATCGCGGGCACGTAGGCGGGCATGGCCTGCTGCGCCCGCGTGTACCAGTGGTCGGCCTCCTGCAGCGCGCCGGAGCGCAGCGACAGCTCGCCCAGGTAGTAGCGGGTGTAGGCGAGGTCGGCCGGCAGGTACGCGTCCTCGTGCGCGAGCCGCATCAGCTCGGTCGCCGAGGCGGTGTCACCACGCAACTCGGCGGCGTACGAGGCGCGGGTGAACGACGGCACCCCGGGGCGCAGGGCGAGCATCTTGTCCACGGCGCGCTGGGCGCCGGGCAGGTCGCCGAGCTGGGTGAGGGCGTCGGCCAGGATGCCGTGGGCGGTCGAGCTGTAGGCGTTGACGGAGATGGCCTGCTCGGCCAGCCGTACCGCCTGCTTGAACTCGTGGCGGCCGGCGGCCAGGGCCGCGCGGCCGGTCAGGACGGCGTCGTCGCGCGGCGCGAGCGCGGCGGCCTTGGCCAGCGCGCCCTCGGCCTTCGGGTAGTAGGCGGGGTCGCCGGTGGTTCTGGCCTGTTCGATCTGCTCCATGCCGAGCTGGGCCCAGGAACGGTAGTCGCCGGGCAGCCGGGCCAGGCGCGCCTGCAGCGTCTCGGTGAACACGGCGGGCTGTTCGGCCGAGGGCGCCGGCGGGGCGAGCACCGCGTAGGCGGTCAGCGCCAGGGCTCCGGCCAGGGCGAGCGCGACGATCCAGCGCATGGCGGGTGGCTCCGTTCAGGGATGGAGATGACAGACCGGCCGCTACGGGCCGGGGAGTGGGGATGACCGGCCGGGCCGCTACGGGCGGGAGTGGAGATGACCGGCCGGCCGCGACGGGGAGCGGCCGGCCGGTCGGACGGCGGGCGTTCGGGAGTGTCGCCCGCCGAGGGGACCGGCCGCTCCCGGAGAGGAGGAGCGGCCGGGTGGTGGCCTATCGCTGGTTCACCGCGACATTGCTGGGCAGCGGGATGTACGGGAACGTGGCGCCGAACGTCTTGTCGTTCTGGTCGACCTTGTCGGTCAGCGCCGGGATGAGCTTGCCGGTCACCGCCGCGCCGGCCACGGCCTGGAGCTCGATGTCGACGACGTCGTCGCTGAGCCGCCGGCCGTTCGGGAAGCCCTGCAGGTCACCGGCGAGCACGCCGAGCCGGTTCGGGTCCTTCGTGGGCGGGATCGACATGTTGAGCCGCATCATCTCGGCGGGACGCAGCTTGCCCGCGTCCTTGTTGAGCGACTGCGAGTTCAGGTCGGCCATGATCGGGCCGTTGCCCTTGGCGATGCCGGTCAGGAAGATCTGGACCAGGTCGTTGCGCGGGGTGGCCGGGGCCTTGATGCCGTAGATGGACTCGAGGAGCCTGGCCAGTTCGGGGTCGGTGACGCGCTTGACCACGGCCGGGACGTCGGCGTCCTTCTCCGGGGGCAGGGCGTTGAACGCGTCCTTCAGCCCGGCGGGCACCACGAGCTCGTTGACCAGCGGCTCGCCCAGGCGCGAGACCTGCTTGTAGCCGTCGGGGCCCCACTTGTCGGTGGTGGACCACACGCCGATGACCGGGTTGCGCTTGGCGTCGGACTTGAGCGCCAGGTCCTTGGCCGCGACCTGCAGGCCGAGCGTGTGGACGTTGTAGCCCTTGAGCGTGTCCTGGCCGACCTCGGACAGGTTGCCGCCGTACAGCAGGTCGAAGACACGCAGGTCGAGGAAGAACGCCTCGTCGGACTGCCCGGCGAAGGTCTTGCCGCCGGGGATGTTGGTGATCGCCTGCGAGCGCAGCGTGCCGTAGTCGGGCATCGAGGCGGGTCCGACGTTGCTGGGGGCGACGACGCCGTTGGCGACGATGGTGCTGGTGCCGCTCTCGGTGATCCGCTTGAGCGTGTAGCGCTGGCGGTAGAGCAGGTTCTGGTCGTTGAGCGAGGTGACGGGCCCGTCGTTGTACAGGAACGTGGTGTTTCCGCGCTTGTCCTCGTCGCGGAAGGTCCACTGGTAGGTGATGTCGGGCTTGGCGTCGCCGTCGTTGTCGATCTTGATGTTGTAGCGGGACTTGGTGTCGAAGAAGTAGAAGTTGGGGCCGCCCTGGGGCTCCTCGAACGGGATCCAGTTGGCGAGCAGGGTGACGGTGTCGGGCTTGTCGGGGCTGACGAACGCGTAGACGTCGGTGTTGTCGTTACGCGGGTCGCCCGAGATCGCCGGTGCCTCGCGGTGCGAGGAAGCCGTGCCGGTGTCGGTACGGAGCAGGGCGAACGAGGAGGCGGTCAGTGCCGCCGCAACGCCCAGTCCGACAAGGGCGCGCCGGTTGATCCGGAGCTCCATGTTCGGTCCTTTCAGTCTTGGTCCTGGCTGAGGTTCCGGCCGGGTTCCTCGAAGCCCTATTCGCGCGACTCCTCCTCGGGGATGAGAAGTCAATCAAAGTTGACATACTTAGGTCGTCAATTTAGGTTGACGGGTACGGATTGAGCCGTTCGTTCGTTGGAGTTATCGGAAATTCCGGAAAGGGGAACTATGGACGAGGACGCAGGGGGAAAGGCGCCGTTCAAGGTGCTGATCGGGTACCTCAGGCCGCATCGGGGGATCCTCGTGCTGGGCGGCGTACTCAGCCTGATCGGCTCGATCGCGGGCCTGGCCATGCCGTTGCTGGCCAAGTACGTGGTCGACGCGTTCGGCGCCAAGCAGTCCATGGCCGCGCCGCTGATCGGGCTCACGGTCGCGGTGCTGGTCGGCGCGGTCGTCTCGGCCGGGGGCAGCTACCTGATGGAGCGCACCGGTGAGGGCATCGTCCTCGGGGCGCGGCGCAAGCTCGTCGACCGCCTGCTCAGGCTGCGGGTGGCCGACGTGGACCGGCTCAAGCCCGGCGACCTGCTGTCGCGGGTGACCGGCGACACGACGCTGCTGCGTTCGGTGCTGACCAACGGCATCGTCGACTCCATCGGCTCCGTCTTCATGCTCGTCGGCGCGATCGTCATGATGGCCGCGATGGACGGCATCCTGCTGCTGGTGACGCTGCTGGTCATCGTCGTCATCGGCGGCCTCGTGGCGCTGGTCATGCCGAAGATCCAGAAGGCCCAGCACCAGGCGCAGGAGGCCGTGGGCGAGATGGGCGCGGTGCTCGACCGGGCGCTGCAGGCGTACCGCACGGTCAAGGCGAGCGGCGCGGAGGAGCGCGAGGTCGAGGTCGTCGGCGAGGCGGCGGTACGCGCCCGCGACCGCGGCCTGCAGGTGGCGGGCTGGACCTCACTGGCCGGAGTGGCCACCTGGATGGCGGTCCAGATCGCGTTCCTGTGCGTGCTGGCGGTCGGCGGCGCCCGGGTGGCCGGGGGCACGCTCGAGGTCTCGGCGCTGATCGCGTTCCTGCTCTACCTCTTCTACCTGGTGGCGCCGATCGGCCAGCTCGTCGAGGGCGCCGTGCAGCTGCAGAACGGCCTGGCCGCGCTGAAGCGCATCCGCGAGATCGAGGACCTGCCGGCCGAGCCCGCCTCGGCCCCGACGGTCCGTGAGGGCGCGCCGGTCGGCGTGACCTTCGAGGACGTCACCTTCCAGTACGGCGAGGACCGCGAACAGGTGCACCACGGCGTCACGTTCGACGTGCCGCCCGGGGGCCTGACGGCGCTCGTGGGCCCGTCCGGAGCGGGCAAGTCGACGGTCTTCGCGCTGCTGGAGCGCTTCTACGACCACCAGGGCGGGACGATCGCCGTCGGCGGCAGGGAGATCCGCGACTGGCCGCTCGGCGACCTGCGCGCCACGCTCGGCTACGTGGAGCAGGACGCGCCCGTGCTGGCCGGGACGCTGCGGGAGAACCTGCTGTTCGCCGCCGAGGACGCCACCGACGACGACCTGTGGCGGGCGGTGCGGCGGACGCGGCTCGACGACCTGGTCTCCCGGCTGCCGGAGGGGCTGGAGACGCCGGTCGGGCACCGGGGCGTCCTGCTGTCGGGCGGCGAGCGGCAGCGGGTGGCCATCGCCCGCGCGCTGCTGCGCAAGCCCCGGCTGCTGCTGCTCGACGAGGCCACCTCGCAGCTGGACGCGGTCAACGAGCTGCGCCTGCGCGAGGTCATCGCCGAGGTGGCCAAGGAGACGACCGTGCTGGTCATCGCCCACCGGTTGTCGACCGTCACCAACGCCGACCGCATCGTGGTCATGGAGGCGGGCAAGGTGCGGGCCATGGGCACCCACGACGAACTGGTGGGCGCCGACGAGCTCTACCGCGAGCTGGCCGCGACCCAGTTCCTGGTGAGCTAGTGAGATATCGGGACGTTTGTCTGTTGTACGAGTGAAGAGAATGGCAATGACGGTCCTGCTCCTGGCCGGTCCGGCCGCCGCCCTCGGGTCCGCCCCGGCCCAGGCGGCGACCGGCCAGTGCGTGGGCAACCGTATCGAGCACCTCGCGGTCAAGACCTCCGGCTCCCTCTCCTGCGGGTCCATCCAGATCGCCAACGCCAAGTACGCCGGCCCGGTGAAGGTGTACGGCAAGGGCCGCTGCATCGCCGCCTCCGCGGTGATCGACGCCGGCCGGAACGAAGCCGTCAAGGTGACTCCCAGCTATCACTGCTGACCTGTACTCTTCGAGTGACATAGGTGAATATGTTCATTCAGTGTCACTCAGAGGAGAGCTTCATGAGCCGGGTCGTGCGCGCGCCCAGAGGTACCACGCTGACCGCCAAAGGATGGCCGCAAGAGGCGGCGCTCCGGATGCTCCAGAACAACCTGGACCCGGAGGTCGCCGAACATCCCGAGCAACTGGTCGTCTACGGCGGCTCAGGGAAGGCCGCACGCGACTGGCCCTCGTTCGACGCGATGGTCCGCACGCTGACCACGCTTGAGGGCGACGAGACGCTGCTGGTGCAGTCGGGCCGCCCGGTCGGCGTGTTCCGCACGCACGAGTGGGCGCCCCGCGTCCTCATCGCCAACTCCAACCTGGTGCCCGACTGGGCCAACTGGGAGGAGTTCCGCAGGCTGGAGGCGGCCGGCCTCACCATGTACGGCCAGATGACCGCCGGATCCTGGATCTACATCGGCACCCAGGGCATCCTGCAGGGCACCTACGAGACGTTCGCCGCCGTGGCCGCCAAGCGCTTCGGCGGCACGCTCGCCGGGACGATCACGCTCACCGCCGGGCTCGGCGGCATGGGCGGCGCCCAGCCCCTCGCGGTCACCATGAACGGCGGCGTCGCCATCTGCGTCGACTGCGACCCGCGCAGCGTCTCCCGGCGCATCGAACACCGCTACCTCGACGTCGAGGCGTCCTCCCTGGAGGAGGCGCTGCGCCTGGCCTACCAGGCCCGCGACGAGCGCCGCCCGCTGTCCATCGGCGTCGTCGCCAACGCCGCCGACGCCCTGCCCGACCTGCTGTCCCGCGGCGCCGAGATCGACATCGTCACCGACCAGACCTCGGCGCACGACCCGCTGATGTACCTGCCGCAGGGGATCGCCTTCGAGGACATGTCCGCCGCGCGCGAGAAGGACCCCGCGGGGTTCACGCGGAAGGCCCGCGAGTCCATGGCCAAGCACGTCGAGGCCATGGTCGGCTTCAAGGACGCCGGCGCCGAGGTCTTCGACTACGGCAACTCCATCCGCGGCGAGGCCCAGCTCGCCGGCTACTCCCGCGCCTTCGACTTCCCCGGCTTCGTGCCCGCCTACATCCGGCCGCTGTTCTGCGAGGGCAAGGGCCCGTTCCGCTGGGCGGCGCTGTCCGGCTCGCCCGAGGACATCCACAAGACCGACCGGGCCATCCTGGAACTCTTCCCCGAGAACGAGCAACTGGCCCGCTGGATCCGCAAGGCCGGGGAGAAGGTCCACTTCCAGGGCCTGCCCGCGCGCATCTGCTGGCTCGGGTACGGCGAGCGGAACCTGGCCGGCGAACGCTTCAACGACATGGTGGCCAGCGGCGAACTCCAGGCGCCCATCGTCATCGGGCGCGACCACCTCGACAGCGGTTCGGTGGCCTCGCCGTACCGGGAGACCGAGGCCATGGCCGACGGATCGGACGCCATCGCCGACTGGCCGCTGCTCAACGCCATGCTCAACACCGCCTCCGGCGCCGCGTGGGTCTCGATCCACCACGGCGGCGGCGTCGGCATCGGCCGCTCCATCCACTCCGGCCAGGTGACCGTGGCCGACGGCACCGCGCTGGCCAGGGAGAAGGTCAGCCGCGTGCTCACCAACGACCCGGGCACCGGCGTGATGCGGCACGTCGACGCGGGCTACGAGGAGGCGGCCGCGGTCGCCGACGAGCGCGGTGTCCGCATCCCGATGAGGGAGTCCTCGAACTCCCGATGATCCGTTACGGCTCCGCCGCCCCACCGCCTCCCGCCGCCGTGGGAAGCGCCCGATCGCCGGGCGCTTCCCACGTCGGACGGCGTGCTCGCCGCCACAAGGCCCGCCTGACCGGCCAAGTGGTGCCCACATTTCGGGATACGCGGGATGGGATCGCATGAGTGACGGCGTTGGAGGTGGCGTGACGCATTCCGGGCTTGAGGCGCTGCTCGACGGGCGGCGCCTGTCGCCTGTGCAGCGCCGGATCGCGCATTACCTGTCCGAGAACCTCGATGACGCGATCTTCCTGTCCAGCGTCGAACTGGCCGAGCGCTCCGGGGTCAGCCAGCCGTCGGTCACCAGGTTCGCGATGGTCCTGGGCTTCGCCGGGTATCCCGAGCTCAAGCAGGCCCTGCGGCCACTCGTGCTGGGCGGGCCGCGCCCCGCCGAGGACTCGCTGATCCGCACCGCGCTCGACGACGAGATCCGCAACCTGTCGGCCGTGCGCGAGCGGCTGAGCGCCCTGCCGATCAAGGAACTGGGCGAGGCGCTGGCCGCCACCGAGCCGCTGCCGGTGCTGGGGCTGCGGGTGTCGTCGGGCCTCGCCACCACGTTCGGCTACTACGCCCGCCGGATCCACCCCGACGTGCGGCTGCTGGTCCACGGCGGTTCCGAGCTGATCGACGGGCTGCACGCGGCGCGCCGCGCGGGCGCGGGGTGGGTGCTGGCGGTCGTGCTGCCCAGGTATCCGGCGGAAGCCGTACAGGCTCTGGAATATGCCGAGAAGGCGGGGCTGCGCACGGCGGTCATCACCGACCGGCCGGACTTTCCCGCCGAGGTCGTGCTCGACGCCCCGGTCGGCGACCGGCTCGTCTTCGACTCCCACGCCGCGCCGCTCGCGCTGGCCATGGCCCTGGTCGAGGCCATGGCCGACGCGGCGCCGCTGCGCACCCAGGCGCGGCTGGAGGAGTACGAGAAGATGACCGAGGAGACCGGAACCTTCTCCGAGCTACCCTGCGATACGCCTCAGTGACCGGACGGACCAGGTCACGGTCAGCAGGGCGAGGCCGAGCATGATGGCGAAGGCCAGCGGGACGTTGACGTCGCCGAGGTTCCCGGCGAACAGCGCGCGGCCCGCCTCGACCGGGTGGTAGAAGGGCGTGAACCAGGCGACCTTCTCCAGCCAGTCCGGGCCGAAGGCCATCGGCAGCAGCGCGCCCGACAGCAGCATCAGCGGCAGCGCGAAGAACTGCATGATCTGCCCCATGGCGTTCTCGTCGCGCAGGCTCAGCGCCAGGCCGTAGGCCACGCCGGAGGAGAACAGCCCGGTGAGCGCCAGCAGGAGCACCATCAGCAGCAGACCGGCGGGGCCGACCCGCATGCCCATGATCACGGCCACCACCATGACGATGAGCGACTGGATCACCAGCACGACCACGTCGCGCAGCATCCGTCCCAGGACGATCGCCGGGCGCCGGGTCGGGCTGACCGCGATGCGCTCCAGGACGCCGCTGCGCATCTCGTAGATCGTGCCGTACGCCACGCCCATCGAGCCGAACAGCGCGGTGATCACCAGCATGCCGGGGGCGAAGCTGGTCAGCGCCTGCCCGAGATCACCGGCGAACCCCATGCCGGCGAACAGCGGGGCGAACAGCAGCAGGTACATGACCGGCTGCATGATGCCGAACAACGGCCAGATCGGGTTGCGCAGCGTGTTCCTGACCTCGTAGGCGAAGAAGAGCGAGGTGTCGCGGATCATACGGCGGCTCCCGTGTCCCTGAGCGAGCGTCCGGTCTTGGCGAGGAAGACGTCGTCGAGCGTCGAGCGGTCCAGCGCGATCGAGCGCAGCTCCAGCCGCTCCTCTTCGAGCCGCCTGAGCAGGGCGGGCAGCATGTGCTCGCCGTCGTCGAGGTAGACGCGCAGCACATCCTCGTCCACGCGGGCGGCGCGGGCCAGCGGGCCCAGTGCCTCGGCCGCGCGGTCGAGCTCGTCCAGGCGCAGGGTGACCACGTCACCGGAGACCTCGCGCTTGAGGTCGGACGGGGTGCCCTCGGCCACGACCACGCCGTGGTCCACGATCGCCAGCCGGTCGCACAGGGCGTCGGCCTCGTCGAGGTAGTGGGTGCTGAGCAGCACGCTCGTGCCCATCTCGCGCAGCTCGCGGATGCGGTCCCAGAGGTTGGCGCGGTTCTGCGGATCCAGGCCCGTGGTGGGCTCGTCGAGGAAGAGCAGCGGGGGCGCGTGCACCAGCCCGAGCGCGATGGCCACCCGCCGCTTCTGGCCTCCCGACAAGGTACGGCCCGGCCGGTCGGCCAGCTCCAGCAGGTCGAACCGGCGCAGCACGTCCTCGGCCGCCCGGCCCGGGTCGGCCACGCCATAGATCTTGGCCGCGAAGACGATCTGCGCGCGCGGGCTGCTGGCCTCCTCCACGCCGCCGGCCTGGGAGACGTAGCCGAGGTTGCGCCGTACCCCCGCGGGGTCCTTGAGCAGGTCGTGCCCGGCGACGACGGCCTGGCCGGCGTCGGGGACGATCAACGTGGCGAGCATTCTGATCGTGGTCGTCTTGCCCGCCCCGTTGGGGCCGAGCACGCCGAAGATCTCGCCCTTCTTCACCGCGAGGTCCACACTCTTGACGGCCTCGACCGTCTGGACGCCCTTTCTGCTCTTCGTGGTGAAGGTCTTCCTTAAGTCCGTTGCTTGAATGATCATTGTTCTCCTCAGGGAAGCTCGTCGGCTTCCACCTTTTTCACGGCTTCCTCGCACCAGGCGAGCTGGGCCTTGAGCATGCCGATGTTGAGCTTGAGGTTCTCGTCGATGTGCCGGGGCGCGCCCGCGCCCCGCTTGGCGCCCAGGGCCCGCTCGGTCATCGCGATCGCGATCGTGAGCTGCTCTTTCCTGCCGCGCAGCGCGCCGAGCAACTCGGGCTTGCCGAGCCGGTCCATGAACGTCATCGCGACCTGGAACGGGTCGACGATGGGCTTGATCTCGTTCCAGAACGTCATGAGCAGATGGAAGAACTGGTAACGGCCGTCGTCGCTGAGCGCGTAGACGGTCTTTCCGCCTTTGCCGCTCTCCACGACGTCCAGCAGTCCTTCGTCGGCCATCTTCGACAGCCCGTGGTAGATCGACCCGTAGGCGACGTTGGCCCAGAAGTCGGCGCCCATCATCTCCAGCTGCCTTCTGACCTGGTAGCCGTTGAGCGGGCCGTCGAGCAGGGTGCCGAGGATGAGTACACGCGTCGAAGACATCCTCAAGTTTGAGTTCAAATTTGAGGATGTGTCAAGGGTGACTAGGGTGACGGCATGAGTGAACGACCGATCGCGCTGGTGACGGGGGCTTCTCGCGGGGTGGGCGCGGCCGTCGCGCGTGCCTTGGCCCCGACCCACCGACTGATCCTCGGCGGACGCGACGAGAAAGCCCTGGCCGAGGTCGCCGCGGACCTTCCCGGCGCCCGGGTGTGGCCGGTGGAGCTGACCGGCCTGCGGGCCGCGGACCTGCCGGACGTCGAACGCCTGGACGTCCTCGTGCACAGCGCGGGCGTGGCCGAGCTGTCCCGCATCGCCGACACCCCGGCGAGCGTCTGGCGCGACACCTACGAGATCAACGTGGTGGCCGTCGCCGAGCTGACCCGCCTGCTGCTGCCGGCCCTGCGCGCCGCCGCAGGCCACGTCGTGTGCGTCAACTCCGGCGCCGGCCAGCGTGCCAACCCGGGCTGGGCCGCCTACGCCGCCAGCAAGTTCGCGCTGCGCGCCTTCGCCGACGCCCTGCGCCAGGAGGAGCCCGCACTCCGCGTCACCAGCCTCTACCCCGGCCGCGTGGCCACCGACATGCAGCGCGCGGTGCGCGAGCAGGAGGGCGGCGCGTTCGAGCCGGACAAGTACCTGGCCGCGGAGACCGTGGCCGGCGCGGTTCTCGGCGCTGTCACCGCGGGCGCCGACGCCCACCTGACCGATCTCATCCTCCGCCCGCGGAGCGGCCCTGTCCTATGAATGGATTCATTCACTAGAGTGACCCCATGCTTGGAGAACTTGCGCACATCGGGCGGGATCCCGCGACCAACGGCTATGTCCGGGATGCCTGGTCGGCCGTGGACCTGGAGCTGCGGGAATGGTTCGCCGGGGAGGCGGGCCGGCGCGGCCTCGAACTGCGCGAGGACCGCAACGGCAACCTCTGGGCGTGGTGGGGCGACCCGTCGGTGACGCCGGGCGTGGTCACGGGCAGCCACCTCGACTCGGTACGGCAGGGCGGCGCCTACGACGGCCCCCTCGGAGTCGTGTCGGCCTTCCAGGCGCTCGACCTGCTCAAGGAGCGAGGCTTCCAGCCGGGCCGGCCCCTCGGCATCGCCTGCTTCACCGACGAGGAGGGCGCCAGGTTCGGGGTGCCGTGCATGGGCTCGCGCCTGCTGACCGGTGTCCTCGATCCCGACCGGGCCAGAGGGCTGGCCGACGACGACGGGCGCACGCTGGCCGAGGTGCTGGCCGCGGCGGGGCGTAAGCCGTACGGGCTGGGGAAGGACGAGGAGACGCTCGGGCACGTCGGCGTCTTCGTCGAGCTGCACGTCGAGCAGGGCAGAGGGCTGGTCGACCGCGGCCGGCCGGTCGGCGTGGCCAGCGCGATCTGGCCGCACGGCCGCTGGCGCTTCGACTTCCGCGGCCAGGCCAACCACGCCGGCACCACGCGCCTGGAGGATCGCGACGACCCGATGCTCGCCTACGCGGGCAAGGTGCTGGCCGCCCGTGAGGCGGCGCGCCGCTACGGCGTGGTCGCGACGTTCGGGAAGGTGCGCGTCTCGCCCAACAACGCCAACGCCATCCCGGGACAGGTCTCGGCGTGGCTGGACGCCAGAGGCGCCTGGGAGCGGGCGGTACGGGCGCTGGTGGCGGAACTGAGCGCGGGCGAGCAGGTCAGCGAGGAGTCCTGGACGCCGGTGGTCGACTTCGACGAGGCCCTGCGTGAGCGCGTCGCCGCCGCGGCCGGAGACGTGCCGGTCCTGGCGACCGGGGCCGGGCACGACGCGGGCATCCTCGCCTCGGCCGGGGTGCCGTCGGCGATGCTGTTCGTGCGCAACCCGACCGGCATCTCCCACTCGCCCGCCGAGCACGCCGAGGAGGCCGACTGCGCGGCCGGGGTCGAGGCGCTCGCCCACGTCCTGGAGGACCTGTGCCGCTGACCTACTGGTGCGAACAGGCGTGGCTGCCCGACGGCGTCGCCGAGAGCGTGATCGTCGAGGTCGGCGGCGAGCGCGTCGCCGCCGTCACCCAGGGCCCGCCGCCGCCCGGCGCGCGGCGGCTGCCGGGGATCACGGTGCCGGGGCTGGCCAACGCCCACTCCCACGCCTTCCACCGGGCGCTGCGCGGCGCCACCCAGACAGGCAGGGGCGACTTCTGGACCTGGCGCGACCAGATGTACGAGATCGCCGCCCGGCTCGACCCCGACTCCTACCTGACCCTCGCGCGCGCCGTCTACGCCGAGATGGCGATGGCCGGGATCACCTGCGTGGGCGAGTTCCACTACCTGCACCACGCCCCCGGCGGGCGCCCGTACGCCGACCCCAACGCCATGGGACACGCGCTCGTGCGGGCCGCCCGCGAGGCCGGGCTGCGCATCGCTCTGCTCGACACCTGCTACCTGACCGGCGGCATCGGCACGCCGCTGGCCGGCGCGCAGGCCCGCTTCGGCGACGGCGACGCCGAGCGGTGGGCTCTGCGGGCCGAGGACCTGGCCGCGCGGTACGCCGGACAGCCCGACGTGGTGGCCGGGGCCGCGATCCACTCGGTACGCGCGGTGCCGCCCGAGCAGATGCCGCTGGTCGCGGAGTTCGCCCACCGGCACGCCGCGCCGCTGCACGCCCACGTCTCCGAGCAGCGGGCCGAGAACGCCGCCTGCGTCGAGAGGTACGCGGCCACGCCGGTGCAGGTCCTGCACGAGCGCGGCGCGCTGGGCCCGCGCTCGACCGCCGTGCACGCCACCCACCTCACCGACGCCGACGTCGAACTGCTCGGCGGCTCGCGCACGCACGTCTGCATGTGCCCGACCACCGAACGCGACCTGGCCGACGGCATCGGCCCGGCCAGGACGCTCTTCGACAAGGGCGCGCCGATCACCCTCGGCTCCGACAGCCACGCGGTGATCGACCTGTTCGAGGAGGCGCGGGCGGTCGAACTCGACGAGCGCCTGGCCAGCGAGAAGCGCGGCCACTGGCGCGCCGCCGAACTGCTGTCGGCCGCGACGGCCGCCGGCCACGCCTCGCTGGGCTTCCCGGACGCGGGGGTGCTGGCCGAGGGCGCGTGGGCCGACCTCGTCACGGTCCGCCTCGATTCCGTCCGTACGGCCGGCGCCACGGGAGCCGAAGCGGTGGTCTTCGCGGCGACGGCGGCGGACGTGTACTCGGTGGTCTCCTCGGGCCGCCAGATCGTGGCCGACGGCCACCACATTTCCGGAAATGTCGGTCAGATGCTGGCCGAGGCGATTGGAGCCCTGCGGTGAGCGCGAAACTGATCGACGGCATCGGCCTCCTCTACACGGGCGACCCCGCCCGCGAGGAGATCGCGGACGCCGCCATGGTCGTCGAGGACGGCCGCGTCGTCTGGACCGGGCCCGCGGCCGAGGCGCCGGAGGCCGACGAACGTGAGGACGCCACCGGGCGCTGCGTCATCCCCGGCTTCGTGGACAGCCACGCCCACCTGGTCTTCGCCGGTGACCGTACCGCCGAGTTCGACGCGCGCATGTCCGGCCAGCCGTACACGGCCGGAGGCATCCGCACCACCGTCGCCGCCACGCGCGCCGCCAGTGACGCCGAACTGGCCACGCACGCCGCCGCGCTCCTCGCCGAGATGCGCCGCCAGGGCACCACGACCGTCGAGATCAAGAGCGGCTACGGGCTCAGCGTCGAGGACGAGCGGCGCTCGCTGGAGATCGCCTCCGGCCTCGTCGACGAGACCACCTATCTGGGCGCGCACGTGGTGCCCGCCGGGGTGGACGCCGACGACTACGTGCGGCTCGTGGCGGGGGAGATGCTGGCGGCCTGCGCGCCGTACGCGAAATGGGTGGACGTCTTCTGCGAGCGCGGCGCGTTCGACGGCGACCAGACGCGGGAGATCCTCACCGCGGGCATCAAGGCCGGGCTGCTGCCCAGGGTCCACGCCAACCAGCTCACCGAGGGGCCCGGCGTGCGGATCGCCGTCGAGCTCGGGGCGGCCTCCGCCGACCACTGCACGCACCTGACGGACGCGGACGTGGACGCGCTGGCCTCCTCCGGCACCGTGGCCACGCTGCTGCCGGGGGCCGAGTTCTCGACACGCTCGCCCTACCCGGACGCGCGACGGCTCATCGACGCCGGGGCCACCGTGGCCATCGCGACCGACTGCAACCCCGGCTCGTCGTTCACCTCGTCGATGCCGTTCTGCATCGCGCTGGCCGTACGGGAGATGAGGATGACGCCGCTGGAAGCCGTCAGGGCCGCCACGTACGGCGGGGCCCGCGCGCTCCGGCGGGAGGACGTCGGCGTGCTGCGGCCGGGGTCGCGCGCGGACTACGTGACCCTCGACGCACCCTCGTATGTGCACCTCGCATACCGCCCGGGCGTACCCTTGGTAGCGGCCGTCTCCTCCTGAAGGAGGACAACCAGAACCATCCCAGCGGCGTACCTGTTTAGGGAATCTTTGCTTCGGACCACACGTTGGCCGGGTATAGAACGCAGCTGCGGGAACGAGGTGCCTGGGGATGGCAAGGCCTACGGGGAGTCGCACGCAGGAGGTCGCCGAACGCGACCTGCTCGGAACCTATCTGGCGGAGATAGGCCGGGTCCCGCTGCTCACCGCCGAGGAGGAGGTCGAGCTCGCCAAGCGGATCGAAGCGGGGCTTTTCGCCGAGCAACTGCTCGACAGCGGAGGCTCGGAGCCCCGCATCGGGGACGTCGCCGACGAGGAGCTCGAACGGCTGGCGATATCGGGACAGCGGGCGAAGGACGAGTTCATCCAGGCCAACCTCCGGCTGGTCGTGGCGGTTGCCCGGAAGTACTCCGGGCGGGGGATGCCGCTGATCGACCTGGTCCAGGAGGGGAACCTGGGACTGGTGCGAGCGGTGGAGAAGTTCGACTACCAGCGGGGGTACAAGTTCTCCACGTATGCCACGTGGTGGATCAGGCAGTCGGTCGGACGGGCCATTCACGAACAGGCTCGCCCGGTACGGCTGCCCACGCATGCCGGTGAGCAGATGACCCGGCTGATGCGGGTACGGCGTGACATGCTGGCCGAGTTCGACACTGAGCCCACTGATGACGACCTCGCTCAGGTCCTGGAACTGCCCATCGAACGGGTTCGCGAACTGCGCCGGTGGGCGTCCGACCCCGTTTCGCTGCAGCTTGGCGTCGGAGACGAGGACGAGACCGAGCTTGGCGACATGATCGCGGACGAGACGTGGGCCGATCCCGAGCAGCAGGCGATCGAGATCCTTGAGCGTGAGCGGCTTGACCAGTGGTTGACCGACCTGGAGGGCGACACCTCCGAGATGCTGAGGTGGCGCTACGGGCTGGTGGACGGGCGCGAGCACACGCTGACCGAGGTCGGAGAGCGGTACGGGATCGGGCGAGACCGGGCCCGGCGGATCGAGCGAGACGCCCTGGCCCGGCTCCGCAAGATGGCCGCCGCCTAAAAGCGAGGTCATCGCGCTTCGCGCTCAGGCGTGTTGCCTGGCGAAAGGCAAGGTCATCGCCTTGGGCGCGCTTCGCGCTTGTGGGGCTCAGGCGTTTCTCCAGTCGAGCCGGGGCTCGACCCCTGTCGAGCCTCCGCTTCGCTCCGGGCGCCTTGCTTTGGGGCCCCACCCCTTGCCCGGCTGGGTGGCCGACCAGCTCCTGCCCACCCGTGCCGGTTGGGTGTCCTTGGCCGGGCAACGGGTCTTCGTTGCTCTGGGGCGGCGCCGGTCTTTCGATGCCCGGAGATTGATCAAAGGTCCAGAGTCAGTGGGTCTAGGCGGTGCTCACCTCAACCTGGTCGTCTCTCCGGCGGACCGGATGCCGCCCATTGAGCTTCCGGATCTCCGATGACGTGGGCCGAACCGGCCCAGAGTTGCCATCGCACAGGCTATTCGCCGTGCTTCTTGGCCCACAGGGTGATGCGGGTCGCCGGGTCCGCCTTGCGGCCCGCGGCCGGTGTCTGCCTGGTGACGACCCAGTTGCGGTCGTAGATCTGCAGCCGGTCCTGTCCGGTGGCGTCCTGGTCGTCGAGGAAGTAGAAGCCGGCCGCCTGCATGGTGTCCTGGGCGGCCTGCAGGTTCATACCGACGACGTCGGGGATCTTCGCTCTCGCGGCTGACGGTTCCGGGGGTTCGGGGGAGGATGTCGGGGACTGGGTGGGGCCGGACGGTGACGTGATGGTCGTGGCGGGCGCCGGTGCCGGCAGGCCTGCCGTACCGGGGGATGAGCAGGCGGCGCACGCGAGGGTGAGCACGGCGACCGAGCTGAGGGACATCCGCATGAACGCACTCCTTGCCTGAGGTAGGCCCGCAGTGTGTTCCTCGACGGATGCGAGCCGGTTGACACCGCCTTTCTGAGCGGACAACCCGGACATGGATCCGGGAGGTCGCATAGCCCTGACCTTTGCGTACCGCCGCCCAGGGAATCGTCTCGCGATGTCTTGCCCGGTAGCGCGAGGCCGCGTCGACCGTGCCCTGGACACGGCCCCGACCGGCGGCCGGATCGACCGCCCCGACCAGACCAGCCCGGCCGGCGGCTCACTGCCGGCCCTCATCAAGCTGACCGGCGACCCCGACCGCGTCCCCACTGTCTCCGACTTCGCCGCCGCGGCCGAACTGGGCACCCGGATCACCCGCATCGACATGCGCTACGACCGGCTGGACGAGTTCGCCCGGCTGGCCGGCGAAGGCGTCCTGGCCGTGTCGGTCGCCCGTACCTACACCCTCGACCAGATCCCCGAGGCCGCCGGGCTCAGCCAGTCGCGGCGGCAAACTCATGCTCGTCCCGAATCATCGACGCGAGCAGCGGCGACAATGATCAATTCCAACGGAGGCCCTCTGCTCGGGTGAGTGCCGCGGCCGGTCGGGAAGCGGGACCGGTCCCGATCGGGCCGGGCTGGGTTGCGGCAGCCCGGCCACCTCCGCCTGGTTCCAAGGCGCACCCTCTCCTTAGGCCGCCCGAAGGAATGCTTGATCGACTGGGGGGTCGAAGGCTCGCTAGGGTGAGGCGTTCGATCACCTTCACCCCCAGGAAGTGCCACGTGTCCCGTCGATACCGATTAAGCCTTCTCGCCCTTCTCGTCGTGGGCGTCTACGTCGTCGCGCTGGCGATCGTCGGAGCGCTCGCACTGATCTCGGGCGATCTGAGCGCGATGTTGCGGCTGACGCTGGTGCCCGAGATGGATGAGAGCCTCGCGGTGACGTGGCGCAGCGTGGTCATCCTGGGGCTGGTCGGCGCGATGTGGGCGTGGGCGCTGTGGCAGGGCCTGCGCGGGCCGCTGGTGGGCCCGCCGTTCGAGATGGATCGGGACACGGCGCGACTGCGGATCGCGCTGTACGTCGCGGCGGCGTCCTGGCTGATCTATCCCCTCGTGACGTCCTGGTCATGGTGGATGAGCCTGCTCGACGCCGCGGTGATGCTGGCGGTGGTGTGGTTGTACCACCCGGTGCTGACGCGTGGCCTGAAACATGGCGACCACATGCGGTCCTTCGGCGTCGTCGCGTACGGAAGCGTCGCGGTCTCCGAGGTGCTCGACTGGCTCGGCATGCCCGTGGGCGACTTCCTGGTCCTGGTCGGCGGGGTGGCGGGACTGCTGTGGACCGTGCTGATCCTGCGGGCGCAGCGCAATGACGGCCGCTGGCAAATCTCCACCGTGGCGTACGGCATCGCCGCCCTGGTCCTGATGCTGACCTCCTCGCTGCTGGACCGGCTGCTGGAAGGCGTCGGCAACGTCCCCGGCACGGTCTCGGCGGTCGCCGGCGCCCTGAGCCTGATCTGGCTGACCCGCTCCGCCCACGACCTCGCCAACCCACGCCACGAGGCGACGGTCCCGCCTGCGCCTCTCACCGCGCAGCCGTGACGACGGTTCGTGCGATGGGTGACGCGTGAACGCGTTGCGCGGCCTTGGCTGGGAGTCGAAGATGCCGGTATGCGCGGACGTACACGGGCTTGGGGTCGGCGGATCTTGCTTCTGTTGTCGGTACCGCTCGGCGTGGGTACGGCGGTGGCCAGCAACCAGGTGCTGACCGATGCCGGATGGAGCTGGGGGTGGACGGGTGTCGCCGTGGCGGTGGCCGCGGCCGGCGCGCTGGTCGCGTTCTGGCTGACCCGGCCGTCCGCCGCTGAACCGGATCCTCCGTCCGATGGCGGGGGACGGTCCGGCGTTTCGGCCACGGGGGAGCGGTCGGTCGTTGTCAGGGGTGAGAACAGCGGGATCATCTCCACGGGCGACGGCGCCACCAACATCCAGACGCGTCAGGACCACACCACCGACGAGGGCTGAGTCGACTCTTCGTGGTGGCGGCCCGGCGTACGTCAGGGCGTCCAGCATCGATTCCTCCGGGGAGACGGGAACCGTCTGGCCCGATCGGGCGCACCCCACCTCGAAGGCGGTGTTGGGCGGAAACGTTCGAGGTGCAGGCGTCCGGCGGGGAAGGCGGCCCCGGCCGCGGCGAGCGCCGGCGCGGGGCCGCAGCAGTACACCAGCGCGTGTTCCCGAACCTGTCAAGCCGTCAGCTCGCCGAGGCAGTGGCGGTGGCCGCGCGGACGCACGAGGGACCGATCGATGAGTTCGGCGCGCTCCCCGGGTCGTAACAGTCCAACGAGAAGAAAGGCGGGACCATGAAACTGACGACCATCATGAACGTCTCTGTCGACGGCGTGATGCAAGGCCTCGGCGGGTCGGATGAGGACCGCAGGGGCGGATTCGAGCGCGGTGGATGGGCGCTGCCGCTCTTCGACGACGAGGCCGAGGCGTTCCTCGGCGCGGTCTACCAGCGCGCCGACGCGTTCCTGTTCGGCCGCCGGACCTACGAGATCTTCGCCGGCTCGTGGGGAACCGGCTCCTGGGGGGCGGAGCAGGGCGACAACCCGATCTCAGCGGCCCTGAACTCCCGGCCCAAGTACGTGGCCTCGACCACGCTCGGCGACCCGCGATGGGCGGACACGACCGTCCTGTCCACAGACGTGGCAGCCGCCATCGGCGACCTGAAGGCCAAACCCGGAGGCGAACTGCAGGTACACGGCAGCGGCGACCTGGTCCGCTGGCTGTTCGCCAACCAGCTGGTCGACGAGATCATCCTGATCACGTATCCCGTGGTCGTCGGCCAGGGCAGGCGGCTGTTCCCCGACGCCGGCCCGGACACGGCGCTGGAGCTGATCGACTCCCGAGCCACCTCACATGGCATAACGATCCAGGTCTACCGGCCCAGCGGCCGCCCGCAGTACGCGACCGACACCACGACCTAGGAGGCGTGGCCGGCGGGTTCTCCCGGGCCGAAGCCGTACGGCGGCGCCCCCGCCGGTATCCGTCCGGCCCAGCACTGTGGATCTTCCCGCCCGGGAGGCCGGCCTGGGAGCCGGTGTCGGCATGGTGAAGACGGGAAGGAGCGCTTCACACGCCCCTTCCCGGGTGCATCTAGCGCACGATGATCCATGAGTCAGTGAAGTGCTTGCCGCCGGGGTGGTAGGCGGTCGACCTCCCGCCGTGGCCGGCCCAGTTGCCCAGGACGGTGTTGCAGTTGAAGCCGGAACTGCACCACTTGCCGGCAACGCGCCACTGTGAGTGGGGGCGGGCCTCGCAGGTCACGGCAACCATGGTGTCAGTTGCCACGAAGTCCCGACACGAGGCCGCATTGGCGCTGCTGCTGGCGCTGGCGCTGGTTCCGAAGCCGGCGGTGGTGAGGGCGGTGGCGAGGGCCGCGACGGCGGCCGCCTTGGGAAGGAACTTGCCGCGAAGGCCGGGCAGAAAGCGGGGGACTTGCATGAGCGTCTCCTTCGACTCAGGTGCCGATGGCTGACAAGGCCCGGCTGGCCTTGCCTTCATCGACCTGTCAGGGACCCGCGACGGGAGCGGTTGCGGCCGTCTCGGGTTCACACGCTCGGTGTGAACAGGTCCATGGCCCTGATCTTGGTGGGCCCCCTTCACCGCGGCCTCACCGCGCGCTCACCGGCTCAACGTGGTCCGGTGAGCACGGCGGGTCCGAGCCTTCGACCAGGAGCGGGCCACGGGGCGAGACACTCGACGCGCTTCGGCCGTTGATGGGGGTCCGATGGGTCAGGGGCGCTTCGGCCAGGTTCGTGTCACTGAGGTTCGCGCCGGCCGGTCACATCGACGTAGCCGGCCAAGGACACTCAACCGGCCCCCACCCCAACCGGCACGGGTGGGCAGGAGCTGGCTGGCCGCCTAGCTGGGCAACGGGTGGGCGGGATCTGGCCATGGGCAGTCAACCGGCCCCCACCCCAACTGGCACGGGTGGGCAGGAGCTGGCCGGCCGCCTAGCTGGGCAACGGGTGGGGCCTCGATATGGCGGCCCGACCGAAGGGAGGCCCTTCAGGGGTCGAGCTTCAGCTCGACTGGAGAAACGCCTGAGCTCCAGAAGCGCGAAGCGCGCCAAGGGCGATGACCTTGCCTTTAGGGGCGGAGGAGGCGGTGAAGGAAGTCTTCCACCGCTTTCTCGGCGCCTTCCAGCTCGTTCCCCCTCGCCACCAGCAACACGCTCTCGTTGATCGCGGCCAGCAGCATGTGCGCGTACACGTCCAGTGCCGCTCTCGGCACCCGTCCGGTCGCCCTCAGCGCTGCCTTCAGCATGCCGAACGCGTGCCGTTCCTCCAGCGCTCGCCATCTCTCCCACCCCAGTACGGCGGGTGCGTCGATCAGCACGATGCGGCGGGTGGCCGGGTCGTGGGCCATTCGTACCCATGCCAGGCACCCCGTCACCAGAGCCTCGGCCGGGTCGGCGATGCCCTTCACCGCCTCCATCAGCCGCACCCCCACGGACGTCTCCACCTGCTCAAGTACCGCCTCGAACAGGGCGTCCTTGCCCGAGTAGTGGTGGTATAGCGCCCCCCGGCTGAGCCCCGTCTCCTGCAGGACGGTTTCGATCGAGGTGCCCTCGTAGCCCTGCTCGGCGAACAGGCGTCGCGCGACCGTGAGGACCCGGTCGCGGGTGGCCGCGCCCCGCTCTGCCTTGAGGTTCATGAACCAACTCTAGACATACCGACTGCCAGTCGGGTATTTTCCAGACCGACAGTCGGTTTGTTTGGAGGCGTTCATGCTCAACCACATCGACGAGGGCCAGGGGCCGGCCACGCTGTTCGTGCACGGCGTGGGCACGAGTTCCTACCTCTGGCGCAACGTCATCGCCGAGCTACGCGGCGAACGGCGATGCGTCGCACCCGATCTGCCCGTCCACGGCGACAGCCCGATCACCGACGACCTCACTCTGCCGGGACTGGCGGAAGCGCTGGCCGAGTTCTGCGACGACCTGGGACTCGACCAGGTCGACATGGTCGCCAACGACACCGGCGGCGCGATCGCCCAGATCTTCGCGGTACGCCATCCGGACAGGCTCCGTTCCCTCACCCTCACCAACTGCGACGTCCACGACAACACCCCGCCCGAGGCCTTCCGCCCCACCGTCGACCTGGCCGCCAAAGGCGAGCTCGTCCCTCTGGTCGAGGCCCTGATCCAGCACCCCAACCTGATCGGCCAGAGCGTGTACGGCGAGGGCTACGAGCGGATCGACGACCCCGAGGCCCTCGTGGAGGCGTACCTGCGGCCGATGTTCGCCAAGCCCGGCGGCGGGCGGGCCTTCGAGCGGCTCCTGGCCGGGATCGACGCCAAGGAGATGGTGGCCATCGAGCCGCAACTGACGGTGCTTGCCGTGCCAACGCTTGTGGTGTGGGGTACGGGTGACGTCTTCTTCGGCGTGGAATGGGCGCGCTGGCTGCGCGACACCATCCCGGGCGTGCGGGAGGTCGTCGAGATCGACGGTGGCCGGCTCTTCTTCCCCGACGAGCGGGCCGCCGAGCTCGTCCCTCATCTTCGGCGCTTCTGGGGGTAATGCGGATGCGGAAGCCGGTGGCGGCGACGGTGACGTCGTTGTTCTTCGTCCTCGGGCCGGGGCTGGTGGCCGGGGTGGCGCCGTGGCTGATCACCGGCTGGCACTCCGGGCCGATGTGGCCGCCGCTGCGGGGGCTCGGCGGTGTCATGGTCGTGGCGGGGGCGGTGGTGATCGTGCCGGCGTTCGTCCGCTTCGTGGTCGAGGGGCTGGGCACGCCGATGCCGGTGGCCGCGCCGAGCCGCCTCGTGGTGGGGGGTTTCTATCGCTACGTCCGCAATCCCATGTACGTGGCCGTCGAGCTGGCCATCGTCGGGCAGGCCCTGCTGCTCGGACGGCTGAGCCTGCTCTGGTACGCGGCGCTCGTCGGGATCGTCACGTGGTCGTTCGTGCGCTTCTACGAGGAGCCGACGCTGCGCCGTACCTTCGGGCAGGAGTACGAGGACTACCGCAGGGCGGTGCCCGCCTGGATCCCTAGGCTCCGGCGGGGGTGACCTGGAAGACGGCGGCCTTCCACTCGCCGTCCTGGCGGACCAGGGTCGTCGTGGCCTGGTAGCGCACGGTCTGCTTCTCGGTGCCGTTCACCAGCACGTCGATCTCGACCAGGCTGATGTGGACGAGGCTGTCCTCGGTCAGCCGGACCACGCGGTGGCCGGACTGCTCGGTGCGGGTGTAGGGGTTGCGGTTCTCGGCGAAGCCCTTGAGGATCGCCTCCCGGTCGGTGATGACGCCCCAGG
Source organism: Nonomuraea sp. NPDC050540 (assembly GCF_044457485.1). Taxonomy (NCBI): domain Bacteria; kingdom Bacillati; phylum Actinomycetota; class Actinomycetes; order Streptosporangiales; family Streptosporangiaceae; genus Nonomuraea; species Nonomuraea sp. NPDC050540. Next base: position 140,045 of record NZ_JBITHA010000013.1, read on the forward strand.
GGGAGACGCTCACCGGTTCGGCGGTGAGGAAGCGGTCGAAGAAGGCGGCGTCGCCGTTCCTGTTGGCTTCCCACGAACGCTCGGTCAGCTCAATGATCTCGTTCATCGTCGTCTCCTCTACGTACACCGGTTTAACTGGTGTCCAGTGTTACACTGCTCCCGTGGAGAGCGCAAGCGCGATGGTGCTGACCGGAGGCGACGGTCAGCGGTTCAGGTTCGACGCGGGCACGCTGTGCCTGGAATTCCTGCTCAGCGGGGCGGTGAACCCGTGGGAACGGCTGCACGCCCCCGCCGATCTGGCCGAATGGATCGCCGGATCGAGGCTCGGCGTGGACGGCCCCGCGCGGGCGGACGCGGACGAGCTGGCCGACGCCAAACGGCTGCGCGGCGCGATCCTGTCGCTCGCCATGGAGGCGGTGAAGGACGACGCCCCCGGCTTCAAGGTCGCCGGTGTGGCGGAGGTCAGGATCGACGCGGACCCACCGGAGCCGCACGCGATCCTGAACGAGCTGGCCGCCGCGCCGCCGCCGGTTCCGGTCATGGGGGCCGGCCGGGTCAGGGAGTGGGCGTACCCGGTGACCGGGTCGCAGTTCCTGTCGGCGGTGGCCCGGGACGCGATCGAGCTGTTTTCCGGCGATCGGGTCGAACGCGTGCGCATGTGCGGCGGCGAGCGCTGCTACCTGCTGTTTCTCGACACCTCGCGGCCCGGCGCGCGCCGCTGGTGCTCGATGGATCGCTGTGGAAACCGGCAAAAGCTCCGCACACGTCGTAAGATCATGAAATGAGTGATCTTGTCGGTGTTGTGGGGGCATTGCGCCGCTATCCGGTCAAGTCGATGCTCGGGGAAGACCTCGACGCCGGCGAGATCACTGAGCGAGGGCTCTCCGGAGACCGGGTGCGCGCCGTCGTCGACGTTTCCACGGGCAAGGTCGCCAGTGCCAAGAACCCCCGGCTGTGGCGCGACCTGCTCACGCTCGACGGCGTCGCGCCGCCCGGCGACGCCGAGCTGTCCAGGCTGTTCGGCCGCGAGGTACGGCTCGCCGACACGCCGCCCCCCGCGGCCGAACTGGAGCGCTCGATCCCGGAAGAGGTGCTGGAACGGGGCATCGAACAGGAGGTCGGCCACACCATCACCTACCTGGCCGCCGCCGCGCCCGGGACGTTCTTCGACTTCGCCCCGCTCCACCTCATCACCACCTCGACCGTGCGGCGCATCGGCGAGCTGAGCGCGCGCGGGCAGATGGAGGCGGTCCGCTACCGCCCCAACCTCGTGATCGACACGCCCGGCGACGGCTTCCCCGAGAACACGTGGGCAGGCGCCCGGCTGCGCCTCGGGGCGGCGGAGCTGGAGGTCATCGCGGCCAGCCCGCGCTGCGCCGTACCCACGCTCGCGCACGGCGGGCTGCCGCGCGACACCGACGCGCTGCGCACGGTGGCCCGCCACAACCGCGTCGAGGTCTTCGACATGGGCGCGCAGCCGTGCGCCGGGGTCTACGCCCGGGTCCTGCGGCCCGGCGACGTGCGGGTGGGAGACGAGGTACGGCTTACGCCGGCGCGGTGAGGTACTCGTCCAGGTCGTCCAGGATGCCGTTGGCGGCCTTGACCCCGATGCCGAGCATCCAGACCTCGTCGTCCACCGCGTGGGCGTGGCCGGAGGTGACCGCCTTGAGCTTCTTCCACAGCGGCCCGCCGGTGACCTCGGCCTGCGACGCGGCGGCGGCCTCGCCGTAGGCGCTGTAGAAGAGGGCGTCGGCGTCGGCCTGGGCGATGTTCTCCTGGCTCAGCTTGCCGAACCGCCTGTCCTCCTGGGCGGCCAGCATCTGGACCTCGGGACGGCCGACGCCGGCGTCGCCGACGACGATGCCGCTGAAGGACTCGGGGCCGTACATGCGGATCTCGGTGGGCATGAAGCGCACGATGCTCAGCTTGAGCTTGGCGAACTTCTGCCCGACCGTCTTGGCGCGCGTCTCGTAGTCCGACAGGAGCTTGGCCGCCTCGGCGGGCTTGCCGAGCGTCTCGGCGTCGAGCGTGAAGTTCTCCTTCCAGGTCACGCCGACCTTCTCGGTGAAGACCGTCGGGGCGATCTTGCTGAGCTTGTCGTAGAAGGCGGCCTGGCGGAACTTGGTGCCGAGGATGAGGTCCGGCTTCAGCGCGATGATCGCCTCCAGATTGGGCTGCTGGAGGGTGCCGACGGACTTGGTGTCCTTGAGCGCGTCGCCGAGGTAGGCGGGCCACTTCTGGTTCTCGGCCGCCTGGGCCGCGCCGACGGGGGCGAGACCCAGGGAGACCATGGTGTCGAGCTTGTCCGTGTCGAGGACCACGACACGCTTGGGCGTCTTCGGAACCTTGGTCTCGCCCATGGCGTGCTTGACCGTATGGGTGGGGCCGGTGCCCTCGGCCGGGTCCGCGGTGTTTCCGCAGGCGGCGAGGGCGAGGACGGGCAGCAGTGCGGCGATCGCCACGCGCAGGCGCATGAGATTCCTTGGTCAGTTAGGTTAGGCGGCCCTAAGTGTAGTGACGCTGACATAGTCCACCAGCATCGGCCGGCCAGGGACGGTCGCCGCGTTGGGCGGGCCGGGCAGGCCGCCGCCGACCGCCACGTTGAGTATCACGAAGAAGGCCCGCGGCAGGCTCCTGTCCAAGGTGAAGTACGGCCTGCCGTCCAGCAGCCAGGTCGTGGCCCGCTCGGTCACCTCGACCGCGTAGGTGTGGAAGGAGCCGTGGCAGCCGGGGCACGGCTGCTCGGGCGTGACCAGACCCTTCGGCTCCTGGCACGGGCCGCCCGGCATGGTGCCGCAGTGCATGGCGCCGGTGACCGACGGCCGGCCGTTCACCGCCTCCATGATGTCGATCTCGCCCACGGCCGGCCAGCCGGTCTCCCCGCCCAGCATCCAGAACGCCGGCCAGTACCCCGCGCCGTCGGCGGGCGAGACGGCGGGCAGCGCGAGGCGGGCCTCGACCCGCAGCGTGCCGCCGGGCGGGACGGCGAAGTCGGCACGCTGGGTCCTGACGCGGCCGGAGGTCCACCGGCCGCCCTCCAGGCGCGGGGTGATGGCCAGGTGGCCCTTGCCGTCGAGGGCCACGTTGTCGGGAGAGGCGGTCATCGTCTCGATCTCGCCGGTGCCCCAGCGTTCCGGCGGGCCGGTCTCGTACCGCCAGCGCCCGGTGCCGGGCGCGGTGTCGAGCACAGGGCCGTCGAAGTCGTCGCGGAAGACCTCCCGCCGGTCCGTGCCGCCGCCGCACGCGGCGAGGACACAGATCAGCAGGAGGCAGGTGAGGATTCTCATAGCACCGTGGGGATCAGGTCGAGCTCCTCCAACTGCTGCTCCAGGCGGGGAGCGAGTCGCTGGACGAGCGTGTTGGTCAGGTGGGAGTCGTCGCGGTAGAGCACGACGCCGTCGAGCGTCGCCGGGCACGTGGGGCCGTTGCCGGGGCAGAGCAGGTCGCTGGTGTCCAGCGTCCACAGGCCCGGACGCCTGCCCGCCGCGAGGGGGTCCGGCTTCAGCCCGCGCGAGCGGGCGAACGCGCAGGACGCGGCGGGCTTGCCGGACAGGCACGCCGGCACGTCGATGCCGGGCAGCGGCGTGTCACGCAGGTACACCAGCGGCGCCCCCAGCCGCGACAACCGCTCCAGCGTGGGCCGCCAGCCCTTCAGCGTGGTCTTCGCGTCGGCGTAGGCCGACAGCGAGCCCAGCAGGATCAGCCGCGGCGACGCCTCGCCCTCCAGCCTGGTCAGGGTCTTCTCGCGCCACTCGTCGCACTCGCGGTACTCCCTGCCCAGGCGCGGATCCACGACCTTCAGCGCGGGCAGCGGGCAGCCCGGCTTGGTCAGCACCTCCAGCGTCCAGCCGCGCCGGTGCGCCACCCGCCGCGCCATCGTGAACCACTGCCCGGCGTGCGAGTCGCCGAGCAGCACGACGCGGTCGTTGCCGGGCACCGCCCCCGCGCGCCCGGAGCCGCTGGGCGTGAACAGGCACGGCGGGCTGGTGGTCGTCGCCAGCGCCACCTCGCACCCCTCAGAGGGCGGATAGTCGGTACGCGCCGCCGCCGCGTCGACGGTCGGCGCCGTCTCGACCACCGCGGTGGCCACCTCGGCACGCGGCACGCTCGCCCCGCCCAGCAGCAGCGCGGCCGTCACCGGGACCGTCATCGCCGCCGTGCCCACCGCCAGCCCGCGCCGCGGCAGCTCGGCCACGACCTTGGAGAAGCGCACCGGCTGCTCCACCAGCCGCATCGTCAGCCAGGCGGGCAGCGCGGAGCCGATCACCAGCGCGAGCTTGACCGGCCACGGCCGCCCGTCGCCGAACAGCACGACGACCGGCCAGTGCCACAGGTACCAGGCGAACGACAGCCGCCCCGCCGCCCCCATCCAGCCGTGGCTCAGCAGCGCCGAGACCGGCGAGCGGAACAGGATCAGCGCGGCCGTCCCCAGCGTGGGAACCAGTGCCTGTGGCCCTGGATAGCCGCTCTCGTCGAGCGTCAGGGACCAGGCCAGCGCCGCGGCTCCCGCCGTACCCAGGAGTGCGGCCAGGAGACGGGGCGTGCGGGAGAGGTACGGCAGAGCCAGCGCGGCCAGCGCCCCCACCCCGAACTGCCAGGCCCGCGTCGGTGAGGCCAGGTAGGCGCCGGGCCCGTCCCAGGACAGCGACAGCGCGAACGACCCGGCCGTGACCAGCACCGCGGCGGCGGCCACGGCCCGGCGCCCGGCCAGCCAGAACGCGGCCAGCAGCAAGGGAGCCCACACCAGGTAGAACTGTTCCTCGACCGCGAGTGACCAGAAGTGCAGCAGCGGGCTCGGGTCGCGGTCGGCGGCCAGGTAGTCGGTCTCCTGGGCGATGAAGCGCCAGTTGGCCACGTAGAGGGCGGCGGTGAAGACGTCGGCGGCCACGTCGGCGGCGCGCAGCGGCGGCAGCAGCAGCCAGGCCGCCGGCGCGCTCGCCACCAGGACCACTCCGGCGGCCGGAAGGATGCGGCGGGCCCGGCGGGCGTAGAAGTCGGCGAGGGAGAAGGTCCCCGCGGCCAGGTCACGCACGATCAGGCCGGTGATCAGGAAGCCGGAGATGACGAAGAAGACGTCGACGCCGACGAACCCGCCGCCCAGGCCGGGTACGGAGGCGTGGAAGGCCAGGACGAACAGGACGGCGACCGCGCGCAGGCCGTCGATGTCCTTGCGGTGCCCGGTCACGGGATCACGGGAGGCAGGACGGCCCAGCCGGTGGCCAGCACGATGGCCAGGACCAGCAGGGTGGTGATGGCCAGTGTCTCCGGCCAGCGCTGACGGTGGTTCATCGCACGAACCTCCACAGGTCGCGGATCAGCGGCAGGGCGATGTAGGTGCTCGCGGCGGCGAACAGCGTCAGCGCCCAGTAGTGGTGCCAGCCATAGGCGGGGGCGCGCCAGGCGATGCCCGCCCAGACCGCGAGCGTGGTTCCGCTCAGCCAGGCGAGGGCCAGGCGGGTGATGGTGACGACCAGGCGCGAGCGCTTGGCTCCTCCTCCGCCGCTGGGCACCCAGGCCGACACCCGGTTGCGCAGGGCGTGGCCGATGGCGAACAGGTGGCAGTAGGAGTAGAGGGTCTGGGCGCGGATGACCTCGAAGCGGTAGCGGCCGACCGAGGTCGCGGGCAGCAGCACCAGCGCCACCCACAGCGGGCCGACGAACGGGATCATGTGCCAGGCGCGCACGTCCTGCGGGTAGGCGTAGAGCATGATCAGGCCGGGCAGCGGGATGGCCGCGATGTTGAGCGCCGAGACGAAGTAGGACAGGAAGCCGCTCCAGTAGGACAGGCGCACCCGCCAGCCCATCGGCGTGCGGTGGAAGTCGCGGCTGAACAGCAGGCTCAGGCAGCCCATGGCCCAGCGGTACTGCTGCGCCACGTACGAGCCGACGTTGTCCGGCGACAGCCCCTTGGCCAGCAGGACCGGCACGTACTTGGTGCGCAGGCCGTGCCTCATGAGCGCGACGCTGGTGTAGATGTCCTCGCTGTGGTCGATCCTGGGGAAGCCGCCGATGCGGTCGAGGGCGGCGCGGCGGTAGACGACGTTGGTGCCCACGCAGATGGCGCCGCCGTCGGCGTCGCGGCTCGGCTGCAGCCACCGGTAGAACAGTTCCTGGGAGGCGGCGGCGGTCCGCTGGATCCACGGCATGCCCTGGTCGGTGTCGAAGAACTGCGGCGACTGGGCCACGGCGATCTGCGGGTCCTCCAGGTAGGGGACCAGGTGGTGCAGGAAGTCGGGGCGTGGGACGAAGTCGGCGTCGAAGACCGCCACGACCTCGTTGCCGGTCAGGGACAGGCCGTGGTTGAGGTTGCCGGCCTTCTTCAGGTGGCCGCGGTCGGGGCGGACGGTGTGGGCGAAGCCGTACGAGCGGGCCAGGTCGGCCACCTCGGGGCGGTCGGCGTCGTCCAGGACCGTGACGGTGAGTGGAGCGTTCCAGTCAAGGCGGGCCACGTGGGCGAAGGTGTTGTCCAGCACCTCCAGCGGTTCGTCCATGGTCGGCAGCAGCACGTCCACGCCGGGAGGCCGGGCCGGGCGCCAGCCCTTGGTCAGGAGCAGGTGCGACTCCCAGGTGGTGGTGCGCTGGCGCTGGCCGTCGACGTAGGAGAGCAGCCAGCCCGCCAGGTTGACCACGAGTGCCGCCAGGAAGGGCAGCAGGATCGGGTGGCGCAAGGAGAAGAGGAATAATGTTCCGGCGGTAAAGGTCAGACTCAAAGGTACGGCCAGCAGAACCCACCGGCGCTGCGGGCCAAAATAGAGTGAAATTTCGGTGTCCGTTGGTGGGACGGGAAGAAAATCGTGCTGTGGCCGGGCCGTAGGCGCGAGCAAAGTCGCGGACATGCCGAACACCCCCCGTTCATCAGGCATCTTGCCTTCTACTGTAAACAAACCTATCTAAACGGCGGTGAACGCCGCCTTAAGCGTCGGGGGCGGATGGGCCGTCGAAGCAGGGAAAGTCGCGTGGTGTCCGAATTTAATGTGATGGACCTCACGGGAGATTGTCCATAATTAAAGTAGGTTTTGGCCTAGCGCCCGCTTGGGCGCACGCCCCTCCGGCCCCGAACGCGGGCTGTGCGGAGACCGAAACAAGGGCGAAACACCACGGCGTGGAGATTCACGCACGTGAAACACGCCTGGTCGAGCCGCGAAACCCCGCAGAGCGACAGTTCCGGTCAGTCGCCAATGTGTAAGGAGGTCGCGTCGATGATCGATAGCGGCACTACCGCCTGGATGCTGGTGTGCACCGCTCTGGTGCTGCTGATGACTCCGGGCCTCGCGTTCTTCTACGGGGGCATGACCAGGGCCAAGAGCGTCCTCAACATGATGATGATGTCGTTCGTCAGCATCATCGTGGTGACCGTCGCCTGGGTGCTCTACGGCTACTCGCTCGCCTTCGACACCGCCGGAGACGGCACCGGATTCATCAACAAGATCGTCGGCGGCCTCGACTACCTCGGGCTCAGCGGCGTCTACAACGCGGTCTACGAGAACCTCATCGTGGCGGGAGGCAACGTCACGCCCGAGGCCGCGGCGGCCGACAACTTCCCCCTGATGGTCTTCTCCGCCTTCCAGCTCACCTTCGCCGTCATCACCGTCGCGCTGATCAGCGGGGCCGTCGCCGATCGGGCCAAGTTCGGCGCCTGGGTGCTCTTCTCCCTGGTGTGGGCCACGGTCGTGTACTTCCCCGTCGCGCACTGGGTGTGGGGCGGCGGCTGGCTGGGCCAGCTGGGCATCGAGGACTTCGCGGGCGGCACCGTGGTCCACATCAACGCGGGCGCCGCGGCCCTCGCGCTGGCGCTGGTGCTGGGCAAGCGTTCCGGCTGGCGTAAGGAGCCGATGCGGCCGCACAACCTGACGCTGGTCCTGCTCGGCACCGGCCTGCTGTGGTTCGGCTGGTTCGGGTTCAACGCCGGGTCGGAGCTGGCCCCCGACCAGACCGCCGGCCTCGCCTTCATGAACACGCAGGTCGCCGCCGCCGTCGCGGCGGGCGCCTGGCTCATCGTGGAGAAGCTGCGCGACGGCCACGCCACCACGCTCGGCGCCGCCTCCGGCGCGGTCGCCGGTCTGGTCGCCATCACCCCGGCCTGCGGCTTCGTGGACCCCTGGGCGGCCGTGGTCATCGGCCTGCTGGCCGGTGTCGGCTGCTGCTACGCGGTGGGCCTGAAGTACAAGGCGGGCTTCGACGACTCGCTCGACGTGGTCGGCGTGCACCTGGTCGGTGGCGTGATCGGCGCGGTCGCGCTGGGCTTCGTGGCCGCCTACCCGTTCCTGCCCGGCCAGAACAAGGGCATCCTGATCGAGGGCGGCCAGCTCAGTCAGCTCGGGTTGCAGGTGCTCGGCCCGGTCGTGGTGGGTCTCTACTCGTTCGTGCTCTCATGGGTGATCGGAAAGATCATCGACAAGACCATGGGCTTCCGGATCTCCCAGGAGGCCGAGGTCGCCGGCGTCGACGTCACCACGCACGCCGAAACCGGCTACGACCTCGGCAGCGTGCACGCCTCCGGCGTGGTCTCCTCCAACGGCCCGGTCCCTGCCACGAAGAAGGTGGACGCATGAGGCTCATCACCGCCGTCATCAAGCCGTTCAAGCTCGATGACGTGAAGGCCGCGCTGGAGCAGTTCGGCATCAAGGGCATGACGGTCAGCGAGGCCAGCGGGTACGGCAGGCAGCGCGGCCACACCGAGGTCTACCGGGGCGCCGAGTACCAGGTGGACCTGGTCCCGAAGGTCCGCGTGGAGGTGCTGGCCGAGGAGGACGACGCCGAGGACGTGATCGACGTCATCGTCAAGGCCGCCCAGACCGGCAAGATCGGCGACGGCAAGGTCTGGTCCGTCCCGGTGGACACGGTCATCCGGGTGCGCACGGGAGAGCGGGGCCCCGAGGCGCTGTGAACTCGCCCGGAAACCATGGAGGTGTCGTGAGGGGAGAGGCGCGCTCCTTCGCGGCGGCCCGCGGTTCGCGGGCCGCCGACACCGATCGCTGGCTCAAGGATCTCTTCCGTACGGCCGGCGACGGCGCGGGCGCGGCGCTGATGGCCGTCGGCAGCCTGGGGCGGCGCGAACTGGCCCCGGGCAGCGACCTGGACCTGGTCCTGCTGCACGAGGGCCGCGACGACATCGCCTCGATCGCCGACCGCGTCTGGTACCCGGTGTGGGACTCGGGCGTGGGGCTCGACCACTCCGTGCGTACCGTCGACGAGGCCGTGCGCGTGGCCCGCGACGACCTCAAGGCCGTGCTCGGGCTGATCCAGGCCAGGCACGTGGCGGGCGACCCCGAGCTGACCAAGAAGGCCAGGGAGGCGGTGCTGGCCGGGTGGCGCGCCGACTCGCGCCGCCGCCTGGCCGAACTGCGCCAGGCCGCCGACCGGCGGGCCGAGAGCAGCGGCGAGGTCGCCTTCCTGCTCGAACCCGATCTGAAGGACGGCCGCGGCGGGCTGCGCGACCTGCAGGCGATGCAGGCGGTCGCGGCGGCCTGGGTCGCCTCCGCGCCGGGGCCGAGGGCGCGCGAGGCCTACGAGTTCATCCTGGACGTGCGCCACGCGCTGCACGTCGTCACGGGGCGCGGCGCCGACCGCCTGGTTTTGCAGGAGCAGGACGCGGTGGCGGGGCTGCTGGGCCTGCTGGACGCGGAGGCGCTGATGCGCCGGCTCGCTGAGGCGGGCCGCACGATCGCGCACGCCTTCGACGTGACCTGGCGGGCGGTCGACCGGCTGGTGTCGGGGCCGAGCCCGCGAGGACGCCGCCCGCTGGCCGACGGCGTCGTCGAGCACGGCGGTGAGGTCGTGCTGGCGCGCGGCGCCGACCCGCGCAAGGACCCGGTGCTGGTGCTGCGCGCGGCGGCGGCCGCGGCCGGGTCGGGGCTGCCGCTGGCGCCCGCGACGGTCACCGTTCTGGCGGCGCGGTCGGCGCCGATGCCGGTCCCGTGGCCGGAGGAGGCGCGCGACGCGCTGGTCGCGGTGCTCGGCGCCGGGCGGGCCGCGGTGCCGGTGTGGGAGGAGCTCGACCAGGCGGGCGTCCTGGTCAAGCTGCTGCCCGACTGGGAACGCGTGCGGCACCGTCCGCAGCGCAACCCCATCCACCGCTTCACCGTCGACCGCCACCTGGTCGAGACCGCGGCCAACGCCGCCGCGCACACCCGGGAGGTCTCCCGCCCCGACCTCCTGCTGATCTCCGCGCTGCTGCACGACATCGGCAAGGGCTGGCCGGGCGACCACTCGGCCACGGGCGAGGTCGTGGTCCGCGACATCGGCGCCAGGATCGGGCTGCCCGCGCGCGACGTGGAGATCCTCGCCACCGTCGTACGCCACCACCTGCTGCTGCCCGAGACCGCCACCCGCCGCGACCTGGACGACCCGGTCACGATCGAGAAGGTCGCCGCGACCGTGGGCTCGCGCGAGGTGCTGGAACTGCTGGCCGCGCTGGCCAGTGCCGACGGCCACGCCACCGGGCCCGCCGCGTGGAACTCCTGGAAGGCCGGGCTGGTCGCCGACCTCGTGCGCAGGGTGCGTTCGGCGCTGTCCGGCTCACCGCCGCCCCAGCCGCCGAGCCTGTCGGAGGCGCAGGTGGCGCTGGCCCGGCACGGTGGCGGGGCCGTACGCGTGGCCGGGGGAGTGGTCACCGTCGTCGCCCCCGACCGGCCCGGACTGCTGTGGAGCGCCGCCGGGGTGCTCGCCGCGCACCGGCTCGTGGTGCGTTCGGCCTCCTCAGCGGCCGCGGGCGCCACGGCCGTGATCGAGTTCGCGGTCATTCCCGAGTACGGCTCGCCGCCGGATCCCGCCACGCTCGAAGCCGATCTCCGTCTCGTCCTTGCTGGGCGTCTTGACATCGAGCAACGTCTGGCCCGCCGTACCCGGTCGGTGAGACCCGCTCGCGTACCGGTCGCTCCACCCCGCGTGACGTTGGTGGACGACGCCTCGGCGACCGCCACCGTCGTGGAAGTCAGAGCCCATGACAGGCCGGGGCTTCTGTGGCGTATTGGCAGGGCTTTCGGGGAATGTGGGCTTGACGTACGCGCCGCCCGAGTGGAGACTCTCGGCGCGGAGGCGGTGGACGTCTTCTATGTGGTAGACCGTGCCGGGCGCCCCCTCAGCGACGGTGCGCAGAGGACGCAAGTCCGCGATCTCGTGCTTGCAGCACTGCGGTAACCAACAACACACATTCTGCGGTCACATTTGTAACGATTGTGTCCGTTTTGCCTGGTACGTGAGTTGCTGCGGATACTTTGTGGACGGTTTACGACCCGTTGAAGACGGGATGATTGAGGGGTAACGAAAGCAGTGACTACGGGGAGTTCCGAGAGCGGCCTCGCCGCGAGGCGGGACCGCGCGAGGCGGTCGCTGCCTAAGTTCAGCCTGCGCAACTGGCGTGTGAGATGGCGCCTGACGGCGCTCATCCTCGTGCCCACGGTGGCCGGCGTGGTTCTCGCGGGCGCCCGGGTCGTCACCTCCGTCGAAAGCGTCAACGTCTACGACCGCGCGGCGGCCGCCGCCGAGCAGAGCGGGCGCATCCGCGACCTCGTGCAGACGGTCGGTCTGGAGCGTGACACCGGGACGTGGATGTACACGGCGGGGGCCGCGGGCAGAGAGCTCAAGGGCGCCTTCACCGCCCGCCAGAAAGAAGTCAACGACCAGGTCAAGGCCCTGCAGGAGGACCTGACCGCCATGGCCGACTTCGGTCCACGCGTCGAGCACGCCGTCATGATGGTGCGGACCTCGCTCAACCTGGCCAAGATTCGCGCGGACAAGGTTCCGACCGCCTACCGCGGTCTCACCGACTCCCTGCTGAGCCTGCACGACGAGCTGAGCCTGCTGACCCAGGACGCCGCGACGATCGGCTACCACCGCGGCCTCAGCGCGCTCGCGCGGGCCAAGGAGGAGATCTCCCAGCAGCGCTACCAGCTGCTCATCGGCTACTACCGCTACCGCTCGGTCGACGCGCAGGAAGCCCAGCGCTTCATCGCCTCCCACTCCCGCCAGCTTGAGGCCCAGGCCGACTTCGGCGCCGAGGCCGGCGTCGAGTTCGGCATGAAGCTGCGCAACGCGCTTCCGCCCACCGAGTACTACGGCACCGAGCTGACCAAGGCCCGCGCGATCGTGCTCGCGGGCAACAAGGAAGCCGGAGCGGTCTTCAGCAACCACCTCATCGAGGACCCCAACGTCTGGTTCGACGACAACAGCAAGGTCATCGACGCCATCGGCGGCGTGGAGAACGAGGTCGCCCAGCGGCTCTCGGCCCGCGTGCTGGAGCTGAAGAACGCCGAGGTGCGCAGCGCGGTCGTCGCCGGCGTCGCCATCCTGCTGCTGCTCGTGGCCGTGCTGCTGTTCACCGTCGTCATCGCCCGCTCGATGGTCTCGCCGCTACGGCGGCTGCGCACCGAGGCGCTCGACATCGCCGGCTTCCGCCTGCCCGACGTGGTGCGCAAGCTGCGTATCACCGGTGACACCTCCGCGGGCGCGGTGCGGCCCATCGACATCGAGGGCCAGGACGAGATCGGCGAGGTCGCCAAGGCCTTCGACGAGGTCCACCGCCAGGCCGTACGGCTGGCCGGCGAGGAGGCCGAGCTCCGCAGCAACATCAGCGCGATGTTCGTCAACCTCTCGCGCCGCACCCAGACGCTGGTCGAGCGGCAGATCTCGCTGATCGACGGCCTGGAGAAGGGCGAGCAGGACGGCGGCCGCCTGGCCGACCTGTTCAAGCTCGACCACCTCGCCACCCGCATGCGCCGCAACTCCGAGAACCTCCTGGTCCTCGCCGGCCACGAGCCCACCCGCCGGCGCAGCCAGCCCGCCAAGCTCGTCGACGTCGTGCGCGCCGCGCTGTCGGAGGTCGAGGACTACGAGCGGGTCCAGGTCAAGGTGCACCGTTCCACCTCCGTGGTGGGCAGCGCCGCCAACGACCTCGTCCACCTCGTCGCCGAGCTGGTCGAGAACGCGATCCAGTTCTCGCCCAAGAACAGCCAGGTGATCGTCTCCAGCAGTGTCATCGAGGGCGGCGGCGCGCTGCTGTCGGTGAGCGACGCCGGCATCAGCATGACCGAGGACGAGATGGGCGAGGCCAACCGGCGCCTGGCCGAGCCGCCGGTCGTGGACGTGTCGGTCTCGCGGCGGATGGGCCTGTTCGTGGTCGGCCGGCTGGCGCTGCGCCACGGCATCCGCGTGCAGCTGCGCAAGGGCGAGGGCGCCGGCCTGATCGCCATGGTGCTGCTGCCGCCCACGCTGATCCCCGACGGCTCGCAGCCGCAGCCCAACGCCCAGCGGCCCGCCTTCGGGGGCGGCACCGCGGCCGCGCCCGCGCCCGCCTTCGGCGCGCCCGCGCAGAGCTTCAACTCCTTCGGCAGCTACGACTCGCAGGACCTCACGGCCTCGCGCGGACGGCTGACCGGGTTCACCGCCGACACCGACGGCGGCGCCTTCCGGCAGGACAGCGGGACCTTCCCGTCGTTCCCGAGCGGACCGCAGCAACCCCAGCCGCCGCAGCGCCGCCAGGAGCACCCGTCGTTCCCGAGCGTGGAGCAGCCCGCCCATTCCAGCGCGGAGCACGCCTTCCCGAGCGTGGAGCAGCCCGCGTACCCCAGCGTGGAGCACTCCTCCTACCCGAGTGTGGAGCGGCCCTCCTACCCGGGCACCGAGCAGCCCGCGTATCCCGGCGTCGAGCAGCCCGCCTATCCCAGCGTCGAGCAGCCGTCGTACCCCAGCGCGGACTCCGGGCCCCTGCCGACGCGGGGCCCCGCCGCCGACCCGTCCGCCCCGGCCAGGGAGAACACGGGGGCCTTCCCCGTGTCCCAGCCCACCGCCGAGGTACGGCCCGCCTACCCGCCCTCCACCGGCGCCTTCCAGCCGCAGACGCCGGTGCCGCCACCGGCCGGTGGCGGATACCCGACGCCCCCGGCAAGCCGGCCACCGATGCGGCAGCCGTTCGGGACGCCGGAGCCGGTCCGCGAGCACTGGCGCAGGGACGTGCCGTCGGTGGACGTCTCCCCGATGGAGCCTGAGCAGGAGGAGTTCCTGCCGATCTTCGCCTCCGTCGAGTCGGCCTGGTTCCGCCGGCCGCCGGGAGAGCAGGCGCCAAGTACCCAGACGCCGGGGGCTCAGGCGCCGGGGGCTCAGGCGCAGGGCGAGCGGGCGCCTGAGGCACAGGAGTTGCCCAGGAGGGATGAGGCCGCACCCCCGCAGGCCGTACCCTCTGGGGAGGAAACGTGGCGAACCCCCGCCGACGCCGGATGGCGTGCGGCGGCGGCCGCCAGCGACCCCAGTCTCGGCGGACTCACCTCCGCCGGTCTGCCCAAGCGCACGCCCAAGGCCAACCTGGTGCCGGGCACGGCGGGCCAGCAGGCCCAGCCGCTGTCCCCGATGCCGCCGGTGTCCGCGGATCGCATCCGCAGCCGGATGGCCAGCTACCAGCAGGGTGTGCGCCGCGGTCGTGCGGAAGTACGTGAACAGGAGGAACAAGAGTGAGCGAGCGTCCTGCCGCTAGGGAGGTAGCGTGACTACCCTTAGCCACGAGGCGCACCGGTTCGACTGGCTGATCACCGACTTCGTGAGGAACACTCCCGGGGTCGCGCACGCCGTCGTCGTCTCCGCCGATGGGCTGTGCCTGGCCAGCTCAGAAGGCTTCCCGCCGGACCGCGCCGACCAGCTCGCCGCCGTGTCCGCCGGGCTGCTCAGCCTGACGGTGGGCGCCTCTCGGGTCTTCGAGGGCGGCGCCGTCACCCAGACGGTCGTGGAGATGCAGCGCGGGCTGCTGCTGGTCATGGCGATCAGCGACGGTTCCGTGCTCACCGTGCTGGCCGCCCCCGACTGCGACATGGGGTTGGTGGCGTACCAGATGACGCTGCTCGTCGACCGCGCCGGCCAGGCACTCACGCCGTCCCTGCGTGCGGAACTCCAGGCAGCCAGGACGCGGTGATGCGATGAAATCGATGGGACAGGCCCGTGTATGGCAGTGACGGGGACGACGAGCCCCTGTTCCGCCCCTACGCGGTAACCGGCGGTCGCTCCGAACCGCGCTACCACCTGGCCATGGAGACCCTGGTGTCCTCCATGTCGATCCCTGATGACGAGTTGTCCCTGCTCACGCCCGAGCAGGATGCGATCATGCAACTCTGCCGCACCTTCCGGTCGGTCGCCGAGATCTCGGCCCTGCTCCGGGTTCCGCTCGGTGTGGCGCGCGTGCTGGTGGCGGACATGTCCGACGAAGGACTCGTCCGCCTGCACCAGCCACGTCTCGCCCAGGGACAGCCAGACCTCAACATGCTCGAAAGGGTGCTCAGTGGCCTACGACGCCTATGAACACAGTGCAGGCTCTAACGCAGGCCTCACATCCACCAAGATTGTGGTCGCGGGCGGCTTCGGCGTGGGCAAGACGACGTTCGTGGGGGCGGTGTCCGAGATCCTCCCGCTCACCACGGAAGCGGTCATGACGGACGCGTCCGCGGGCATCGACGACCTCGGCATGACACCGAACAAGCAGACCACCACGGTGGCGATGGACTTCGGCCGGCTCTCGCTCGACCGTGACCTCATCCTCTACCTGTTCGGCACGCCCGGTCAGCACCGCTTCTGGTTCATGTGGGACGACCTCGTACGCGGGGCCATCGGCGCCGTCGTCCTGCTCGACACGCGGCGCCTGGCCGACAGCTTCCCCGCGATCGACTACTTCGAAGAGGCCAAGCTGCCCTTCGTCGTGGGCGTCAACGGGTGGGACGGGCAGTTCCCGCACGGCGAGGAGGAGGTGCGGGAGGCGCTGGCGCTGCCCTCGCACGTGCCGATCGTCCGCACGGACGCCCGGCACCGCGACTCGGTCAAGGCGACGCTCATCGCGCTGGTGGAGCACGTGGTCCGCATCCGCGCCGCGCACGTCTGACGTTCATCGGGTACGGCCCGGCGGCCCCTCTCCACGCGGAGCGGGGCCGCTTCGGCTTTTCGGGGTTCTTCAGGCGGTGCGCCGCCCGATCAGCGCCTCCACGCCGTCCAGCACGCGCTCCAGCCCGAACTCGAAGGCGTGCTCCGCGCTGTAGGCGCCGCCCAGGGCCTCCCCTGTCGCCTGTCCCACCCGCGCGGCCGTGGGGAATCGGGCGGTGTCGCCGATGCGGGCCAGGAAGGGCGCGTGGGCGGCCCACCACTGCTCGTCGCTCATTCCGGTCTGAGACTCGGCCTGAGCGGCCTCCACCGCGCCTCTGGCGGTGCCGTGAACGAACCCGCTGACGAGCGTGAGCACCGCGTCCATCTCGACGTCGGTGAGCCCGATGCCGTCCAGCGCGCGTAGCTCGAAGTCGTACTTGGCGGTGACGTTGGGGCCCAGCACCGGCCGGGAGGTGGCGACCTGGAGCAGCCAGGGATGACGCAGGTAGAGCCGCCAGTTCTCCCTGGCGATGCGCGACAGCCGTTCGCGCCAGCCGCCCGGAAGATCCTCGGGCCGCTCGACCTCCCCGTAGACGGTGTCGAGCATGACGTCGAGCAGTTCCGGCTTGCCGGGCACGTAGGTGTAGAGCGACATCGTCCCCACACCCAGCTTCTCGGCGACCCGCCGCATGGACAGCGCCTGCAGCCCGTCGGAGTCGGCCACCTCGATCGCCGCGCGGACGATCCGCTCGACGCTGAGGTCCGGCTTGCCCTTACGGCTGACGCGGTCGCTGGTGCGCCAGAGCAGCGCGAGGCTGCGCGCCGGGTCGCCCTTTCCGGTGTACTCGATGGTCACGATCCGTACGGTACACCGTACGGCCGGGGAAGATCACGCCACGGTGGTGGAGAGCGCGTGCTCGACCAGCGCGATGAGCGTGGACTTGACCGCGTCGCGGTGCCGGGCGTCCGTGCGGACGATCGGGACGTGTGGCGAGAGCGTGAGGGCCTCGCGCACCTCGTTCTCGACGTGGGGGAACTGCCCGTGCCATCCGTTGAGCCCGATCACGAAGGGGATGTCGGCGTTCTCGAAGTAGTCGACGGCGGGGAAGCTGTCGGCCAGGCGGCGGCTGTCCACCAGCACGACGGCGCCGATCGCGCCCTTCACCAGGTCGTCCCACATGAACCAGAAGCGGTGCTGGCCCGGGGTTCCGAACAAGTAGAGGATCAGCTCGCGGTCTAAGGAGAGCCGCCCGAAGTCCATGGCCACCGTGGTGGTCGACTTGCCGGGGATCAGCCCCAGGTCGTCGATGCCCGCGGAGGCATCCGTCATCACCGCTTCCGTCGTCAAAGGCATGATTTCCGACACCGACCCGACGAACGTGGTCTTCCCGACACCGAAACCACCGGCGACCACGATCTTGGTCGAGGTGAGGCCCGAGTTAGAGCCTGCGTAGTCCACTGAGCACCCTTTCCAGCAGGCTCCTGTCCGGCAGGCCTGCGTCCAACTGCGGCTGGTAGATCCGTACCAGCCCTTCCGCCTCCATGTCCGCGATCAGTACGCGGGCCACGCCGAGGGGGATGCTCAGCAATGCAGAGACCTCCGCCACCGACCTGACCTGGCGGCACAGCTCGCTGATGGCACGGTACTCCCGTGTGTAGGCCATGCCCAGCTGCGCCGAGGTCGCCGAGGAGACGAGCGCCTCCATCGCCAGGCCGCTGCGCGGAGCGGTACGCCCGCCGGTGACCGCGTACATGCGTACCAGCGAGCTGCGCTCCGCCTCCGGCGGGCCGTCATGCCACGATGCCACAGTCGACTCCGATCACCAGGGGCGCGCTGCGGAGAGCTCGGCGCGTACGGCGGGCGTCAGCACCTGCCCCGCGCGCTCCACGAGGATGGTCATTTGATAGGCGACGAGGCCCATGTCGCAGTCGGGAGCGGCCAGCACGGCCAGGCTGGACCCGTCGCTGATCGACATCGCGAGCAGGAGCCCGTGCTCCATCTCGACCAGTGTCTGGTTGACGCCGCCGCCTTCGAACACGCGGGCCGCGCCCGCGGTGAGGCTGATCAGGCCCGCCGTGATGGCGGCCAGCTGGTCCGCGCGGTCCTGCGGGAAGCCTCGCGAGAACGCCATCGGCAGACCGTCGGCGGAGACGACCACCGCGTGGGCCACGCCGGGCACCTGTTCGACGAAGCCGGTGACCAGCCAGTTCACGTCCCTGGCCGCCTGGCTCAGATTTCTCATGGGTTCTCCTCAAGCTCTGAGCGCCCTTTGCGGACGCCCTGCTGGTAGCTGGAGAGCCTGCTTCGCAGCCTGTCTGGCTCGACCGGCGGCGGGGGCGGCGGTGGGGCCGCCGGTGTGGCAGAGCCCGGAACAAGGTTCGCTCTTGGCGTGCGTTTCGGCAATCCCGAAGAGGTCGTACCACCGTGTTCCGGCTCGCCGGTCGAGCGGGCGGCCTGCCAGGCGCTGTCGGCGGGCGACTGCCAGTCGGTGCGCTGGTCGGGGGTGGGGGAGGACTTGGTGAACCAGCTCGACTCGTTCTCGACCGCCGCGAAGATCGGCAGATACTCGTCGACCTTGGGGATGGGGCTGGTCATCTCGATCGACGGCGTGGCCGCGGAGAACCAGGAGCGCGGCTCGGACTCGGGCAGCGGCACGTCGAGCGACGGGTGCTGCGGCCTGGCGTCGTAGGAGGGCGGCCCCGAGTCGTAGGAGGGCGTGTGGGAGGGCGTGGCGTCGAAGGAGGGCGGTCCTCCGGCGGGCGGTCCCCCCGGCGGGCCTCCCGCGTGCGGCGTCGAGTGCGGTCCCGTGCCGTGCGACCGGGGCAGCAGTGAGCTGACGGGCGGGCCGCCCATGGGCGGGTTCCCCGCGGGCTGCGCGGATCCGCCCAGCGTTCCTCCGGCGAACGGCGAGGCCGCCGGGTCGAACGGCGAGGGTCCCGTGTCGAAGGGGGATCCGGTCTCGAAGGGCGAGGGCCCCGTGTCGAACGGCGGCGCGGCCGGAGCGTCGAAGGAGTCGAACGGCGCGCCGGCCGCGGCAGGGGCCACGTCGAAGGAGTCGAAGGCCTGCCCGCCCGGCTCCGGCACCTGCTCGGTCACCGCCGACAGCAGCGCCTCCGGTATCAGCACCATCGCGGTCAGCCCGCCGATGTCCTGGCGGCGTAACTGGACCCGGATGTTGTGCCGCAGCGCCAGCCGGCCGACCACGAACAGGCCCATCCGCCGCGACACCGACACGTCCACGACCGGCGGGTTGGCCAGCCGCCAGTTGGCCTGGGCCAGCTCTTCCGGGGTCATGCCGATGCCCTGGTCGGTGACCGACACCATGAGCCCGCCGCCGTCGATCCGGCTGCTGTTGATGATCACCTTGGTGTCGCGCGAGGAGAAGGAGACCGCGTTCTCCACCAGCTCGGCCAGCAGGTGCACCACGTCGCTGACGGCCTGCCCGGCGATCGCCGCGGCCGACTGCACCTGGATGCTGACCCGGTCGTAGCTCTCCACCTCGCCGAGCGCGGCCCGGACGATGTCCAGGAGCTCGACCGCCTCACTCCACTTGCGCGCCGCCTCCTGCCCGGCCAGGACCAGGAGGTTCTCGCTGTTGCGGCGCATGCGGGTGGCGAGGTGGTCGAGCTTGAAGAGGTCGCCGAGCCTGGTGTCGTCGCGTTCGCCGCGCTCCAGCCGTTCGATGAGGGTGAGCTGCCGTTCGACGAGCGTCTGCGACCTGCGGGAGAGGTTGACGAACATGGCGTTGACGTTGGAGCGCAGCCGCGCCTCGTCACCGGCCAGCCGTACGGCTTCGCGGTGCACCTCGTCGAAGGCGCGCGCGACCTCGCCGACCTCGTCCTTGGAGAAGATGCCGATGGGCGGGATCTCGACGTCGGCGCCGCCGTCGCGCGACTCGCGCAGCCGCTGGACGAACTCCGGCAGCCGCCGCCCGGCGATCTCCAGGGCCTCGCCGCGCAGCCTGCGCAGGGGCCGTACCAGAGAGCGGGCCACGCCCGTGGTGATCAGCAGGACGGCGATGAGCAGCGCGAGCACGGCGCCGGCGATGAGGTAGGCGCGCTGGCGTTCGGCGGAGGTGAGCTGCTCGCTGCGAGTCACGATGCCGGCGGACTGGCGGCGCTCCACGGCGCGCATGGAGTCGACCATCACGCTGGCCGCCTCGTACCACTCGCGGGCGTCGTCGCGCTTGGCCAGGTCGAGGCCCTTGAGCGGCTGGTTGTTGGCGGCCCGGCTGAGCACGAGTTCGCGCAGGAACAGCATGCGCTCGGTGCCGGCCGCGTTGACGTTCTCGTCGAAGACGCGCCGCTCGTCAGCGGTGGCCTCGGCGGTGAAGGCCCGGCGCTCGTTGGTCTCGCGGGCCTGCTCGCCGAAGACGGCCTTGAGCTGCTCCTGCTCGAAGCGGCCCGCCTGCAGCGCGATGGTGATCCACGCCTGCTGCCGGGAGACGGCCTCCTTGGCCCTGGCCAGTGCGACGAGCAGCTGCGACTGGCGGAACAGCTCGTCGTCGTCGGTGCCCTTGCTGAGTTCGTCGTGGACGGAGATCAGGTCGCTGATGACGGTCGTGTAGAGCTCGATGGACGGTCCGGGCAGCAGGTCGCCCTTGCTGGTCTGCTCGCGCAGCCCGGTCAGGTCGTCGAGCCTGGCGAGGGTGGCCTCCAGCTCGTCGGCGGTGCGGCCGGCGACCTCCCCCGACAGGTCCTCGGCGCTGGACTTGACGGTGGAGGCGGCGCCGCTGGTCTCGCGGACCTGCTGGGTGAGCGTCTCGACGCCGTTGTCCGGGCGGCCTCTGGCGATGAACCAGGCGGCGACGGCGCGCTCGCGGGCCACCTGGTGGGTGAGCTCACTGATCTGGTCGGACAGGCGGGCGAGCTGGTTGGTGCGTTCGTAGTCGGAGGCGGCGCCGGTGGAGGCGAACATCTGCACGCCGCCGAGCAGGACGGCGGCGGCGGTGGGAATGAGGATCAACGAGACGAGCCGCGCCCGGACACGCCAATTGCGTAGCCGCCAGCCTCCCTCGTCGGCGGCTCTTGCCTGCCTTTCGCCTAACTGTGTGCTCACCGAACGCAACCTCTCGCCGCCCATATCGGCGTATATGGAAGGCCGTGCGGGCCCTTGGGAAATCCAGCAAGTGGGGGTAATTGGAACACATGCCGACTGTTGCGGCCAATCGAACATTACGCGCCAGAATTCGAGAGATGGGTCGCATGAGGCGAGAAGCTGGGGCTCCATCTTTCGGCCGGAAATAACCACGGAAGGTGGCGACTGTCCGCCTATAGGCGATTGTCCCGTTCCAAGGCAGTAACGCATGGGAAGCGCCCCGGTATCTGGACGGTCACGACGTTGTGATTTGCGCTATTCACCACATATGTTGGCCCCCGTCCTAGCTACCTACGGGAGGCAAAATGGGGCTTGCTCCCGAGAGCGCGGCCATCGAGGTCAAGGGTCTCTGGAAGATCTTCGGGTCCGCCGCCGAAAAGGTGCTGAACAGTGAAGACAAGCACCTCGAAGCCGCCCCCCTCCGTGAGAAGACCGGCTGCACGGCCGCCGTGCGGGACGTGAGCTTCACGGTACGGCCCGGCGAGGTCTTCGTCGTTATGGGCCTGTCCGGAAGTGGCAAATCCACACTGGTCCGCTGCCTGACCCGATTGATCGAGCCGAGCGCCGGCGAGATTTCCATCGGCGGCGAGGACATCGGCCGCGCGAGCCCCGCGCGCCTGCGCGAGATCCGCCGCCACCGCGTCAGCATGGTCTTCCAGCACTTCGGGCTGCTGCCCCACCGCCGCGTCATCGACAACGTCGCCTACGGCCTGGAGGTCCAGGGCGCCGCCAAGGCCGCCAGGCACGAGCGGGCCCGCGAGATCCTCTCCCTGGTCGGCCTCGACGGGCACGGCGACGCCTACCCCGACCAGCTCTCCGGCGGCATGCAGCAGCGCGTCGGCCTGGCCCGCGCCCTCGCCGTCGACCCCGAGGTCATGCTCTTCGACGAGCCGTTCAGCGCCCTGGACCCGCTCATCCGCCGCGACATGCAGGCCGAGGTGATCAGGCTCCACCGCGAGGTCGGCAAGACCATGGTCTTCATCACCCACGACCTGTCCGAGGCGCTCAAGCTCGGCGAGCGCATCGCCATCATGCGCTCCGGCTCGATCGTGCAGCTCGGCACCCCCGAGGACCTGGTCGGCGCGCCGGCCGACGACTACGTGGCCGACTTCGTCCGCGACGTGCCGCGCAGCCACGTGCTGACGCTGCGCTGGATCGCCCGGCCGCCCGAGCCGGGCGAGGCCCTGGACGGCCCCGCCCTGCCCGCCGCGACCGTGGTCAAGGACGCCATCGAGGTCTCCTCCGGCTCCGGCCACCCGATCCGGGTCATGGACGGCGACGAGCTCGTGGGCGTCGTGGACCGGGTGGACATGCTCTCCTTCCTGGCCGGGCACGAGACGCCGGCCGTACGGGCCGGGGCATGAGCGCGACCGCGGTCGGGACCCCGCCCCGCGTCAAACTGCCCAGGTGGGCCCTGCCGGCAGCGGCGGCGGTCGCGTTCGCGGTGGGCTATGTCGTCTTCCGCGGGGTGGGAACGCTCCCACACGATGACGAGGCGGGCACGTTCGTCGCGCTCACCGACGCGCGCGAATGGGTCGACGACAACAAGAACGCCAACCCGGTCTTCCTCTACTTCATCAACTACATCCGGCTGTTCATCGACGGCCTGTTCCAGGCCTTCGAGACCGTGCTGCACGCGCTCGGCTGGCCCGGCCTGCTCGGCGTGATGGGCGGCATCGGCTGGCTGGCGGGCGGCTGGCGGGTCGCGCTGCTGGGCGTGGCCGGGTTCGCCTCGTTCGGCGTGCTGGGCGTGTGGGAGCACAGCGTCGACACCCTCGCCCTGGTCGCCACGGCCGTCCTGCTGTCGCTGCTGGCCGGGCTGCCCCTGGGCGTGTGGGTGGGCCGCTCGCCGCGGTTGCGCCGGGCGATCACGCCGGTGCTCGACTACATGCAGATCATGCCGACGTTCGCGTACCTCGCGCCGATGGTGTTGTTCTTCCAGATCGGCGCGCCCGCGGGCGTCGCGGCCACGATCATCTACGCGATCCCGCCCGCGATCCGCATCACCGCGCTCGCGATCGAGCAGGTCTCGCCCACCGCCGTCGAGGCCTCCGCCTCGCTCGGCGCCACCCGCTGGCAGACCCTGTTCAAGGTACGGCTGCCGCTGGCCCGCTCCACCATGACCCTCGCGATCAACCAGACGATCATGATGGCCCTGTCCATGGTGGTCATCGCCAACCTGATCGCCGCCCCCGGCCTCGGCTCCGACATCATCAAGGGCCTGTCCAGGGAGAACGTCGGCATCATGCTCCCGGCCGGCCTCGCGATCGTGGTGATGGCCGTGGTGCTCGACCGCACCACGATGGCGGCCGCCCGGCAGCGGGCCCAGGCGGGACTGTCGCGGCTCAAGCTCGCCGTCGCCGCCGCGATCGCCGCCGTGGGCATCGGACTGGCGTACGCGCTGCCGCCGGAGTTCCCCAGCGCGCTGGAGTTGCAGATGGGCGGACCGGTGAACGAGGCGGTGCGCTGGGCCGAGCGCACCTGGTACCCGGTCACCGACGCGCTCAAGGAGTTCACCACCCGGCTGCTGCTGAACCCGCTCGACGGGGTGCTCACCACCGCCCCCTGGTGGCTGGTCGCCGCCG
The DNA here is from genome assembly GCF_044457485.1 of Nonomuraea sp. NPDC050540. Taxonomy (NCBI): domain Bacteria; kingdom Bacillati; phylum Actinomycetota; class Actinomycetes; order Streptosporangiales; family Streptosporangiaceae; genus Nonomuraea; species Nonomuraea sp. NPDC050540. The sequence continues at coordinate 163,562 of NZ_JBITHA010000013.1, forward strand.
CCGTGCTCGCCTTCGCCTTCTGGGCCGCCGGGGTGCGCCCGGCGCTGACGGCGCTCGGCTGCCTGCTGGCGATCGCCCTGCTCGGGCTGTGGGAGCACAGCATGCAGACGCTGACCATGGTCTTCGTGGCGGTGACGGTCACGCTGGCGATCGGCCTGCTGCTGGGCATCGCCGCGGCCCGCTCCTCCCGCTTCTCGGCCGTCCAGCGCCCGCTGCTGGACGCCGCCCAGACGATGCCCTCGTTCGTCTACCTGCTTCCGGCGCTGGCGTTGTTCGGCGCGACCCGGTTCACCGCCATCTTCGCCTCGGTGATCTACGCGGTGCCGCCGGTGGTCCGGCTGGTGGAGGAAGGGTTGCGCGGGGTGCCGCCGACCGTGGTGGAGGCGGCGCTGTCGGCCGGGTCGACCCCCGGCCAGCTGCTGCGCAAGGTGCAGTTGCCGATGGCGCGCAAGTCCATCCTGCTCGCGGTCAACCAGGGCATCGTGATGACGCTGGCCATGGTGGTGCTCGGTGCCATGGTCGGGGGTGGCGCGCTCGGCTACGACGTCGTCTCGGGGTTCTCCCAGCGCACGGACTTCGGCATGGGCTTCGCCGCCGGAATCGCCATCGTGCTGCTGGGCATCATGCTCGACCGGATCACGCAGGGCGCCGACAGGCGTCCGTCCCCCCAAAAGAGGAAGCCGATATGAAGATTCGCCTGCTTGCAGGCCTTCTGACGCTTGGACTGGCCGTCGCGGGATGCGGCGGAGCCAAGGTGGAAGACAAGCCCAGCTCGGCCGCCGCGCCGTCGGGCTCGCAGAGCGCGGCGCCGGCCTCGGGCGGCGGCACCGTGAAGATCGCGATCAACCCGTGGGTGGGCTACGAGGCGAGCGCCAACGTGGTGGCCTACCTGCTGAAGAAAGAGCTCGGATACACGGTCGAACTGCCGGAGATCAAGGAGCAGCTCGCCTGGGAGGGCTTCGAGACCGGCGACGTCGACGTCATCATCGAGAACTGGGGCCACCCGGACCTCAAGAAGCAGTACATCGACGAGAAGAAGGTGGCCCAGGTCGCCGGCTCGACCGGCAACAAGGGCGTCATCGGCTGGTACATCCCCAAGTGGATGGTCGACAAGTACCCCGGCATCACCGACTTCAAGAACCTGAACAAGTACGCCGACCTGTTCAAGACCTCCGAGTCGGGTGACAAGGGCCAGCTGCTGTTCGGCGACCCGTCGTACGTGTCCAACGAGGACGCCCTGATCAAGAACCTCAAGCTCAACCTCAAGGTCGTCACCGGCGGCTCGGAGGCGGCCCTGATCAAGGGCGCCCAGCAGGCTCAGGAGCAGAAGAAGCCGCTGCTGTTCTACTTCTGGGACCCGCACTGGCTCTTCAGCAAGACGGAGCTGGCCAGGGTGAACCTGCCGCCGTACGCCGAGGGCTGCGACGCAGACCCCAAGAAGGTGGCCTGCGACTACGCCGAGATGGACCTCGACAAGATCGTCAGCACGAAGTTCGCCACGTCCGGCGGCAAGGCCTATGACCTGGTCAAGAACTTCACGTGGACCAACGAGGACCAGAACGCCGTGGCCGACGACATGACCAACAACGGCATGTCGGGCGAGGACGCGGCCAAGAAGTGGGTCGAGGCCAACACCGCCAAGTGGCAGGCCTGGATTCCCAAGTGACCCCCGGCAGGCCGCGGCCCCTCGCGGGCCGCGGCCACGAGGACCTGTGATGCCAATCAAACCGATCGCGGGGCTGCTGGTCGCGGTCCTGCTGCTGTCCGCCTGCACCGGTGAGGAGCCCAAGGCCGCCCCCGGCACGCAGGGCACCGTGAAGATCGACATGCACGCCTGGGTCGGGTACGAGGCGACCGCGGGCGTGCTGGCCTATCTGCTGGAGCACGAGCTCGGCTACAAGGTGCAGACGCGAAAGATCACAGAGGACAAGTCGTGGCCCGATTTCGCCGCCGGCAAGGTGGACGTGATCGTCGAGAATTGGGGCCACCCCGCGGAGAAGAAGGAGTGGATCGAGGAGAAGAAGGCGGCAGTCCCCGCCGGTTTGACGGGGAACAAAGGGGTGATCGGATGGTATGTCCCTGAGTGGATGGTCAGGAGATATCCAGACATCACCAATTATAGAAATTTGAACAAGTACGCCGCGCTCTTCAAGACCAGCAAGTCTGGAAATGCCGGGCAGTTCTTGGCGGGCGATCCGACCTTCGTCACGAACGACGAGGCGATCATCCGCAACCTCGGCCTCAATTTCAAGGTCGTCTACTCCGGCAGCGAAGACGCGCTCATCAAGGCGGCCCAGCAGGCGACCGCGAAGAAGAAGCCGCTGCTGATGTATTTCTACGAACCCCAGTGGCTGTTCACCAAGATCAAACTCGTCAAGATCAACCTGCCGGCGTACGCGATCGGGTGCGACGCCGACACCGAGACGGTGGCCTGCGACTATCCGCCCTACCTCCTGGACAAGATCGTCAGCGCGGACTTCGCCCGCACCGGCGGCAAGGCCTACGAGCTGGTCCGCAACTTCAGCTGGACCAACGACCACCAGAACAAGGTCGCCAGCGACATGGTCAACGAGAAGATGAGCGCCGAGCAGGCCGCCAAGAAGTGGGTCGACGAGAACAAGATCGTGTGGAAGGACTGGATCCCCAGGTGAGCTACGACTTCGTCATCGTGGGAGGGGGGTCGGCGGGCTGCGCGCTCGCCAACCGGCTCAGCGCCGACCCCTCGGTCAGCGTGCTGGTGCTGGAGGCGGGCCGGCCCGACTACCCGTGGGACGTGTTCATCCACATGCCGGCGGCGCTCATGTTCCCCATCGGCAGCCGCTTCTACGACTGGAAGTACGAGTCCGAGCCCGAGCCGCACATGAACGACCGCCGCGTCTACCACGCCCGCGGCAAGGTGCTCGGCGGCTCCAGCAGCATCAACGGCATGATCTTCCAGCGCGGCAACCCGCTGGACTACGAGCGCTGGGCGGCCGACCCGGGCATGAAGTCCTGGGACTACGCCCACTGCCTGCCGTACTTCAAGAAGATGGAGAACTGCCTGGCCGACCCCGGCGGCGAGTGGCGCGGCGGCGACGGCCCGCTCAAGCTGGAGCGGGGCCGCGCGGAGGGGCCGCTGTTCGAGGCGTTCTTCACCGCGGTCCAGGAGGCCGGCCACCCGCTCACCGACGACGTGAACGGCTTCCGGCAGGAGGGTTTCGCCGCCTTCGACCGCAACCTCCACCGCGGCCGCCGCCTGAGCGCCGCCCGCGCCTACCTCCATCCGGTACGGCGCCGCCCCAACCTGACCGTCCGCACCCGGGCGTTCGTCGAGAAGGTCGTCTTCGAGGGCACCAGGGCGGTCGGCGTCATCTGCGACGGCGAGCGGATCGCGGCCAAGGAGGTCGTCCTCTGCGGCGGCGCGATCAACACCCCGCAACTGCTCCAGGTCTCCGGCGTCGGCCCCGAGGCGGTGCTGGAGCAGGCCGGCGTGCCCGTCGTGCACGACCTGCCGGGCGTCGGCGAGCACCTGCAGGACCATCTGGAGGTCTACGTCCAGCACGCCTGCCTGAAGCCGGTCTCGATGCAGCCGTCGCTGGCCATGTGGCGCCGGCCGTTCATCGGCGCGAACTGGCTGTTCCTGCGCCGCGGGCCGGGTGCCACCAACCACTTCGAGGCCGGCGGCTTCATCCGCTCCAACGACGAGGTCGCCTACCCGAACCTGATGTTCCACTTCCTGCCGATCGCGGTCCGCTACGACGGCTCGGCCCCGGCCGGCGGGCACGGCTACCAGGTGCACATCGGCCCCATGTACTCCGACGCGCGCGGCTCGGTCCGCATCACCTCGCCGGACGTGCGGGTCAAGCCGCAGCTGCGCTTCAACTACCTGTCCACCGACCAGGACCGCAGGGAGTGGGTGGAGGCGATCCGCCACGCCCGCGCCATCCTGGCCCAGCCCGCCTGGGAGGGGCTGAACGGCGGCGAGATCTCCCCGGGGCCCGAGGTCGAGACCGACGAGCAGATCCTCGACTGGGTGCGCAAGGACGGCGAGACCGCCCTGCACCCCTCGTGCACCGCCAGGATGGGCGTGGACGAGATGTCTGTCCTGGACCCGGAGACGATGCGGGTGCACGGGCTGGAGGGGCTGAGGGTGGTCGACGCCTCGGCCATGCCGTACGTGACGAACGGCAACATCTACGCGCCCGTCATGATGCTCGCCGAGAAGTCCGCCGACCTGATCCTCGGCAACACGCCGCTCGACCCGATCCCCACGCCATTCTACCGCCACCAGAGCCGGTGACGCTGCGTAGCATGGGCCGACATGGATGACAGGGATCTGCGGCACCTGCGGCGCTGCGTGGAGCTGGCGGCGCTGGCGCTGGACAAGGGCGACCAGCCGTTCGGCTCCGTGCTGGTGTCCGGCGAGGGCGCGGTGCTGTTCGAGGACCACAACCACGTGGCGGGCGGCGACCACACCCGGCACCCGGAGTTCGAGATCGCCCGCTGGGCGGCGGTCAACCTGACGCCGGGGGAGCGGGCGGCGGCCACCGTGTACACCTCGGGGGAGCACTGCCCCATGTGCGCGGCCGCCCACGGCTGGGTCGGGCTCGGCCGCATCGTGTACGCCGCCTCGTCGGAGCAGCTGGGCGAGTGGCTAGGTGAGCTGGGGGTGCCCGCGCCGCCGGTCGCCATGCTGCCCATCCGCGCCGTGGTGCCGGGAGCCGTGGTCGACGGCCCCGCCCCCGCGCTGACCGCCGAGATCCGCGCGCTGCACCGCCGCTTCCACACGAGCTGATCTCCGGTACGGCACGCGCCGCAGTACCGGAGAACTGCACACCCCCAGAGCGGTCAGAACCGCAGAGCGGTCACGACCGTCGTGCGGTCAGGATCGTCGTGCGGTCAGGATGACCACCAGTGGGCGGCGACCAGTTCGGCGACCAGCGTCTCCGTCAGCAGCGCCACGTCAGGGTCGGAGTCGTGCGCGTAGCGGACGGACGCCGCCGCGCCCGGCAGGCCGGCGCCGACGGCGAGCACCGTGGAGCCGCGCTGCTCCACCCACTCCATCGCCTGCGCGTCGTAGGCGGAGCCGGGGAAGAGGATGGCGCGGTAGTCGAGGGTCTTGGTGAGGTACACGTCCACGTGGGACCAGTCGCCGGTCTCGCACGCGTCGGCCGGGCGGCGCGGCCCCTCGCGGAACATCAGCGCCGACTGCTCCGCCGACGACAGGTGCTCGGCGGGGGCGATCGTGTAGACGCCGTGCGGGCCGTCCAGGAGCTCGATGGCCCGCGGCAGCCACTCCTCGCGGCGGTCCAGCAGGTCCGCGGTGGCCTCGGCCGCCTGCCAGACCAGCCCGGCCACGCCGCGGTGGCCGCCGCTCAGCCGCGCCTCCAGGGCGAGCAGGAGCGCGAGCGTGTGCTGGAACGTACGGCAGGCCACCCCGCCCCGCTCCTCGCCCGCCAGCATGTCCACGACCGCGTCGGCGCCCTCGGCCACCGCCGAGCCGGGGTCGTTGGTGAGCGCGGCGACGAACGCCTGCCCGCCCCGGTAGCGGGCGACGGCGTCCAGGGTCTCCCTGCTGCCTCCGGTCGCCGAGATCGGCACCACGAGCGTGCCGCGCGCCGCCGGGAACGACGTCCGCGCGGAGGCGTACTCGGCCACCGCGTTCACCCCGGCCGCCCGCAGCCGTAGCGCCGCCACGCCCGCGGCGTAGCGGGAGCTGCCCATGCCCAGGAACACCACACGATCGACGTCGCCGGGGATCGCCGCGAACGGGTCCTCCGACAGCGACTCCGCCAGCTTGGCCAGGGACTCGGGCTTGGCTTCCAGGTCGGCCAGGAACAGCTCGGGGTTCACGCGGGGTCCTCTTTCTCGTCGTACCAGGTGTGCAGGACGCCCATCGGGGCGTAGCGCCAGCGGGGCAGGTGGCGGGCGGCGTAGATCAGCTCGCGGCACTCCTGCTCGACCTCGAACGGCCGGATCAGGGCGGGGTCGAGCAGGTCGCGGGCGCCGGTGTAGGCGGCCAGCATCTCGCGCCTGGCCCGCCGTACCCAGCCGGCGGCCTCGCCGGGCGGGATGCCGCGGCGCTTGATCGCCACCTGGGCGACGTGCTCCAGGCTCGTGGTCAGTTGCGCGAGGTCCCTGGCCGGCGGCTGGTACGGCGCCGCGTCGGCCACCGTGGGGTTGCCGTCGAAGTCGATGACCGCGTAGCCGTCGCGCCAGCGCAGGATCTGTCCCACGTGCAGGTCGCCGTGGATCCTGATCCGCGGCCCGGTCGCCGGGGCGGCGAGCGGGGCCAGTTCCGCGCGCATCCTGCCGGCTTGGGCGGCCAGCCACGCGCCGTCCGCCCCGCCGGTCACCGTCAGCGCCTCCTCCAAGGCGCCCAGCGCCCGCGTCAGCAGCCCGCCGTCCTGGCCACCTCCCTGCCCGCTGTCGGGGCGACCGTCAGGGCCGCTGCCGGGGCCGCCCTCGGGGCCGGAGCCGTGGCAGGAGGGCGCGGGGAAGGAGGACAGCGCGGAGTGGAGGTTGGCGGCCAGGTGGCCGAGCGGCGTCGCGAAGGAGGTGTCGGCTGAACAGCAGGCGTCCACGCACCACTCCCAGCCGTCCCTGGCGTCCGGAAGGTAGCCCGTGACCAGGGCGAGCAGGAGCTCCGACTTGTCGTCGGAGCGTGTCAGGGCCGCGTAAGGAGGAGCTGTTTCGTTGAAGCCGGCGTCAACGAGGTGGGCGAAGATCTCGGGCGTCGGGTGGGGGAGCGGAACGGGCGGCGTGAGCCATTTGACGACCACCGATTCGGCCACCACGACCGAGTGGTTGGTCATGTCCACGTGCTCGCCGAAGCCGCGTTCAAGCGCCACCCCGGTGCCCTGATCAGCTTCGCCGTACGACAGAGTGGGCAGAGGCTGGAAGCGGCGCACGGCGAACGGCGCCGGCGGTTCCGACGCCAGCGCGGCGAGGAGCGCGGCTGTGAGGCCGTGATCCCGTTCGGTAAGGGGATTCTCACCCACAGAGAGCAACCGCTCCCATATTGAATCCGAGTTCAACAGGCAGACCAAACTTCCAGGTGGCAATGTCCGGAAAAGTCTTGCTCATGTTGATTTCTACTGCAACACTCCTCTCCTGGTCTGGCGTGCCTGGATGGTTGCGCGACCTCTTCCCCGAATTCCTGAAGGAGTAGCGACCGTGTTCCGTACCCGGTTCACCCGTCGTCTTCCGGCCGCCGTCGCGGTTGCCGGCCTCGCGCTCGCCGCCGCAGCGTGCGGCGGTGGTGAGTCGACCAGCACCGGAGCCCAGGCCGCGCCCAGCGCCAGTGCGGCCCAGCTCAACGCCAACGCCGACCTGTCCAAGCAGTCGCTCCAGGTCACGGTCTGGGACGGTTACACGCCCAAGGAGCTACCCGACAAGGTCAAGCAGGACCTCAAGATCTCCAACGTCAAGATCAATCTGCACGCCACCAACGAAGAGGCGATCACCAAGCTGACGGCCGGCGCCGACAGCGGCGGCATCGACGTGGCGTTCGTGTCCGGCCAGTACGCGCAGGCGCTGTGGGAGCAGGGGCTTCTGGAGCCGATCCACCCCGAGATGATCCCGAACCTGAGCAACCTCTACCCCGAGGCCACCCAGCTGTCCTACGACAAGGGCAACAAGTACTCCGTGCCCTACACCTGGGGCACCACGGGCATCTGCTACCGCTCCGACCTGGTGAAGGCCGAGCCCACGAGCTGGAACGACATCCTCAAGCCGCCGGCCTGGGCGCAGAAGAAGGTCACGATGATGACCACCGAGCGCTGGCTGGCCCTGCCCGCGCTGAAGGCGCTCGGCTACTCGGTCAACACCGACAAGGACGACGAGATCGCCAAGGCCAAGGAGCTCCTGACGGCCGCCAAGCCGCACCTGCTCCAGTACGACGACACCACCTTCGGCGACAAGCTCAAGTCCGGCGAGGCCGTGATGGTCGAGGCCTGGGACGGCTGGTGCCCGACCACCGACGCGAAGAAGAACATCAAGTTCGTGGTCCCGAAGGAGGGCAGCGACCTCTGGGTGGACACCATGGTGATCATGAAGTCCTCCAAGAACAAGGAGGCCGCGCACGCCCTGATCAACTACATCCTGGACCCGAAGATCCACGGCTGGGCCGCCGAGAACATCAACTACAAGGTTCCGAACAAGGCCGCCATGGACGCCGTGAAGGTGCCCGAGGGCTCGCTGCTGGGCATCAAGCCCGCCGAGCTGCTCAACGGCGAGTCCATTCGCGACCTGGGTGAGGCGTCCACCAAGTACACCCGCCTGTCGTCCGAGGTCACGGCGAAGTAGGCAGTGAAGAGCCAGACCAGGGCCCGGCCGGCGTCCTCCGCGAGGGGGCGCCGGCTAGCGGCCTTTTCCTTTTTGTCGCCGGGGCTGGCCTACCTGATCGTCCTGCTGCTGGTGCCGCTGGCGCTGGTGCTCAGCTTCACGGTCTTCAAGCGCGGCCGGTTCGGCGGCATCGTCTACGAGTTCACCACCGAGAACTTCTCCCGGCTGATCGACCCGCTCTACCTCGGCGTCCTGGGCAACTCGCTCAAGATCGCCGCGATCACCACGCTGATCGCGCTGCTGATCGGCTACCCGACGGCGTACTTCATCGCGCGACTGCCCCGTAACTGGAAGACGATCGCGCTGGTGGCGATCGTGCTGCCGTTCTGGACGAACTTCATCATCCGGGTCTACGCCTGGATCATGCTGCTCAGCGGCCCCGGCATCGTGAACTCGGTGCTCGGCACCCAGATGGAACTGCTCTACAAGGACGGCGCGGTCGTCGTCGGCCTGCTCTACTCCTACCTGCCGCTGATGGTGCTGCCGCTGTACGCGACGATCGAGAAGCTCGACCCGCAGTTGCGCGAGGCCTCGGCGAACCTGGGCGCCTCCGCGTTCACGACCTTCCGCAAGGTGACGCTGCCGCTGACGGTGCCCGGCGTGCTGACCGGCTGCCTGTTCGTGTTCGTGCCGAGCTTCGGCAACTTCGTCATCCCGGAGATGCTGGGCGGCGGCAAGTCGATCATGGTGGGCAACCTGATCCGCACCGAGTTCCTCAAGGCGCGCGACTGGCCGTTCGGCTCGACGCTGGCCCTCGCGCTGATCGCGGTGCTCATCGTGCTGCTGATGATCCAGTCCTGGGCGGCCCGCCGTGCGTAGGGCCAGGCTGCTGCACGTCCCGTTCTGGGCGACGATCGTCTTCCTCTACCTGCCGATCGCCGTCCTGGTCGTCATGTCCTTCAACTCCGGCGAGTCCGCCTACACCTTCGAGGGTTTCAGCCTCAAGTGGTACGGCGAGCTGGCCGGCGACGAGCGCGTCATCAAGGGCCTGGTCAACACGCTGATCGTGGCGCTCGGCTCCACCGCGATCGCCACCGTGCTCGGCACCCTGCTGGCCGTCGGCCTGGCCCGCCACACGCGCTCCAAGCTCCTGGACGCGGTGGCCCTGATGCCGGCCGTCCTGCCCGACCTGGTGCTCGCGATCGGCCTGCTGCTGTTCTTCGTCACGATCCAGCAGTCGCTCGGCCTGCACTCGGTGATCCTCTCGCACGCGGTCTTCTCGATGGCGTTCGTGGCCGCGGTCGTGCGTACCCGCCTCAGCGGCGCGGACGTCTCGCTGGAGGAGGCCAGCCGCGACCTGGGCGCGGGCCCGGTGACCACGTTCATGAAGGTGACGTTGCCGCAGCTGGCGCCGGGCATCGTGGCCGGCGCGATGCTCGCGTTCACGCTCTCGCTCGACGAGTTCGTCATCGCCTTCTTCACGATCGGCAACGCCGACCCGACGTTGCCGATCGTCATCTACTCAATGATCCGATTCGGGGTGACCCCGGAGATCAACGCCCTGGCCTCGATCCTCCTGCTGGTGAGCTTCACCGCGGTGATCGCGGGGCAGCGGCTGACGAAGATCGGGGAATCACGTGCTCAAGATTGACGGCATCACGCGCCGGTTCGGCGAGGTCACCGCGCTCGACGGGGTCTCGCTGGAGATCGGCCAGGGCGAGTTCTTCGCGCTGCTCGGCCCCTCGGGCTGCGGCAAGACGACGCTCCTGCGCATCCTGGCCGGCTTCGAGACGCCCGACGGCGGCTCGGTCTCACTCGACGGCGCCGACCTGCTCACGCTGGCGCCCAACAAGCGGCCGATCAACCTCATGTTCCAGTCCTACGCGCTGTTCCCGCACATGAGCGTCGCCAAGAACGTCGCCTACGGCCTGGAACGCGAGAAACTGCCCCGCGGCGAGGTCAAGAAGCGCGTCGGCGAGGTGCTGGAGACCGTCGGCCTGTCCGCCCAGGCGAACAGGAAGCCGCAGCAACTGTCCGGTGGCCAGCGCCAGCGCGTCGCCCTGGCCAGGGCCATCGTCAAGCGCCCCCGGCTGCTCCTGCTCGACGAGCCCCTGTCGGCACTGGACAAGAAGGTCCGCGCGGACATGCAACTGGAGCTCAAGCGGCTGCAGCACGAGGTCGGCATCACCTTCGTGGTCGTCACCCACGACCAGGAGGAGGCCATGTCGCTGGCCGACCGCATCGCGGTCTTCGACACCGGCCGCGTGCGCCAGGTGGACCGCCCCGTCGAGCTCTACGAGCGCCCCCGCTCCCGCTTCGTCGCCGACTTCGTCGGCGCCAACAACCTCTTCGCCGGTACGGCCGGCGCCGACGGCACCCTGCGCACCGAGAACTTCGGCACCCTGCGCGGCACGGTCGTCGAACAGGTGCCGGAAGGGGCGGCGGCGCTGCTGGCCGTACGGCCGGAGAAGCTGGAACTGACCGAGGACGGCCCGCTCAAGGGCAGCGTGCTGGACGTCAGCTTCTACGGCGGCGTCTCGCACATCTCCGTCGAGGTGCCCGGCCAGGCCAAGCCCGTGCTCGTGGCCGTGCAGGGCGCCAGCGCGGTGAAGCCCGGCGCCGAGGTCGGGCTGCAGTGGGGGGAGCGGGACGCGGTCCTGCTCCCGGCGGTTCAATGAGCGAGGTCGTTGCCGGTCGCCGCGCGCGCGTAGGAGAGGATCAGCTCCACCGCCTCCGCCGGGCCGATCACCGGGTGCCTGGCCGTGATGCGGTAGCCGTAGGCGTCCTCCAGGGCCACCAGGTTGCGCGAGATCGTCAGCGCGTCCGCGCTCAGCGTGAACACGCCGAGCGCGGCCCCGGTGTCCAGGATCGACTGGTACATCGACACCTGGCGGTCGTAGAGCGAGGTGAGCAGCACGCCGTACATCCGGTTGCGGCCGGCGGCCCCGCCGAGCTCGTTGAGCAGGCGCACGTCCGGGTCGAGCGGCCCGGTCGGCAGCCCGGAGCGGATCGTCATGACCAGCTTCTCCACCGGGTCCATGACGGCGGCGATCTGCCGCAGGCGCTGCTCGTAGAAGCGCTCCATGCCCGCGTGCTGGGCCTCGACGAGCAGCTCGTTGAGGTCGGGGTAGTGGTAGAGCACGGCGCCGGAGGTCAGACCGGCCTCCTCGGCCACGTGCGAGAGCTGCACTCCGTCGACGCCATGCCGGATGATGGCTCGGCGCGCCGCCTCGATCAGATCGATCCGGCGATCCGTGCGACTCTTGCGCTGGGCCACGCCCACCCCCGATGCACCATGATTCAGCAAAGCCGTCACTATAGTGCCGCGAAGTTGACCTTTACGCTAGATCAGCATTTGAATTCCCGTTCAGATTGACGTTTCCCCCCGGAGTGACCACATGGCTCTCACCATCCTGTTCATGCCCGAGAGCGCGTACGGGCCGACGAACAACAGCATCGGCATCGGCGACATCCTGCGCCGCCGCGGACACCGGGTCGTCTTCGCGGCCGAGGCGTCGTGGAAGGGCAAGCTCGAAGCGCTCGGCTTCGAGGAGGACCTGGTCGACCTGGCTCCCCCGGCGGAGGACGCCGAGGAGCAGGACCCCGGCCAGTTCTGGAAGGACTTCATCCGCGAGACCGCGCCCGAGTACCGCAAGACCACCCTGGAGCAGCTCGCGACCGTCACCAAGCCGATCTGGGACTCCCTCATCGACGGTGTCAAGTACTGTGAGCCGCAGCTCAAGGCCATTATCGAGCGCGTGAACCCCGACGTCGTCGTCGAGGACAACGTGATCACCTTCCCGGCGCTGCTGACCGCGGGCAAGAAGTTCGCGCGCATCGTGTCGTGCAACCCGCTGGAGGTGCGCGGCGAGAACATCGCGCCGGTCTTCTCCGGCCTGCCCGCCGACGACCGCGCCGGCTGGGACGCCTTCCGCGCCGAGTACGAGCGCACGCACCGCGAGATCTGGACCGCCTTCAACGCCTGGTGCGTGGAGCAGGGCACGAGCCCGCTGCCCGACCTCGACTTCATCCACGAGGGCGACCTGAACCTCTACGTGTATCCCGAGGTGCTCGACTACACCAACGCCCGCCCGCTGGGCCCCTCGTGGCACCGGCTCGACTCCTCCGTGCGTGAGACCGAGGAGGCCTTCGAGCTGCCCTTCCAGCGGGGCGAGGGCGCGCTGGTCTACTTCTCGCTGGGCTCGCTCGGCTCCTCCGACGTGGAGCTCATGCAACGGGTGATCGACGTGCTGGCCACCACCCGGCATCAGTTCATTGTCTCCAAGGGCCCGCTGCACGAGGAGATCAAGCTGGCCGACAACATGTACGGGGCGGAGTTCCTGCCCCAGACGAAGATCATCCCGCTCTGCGACCTGGTGATCACCCACGGCGGCAACAACACCACCGTCGAGGCCCTGCACTTCGGCAAGCCGATGATCCTTTTGCCGCTGTTCTGGGACCAGTACGACAACGCCCAGCGCGTGGACGAGCTCGGCTACGGCGTGCGGCTGTCGACCTACACCTTCACCGACGAGGAGCTGAAGGGCGCCCTGGAGCGCCTGCTCGGCGACACCGAGCTGCGCGCCGAACTGGCCGCCACCGGCGAGGAGATCCGCGAGCGCGACGGCCTGCGCAAGGCCGCCGACCTCATCGAGCAGCTCGGCCTGAAGTAGTCCGCCGGTACGGCCCGCACCGCCGGGCCGTTACCGGGTCATCCAAGGAAAGAACCCCATGCGCCAACTGATCAACCCGGCCACCGGGCAGCCCTTCGCCGACCTTCCCGACACTCCGGTGGGGGAGGTGGCGGTAGCCGTACGCAAGGCCCGGCGGGCTTTCGAGGAGTGGTCGCAGACCACGCCGGCCGAACGGGCGCGGCTGCTGCTGCGCCTGGCCGACCTCGTGGAGGCCGACGCCGAGGAGCTGACCAGGCTGGAGGTCGAGGAGACGGGCAAGCCGGCCGCGGTCTTCCGCGACGGTGAGCTGCCGTTCGCCGTCGACAACCTGCGCTTCTTCGCCGGCGCCGCCCGCTCGCTGGACGGCACCGGCGCCGGTGTCCTGAGCTCCGGGTACACCTCGGTGCTGCTGCGCCGCCCCGTCGGGGTGGTCGGATCGATCGCGCCGTGGAACTTTCCGTTCATCATGGCCGTCTGGAAGGTGGGGCCTGCGGTCGCGGCTGGAAACGCGGTCGTCATCAAGCCCGCGCCGCAGACCCCTCGCTCCACGCTGCGGCTGGCGGAGCTGTTCGCGCGCGCCGGAGCGCCCGAGGGGCTCGTGCAGGTGGTGCTGGGCGACGGGGCCGTGGGCGAGGCGCTGGTGACCGACCCGGGCGTGGACATGGTCAGCGTGACCGGCTCCACCGAGACCGGCCGCGCGGTCATGACCGGCGCGGCGCGCACGCTCAAGCGAGTCCACCTGGAGCTCGGCGGCAAGGCCCCGGCTCTGGTGTTCGAGGACGCCGACCTGGAGGAGGCGGCGCGCGGCGTGGCCATGGGCGCCACCTACAACACCGGCCAGGACTGCACCGCCGCCACCCGCGTCTACGTCGCCAGGACGGTCTTCGACGACACGGTCGAGGCTCTGCGGGCGACCCTCGCCAAGATCACCGTAGGCGACCCCTGGGACGCGGCCACGGACATCGGCCCGCTGGTCTCGGCGGCCCATCGCGAGCGGGTGCACGGCTTCGTCGAGCGGGCGGGCGCTCAGGTGGTGCACGGCGGGGCGCCGATCGACGGACCCGGGTTCTACTACCCGCCGACGCTCGTCACCGGCGTGGCGCAGGACAGCGAAATCGTGCAAGGTGAACTTTTCGGTCCGGTTCTTGTGGTGCTTCCGTTCGATCACGAGGACGATGCGGTACGGCTGGCCAACGACACCCGCTACGGCCTGGCCTCATCGGTCTGGTCGCGGGACGTGGCGCGGGCCATGAGGGTGTCGCATCGCCTGGACGTGGGTGTGACCTGGGTAAACGACCATCTTCCGATCGCCAGCGAGGCCCCGCACGGCGGCGTCAAGGGCAGCGGATTCGGCAAGGACATGAGCCAGGAGGCCGTTCAGGAGTACTCGGTGACCCGTCACCTGATGATCAAACACGCTGCCCCGGCCGAGCGGGACTCCTTCCGGCCGGCCTGAAAGCTGAAGGCGAAACCGACCGAAATGACACGTTTGGTCGCGTTTGATGGGAAATGCACGGTTGGCCGATCTGGTACGGGTGTGTTCCAATTACCCACGCCCGCGGAATCCCATGCGCCGCACGCGTGTCAGATTTTTCGAGCACGTAGCGCGAGAGGTAGCGAGAGTCAGTGAGGACGGAAAACCCCAGGCACGCGACGCCAGGGGAGTACACAGGCGGACGGTTCCGGCTGGCTAACTGGCGTGTGCGCTCTAGGTTGGTGGCCCTGATCCTCATCCCCACCATCGTTGGTGTGCTCCTCGCCGGTGTTCAGCTCGCCAACGCGATCGGCACCAGCGCCGAGTACCGGCGGCTCACCCAGGTGGCCGAGCTGGTCCAGCGCATCGGCGCGCTCTCCCACGAGATGGGCAAGGAGCGCGCGCTCACCGCCTGGTACATCGCCGACCAGCGGCGGCCCAGCCGGATGGCGCAACTGCGCACGCAGCGCGCCGTCGTGGACGGCGCCAAGACCAAGGTGCTCGACAGCACGGCCGCCATCGACGACGCGCACTCGCCGCGCGTGCGGCAGGAAGTCGAGAACATGCGCCGCTGGCTCACCGGCCTCGACGGGCTGCGCGAGTCGATCCTGGGCGACAGCGTGCCGCCCCGAGCCGCGATCCGGACCTACTCGACGATGATCGACGTCCTGGAGAACCTCCAGGACGAGCTCGGCCAGGTCGGCGACGACGACATCCTGCTCAAGGACGTGGCCGCACTCGGCGCCCTCCAGAGGGCCAAGGAAGAGGTCTCGCGCCAGCAGGTCATCCTGGTCGTCGCGCTGGTCGAGCGGAAGCTGGACTACGACGACCTGTCGGACTTCCTCGGCTCCTGGAACGCCCAGCAGGCCGAGCTGGCCACCTTCGAGCAGGAAGCCCAGGCCAAGTACGCCTCCTTGTACACCGACACCCTCAAGGGCCCGGCCATCGACCGCGCCGACGCCATGCGTCAGCGCGCCCTGGCCCAGCTGCGTGAGTACAAGGAGATCCGCGACCTCGACATCACCGCCACGCCGCGCCGCGAGCTGCTGTTCTGGTACGACAGCACCACGCTGACCGTCAACGCCATGCGCAAGGTGGAGGACTCCCTCGCCACGGCCGTCGTGACCAAGACCCGCGAGCTGAGCGACACCGAGCAGCGCAACGCCATCATCTCCGGCGCGCTCATCCTCGTGCTGCTGCTCCTCGTCCTGGTGATCACCACCCGCGTGGCCGGCTCGCTGGTCCGCCCGCTGCGCCGGCTGCGCGCCGAGGCGCTCCAGGTGGCCACGACCAGGCTGCCGGAGACCGTCCGCGTGCTGCGCGAGTCCGGCGACGGCGCCGCCACGCCAGAGGTCCCCTCCGTCGGCGTCAACACCCGAGACGAGATCGGGGAAGTGGCACGGGCCTTCGACGAGGTCCACCGCGAGGCGATCCGGCTGGCCGGCGACGAGGCCAAGCTGCGCGCCAACGTCAACTCCATGTTCGTCAACCTCTCGCGCCGCTCGCAGACGCTCGTCGAGCGCCAGCTGCAGCTCATCGAAGGCCTGGAGCAGGGCGAGGAGGACGAGAACCGGCTCGCCAACCTCTTCCGCCTCGACCACCTGGCCACCCGCATGCGCCGCAACAGCGAGAACCTCCTGGTCCTCGCCGGCCAGGAGGCCGCGCGCAAGTGGAGCGAGCCCGTCCCGCTGGTCGACATCGCCCGCGCCTCGCTGTCCGAGGTCGAGAACTACGAGCGGGTCCAGATCCAGATCCCGTCCGACATCCAGATCGTCGGCCCGGCCGTCACCGACGCCGTCCACCTGCTCGCCGAGCTGATCGAGAACGCGATCTCCTTCTCGCCGCGCGAGAGCCGGGTCAGCGTCACCAGCGCGCCCGCCGACGGCGGCTTCGTCGTCACCATCAGCGACCTGGGCATCGGCATGAGCGGCGACGAACTGGCCGAGGCCAACTGGCGCCTGGCCAACCCGCCCGTCGTGGACGTGTCCGTCTCCCGGCGCATGGGCCTGTTCGTGGTCGGCCGCCTGGCCCTGCGCCACGGCATCCGGGTCCAGCTGCGCATGCGGGAGACCGGCGGGCTCAGCGCGCTGGTCATGCTGCCCGACATGCTCGTCGCCGCCGCCAACGGCATGGTGCCGCAGCAGCGCGGGCAGTACGACAGCTTCACCACCTTCGACCCGGCCATGCTGGGCTCGCCGCCGTACGCCAACCCCGACACTCCCGAGGTACGCGCCCACGAGTCGCTGGCCGACACCCAGTGGCCGGGTTCGATGCCGGTGCCGGACACGGGCGGCTGGACACCGTACGGCGAGGAGCCGTCCCCATCCGGTCAGCCGCCTTACGCGGACGCGCCCGGCGACCAGGCGCCCGCCGCCTTCGGTGAGCAGCCGCCCTTCGGTGAGCAACAGCCTTTCGCCGACCAGCAGCCCTTCACCGACCAGCAGCCTTCGGCCGGCCAGCCCTTCGCCGGTCAGGCACCCTTCGCCGGCGAGTCGCCTTTCGCCGAGCAGTCGCCCGAGGCGAGCTGGCCGTCGTTCGCCGAGCAGCCGCCGCCGCTCGCGGCCGACCAGCGCTGGCCCTCCTTCGCGGAGGAGCCGCCGCCGCTTGAGGTCGATCAGCGGTGGCCGTCCTTCGGCGAAGAGTCGAACTGGCCGTCGGTCGCCTCCTCGACCCCCAACGGCAACGGCTCGGGCAACGGGCTGTTCACGCCCTACAACACCGACTACGCCTCGCAGGACCTCACCGGGCCGCTGCCCGTGGTCGACAGCTCGCCCATGGAGTCCGAGGGCGAGGACTTCCTGCCGATCTTCTCGTCGGTGGGCTCCGACTGGTTCCGCCGGCCCGAGCCCGACCCGCTGAAGGCCCAGGAGCCGCCCGCCGATCCCGAGCTGCCCGGTCCTTCGACCGGCGCGTTCGGACCGGTGGGACAGGGCGGGTACACCGGAGCTCCGGGTTCTGCCTCCGACGGCTTCAGCGGTCCGGGGACGGGCGCGTTCGGCGCCGTCGGCAACAGCCCCGCCTACGACTCCTTCGAGGCCGACTCGCCCCCGACCATGCCCCACCCGGTCATCTCGGCCGACGGACCTCCGCCGGTCTCCGGTTACGGCCAGGGCCCGGGTTACGGCCAGGGCGCGGGTCACGCCGGCCCCGGCGGTCACGCGGACTCCCAGGGCGGCTACGCGGGCGCCGGTCAGGGCGGCTCAGGCGGCCAGCCCGGCTACACGGGCACCGGCGGTCCCTCCGGCGCGCATGGCTCGGACTACGCGGGCTCCCCTGGCTCGGACTACGCGGGCGCGGGCGCCCCTGGCACCGGCCACGGTGGCGCAGGCCACGGCGGCCCCGGCGATGCGGGTTCCGGCTATGGCGGACCCGGCAACGCGGGCTCAGGCTACGGAGGCTCCGGTCACGCGGGTTCTGGTCACGCGGGCCCCGGCTATGCGGGTGCGGGCTCCGGCCATGCGGGTCCTGGCGCGGGTGGTCCCGGCGCCGGTGGTCCGGGTGCCGGTGGGCCCGGTGCGGGTTCCGGTGGACCCGGTGCCGGCCCCGGTGCCGGTGGTGCGGGTGCGGACGGGTCCGGACAGGCGGGTGGCGTCGGCAAGTCCGGTCTGCCGCAGCGCCGGCCGGGACAGTCCGGCGCCGGTGCTTCCTGGACCTCCCCCGCCGACAGCGGTTTCCAGGCCGCGCAGGCCGCCGCCGAGCCCGCCAGGGGCGGCACCACCGCCTCCGGACTGCCGCGGCGCGTGCCCAAGGCCAACCTGGTGCCGGGCACGGCGGGCTCCGCCGAGCCCCCAATGACGTCACCGGCACCGCCGATCTCACCCGAGCGCCTGCGCAGCAGGCTCTCCAGCTTCCAGCAGGGTGTACGGCAGGGCCGTGAGGATCTGAAGGAGAAGGAATGAGAGAACTGAGCCAGGGAGCGCGTGGCATCAGCTGGCTGATCACCGATTTCGTCAACAACGTGCCCGGTGTCGCGCACACTGTTGTCGTGTCGTCGGACGGTCTGCCGCTGGCCTTCTCCGAGGGGTTCCCCAAGGACCGGGCCGACCAGCTCGCCGCGGTCGCCTCCGGTGTGATCAGCTTGACCCAGGGCGCGGCCCGCGTCTTCGAGGGCGGCATGGTCACCCAGACGGTGATCGAGATGCAGCGCGGCCTTTTGATGATCATGTCGATCAGTGATGGATCGTGTCTGGCGGTGCTCGCCTCGCCCGACTGCGACATGGGCCTGGTGGCCTACCAGATGACGCTCCTCGTCGAGCGGGCCGGTCAGGTGCTGACGCCCGCCGTACGGGCGGAGCTGCAGGCGGCCCGCCCCCGCTAGCCGGGCGGTGACAGGAGATCATGGTGTCAGGTCAGGGTTGGGCTGGTGATAGCACTCCGCCGCATCCGTCGGCGCCCCGTCCGCAGAAGCCGAGCTCTCTGGTGCGGCCTTATGCCGTGACCGGGGGGCGTACCGCTCCGCGGATGAAGTTCGCCATGGAGGCGCTGGTTTCCTCCGTGACGTCGGAATACCAAGATATTTCCCTCTTGAGTCCGGAGTATCAGGCGATCATCCAGCTGACACGAAATGTTCGGTCGGTTGCGGAGATCTCCGCCCTTTTACGGCAACCTCTCGGGGTGGTCCGGGTGCTGATCGCCGACATGGCGTCGGAAGGCCTGATCCGCGTGCACCAGCCTGCGCTGGACGCGGGGAAGCCGGACCTCAACTTGCTCGAAAGGGTACTCAGTGGACTTCGCAGGCTCTAGCGCCGGCCTCACCTCGACGAAGATCGTCGTGGCTGGAGGCTTCGGCGTGGGCAAGACGACGTTCGTGGGAGCGGTCTCTGAGATCCTGCCGCTCACCACGGAGGCCGTCATGACCGACGCGTCGGCCGGCGTCGACGACGTGTCGCTCACTCCCAACAAGACCACGACCACGGTGGCGATGGACTTCGGCCGGGTCTCACTGGACCGCGACCTGATCCTCTACCTGTTCGGGACTCCGGGTCAGCACCGGTTCTGGTTCATGTGGGACGACCTGGTACGCGGCGCCATCGGCGCGGTGGTCCTCGTGGACACGCGCCGCCTGGCCGACAGCTTCCCGGCCATCGACTACTTCGAAGAGGCCAAGCTGCCGTTCGTGGTCGGTGTGAACGGCTGGGACGGAGCCTTTTTGCACGATGAGCGGGAACTGCGCGAGGCGCTGACGGTCAGCGACGGCACCCCGATCGTCCGCCTCGACGCCCGCAACCGGGAGTCGGTCAAGTCGACCCTGATCACGCTGGTCGAACACGCCCTGACCCGCCAGATCGCCCCGGCCTGACCCCAGGAAAGTTGGCCGAGCGGACCAAGCCCGGCCAACCAACCAACCTGCCCCTGGCCCAGAACCCACCCCTGGCCCACAACCACCTCGGCACTCCTGGCCGAGAATCCACCAAGGGGCACTGGCTTGGACCCGCCCAGGCACGGAGTGAACCCGCGCCTGTCCCTGGCGAACGTCTCGCGGCCTCGCGCGTGGTGCCTGGGGTCCGTGCGGAGAGCCTCTGGGATGCGGGGGTTTCCCGCTCAGGGGGTGCACGCGCGCACGTCGCGGTGGCCGGCCACGGAGGCGGAGGAGCGTTCCCCTGGAAGGTCGCCCGCCACGTGCGGCGGGTGGGGGTGGGGCGGCTTGCCGTAACCCCAAAAGCGCCTTAAGGCGGGGAGATCACGGCGAGCGCTTGAGGGCGGGAAGATAGTTCAGGCGGGGGTCTTGGAGTCGAGGCCGCGGACCAGACGCCCCACCTCGGCGCGAAGGTGGACGAAGTCGGGGTGTTCGCGGGTGGTGATCTGGTCGCGGGGGGACGGCAGGTCCACGGGCAGGTCGCCGACCACGTTGGCGGGGGCCTTGGACAGGACGACCACGCGGTCCCCGACGTACACGCTCTCGTCGATGTCGTGCGTGATGAGCACGATGGTCATCTGGTGGTGGCCGCGCACCTGCAGCACGAGGTCTTCGAGGTCCTCGCGGGTCTGGGCGTCGACGGAGCCGAAGGGCTCGTCCATGAGCATGAGCGTCGGACGGTAGGCGAGGGCGCGGGCGATGGCCACCCGCTGCTGCATGCCGCCGGACAGCTGGAACGGGTATTTCTTGCCCGCGTCCCCCAGCCCGACCGACTCCAGCGCCTCCTGCGCGGCGTCTCTGCGCGCCTTCTTGTCCATGTTCTTGCGGCGCAGCGGCAGGGCGACGTTGTCGGCCACGGACATCCACGGGAACAACGACCGGCTGTAGTCCTGGAAGACGACGGCCAGGTTGTCGGGTGTGTGGGTGACCAGCTGCCCGTCGACCTTGATCTCGCCGCCGGTGGGCGTGAGGAGGCCGGCGATGCTGCGCAGCAGTGTGGACTTGCCGGCGCCGGAGGGGCCGACGATGCACAGCAGTTCGCCGTCGGCGACGCTCAGGGAGAGGCCTTCGATGGCGTGGTGGGCGCTGGGGCCGCTGCCGTAGGTGTGGCTGAGGTTGGATATCTCGAGCAAGGTTGGGTTCCTTGAGGGGCGCGAGTGACCCCCTGACTCTAGCGGAGGCCCGAATTGTGAAGCCATAGCTGGCATTGACCAGAATTCACGTTGCTTTGTGCCTTTGAGTCCGGATTGGGGATTTCACTCGTCGAAAAGGTGTCAGAAAAGCCGCGCGTCATGAAATATCGTCTCTTGCGGCAGGCCCTCCCCACCCCCCGGAGCGCACACCATGAGACGTACGATCCCCGCCCTCCTGCTCGCCACCACCCTGGCGCTGACCGCGTGCGGCGGTGCCGAGCAGGCGTCCACCGGCGGGCTGGAGAAGCCCGTCATCAAGGTGGGCGCGCTGCCTATCCCCGACGCGGCCGCCCTCTACATCGCCCAGTCCAAGGGCTACTTCAAGGACGAGGGCCTCACCGTCGAGCCGATCACGATCCAGGGCGGCGCCGTCGCGCTGCCGCAGATCAAGAGCGGCGCCCTCGACATCTCCCACACCAACTACGTCTCCACGTTCCTCGCCGCGAGCAGGGGCGAGAAGGTGAAGGTGGTCGGCGACCTCTACGGCGCCGCCCCGAACACCTTCGACCTCATGATCGCCAAGGACTCCCCGATCCGGGCGGTCGCCGACCTCAAGGGCAAGACCATCCTGGTCAACACCCTCAACAACATCGGCACGCTGGCCGTCACCTCGACGCTGAAGAGCGCGGGCGTGGCGCCGGGCGAGGTGAAGTTCGTCGAGAAGCCGTTCCCCGACATGGGCAACGCGCTGGCCGCCGGGCAGGCCGACGCCGCATGGCTGACCGAGCCGTTCATCACCGCCACGCAGGTCCAGCCGGGCCTGCGCGTCCTCGCCGACACCATGACGGGGCCGACGGCCGGCCTGCCGATCGCCGCCTGGATGGCCACCGGCGAGTGGGTCGCGAAGAACCCCAAGACGCTCGCCGCCTTCCAGCGCGCGATCGGCAAGGCGCAGAAGCTGGCCGCCGGTGACCGCAAGGCCGTCGAGGAGGTCATTCCCTCGTACTCGAAGATCGACAAGACGGCGGTCACGAAGATCACGCTGGGAAGCTTCCCGACCGACCTCGACGCGGCCAGGTTGCAACGGGTGGCCGACCTGATGCTGGAGTTCGGATATCTCAAGCAGCCCCTGGACGTCAAGACGCTCCTGGTCAGCACCGCCGGATGAGCGTGCGTGCCGTGCGGGGCGCGGCGGGCGTCGCCGCGTTCCTGCTCGTGGCCGAGCTGGTCGTGCGCTTCTGGCTGGCCGAGGGCGTGGTGTTCCCGCCGCCTTCGGCCGTGCTGATCGAGGCCGCGCTGCTCCTGGCCGACCCCGCGTTTCTGGCGGGCGTCGCCGCCACCCTGCTCAACTGGGCGCTCGGCCTGCTGGCCGCCGTCGCCGTCGCGGTGCCGGCGGGCGTGGCGCTCGGCGCGCTGCCCGCCGCCGAGCGGGCGACCCGCCCGCTGCTGGAGTTCATGCGTCCCATCCCGTCGGTGGCGATCATCCCGCTGGCGATCCTGCTCATCCCCGTGGACGTCGCGATGAAGGCCTCGGTGATCGTGTACGCCGCCGTGTGGCCCATCCTCATCAACACGCTGTACGGCATGCGCGAGGTCGACCCCCTGGCCAAGGATTCCCTGCGCAGCTTCGGTTTCGGCCCTATGGCGGTGCTGTGGCGGGTCAGCCTGCCCAGCGCCGCCCCGTTCGTGGCCACCGGCGTCCGCATCGCCGCCGGCGTGGCCCTCATTCTCGCGGTCAGCGCGGAACTGCTGGCCGGAGGCAGCTCCGGCATCGGCGTCTTCGTCATCCAGGCGGGCAGCGGCAACCGTACCGATCTCATGCTGGCCGCCACGCTCTGGGCGGGCGCGGCGGGCCTGATGGCCAACACGCTGCTGGAGGCGGGAGAGCGCCGCCTGTTCCGCTGGCACGAGGCGCGCAGGGGAGTGGCCGGGTGAGCGTGCTGAACAGGCTGTGGTTCGTGCCCGCTGTGCTGGTCGTGTGGGAGGCGCTCACGCGGCTGAAGGCCGACACCGACTTCCCGCCGCCGACCGCGATCGCGGGCCGGATGCGCGAGCTGTGGTTCTCCGGCCCGGCCGCCCGGTTGTTCCTGACCGACGAGGCGGTGGCCAACCTGCTGCCGAGCCTGGCCCGCATGTTCACCGGCTGGCTGCTGGCCGCCGCGGCCGGTGTGCTGGCGGGGGTGCTGATCGGCCGTTCGCGGGCGGCTCAGGACTACGCCGGGCCGCTGATCCAGTTCGGACGCTCGGTGCCGCCGCCGTTGCTGCTGCCCTTCTTCCTCGCTCTGCTGCAGGGCGGCCTGGCCACGCAGCTGGCCGGGATCGTCTTCGGCGTGATCTGGCCGGTGCTCCTGAACTCGATCGACGGCGCCCGCTCGGTCGAGGTCCTGCAGATCGAGACGGCCCGCGTGTTCGGGTTGTCCCGCGCCGAGCAGGTCCGCAGGGTCATCATCCCGGCGGCGGCGCCGAAGATCCTGGCCGGTCTGCGGTTGAGTCTTTCGCTGGCACTGATCATGATGGTGATCTCCGAGTTGTTCGGCGGCACCGACGGGATCGGGTATCAGCTGCTGCAGGCGCAGCGGGGGTTCGACACCCCGGGGGTCTGGGCCGCCATCGCGCTGCTCGGTCTGCTCGGTTACGTGGTGAACTCCCTGTTCGTCGTGATCGAGCGCCGCCTGCTCGGGTGGCAGGGGGCGTAAGCCGGAAGAGGTGGAACTTTCATGAAATTCTCCCGAGTGTCGCTGTTAACGGTCCTGGTGGCCGCGACGGCGCTGGCGGGATGCGGCTCGGGGACGGACGCGGCGGAGCCGGGCAAGACCGCCGCGGGCCAGGAGACGAGCGTGGTCAAGGCGATGGCGCTGCCGTTCCTCGACCAGGCCGGGCTGCACGTGGGTCTCGACAAGGGCGTCTTCAAGAGCGAGGGCCTTGACCTCACCGCGCAGTTCTTCACCGACAGCAAGGCGGGCAGCGTCGCCTTCAACAGCGGCGAGGTCGACCTGGGCTTCGCCAACTACGTGAGCCTGCTGCAGATCATCGACAACGGCGCCAAGCTGAAGATCATCTCTGAGGGGTCGGTCGGCAAGCCCGGTGTCCAGGCGGTCATGGTGCCGGAGTCCTCGCCGATCAAGACGGTCAAGGACCTGGAGGGCAAGAAGGTCGCCGTAGCGGTGCTGAAGAACGTCCAGCCGCTGATGCTCAACGCGGTCCTGCGCGACGCCGGCGCCGATCCGGCCAAGGTCGAGTACGTGCAGGTGCCGGTCCCGAACACGGTCGCCGCCGTCGAGGCGGGACAGGTGGACGCCGCCGCCTTCACCGAGCCGTTCACCAGCCAGGCCGCGGGCAAGGGCTTCCGCCTCGTCACCGACCTGGCCTCCGGCACCACGCAGAACTGGCCCACCGCCGGCTACTTCGTCAAGCAGGAGTGGATCGACGCCCACCCGAAGACCGCCGCCGCCCTGGGCAAGGCGCTCGGCAAGGCGCAGAGCCTGGCCGCCGACCGGGTCAGCGTCGAGAAGGTCCTGCAACTGCCCACCTACACCAAGATGGACGCCACGACCGCCGCGGCGATCAAGCTCGTCGACTTCCCGACCGCGCCCGACGCCGCCCGCCTCCAGCGCGTCATCGACCAGATGAAGGTCGAGGGCCTGCTCAAGAGCGACTTCAAGGCCGCCGACCTCATCTACACCCCGGGCGGTTGACCGGGTACCGCCGGCGCGGCGTCGTGGGCGTCGCGCTTCTGCTGGCCGGCCTGGAGGCGCTGGGCCGGGCGAGCGGGGGCACGCTGCCGCCCGCCGGGGACATCCTGGCCAGGGCGGCGGCGCTCGCCCTGGAACCCGGCTACCTGTCCCATCTGGCGGGCACCCTGTTCACCTGGGCCGGCGGCACGCTTCTGGCCACCGTCCTCGCGATCCCGGCCGGGCTGCTGCTCGGCACCCTGCCGGGCGTGGAGCGGGCGAGCAGGGCGGTGCTGGAGTTCCTCCGCCCGATGCCGGGCGTCGCGCTCTTCCCGCTGGTCGGCATGATGCTCGGCTCCGGCGCCACCACCCGGCTCGTGGTCGTCACCTACGTCGCGTTGTGGCCCGTCCTGTTCAACGCCGTGTACGGGCTGCGCGACGTCGAGCCGGTGGCCGTGGACACGCTGCGCGCCTTCGGCTTCGGCCGTACCGCGGTGCTGGTGCGGGTCTCGCTGCCGAGCGCGGCGCCGTTCATCGCCACCGGTGTACGGCTGGCGGCCGGCATCGCCCTGATCGCCACCATCGCCGGCGAGATCTACATGGGCACCGGACAGGGGATCGGGGTGCACGTGGCCCAGTCGACGTTCGTCCCCGACGCCACGGTCGAGGTGCTGGCCGTCACCGTCTGGGCCGCCCTGCTCGGCCTGCTCGCCAACACCCTGCTGGTACGCGGCGAGCGCCGCCTGTTCTCCTGGGCCCACCGGTGATCCGCTGGGCGGTGTTCGCCGCCTGCGCGCTGGCCTGGGAGGCGCTGTCGCGCTCGGCGGGCAACCGCTTCTTCCCGCCGCCCTCGCAGATCGCGGCCCGCATGTACGAGATGTGGTTCTCCGGCCCCTACATCCTCACCGACCAGGCGATCGAGCACTTCGCACCGAGCCTGGGCAGGCTGGCGGCCGGGCTCGCGGGCGCGGTGGTCGCCGGGGTGGTCCTGGGCTTCGTCCTGGGCCGGTCGGAGAAGGCGCGCGCCTACGCCGACCCGGTGCTGCAGCTTTTCCGCGCCGTCCCGCCCCCGCTGCTGGTGCCGGTCTTCATCGTGCTGCTGAGCGTCGGCACCCAGATGCAGCTGGCCACGATCGCCTTCGCCACGCTCTGGCCGATCCTGCTCAACACCGCCGACGGCGTCAAAGGCGTGGACCGGCAGCATCTGGAGACCGCCCAGGTCTTCCGCCTGACCGCCGTCCAGCGGCTGTGGCGGGTGCTCGTGCCGTCGGCGCTGCCGAAGGTGTTCGCCGGGCTGCGGCTGAGCATGTCCGTGGCGCTGATCCTCATGGTCTTCGCCGAGCTGATGCCCGGCTCGTCCAACGGCATCGGCTACCTGCTGCAGGACGCCTACGCGGTCGGCGACCTGCCCAGGATGTGGTCGGCGGTGGTGCTGATCGGGGTGCTCGGCTACGCGCTCAACGCGGTGTTGCTGGCCGTACAGCGCAGGGTGCTGGCCTGGCAGGGCGGCTAGAACGCGCGGCGGATCGGGGGCGCGTACCCGGCCGAGTCGATCCCCCACGAGGAGATCGAGGCGGGCAGCAGCTCAAGCCACTGCGGGCCGCCGCCGCGCACCACCTGCTCGCCGCCGCTGTCGTGGAGCTTGGCGGTGCCGCGCACGAGCAGGCCGCGCGGCACGCCGTCCTCGGTGTAGTCGTCCACGACGATCGCCAGTTCCGGGTTCTCGGCGGCGTTGTCGCGGTAGGCGCGCCGCTGCCCGCGGACGGGCAGGTCGCGCGCGCCGATCTCCAGCGACCGCCCGCCCTCCGACAGCCGGAACCGCACCGGCACCACGTGCGGCCGCCCGTCGGCGCCGGCGCTGGCCAGCCGGCCGATCGTGTGGTCACGCAGGTAGAGGAGCTCGCCTTCAGTGAACACCGGGCCTCACGAGATAGGAGCCGAGGGGACGGCCGATGATCTTACCCGCGTCCATGACGTGGTGTCCGCGCACGAACGTGTCGGTCACCCGGGCGGTCAGCTCGAAGCCCTCGAACGGCGTGTACTCCTGCGTGGACTCCGAGTCGGCCGCGTGCACCGTCCACGTCTGGTCCGGGTCCACCAGCGCCACGTCCGCGTCGTAGCCGGGCGCGATCGTGCCCTTGGACCGCAGGCCGTACCTGCGCGCGGGGTTCCACGAGGTGAGCGCGGCGATCCTCCCGTACGGCAGGCCGCGCCGCCGGCCCTCGGAGACGAGCCCCGGCAGCAGGTACTCCGCGCCGCCGAAGCCCGCCTTGGCCACGAACACGTCGTCCCGCGGCTCGCCGTACTTCAGTTCCTCGCGGCAGCAGGCGTGGTCGCTGACCACCCAGTCGACGGTGCCGTCGAGCACGTACTCCCACAGCGCCTCGACGTCCTCCTGGGGCCGGATCGGCGGGTTGACCTTGCCGCCCAGCCCTTCGGCGGTCTCGACGGAGGCCAGCAGGTGCCCGATGGTGACCTCGCGGCGGAAGTCGATGTGCGGGAAGGCGGCGGCCATGCGCACCGCGGCGTCCAGCGCCTTGCGCGAGGACAGGTGCAGCAGGTTGATGTTGGCCAGCCCGGTCTCGTGCGCCAGGTAGGAGGCGATGAAGACGGCCAGGCCCTCGGAGTGCGGCGGCCGCGAGGCGCTGTAGGCGGCCAGGCCGCTGAGCTCGCCGGCCTCCTCGACCAGCTTGGTGTAGGCGGTCATGATCTCGGCGGTCTCGCAGTGCAGCGACAGCGAGATCTCGCCGGCCAGGTCGGGGAAACGTTCGCGGGCCGCCTGGACGCCGCGCATGACGAACTCGAAGTGGGCGTAGTCGTAGCGTTCGCCGTCGGGCAGCATGAGGAATCGGCTCTGGTCGTTGGAACGGCCGTGCAGGCCGTGCCCGCCGTAGAACATGAAGATCTTGAAGCTGGGCACGCCGTGCTTCTCGATCAGGTCGGGCAGTTCCGCGATGTGCGTGCTCGACATGGGCGCCAGGTGGAAGCCGTAGTCGATGTAGGCGCGTCCCTCGGCCCGGGAGAGCACCTCGGGGAAGAACTCGGCGTAGGGGCCGCCCCGGTTGAGGTAGTACTGGCCGGTGCGCATGTAGGTGAGCGCGGTGGTGACGCCGCCCTGGGCGGCCGCCCGGCTCTCGGTCGAGGCGTCCTCCTCCAGCGCGTTGTAGATGCCCCAGTGCTGGTGGGCGTCGACCACGCCGGGGAAGGCGAGCTTGCCGTTCCCCTCGATGACGTCGTCGCCGGGCGGCAGGCCGGGGGCGACCGCGGTGATGCGGCCGTCCGATATGGCGATGTCCGCCTCAACGGGTTCGTCACGCTCTTGGGTGACCACCCGCACGTTCCTGATCAGCAGGTCTGTCATGACCGCCTCCGGTTGTGGTGCCAGGCGAGGACGCGGCGCTCGCCCATGAGGAACAGGGAGTTGAGAAGGAAGCCCAGCACGCCGAGCATCACGACGCCGGCCCACAGGGCGGGCATGTCGGCATTGTTGGAGGCGAGGCTGAGCAGGTAGCCGATGCCCTCCGTGCTGCCCTTGAGCTCGGAGACGACCATGAGGATGAGCGCCAGTGAGACGCTCAGCCGCAGCCCCGCGAAGATCTTGGGGGAGGCGGCGGGCAGGATGATGCGCAGGATCCGCAGGTGGGCGGGGATGCCGAAGACGGTGGCCGTCTCGATCTGCATCCGCTCCACGTGGCGGGCGCCGTCGATGGAGTTCAGCAGGATCGGCCAGATGATGCCGAAGATGATCGTGGCCACCTGTACCTCGGTGCCCATGCTGAACAGCACCAGGAAGACCGGGAGCATCGCCGGCGGCGGCACCGCCCGGCCGAACTCCACGAGCGGGTCGATGTAGTCGGCCAGCCATTGCGCACGCCCCAGCGCCACGCCCAGCAGGACACCGACCAGCACCGCCACGCACCAGGCGCCGACCACCCTGGCCAGGCTCGGCCAGACGTGCCCGATCGCCTCTTCGGCGGCGAACATCTCATACAGCCGCACCACGATGCGCGAGGGCGCCGGGAAGTACGGGCTGGCGACCGCGACCGCGGCCAGTTCCCAGCCGACCAGGACGACGGGGATCAGCCAGAGCCGCTTGACGAGAGTCCTGATCATGCGCTCCGCCACCTGAACAGCCGCCGCTCGGCGCGCAGCAGCACCGCGTTGACCACCAGGCCGACCAGTCCGGCCCAGATCAGCGTCGCGATCACGTCGAGCATGGCCGACTCGCCGATGCCGGAGCTGGCCTCGATGAGGAACCTGCCCACGCCGCTGGCGCCGCCGACGAAGTACTCCACGCTGATGGCCAGGATGAGGGTGACCGAGGCGGCCAGCCGTACACCGGTGAAGATGAACGGCGCCGCGCTCGGCAGCGCCACTCGCCACACCACCGCGCCCGCGCCGAAGCCGAACGAGCGCAGGGTCTCGGCGGCGACCGGGTCGACGTCGCGCACGCCGTACAGGGTGTTGATGAGGATGGGCCAGGACGCGGCGTAGACGATCAGCGCGATCTTGGCGTTGATCTCGGGCGTGAAGAAGAACAGTGCCAGCGGGATCAGCGCGACCGACGGGATGGGCCGCAGGAACTCCACGATGGCGCGCGTGGTCTCCTCCACCACCGGCACAGTTCCGAGCAGCAGCCCGACCGGTACGGCCAGCAGCACCGCGAGCCCGAGCCCGAGGATCGCGGCGGTCAGGGTCGCGGCCAAGTCGCCGAGGAAGACGGGGTCGGCGGCCAGCGTGGCGAACCTGATCAGCGAGTCGGAGGCGTTCGGCAGCCAGGTGAACAGCCCGGCCCGGCTCGTGACCTCCCACAGAAGCAGAAAAGCCGCCACGCCGACGACGTGGCGGGTGATCTTCGCTAGGGGGACGCGGGCGAGCGGGTCGCGCTCGCGCCGCGTTCCGTCGATCGCTGCGGTCATCCCTGCGGATTGACGATCATCGTGCTCACGTCCATCTTCGCCTTCAGGAAGCCGTACTCGGCCATCAGGTCGGCGACGCGTTGGATGCGCTGGGCGTTCAGCGAGGTCGGGTAGTTGCCGAGGTTGATCGTCGCGGCCGTTTCCTTGGGGATCTTGGTGAACGTGGGCAGGATCGCGGTCACCGCGTCACGGTCGGTGGCGGCGATGTTCTGCGCCTTGGCCATCGCGCGCTGGAAGGCGGCCATGGTCTTGGGGTTCTCGCTGATCCACTTCTCGGTGGCGGCCCAGCCGGTGATGGGCAGGCTCTCGGTGGGGCCGGACATGGTGTCGATCAGCATGGTGGCGCCGAGCTTGCTCTCCGCCTCGCTGACGTACGGGTCGGTCATCCAGACCGCGTCCGCGTCGCCCTTCTCCAGCGACGACAGCCAGTTGGTGGTCGCGATCTCGACGTAGGTGACGTCCTTCTGCGGGTCGACGCCGTTGATCTTCAAGTGCGGGTTCATGGTGAGAACGCCGAGTCCCTTGAGCGCGTTGACGCCGATCTTCTTTCCCTTGAGGTCGGAGATTTTCTTGATCGGTGAATTCTTGGCGACCATCACGCCGAACGCGCCGCTGGCTCCCTGATAGGAGTCGGCGATGTACTTGAACTTCTCCGAACCGCCCTCCTGAATGGTCAGGATGGTGGCGTAGCTGCCAAGGACGACGTCCATCTGGCCGTTGCTGAGCTTGGGCAAGACGGCCTGCGGAGCCTGGATGGGCTCCTGCCTGACATCAAGTCCCTGCTCCTTGAAGAAGCCGCGTTCCATGGCGATGAACAGGGGCGCAGAGTCGGCTCCGGGGTACTGGCCGATGAGCAACGAGGTCTTCTCCAGACCCGACGCGTTGGCCGTACCCCCCGGTTTGCTTTCCGTCCCGGATCCAGAACACCCCGCAATCACCAGGGTTGTCGCCAGGCCGATCAGGGCGGTGCGCCCCAGGGCACGTAACCGCATGCCGTGTCTCCTTATGAACCAGGGGGTGTGAGCGACGATGACACGCACTGTAACGCACGAGAAGAGATTTAAAGGAGATATAGTGGATATGTCAGTTTTAGCCTTTTGACCGTCGGATTTAAATTATCCCGCGTACTTTGTCCGGTTTTATGGGTATTTATGTTGGTATGTCGTGTAGATGGCAGGGTGGCTTTCCGGATAGGCTCAGAGGGCGATCATAGGTTTGGGTGTAAGGGGTGTCGTGGCAGACGTCGATGGTGAGGCTCCCTACGGACTGAATCTGTCGGAGGCCAGCCCTGCTCGTGTGTACGACTACCTGCTCGGGGGCAAGGACAACTTCGGTGTCGACCGGGCCGAGGGTGAGCGCATCCGCGCGCTCATGCCCGGTGTCGAGATCGGGGTCCGCGCGCAACGCGCGGTGCTGGGCAGGGTCGTCAGATTTCTGGTCGGAGAGGTCGGTCTACGCCAGCTGATCGACATCGGCACCGGGTTACCGACAGCCGAAAACGTGCATCAGGTGGCTCACTCGGTCGATCCCGGGGTGCGTGTCGCCTACGTGGACAACGACCCTCATGTCCTGGTCCATGCCAGGGCCCTGCTGGCCAGGAACGTCAACACGCTGGCCGTACACGCCGACCTGCGCGAGCCCGCCGCCCTGCTGGGCGATCGCGAGCTGCTCGCGCACATCGACCTCAGGCGGCCGGTCGGCCTGATCCTCTGCGGGATCCTCCACCACGTCCAGGACGAGGAGGACCCGTGGCACCTCACGAAGGAGCTCGTCGCCGCCCTTCCCTCGGGCAGCTACGTGTTCATCCACCACCTCCTGAACAGGGGCGACGAGCAGAGCCGTTCGCTGCTGGAGGCCCGGAACACCCGATACCGCACCAAGGACGAGATCGCCCGCTTCTTCGCGGGTCTTGAAATGGTCGATCCCGGGCTGGTAGGGGTGCCTGACTGGCGTCCCGATCCCGATCAACCGTTCCAGGAGAGCCATCCGGTGCTGAAGCTGGCGGTCGCCGGTGTCGGCCGCAAACCATGACCAACCCTGCAAGAGGTGTTCCTATGGGTCTTCGTGATGACATGCCGCTGCTCGCCCGCCACGAGGGCGAGTGGGAGGGCACGTACACCCACCTTGACGCGGACGGCAACCTGATCGACCGCCACCGCTCCCACCTGACCTGCACCATCGTGGACGACAAGACCTACCACCAGGTCAACCGCTACACCTGGGACGACGGCAGGACCGAGGAGCTCCAGTTCCCCGGCACGTATCTGGGCAACGGGCGCTGCGGCTTCGACACCGAGCGCATCAGGGGCGAGTTCTGGGAGCTGGACGCGTCCACGATCTACTTGAGCTGGATATACAAGGCGGCCGACGAGGACCTGCGGCTGTTCGAGCTGATCGTCCTCAGCGACGACGGCAAGAGCAAGAGCCGCGTATGGCAGTGGGTCAAGGGCGGCGTCTGCGTCAAGCGCACGCTGATCGACGAGCGACGGGTGGCCTGACCCCCGCCCCGGCCGTCCGAACCGAGGGCGGCCGGGGGCTCTGCCCGGAGCCGACACCCGCGTTGACAGAGTCTCTCCGTTGATGATCGTATTTCCCCCGCTATCGCCGCCCCACCTCCGGAGACACGATGTTGAAGCGCCGTGGTCTGTCCTTCGCTATCGCCTTATCCGCCGTCATGCTGACCGGTCTCGCACCGGGAGCCGTGGCCGCCGACATCGACGACCCCTGGGCCCCGGGCCCCATCTACCGGACGGTCACCGACGACGCCGGACAGCTCCAGCTGCAGTCCATGGGCCGCCCCGACGGCCAGGACATGGTCTTCCGCATCTCCGGCTCGGTCTACGCCAACGTGGAGGGCAACGCCCTCGACCCCAAGATCCGCCACGGCCAGAAGCTGTTCAACCTCGAGGGCTACAACATCCGCCGGCTCTACCGCGTGCCCGGCACCACGCAGATCCACCAGCTCTCCCGCGAGATCGTCTTCTACACCAGCCCCACCAACCCGACGCAGATCCTCACCGAGTGGACCAACCCCGTCGACGGCAAGATCTACCCGGTCGTGCCGATCAACAACGACAGGGTGGCCTTCGGCCCGTTCAACGTCACCCCCTCCTACGTCGGCCCGCCCCTGCAGCAGCGGCACGAGGAAACGGCCTGGACCAGCGACATCCCGGTCAACACCAACTTCACCACCACGCTCGGCGAGAGTTTCGGCCTCAAGAACGGCCATTACAGCGCGATGGAGATGTTCGACTTCTACGTCGACGACCGGGAGCGCGCCGCACGCACCGTCGACGGCACCGTCCCCACCGGCGCCATGAAGACCAAGATCAGCTGGAGCCGTACCAGCCCGTGGGCGCCCTTCATGTGCCTGCCCGAGGCGAGCGTCCAGGGCCAGCTGACCTACCACGCCCGAAGCTGGGCGCTCAACTCCTACGCTGAGGTCGAGCCGTGGCTGCGTGCCAAGATCGACCTGCAGTACCCGCTCTACCAGGCCGCTCCCACCGATCCCGGCGCCAGCGAGAACTCCTGGTCGTCGTTCTACAACAAGCAACTGGGCCGGGGTGCCACCACCTGGGCCCAGTGGTGCACCACCAACGGAAGGTAACCATGACGCAGGTCAGGAACCCGCTCACCGGGGAAACCGACCGCCTGCTCGCACCACCGTCGCCCGCGCGGCTCACGGCCACGGCCGCCGAGCTGCGCGCGGCGGCGCCCGCCTGGCGCGAGGCGGACCGAGGGGCCGTGCTCAACCGCTTCGGGGCCGCGCTGGCCACCGACGACGAACTGCTCGCCGCGCTCGTGGCCGACACCGGCCGCACCGGCGAGTCGGTGCTGGAACGGCAGATCGTGGCGGGCATGATCGAGCGGTGGGTACGGCAGGCCCCCGCCCTTCTCGCCCCGCCCGAGGACGAGCCCGCCAGCCTGCCCGGCATCGTGGTCGGAGGTGAGGCGGTGCCGTACGAACTGGTCGGGGTGATCAGCCCGTGGAACTTCCCGCTGCTGCTCGGCCTCATCGACGCGATCCCGGCGCTGGCCGCCGGATGCGCGGTGCTGGTCAAGCCCAGCGAGGTGACGCCCAGATTCATCGAGCCGCTCATGAGGCTGGTGCCGGAGGAACTGCCGCTGCGGGTGGTCGAGGGCGCGGGGGAGACCGGCGCCGCGCTGATCGACCTCGTCGACGCGGTCGTGTTCACCGGCAGCGTGCCCACCGGGCGCAAGGTCGGTGAGGCCGCGGCCAAGGCGTTCATCCCCGCCTTCCTGGAGCTCGGCGGCAAGGACCCGGCCATCGTGCTGGCCGGCAGCGACCTCGACCGGGCCGCCGCCGCCGTCCTGTGGGGCGGCACCGCCAACGCCGGGCAGGCCTGCCAGTCGATCGAGCGGGTCTACGTGGAGCGGGCCGTACACGCGGAGTTCCTCGCGCTGCTCACCGACAAGGCGGCCAAAGTGATGCTGACCTGCGAGGGCGGCCCCATCGGCCCGATCATCGCGGCCGACCAGGCCGGCGTCATCGAACGCCACCTCGCCGACGCCGTCGAGTGCGGCGCGGTCGTGCACACCGGCGGCAGGATCGAGCACCACGGCGGCGGGCTGTGGTGCCGCCCGACCGTGGTGTCGGGCGTGGACCACTCGATGGCGCTCATGACCGAGGAGACGTTCGGGCCGATCCTGCCGGTGATGGCCGTGGACGACGCCGACGAGGCGGTGCGGCTGGCCAACGACGGCGCGTACGGGCTGTCCGGGGCGGTCTTCGCCGCGACCGAGCAGGACGCCCGCGCGCTCGCGCGGCGGCTGGAGGTGGGCGCGGTCAGCGTCAACGACGCCTCCCTGACGGCGCTGGTGCACGAAGGGGAGAAGAACTCCTTCAAGCTCTCCGGCCTCGGCGGCTCGCGCATGGGCAAGGTCTCGATCAACCGGTTCGTCCGCCGCCGCGCGCAC
Source organism: Nonomuraea sp. NPDC050540 (assembly GCF_044457485.1). NCBI lineage: Bacteria > Bacillati > Actinomycetota > Actinomycetes > Streptosporangiales > Streptosporangiaceae > Nonomuraea > Nonomuraea sp. NPDC050540. The sequence goes on from NZ_JBITHA010000013.1 coordinate 197,991, forward strand.
CTGGTCAACCGCTCGGCCGCGGCCGACCCGTGGTGGCACCGGTGACCGCCTACCGGGCGCTGGCCCTGCAACTGGAGACCCGGGCGGTGACGGGGCTGGCCGACCCGCGTTCCGAGATCAGGGCGGCCATCGCCCGGGTGGACGCGGGCCTCGGCGGCTCCAAGGCCTGGATCGGTCCCGACCTGCGGTTGGTCGTCCTGCCCGAGTACGTGCTGACCGGCTTCCCCATCAGCGAGAGCGTCGCCGCCTGGCGGGACAAGGCGGCCCTGGCCCCCGACGGCGAGGAGTACAAGGAGCTGGCCGAGATCGCCGGCCGCCACGGCGTCTATCTGTGCGTCAACGCCTACGAGAGCGACGAGCACTTCCCCGAGCTGTTCTTCCAGGCCTGCGTGATCCTCTCCCCGCAGGGCGAGACGGTGCTGCGCTACCGCAGGCTCCACTCCATGTACTCGCCCAGCCCCTACGACGTGTGGGAGCGCTACCTCGGCGTCTACGGCATGGACGCGGTGCTGCCGGTGGCCAGGACCGAGATCGGCAACCTGGCAGCGCTGGCCTCGGAGGAGATCCTCTACCCGGAGCTGGCCAGGTCGCTGGCGCTGCGCGGCGCCGAGGTCTTCTGCCATCCGACCTCGGAGGCCTCCGCTCCGGCGCTCACGCCCAAGGCGATCGGCCGCAGGGCGCGCGCCATCGAGAACATGGCCTACGTGGTCTCGGCCAACAGCGGCGGCCTGAGCGGCATCTCCATCCCCGGCGACTCCACCAACGGCGGCTCGGAGGTCCTCGACTTCGAGGGCCGCGTGCTGGCCGTCGCCGGGCCGGGGGAGTCGGTGATCGCCGCGGCCGAGCTCGACCTCGACGGGCTGCGCCGCTTCCGCACCCGCCCCGGCATGACCAACCTGCTCTCCCGCGTGAAACCGGCCCTGTGGGCCGAGGAGTACGCCCGCCACGACGTGGAGCGCCCCGACGGCCTGACCGGCGCCGAGCCCGGCCGCGCCTGGTTCGTCGCCCGCCAGAAAGAGATCATCGAGCGCCTGTACGGCTGACGCGCGGACGCCCCCTCCCCTCGGAAACCGGGAAGGGGGCGTCTCAGCGGGTACGGCTGGCCCGATGCCAGCCCAGCGTCATCCGCTCCACCCCGATGAACACGGCGTTGAGCAGGATCCCGAGGATGCCCAGCAGCACGATGCCCGCCCACATGGCCGGGATGTCGAACTCGCTCTGCGCCTCCAGCATGCGGTGCCCGATGCCCTCGCTGCTGCCGACCAGTTCCGAGACGACCATCATGATGAGCGCCAGCGAGACGCTCAGCCGCAGCCCGGCGAAGATCTTCGGCGCCGCCGCCGGCAGGATGATGCGGAACACCCGCTGCGTCCTGCTCAGCCGGAAGACGTCCCCGGTCTCCGTGTACTGCTTGTCGACGAAGCGCGCCCCGTCCGCGGCGTTGATCAGCACCGGCCAGACGACGCCGTAGACGATCGAGGCCAGCTGCATCGGCGTACCGATCTTGAACAGGATGAGGAAGATCGGTAGAAGCGTCGACGGCGGCACGGAGCGGCCGAAGTGGATCAGCGGGTCGGCCAGCGCCGACAGCCAGCGCGAGCGGCCCAGCAGGACGCCGAGCGCCACCCCCGCCGCCGCGGCCATGGCCCAGCCGGCCATGAGCCTGGCCAGGCTCGGGACCAGGTCGGCGATCGCCTCGTCGGTGAGGAAGACCCGCGACAGCGGCCCGGAGAACCACATCTCGTGCAGCCGGACCACGATGACGCTCGGTGGCGGGAAGTAGGTGGCCTTGGCCTGCCGCGTGCCCAGTTCCCAGGCCAGGACGGCGACGGGCAGCAGCCAGTACCACGCGAGCCTGCGTATGATCATGACGTCGATCCCTGGTGCCAGTGGAACAACCGGCGCTCACCGGCCATGAACAACGCGTTGGCCGTCAGGCCGATCAGGCCCGCCCAGATCGTTCCGGCCAGCATCCTGTCGATGCGGTTGGCGCCGCTGGCGAGGGAGAGGAAGTTACCGATCCCGCCGCCGCCACCGGCGATGAGCTCGACGCTCACCGCCACGATCAGCGTGACCGACAGGGCGATGCGGATTCCGGTCGCGATGAACGGCGCCGCGCTGGGCAGGCTGACCCGCAGCACGATCGACATGCCGCCGAACCCGAAGCTGCGCAGGGTCTGCTTGGCCTGCGGGTCGACGTCGCTCAGGCCGTACATCGTGTTGATGAGCAGCGGCCACGCGCAGGTGTAGACGATCAGCGCGATCTTGGCGTCCTGGCTCTCGGTGAACAGGAACATCGCCAGCGGGATCAGCGAGACCGAGGGGATGGGCCGCAGAAACTCCACCAGCGGGCGAACGGAGCGCTCGACGACGGGCACGGTGCCGAGCAGCAGCCCGGCGGGCACCGCGGTGGCGATCGCGATCACCAGGCCGATGAGACAGGCCAGCAGGGTGTTGCCGACCTGGGACAGGAACTCGCCCTCGAAGGCGATCGCGACCGTGGTGGCCAGCACGGTCGAGACGAGCGGGATGATCTCGGGGTCGATGACCCCGAGACGTCCCAGGGCCTCTACGAGAACGAGGAATCCCAGGACGCCGGCGGCGCCCAGGATTCCTCGTCTGTTGCGGAGAGTGCTCATTCGACCTTGGCGGGGATGAGTGTCGAGACGTCCATCTTCGCCTTGAGGTAGCCGTAGCCGTGGAGCAGGTCGGCCAGCTTCTGGAACGCGGCCATGTCCGGCTCCATGCCGAAGCTGCCGAGCTTCATCGCGGCGACGGCCGGCGCGGGGATCTGGGTGTAGGTCGGGACCACCTCGTTGATGGCGTTGCGGTCCTCACCGGCGATCTTCTGCGCCTTGGCCAGCGCGCGGTGGAAGGCCGCGGCCGTCTTCGGGTTGTCGGCCAGCCACTTCTCCGACACGCCCCAGCCGTCGATCGGGATGCCCGCGGTCGGGCCGCTGGTGGTGTCGATGATCTGGGTCGCGCCCTCCTTGATCGCGGCCGACAGGAACGGCTCCACCAGCCAGGCGGCGTCGACCTTCTTGGAGGCCAGGGCGCCGAGCTGGTCGGCGAACTGGATCGCCACGAACTTCACGTCCTCCGGCTTGAGACCGGCCGCCTGAAGGTGGGCGTTGGTGGTGGTCTGGCCGAGCGCCTTCAGCACGTTGACCGCGACGGTCTTGCCCTTGAGGTCGGCCGTCGCCTTGACCGGCGAGTCCTTGGGCACGACGACGCCCGCGATGCCGGGGGCGCCGGTCTGGACGTGCTGGAAGAGCTTGAGCTTGGCCGCGCCGGAGTCCTGGATGGCCATCAGCGAGACGTAGCTGGTGAGGAAGGCGTCCATGCTGCCGTTGAGGATCTTGGGCATGACCGCCTGCGGAGCCTGGATGATCTCCGTCTTGACGGTCAGGCCCTCCGCCTTGAAGAAGCCGCGCTTCTCGGCGATGTACAGCGGCGAGGAGGAGGGCACGGGCACCACGCCTACGGTGATCGTGCTCTTCTCCAGTCCGCCGGCGGGGGCCGAGCCCTGCGCCTTCGGCGTCTCCTTCTGCCCGCCGCCGCACGCGGCCAGGGCGAGAACGGTCGCGCAGGCGACGGTGACGACCCGCGTTAATCTCATGTTTTCGCTCCTGCTACTGCTCGGGTCCGTTGAAGACCATAGTGGGGACATCAATCTTGCTCTTCAGATAGCCGAACTCGTGCATGAGGTCGGCCACGCGCTGGATGCGCGTCGCGTTGAGCGAGGTCGGGAAGGTCCCCATGGCCATGGTCATGACCGCTTCCTTGGGGATCTGCGTGTACTTCGGGACCACCTCGGCCAGCGCGGAGCGGTCGGTCGCGGCCAGGCGCTGCGCCTTCTGGACGGCGCGCTGGAAGGCGGCGGCGGTCTTCGGGTGCTTGGCGACCCAGGCGTCGGTGCTGCCCCAGCCGTCGATCGGCAGCGACTCGGTGGGGCCGGTGTTGGTGTCGAGCAGCACGCGCGCGCCGCCCTGCTGCGCCGCCGACAGGAACGGCTCCACGAGCCAGGCGGCGTCCACGGTGCCGGTCTTCAGCGCGGCGATCTGCGCCTGGAAGTCGATCACGGTGAACTTGACGTCCTGCGGGCTGAGCTCGTTGATCTGCAGGTGGGCGCTGACCGAGAGCTCGCCGAGGTTCTTGAGCGAGTTGACGGCGATGGTCTTGCCCTTGAGTTCCTTGGCGCTCTGCAGCTTGGAGTCCTTCGGGACGACGACGGCGGCGATGCCGGGTGCGCCCTGGAGGGTATCGGACAGGATCTTGATCTTCTGACCACTGTCCTGAAGGTTTAGGAACGACACGTAACTGCCCTTGAAGATGTCCATGCTGCCGTTGGCGATCTTGGGCATGACCGCCTGTGGCGCCTGGATGACCTCCATCTTGACGTTGAGGCCCTCTTGCTTGAAGAAACCTCGCGCTTCGGCGATGTAAACCGGCGCGGACGACGGCACGGGGGAGACCCCGATGGTGATCGTCGTCTTCTCAAGGCCCCCACCTGCGGAGGAACCAGAGGGAGAGCCTGAGCCGCTGCTGCAGGCGGCAAGGGAAACGGCCACGACGAGCCCGATTACGGACACGCGGAGGGTAGGCCCGAAAGTCATGAGTCTCCTCGACGGGGTGGTGCAAGGGTTCCGCGAGCGTCCCGAGCGACTGGTGGGAGCCGTGCGAACAGGCGGAGATCGTACCGGAGCCCCGGTCGCAATTGCCATGAAATCATCCGATTTGTGTTGTCCGAAATATCGAAGGCTGAGCCGTATGTCCGAAATAATGACCTTTGAGGTGATAATGAAGATGTGATATGGCAGGGAGTGGGTGATTTGCAATGCTTGATGAGTTCGGTGAGACCGGAGTGTTGGCCTGAGTTAGGAGGATGTGCTCAAATAGCTCCTTGTTCCGAGGGTTGTCCCGTCTATCCCTCACCACCCCGTGGAACCCGCGAGGAAGTGCCAGTCACGTGAGGAAACGATCCGGCGCGAACCAGCGTGGCACGCAGAGTCCGGTGCCCACGCAGGCACACTCCAAAGCCGGTGGCGGTAGGTTCCGACTCCGCAACTGGCGCGTGCGATGGCGGCTCATCGCGCTCATCGCCGTCCCGACCGCCGTCGGTGTGTGGATCGGCGGCCTGCAGATCGTGGACTCCATCGGCCGGGCCAACGCCTATCAGCGTGTCCTGGAAAAGGCGGAATTGGGGGATTCCATCACGGAGCTCGTCCACGAGCTCGCCCTGGAACGTGACCGGGCCGTCCAGTACGTGGCCGTCGGCCGCCGCAAGCCCGCCGAAGCCGACTTACGCGGCACGTTCACCCCGGTCGACAAGGCCGTCACCGCCTTCAACCAGAAGGCCGCCGTCATCTCCGACGCGCACGGCGAGAGCGTGAGCCTCATGGTCCAGCAGATGCAGGGCCGTCTGGAGGAGATCGCCTTCGCCCGCGACACCGTCATCAAGTCGCAGCTGCCCGCGCTGCCCACGATGCGCAAGTACTCCCAGATCATCGACGCGCTCCAGAAGTTCCACGACGAGATCGGCCAGGGCGACGTCGACGAGACCCTGAGCAACAGCGTCCGCGCCTTCAGCGCCCTGACGCGCGCCAAGGACGCCGCCTCCCAGCAGCGCGGACTGCTGGCCGCCGCGGCCACGACCGGCGCCTTCCAGACCGGTGAGCAGGAAGCCTTCGGCGGCGCCCGCGCCCAGCAGGAGAGCGAGATCGCCGCCTTCCGGTCGACCGCCTCCATCGACGAACTGCAGTTCTACGAGGACACCGTCACCGGCGCCGACGTCGACCGCGCGGCGCTGTTCCGCCTGCGCGCGCTGTCGCAGGCGGCCGAGGGCAGCGCCATCGACCTCGACTCCCGGACCCGCGCGGACGCCGATCGCTGGTTCGAGTCGATCACCGGTGCCATCGACGCCATGCGCACCGTGGAGAAGCGGCTGTCGCAGTCGATCAACGTGCAGAGCCGCGGGCTGAAGGACTCCGCTCAGACCTCCGCGCTGTTCGCCGCGGTCGGCTCCGGCCTGCTGCTGATCCTGGTCCTGATCGTCACCACCCTGATGGCGCGCTCGCTGGTCAGCCCGCTGCGCCGGCTGCGCAGCGAGGCCCTGCACATCGCCGGCCAGCGCCTGCCGGACACCGTGCGCACCATGCGCGAGACCGTCGACGCCAGCACGCCCGAGGTGCCGCCCATCGGCGTCGTCTCCGAGGACGAGATCGGTGAAGTGGCCCGCGCCTTCGACGAGGTCCACCGCGAGGCGGTACGGCTGGCGGGCGAGGAGTCCAGGCTCCGAAGCAACGTCAACGCCATGTTCGTCAACCTCTCGCGCCGCTCCCAGACCCTCGTCGAGCGCCAGATCACCCTCATCGACGGCCTGGAGCAGGGCGAGCAGGACGAGAGCCGGCTGGCCAACCTGTTCAAGCTCGACCACCTCGCCACCCGCATGCGCCGCAACAGCGAGAACCTCCTGGTCCTCGCCGGGCAGGACCCGCCCCGCCGCTGGAGCCAGCCGGTCAAGCTGGTCGACGTCGCCCGCGCCTCCCTGTCGGAGGTCGAGAACTACGAGCGCGTCGTCCTCCAGGTGCCCGACGGCGTCTCCGTCGCCGGACAGGCCGTCAACGACGTCATCCACCTGCTGGCCGAGCTGGTCGAGAACGCCCTGTCGTTCTCCCCGCGCGAGACCCGCGTCACCGTCTCCGGCAGCCGCATCGACGGCGGCGGCGTCATGCTGTCGATCACCGACTCCGGCATCGGCATGACCGGCGAGGAACTCACCCAGGCCAACGACCGCCTCACCGACGCGCCCACGGTCGACGTCTCCGTCTCCCGGCGCATGGGCCTGTTCGTGGTCGCCCGCCTGGCCCACCGCCACGGCATCCGCGTGCAACTGCGCCCCCACGGCTCCGGCGGCCTGACCGCCATGGTCCTGCTGCCGGAGGCGTTGCTCGGCGCCCAGGCGGCCGCCATGGCCGGAGCCGGCTCCGGACCCGGCCCGGTCAGCGCGCCGCCACCGCACCCGCCCGTGGTCGAGCCGTTCAACGGCCAGCCCATGCAGTGGGGCCAGCAGATGCCCGGCGGCCACCCCTCCTTCCCGTCGAACCCGGCCAGTGGCTCGTGGCCGTCGATGCCCCAGTGGCCCTCCGAAGGCGGCGTCCCCGCCGCCGGCGGCGGCGGGAACGGCGGCTGGCCCTCCGACCCGCGCGGCGGCGGCCCCGACACCTCGGACGTGTGGGTGCCCTCGCGCAACACCGGCGGTGGCGGCTGGGGGAACGAGCCCCCGCTGCCCAAACGCCAGCCGGCGCCTCCCTCGGAGGAGGTGTCCACCTGGTCCTTCAACCGCGAGCAGCAGCAACAACCGCAGCGCCCGCAGAACCGTTACGACTTCCCCGAGACCGAATCGGCCGCCACCGGGCCCATCCCGGCGGTGAACCAGGGCGACGAGTTCCTGCCGATCTTCGCCTCGGTGGAGTCGGCCTGGTTCGAGCACAACGACAACGGCGGTGGCAACTGGGGCTCGACCAAGGCCGACGCGGGCTGGAGCGCGGCGGAAGCCGTACGCGAGCCGGTGCGAGACGCGCCGACGGCGGCGGGACTGCCGAAGCGCGTCCCCAAGGCCAACCTGGTGCCGGGCTCGGCCGACACCGCCAGCGCGCCGAAGGGCGTGGCCCCGGTACGCAACGTCTCGCCCGACCGGGTACGCAGCCGGCTGAGCAGTTTCCAGCAGGGCTTCCGAGCAGCACGTGATGACATCAGCGAAGGCAGGGCGTATCCCCCTGGCTCGAAGCACGTTGATAGCAGGGAGGAGGGCGAATGAACGACCTGAGCCACGCGGCGCGCGGGGTCGACTGGCTGATCACTGATTTCGTCAGCACCGTTCCCGGGGTCGCCCATGCTGTTGTGGTCTCTTCCGACGGGTTACCGCTCGCGGCCTCCGCCGGCTTCCCGACGGACAGGGCCGACCAGCTGGCCGCGATCGCCTCCGGGCTGATCAGCCTCACCCAGGGCGCCGCCCGGGTCTTCGAGGGCGGGGTGGTCAACCAGACCATCGTGGAGATGGAACGCGGTCTCATGCTGATCATGTCGATCAGCGACGGCTCGTGCCTGGCGGTCCTGGCCGCCCCCGACTGCGACATGGGGCTGGTCGCCTACCAGATGACCCTGATGGTGGACCGTGCCGGGCAGGTGCTGACCCCCGCGGTACGCGCCGAACTGCGCGCCAGCCAGACCAGGTGATCAGCGTGAGCGACCATAGCTGCGAGGTGTACGCCTCGTGAACAGCCACCCTAGTTGGAACAGCGGCGGCGGCTGGGAACCCCCGCCGCCGCCCCACAACGACCCCGCCTCGCCGGTACGCCCGTACGCGGTGACGGGCGGGCGCACGGCGCCGCGGGTCAAGCTCGCCATGGAGGCCCTGGTGTCATCGGCCACGGCCGAACACCGGGAGTTCTCGCACATCACCCCCGAGTACCAGGCGATCTCCCAGCTGTGCCGTCAGGTGCGCTCGGTCGCCGAGGTCTCCGCGCTCCTGCGGATACCGCTCGGGGTGGTGCGGGTGCTGATCGCCGACATGGCGGCAGAAGGTCTGGTCCGCGTGCACCAGCCAGCGCTGGAAGCCGGAAGGCCGGACGTGTCTTTGCTCGAAAGGGTGCTCAGTGGACTTCGCAGGCTCTAGCCCCGGCCTCACCTCGACGAAGATCGTGGTGGCCGGAGGCTTCGGTGTCGGTAAGACGACGTTCGTCGGCGCGGTGTCGGAGATCATGCCGCTGACCACGGAGGCGGTCATGACAGACGCCTCAGCGGGGATCGACGACCTCGGGATGACACCACTGAAGTCCACGACGACCGTGGCCATGGACTTCGGCCGCGTGTCGCTGGACCGTGACCTCATCCTCTACCTGTTCGGCACGCCGGGTCAGCACCGGTTCTGGTTCATGTGGGACGACCTGGTGCGCGGTGCCATCGGCGCGGTCGTGCTGGTGGACACCCGGCGCCTGGCCGACAGCTTCCCGGCCATCGACTACTTCGAAGAGGCGCAGCTGCCGTTCGTCGTGGGCGTCAACGGCTGGGACGGCACGTACCCCCACAGCGACGGCGAGGTGCGCGACGCCCTCACGCTGGCGCCGCACATCCCGCTGGTGCGCCTGGACGCCCGGTCCAAGGACTCGGTCAAGAGCGCGCTCATCCACCTGGTCGAGCACGCCCTTACGGTACGCATGGCCGTGCCCGGCTGGAATGGCTGAAGGAGCGACTAGGCTGGGTCCAGACCACGCATAACCGCATCGAGGACTGGCCAACCACGTGTTCGAGACGCTTTCCGACCGGTTGACATCGGTCTTCTCCTCCCTCCGTTCCAAGGGTCGGCTGTCCGACGCCGACATCGACGCGACCACCCGCGAGATCCGCATCGCGCTGCTCGAGGCCGATGTCGCGCTGCCGGTGGTCAAGGCGTTCGTCGCCCAGGTCAAGGAGCGTGCCCGGAGCTCGGAGGTCTCCGGCGCGCTCAACCCGGCGCAGCAGGTCGTCAAGATCGTCAACGAGGAGCTCATCGCCATCCTCGGCGGCGAGACGCGCAGGCTCCGCTTCGCCAAGACGCCGCCGACCGTCATCATGCTGGCGGGTCTGCAGGGCGCGGGCAAGACGACGCTGGCCGGCAAGCTGGCCCGCTGGCTGCGCGAGCAGGGCCACGTGCCGCTGCTGGTCGCCGCGGACCTGCAGCGTCCCAACGCGGTCAACCAGCTCCAGGTCATGGGCGAGCGCGCGGGCGTCGTCACCTACGCGCCCGAGCCCGGCAACGGCGTCGGCGACCCGATCGAGGTCGCCAGGCAGTCGATCGAGGTCGCCCGCCAGAAGCAGCACGACGTGGTCCTCATCGACACCGCCGGCCGCCTGGGCATCGACCAGGAGATGATGAAGCAGGCCGCCGACATCCGCGACGCGGTCTCGCCCGACGAGGTCCTCTTCGTGGTCGACGCCATGATCGGCCAGGACGCGGTGACCACCGCGCAGGCGTTCATGGAGGGCGTCGGCTTCGACGGCGTGGTCCTGACCAAGCTCGACGGCGACGCCCGCGGCGGCGCGGCCCTCTCGGTGCGGCACATCACCGGCAAGCCGATCATGTTCGCCTCCACGGGCGAGAAGCTGGAAGATTTCGACGCCTTCCACCCCGACCGGATGGCCTCGCGCATCCTCGACATGGGTGACGTCCTCACCCTGATCGAGCAGGCGCAGAAGACGTTCGACGAGGAGCAGGCCGCCAAGATGGCGGGCAAGCTCACCTCGGGCGAGAACTTCACGCTCGAGGACTTCCTCGAGCAGATGATGATGGTCCAGAAGATGGGCCCCATCAAGAACCTGCTCGGCATGATGCCCGGCATGGGGCAGATGCGCGACCAGCTCGACTCCATCGACGACCGCGACCTCGACCGCATCGCCGCGATCATCCGCTCGATGACCCCGGGCGAGCGCAGCGACCCGAAGATCATCAACGGCTCCCGCCGGGCCCGCATCGCCGCCGGCTCCGGCGTGACGGTGACCGCGGTCAGCAACCTCATCACCCGCTTCTACGAAGCCCAGAAGATGATGAAGCGGATGGCCGGCGGCATGGGCATCCCCGGCATGCCGGGCGGCCGCAACAAGGCCGCCAAGCAGCAGAAGAAGAACAAGAAGGGCCGCAGGGTCAGCGGCGACCCGCGCAAGGCGGCGCTGGGCAAGCCCGCCGCGTCACCCGAGGACGACGCCGCGCCCCCCAAGAAGGGCGGCCTGCTGGGCAACCTCGGCGGCGGCCCCAAGCTCCCGCCCGGGATGCAGCTTCCGCCCGGTTTCGACCCGTCGAAGTTCCAGCTTCCCGGCGACGACAAGAAATAGCTCCCCGTGGGGTACGGCGCGCGCCGCCGTGCCCCACGTGCCGTGTCGCTGTCAGTACCCACGGTCTGGCACAATGGCATGTTGGAACATCGTGACCAGGCGGGTGCCCTCTCACCTCCCGCCGGCCGCGCCTGTCCCTCGAGCGGCCCGCCATCGTGCCCCACTCGATGGCAAACCGTTCACCCACGCTCGATTGCAGGAGAGACCACACCCGTGGCAGTCAAGATCAAGCTCAAGCGGCTCGGCATGATCCGCAACCCGCAGTACCGCATCGTCGTCGCCGACAGCCGCACCAAGCGTGACGGCCGGGCGATCGAGGAGATCGGCCTGTACCACCCGAAGGAAGACCCTTCGGTCATCCAGATCAACGCTGAGCGTGCCGCCTACTGGCTGGGTGTGGGCGCGCAGCCCACCGAGCCCGTGCTGAAGCTGCTCAAGCTCACCGGTGACTGGCAGAAGTTCAAGGGCGAGCCCGCGCCGGCTCCGCTGAAGGTGGCCGAGGTGCCCGCCGACCGTCACCTCGTCTACGAGGAGGCCGCCAAGGAGGCGCTGTCCGGTGGCGACACCGGCAGCACCGGCACCACGCCGAGGAAGTCCAAGAAGAAGGACGAGGCTCCGGCTCCGGCCGCCGAGGCTCCCGCCGAGACGCCGGCCGAGACCCCCACCGAGGGCGAGGGCTGACGTGCTCGAGGAGGCTCTCGAGCACCTCGTTAAGGGCATCGTCGAACATCCTGACGACGTCCGGGTCCGCGCACGCCGCATTCGCAGCGGGCGCGTTCTCGAGGTCCGGGTGCACCCCGACGACCTCGGTAAGGTCATCGGCCGCGGCGGCCGCACCGCTAAGGCGCTGCGCACCGTCGTGAACGCACTGGCTGACGGAAAGTACGTCCGGGTCGATCTGCTCGACCTGCACGAAACGGTCCGTTAGCCCGCTGGTTTCACGCGCCCTCATCGGTTCTCCGATGGGGGCGCTCGCGTTGGGGCGTGCCGTACATGGAGAGAAGGAAGAGATCGTGCAGCTGGTAGTGGGGCGGATCGGACGTCCGCATGGTGTCCGCGGCGAGGTCACCGTGGAGGTGCGCACCGACGATCCCGAGCTGCGTTTCGCGCCCGGCACCGCGCTGGCCACCGACCCGGCCGCGCGCGGCCCGCTCGTGGTCGAGAGCCGCCGCTGGAACAAGAGCGTGCTGCTGCTGCGCTTCGAGGGCTTCACCGCGCGCGAGACGGCCGAGGAACTGCGCGGCACCATGCTCGTCATCGACTCCGCCGACGTGACGCCCTCCGACGACCCCGACGAGTTCCACGACCACCAGCTCGTCGGGCTCGCGGTCGTGACGGTGGGGGGAACGCCCGTCGGCGAGGTGACCGACGTGCTCCACCACGGCCAGGACCTCCTCGTCGTACGCCGCGGCGGCGGCCAGGACGACGCCCTGATCCCGTTCGTGAAGGCGCTGGTGCCCGAGGTCGACCTGGCCGGGGGCAAGCTGGTCGTCGACCCGCCGGAGGGGCTGCTCTGACATGGTGCGCCTCGACATCGTCTCGATCTTCCCCGAGTACTTCGCCCCCCTCGACGTCTCCCTGATCGGCAAGGCCCGCGAGCGCGGCACCCTCGACGTCCGCCTCCACCAGCTGCGCGACTGGGCGCACGACGTGCACAAGACCGTCGACGACACCCCCTACGGCGGGGGTCCGGGCATGGTGATGAAGCCCGAGGTGTGGGGCGAGGCGATCGACACCGTGATCGGCGACGGCGCGCCCCGCATGATCGTGCCGACGCCGAGCGGGCGGCCGTTCACGCAGGAGCTGGCGCAGGAACTGGCGCGCGAGGAGTGGCTGCTGTTCTGCTGCGGGCGCTACGAGGGCATCGACTCCCGCGTCATGACCGAGTACGGCTCGCGCCTGCGCGTGGACGAGGTGAGCATCGGCGACTATGTGCTGGCCGGTGGCGAGGTCGCGGTGCTGGTGATGGTGGAGGCGATCGGCCGGCTGCTGCCCGGTGTGCTGGGCAACGCGTGCTCGGCGGTGGATGACTCGTTCGCTCCTGGTTCGATGCGGAACCTGCTGGAAGGGCCCGTTTACACCAAGCCGCCGGTTTGGCGGGGGCACGAGGTGCCTGGCGTGTTGCTGAGCGGGCACCACGGGAAGGTCGCCAGGTGGCGTCGGGACCAGGCGCTGCGCCGTACCGTCGCGAACCGGCCGGAACTGGCGGCGGACCTGGACCCGGAAACGCTCGACAAGCACGACCGGGCACTACTCGAAGAACTCCACACCCCGAAATCCCCCTGACGCCGCTCGCCACCCCTTCACAGCCGTGCGGGCCGAGCGCCCGTTTAGCCTGACGCGCTTGCCATCGTGCGGGCACAGCCCCCTGACGCCGTCTTCGCCCGACCGCCCCGCCATAGCCCCGCCACCGTGCGGGCGGCGCCTCCGGCGGCCTTCGGCTCTGAGGGCCTATGCCATCCTGCGGGCGTGAGGCCCTTGACGCTCCTTGCGATGACGCCCTCCGCACCAACGGCGCTCGCCGCTGTGCCGGCGGAGCGGTCCAAAAGGCCGACGCTCCCAAGGTCGTCGCCGTCCCTCCTGGTGGGCTTCGTTTCGCTTCACGCGCGAACATGTGGCAAACTGAATCGCTGCCAACCCGTCACGTGGTTGGTTCGCCGTGCCCGGGGGACGCCCGGGTTCATCATGGAAGCAGGCGTGTCCGCCGCGAGCCGCGGCCGGGTGGACCTCCGCGTGCTCGCGAAGACTTTGAGGTAACAGCTCTCATGCACACGAAGATCCAGGAGCTCGACAAAGCGACCCTGCGCAGCGACGTGCCGGACTTCCGTCCCGGTGACACGCTCGAGGTTCACGTACGAGTCGTCGAAGGCAACCGGTCGCGTATCCAGGTCTTCAAGGGCTTCGTGCTGCGCCGCCAGGGCGCCGGCGCCCGCGAGACCTTCACCGTCCGCAAGGTGAGCTACAGCGTGGGCGTCGAGCGCACCTTCCCGGTGCACAGCCCGGTCATCGAGAAGATCGTGCTGGTCACCCGCGGTGACGTCCGCCGCGCCAAGCTCTACTACATGCGTGACCTGCGCGGCAAGGCCGCCCGCATCCGCGAGAAGCGTGAGAACGCGCCCGCCAAGTAAGGCGCGACCCAAAAGCCCGGTACCGCTTGGCCGTACCGGGCTTTTCTTTATATGGAGCGACTCGCGGGCGGGTGTACCGTCGGTCGAGGCTTGTCGAGCCCATGCATCATCTAGGCTCGTCAGCGATGACTAGCGAGAGCCAGGAGAACGGCGCAGCGCGCCGCCCTGTCAAGGACGAGGTGGACGTGGTCGCCGAAGAGACTCAGAAGGCCAAGGACCCCAAAAAGAAGGACAAGAAAGGGTCGTTCTGGAAGGAACTTCCCGTCCTGGTCGTCGTGGCCCTCGTACTAGCCTTGATCATCAAGACGTTCGTGATCCAGGCGTTCTACATTCCGTCTGAGTCGATGGAGAACACCCTGCTGAAGAACGACAGGGTGCTGGTGAACAAGCTGGTCTACCACACGCGTGACATCGAGCGCGGTGACGTCGTGGTCTTCTCCGGGGTCGACTCCTGGGACGGCGAGTTCGTGATGGAGGAGCCGTCGAACCCGATCGCGGCCTTCTTCCGCTGGGTGGGCACGGCCTTCGGCGTGGTCCCCGGTGAGAAGGACTACATCAAGCGGGTCATCGGCGTCGGCGGCGACAAGGTGAAGTGCTGCGACTCCAAGGGCCGCATCTCGGTCAACGGCGTGGCGATCGACGAGGAAAGCTACCTCTATCCGGGCAATGTGCCGTCGCGGGAGCCGTTCGAGATCACGGTGCCCGAAGGGCGCCTGTGGGTGATGGGCGACCACCGCGTGGTCTCGCTCGACTCGCGGGCCCACCAGGGCGATCCGGGTGGCGGTTCGATCCCGGAGAGCCAGGTCATCGGGCGGGCGTTCGTCATCGTCTGGCCTTTCTCGCGGGCGGCGACGCTGCCGATCCCCGACACGTTCGCGCAGCCCGCGCTGCAGGCCATGGCCGGGGGGCTGCCGCTGGTCGCCGGGTTCGCGTTCGCGGTGCCGCTGGTGCTGGTGCGTCGGCGGTGGGTGCTGAGGAGGAAGCGCTGATGGCCGTCACGAAGAAGGCGGAGCCCGCCGAGAAGAAGAAAAAGGGCGGATTCCGCGAGACGGTGCTCCTGCTGGTGCTGGGCGTCGGCATCGCGCTGCTGCTGCAGGCGTTCGTGGTCGGCTCCTTCTACATTCCGTCGGAGTCGATGGAGAACACGCTTCAGATCAACGACCGGGTGTTCGTCAACAAGCTCGCCGGGAAGCCGGAGCGGGGCGACATCGTGGTCTTCAAGGGCTGGGACGGACAGGACACCATCAAGCGCGTCATCGGCGTCGGCGGCGACAAGGTGGCGTGCTGCGACGCCAAGCGCCGGGTCACGGTCAACGGTGTCGCGCTCGAAGAGAAGTCCTACCTGTTCCCGGACGACGAGCCGTCGGGCGAGGACTTCAAGTACACCGTGCCGGCGGGCAAGCTGTTCCTCATGGGCGACCACCGGTCGATGTCGCAGGACTCGCGTGACCACGTCAAGCAGGAGGGCGCCGCCGGGTGGATCTCCGAGGAGGACGTGGTCGGCAAGGCGTTCGTGCGCTACTGGCCGCTGGGCCGGGGCGAGATCTTCCAGAAACCGGAGTCCTTCGACAAGGTGAAGTAGGCGCCGTTCCGGTCGCGGTTTGCGGCTATTGGGGCGTACGCTGCGTCTGTCATGACAGTTGCGTTCCGCCCCCGACCGAGCGTTGTCCGGCGAGATTCCGGGCTTTACGCGTACGAGAGAGCGCTGGCCCGCCGCGGTCTCACCCCGATCGCCGGGGTGGACGAGGCCGGTCGCGGCGCCTGTGCCGGGCCTCTGGTGGTCGCGGCGGTGATCCTTCGCAAGGAGATTCCGGGTCTGGGGGACTCGAAACTCCTGACAGCGGCCACACGCGAGCGCCTCTACACCTTGGTCACCAAGAGCGCCGACGTCGGGGTTGTCGTCATCCCGCCGCAGGAGATCGACGCGCGCGGGCTGCACCGGTGCAACGTGGCGGGAATGCGGCGGGCGGTGGCGCAGTTGACGACAGACCCGGAATACATCCTGACCGACGGCTTTCCCGTGCCGGGCCTGCCGGCGCCGTCGCTGGCGGTATGGAAGGGGGACCAGGTCGCCGCATGCGTGGCGGCGGCCTCCATCGTGGCGAAAGTGACGCGAGACCGGATGATGGTCTCGCTGGACACGGAGTTTCCCGCCTACGGTTTCGCCGAGCACAAGGGGTACACGACCGCTCGGCACCGGCGGGCACTGGAAGCTCACGGTCCGTGCTCGCATCACCGGTTCTCCTTCGTCACTGTGGCAAGGGAGATGGGTGACAATGAAATGGGGGCCGGGGTTGCCTGACCTCGGAACTACAGGAGGGACGCGATGAGCGCAGAAGATCTCGAAAAGTACGAAACCGAGATGGAGCTGCAGCTTTACCGCGAGTACCGGGATGTCGTGGGCCTGTTCACCTACGTCGTGGAGACGGAGCGGCGCTTCTACCTGACGAACTCGGTGGATCTCGACGTGAAGACGGCGGGGAACGGCGATGTGTTCTTCGACGTGAAGATGCAGGATGCGTGGGTTTGGGACATGTACCGGCCCGCACGGTTTGTTAAGAACGTACGGGTGGTGACGTTCAAGGATGTGAACGTCGAAGAACTGGCCAAGGCCGACCTCGAGATGCCCAAGGAGGGCTTCTCCAAGTAGGGGTGTTGGCTCACCGGGTTGGCCTCTGGAGTCCATCACGACACCGGGGGCCTCTCGTATGCTGCGCAACGTCCCTTTGCCGGTGCCCATGGCCTCGCCTCCCATCGGCCTGCTCCCGCGCCTCATCACCTTGGCCCGCCCGCGCTCGTTCGGGGTTGCCACGTCACCGGTTGCCACGCCTCCGACAGGCTCCGCCTCTGCGCCGGACGGCCTCCCCTGTAGCCCCGATCCCATGCCCTTGGCCCCTTCCGACACGGATGCTGTGCCGCCTTCCCGTCACCGCGCGCCAGAGGCCGGCCTCAGCGGTCCGGCCTCGCCGGGAGGGATCTCGATCCCGGCGGCGGAGGCCGGGCACGTCGCGGCCCGCGGCCGAGCCGAGCGTCACCTCGCGCACGGTCAGCCGGATGGAATCGTGTGGTGCTGTGCTCCTCGGACCTCGCGCGGTGCGGTCTTCCCGGTCACTGTGCCAAGGCTGCCCACAGCGGTCGGGTGCCGGTGGCGCTTCTCGGCGGTCACCGGGCAGGAAGGCGATCGCCGTATCTCCTCTGGCGGCCTGGTGTCATGTGTGCTCCCGGTTGGTGGTTGGCAGGGGTGGGGCCTCTGGGCTCTGGGACGGGGTCAGGGGCGGGAGAAGGCGCCGGGTTTGAGGCGCCAGCCCTTTGGGGTGCGCAGGACGTAGCCGGCGGCGGCCAGGCTGCCGAGGGCGCTGAGGGTCGTGGAGAGGTCTGTGCCCGCGGCTACCGCGATGGTGGCGGTCCCCGCACCACCTCTGCCGGGCACGGCGTCCAGGACGCTCCTGGCCGTCTCTGAGAGCGCGTCGTGGGGCACCACGGGGCCGCGCTGGGTCGGGGCCAGGTCGTCGCCGATCATGCCGACCAGGTCGATGAGTTCCGCCGGAGTGGTCACGCAGACGGCCTTGCGGTCGCGGAGCAGGCGGTGGCAGCCCGCGGACATCTCCGATGTGACCGGACCCGGGACCACGGCCAGGTGGCGCGACAGGGTCAGCGCGTGGGCCGCGGTGTTCGCCGCGCCGCTGCGCAGAGCCGCCTCCACCACGAGGGTTCCCCGGGAGAGGGCGGCTATCAGGCGGTTCCTGATCAGGAAGCGGGCGCGGGTCGGGTGAACGCCGGGCGGGCATTCGCTGATGACCGCGCCGTCTGCCCTGATCTCCGTGAACAGGTCGTGATGACCGCTCGGGTAGGAGATGTCCACGCCGCAGGCCAGGATGGCGATCGTGGTGCCACCGGCGGCCAGCGTCCCCCGGTGCGCGGCGCCGTCGATGCCAAGGGCGCCGCCTGAGACGACTGTCCAGCCGGACTCGGCCATGCCCGCCGCGAACTCCGCCGCCACATGAATTCCGTACGGCGTCGCCGCCCGTGCGCCCACGATGGACACCGAACGCAGGCAGGAGTAGCGGAGGTCGGCCGTGCCGTTCACCCACAGGCCGAGGGGGCGGCTGGTGCCGAGTTGGTCGAGCTGGGTGGGCCATTCGGGGGTGCCGGGGATGATCAGCCGGGCACCCGCCTTCTCACCTGCCGCCAGATCCGCTTCCGGGTCGGCCGCCTCCAGCCGCGCCTGCCACGCCCGCAGCCGCCGTCTGAGCCTGGCTTCCTGCGCGTCCGACGTTGTCGCGTCCCGTGTGGCCGCACGGTCGCCATTGGCTGCTCGGCCGTTGGGGCGTTGGTCTCCCTTGTGGTCCTCACCAGCGTTGGCGCTTTGGCGCTCAAGCTCGGGTGTCGGGGGCAGCGCGAAGTCGCCCTCGGTCGTGAGCTGGACCCACTCCCCGAGGTAGGCGTGGGGCGGGTCTCCGGCCTGGAGGACGCGTCCGGTCAGGACGTCCTGGGGACCCGCAGGGCTGGGAGTGCCCTGGTAGCGGGCCGGCCTCTGCTGTGTGGTGGGGTGTTGCGAGTCGCCGAGACAGGTGGTCTGGGAGAGCAAGGCCAGGGACGCCGCTTGGGAGGGTCCTGCCTGGTGAGGAGCGATTGCGGATGGGGATTGGCAAGGGCAAGCCCGTCCCTCGCAACTGGCCTGGCAGGAGAGGGCTTGGAGAGGAACAACCTGGAGGGGTGCGGTCTGAGTCTTGAAGAGGTGCGGGTCCATCAGGGATGTGGCGTTGGGGGCGATGGCCGAGGATGCGGTCCGGCAAGACGTGGCAGGAGAGCTGACCTGCGGTGGCGTGGTCGACGACTCAGGGTGGGGCGTGGTCGGGGTTGTGGTGAGGAGGGCGGGGGTGCCTGAGGAGTTGGCGTGGGCGTGGATCAGGCGGAGGGTTTCCACGGCGCCGAACTGGGCCACCAGGCGGCCCATGAGCTTGTCTCCGGCGTCCGCGGCTCGCATGAGGGCCACGCGGGCCAGGAGGTCGTCGTCCTGGGGCATCAGCCCACCCCCAGCCACAGGGCCAGCGCTGTCGAGACTTCTTCCACCTCGGGACGGTCCTTTCCCGCCAGGTCCGTGAGGGTCCAGGCGACTCGGATGATGCGGTCCAGGCCTCGTGTGCTCAACGTGCCGGAGTCGAGGCTGACCGACAGGGGCTTCATGGCGTCGTTCGTGGGGCGGAAGTCGGTGTGGAGGGCTGTGGACGGGACTTCGGCGTTGGTGCGCCATGGGGTGCGGGACAGGCGTTCGGCGGCCTGGTCTCTGGCCGCCTTCACCCGGGCGGCGACTACTTCGCTGGACTCGACGAAGTGGCGGTCGGCCATCAGTTCTCTGCGGGAGGAGCGGGCCACGGTGACCTTCATGTCGATGCGGTCCAGCAGCGGGCCGGAGAGTTTGCCCAGGTAGCGGCGTTTGACGACGGGGGTGCAGCGGCAGGTGTGGTCGCCTTCCTGCGGCTGTGAGCATGGGCAGGGGTTGGCGGCGAGGATCAGCATGAAGCGGGCCGGGAAGGTCACCGAACCCGCCGCCCGCGAGACGGTTGCGTAGCCGGATTCCAGGGGCTGGCGTAGTGAGTCCAGGACGTATCGCTGGAACTCCGGCGCCTCGTCCATGAACAGGACGCCCCGGTGGGCAAGGGACGCGGCGCCCGGACGGATGATCGTGCTGCCGCCGCCGACTATGGCCGCCGGCGTCGCCGTGTGATGCGGGCTGACGAACGGCGGCCTGCTCATCATGGGGCTGTCGGGAGGCAGGACTCCGGCTACCGAGTGGATGGCGGTCACCTCCAGGGCGTGGTCCAGTTGCAGATCGGGCAGGAGGGTGGGCAGGCGTTCGGCCAGGAGGGTCTTGCCGGTGCCGGGCGGGCCGAGGAGCCAGAGGTTGTGGCCGCCCGCCGCGCACACTTCCAGGGCTCGCCTGCCCAGTGGCTGGCCTACGACGTCGGCGAGGTCGACGCTGGGCCGTACCTGGGAGATCGTGGGGGTCAGCGGGGTTTCTGGGAGTTCCGGTTCGGGTGGGTCGTCGCCTCTGCGTAGCCATTCGGCCAGCTGGCGGAGGTCGCGGACCGGGACCACCTTCACGTTGGGGACGAGGCTGGCCTCGGCGGCGTTCGCGGTGGGGACCACGACCGTTATGTCGCCCTCCTTCGCGGTGCTCAGGACGGACGGGAGGATGCCGCGGACGGGACGGAGGCGGCCGTCCAGGCCCAGTTCGCCGAGGAAGGAGAACGACGCCAGGCGTTCGGCGGGGACCACTCCGGCCGCGCCCAGAATGGCCACCGCGATCGCCAGGTCGAACTGGCTGCCTCGTTTGGGGAGGCTCGCGGGGAAGAGGCTGACCGTGATGCGGGCGTCCGGCCATGGGTAATTGCTGTTGACCATCGCGGAACGCACCCGCTCGCGGGCCTCGCTCAGGGCGGTGTCGGGCAGGCCGATCAGGGAGATGCCGGCCAGGCCATTGCCCACGTCGGCCTCCACCTCCACCGTTCGGCCGGTGACGCCGATGAGGGCGACGCTTCTGGTGCGGGCCACGGCCATTCAGATCGCCCCCCGGATGTGGCGCATCGAGAAGTCGCCGGCGAAGCGTTCCAGGGCGATGACGTCCACGCGGACGGTTTCGTAGCCGCACGGCTGGGCGGCCAGCCACTTCGCGGCGAGCATGCGGAGGCGGGAGAGCTTCATGGGGCTCACCGACTCCAGGGCGGTGCCGTGGGAGCGGGTGGAGCGGGTCTTGACCTCGACCACTACGAGGGTTGGGCCGTCTCGGGCGATGATGTCGATCTCGCCGTGGCGGCAGCGCCAGTTGCGCTCGATGATCTCCATGCCCTCGGACTGCAGGTATGTGACGGCTAGCTGCTCGCCGTGCCTGCCGAGGTCTTGTTTCGCGGACATGTCGATGACTGTCGCGCAGACGGGATCTCGGGAAATCGCCGAACGGGGTTCTGGGGACGGTCGGGGGCGGCCGTGAGTGGGGTGTGGATAACTCCCGCCGAGTAACGCGCGTGCGGCTGAGAGCGTCGCACTCGGTGCGGGGTGCGGGGTGCGGGGTGCGGGGTGCGGGGTGCGGGGTGCGGGGTGCGGGGTGCGGGGTGCGGGGTGCGGGGTGCGGGGTGCGGGGTGCGGGGCTTTGGCACAGCGCTCGGGAGGGGTGCCTTGTTGGGGGCAGCGCCACCGGGGGCCGGGTGGAGGGGGTCAGGGTGGCTCGGTGGGGGTTATGCGCGGGGGTGGGCTTGGCGGTAGGCGGCTCGGAGGCGGTCTATGGAGACGTGGGTGTAGATCTGGGTGGTGTTCAGGGAGGAGTGGCCCAGGAGTTCTTGGACGCTGCGCAGGTCGGCGCCGCCTTCCAGGAGGTGGGTGGCGGCGCTGTGGCGTAGGCCGTGGGGGCTCAGGTCTGGGGCGCCCTCTACCTGGCGCAGGCGGGTGTGGACGATGCGGCGGACGGTGCCGGGGTCGATGCGTCCGCCTCTTGCGCCCAGGAAGAGGGCGTTGGCGGACTTGGGGGTGCTCCACAGGGGGCGGGCGTTGACGGACCACAGGTCGACGGCTCGCAGGGCGGGGAGGCCGAACGGGACGGTGCGTTCTTTGCGGCCTTTGCCGACCACTCGGATGACGTGGCGGGTGCGGTCCATGTCGTCCACGTCCAGGGAGCACAGTTCGCTCACACGGATGCCGGTGGCGTAGAGGAGTTCGAGGATCGCCTGGTCGCGCAGGGACTTGGGGGTGGTCTCGTCCGTCGGGGTCAGGGCGGCTTGGGCCTGCGGCTGGTCCAGTACGGCGGGCAGCGTTCTCGGCGCCTTGGCGCTGCCCAGCAGGAGGCCCGGGTCGGTGGGGATCCGGCCTTGGCGGTGGCAGAACGCGGTGAAAGTCCTGGCACACGCGGTACGGCGGGCCAGCGTCGCCCGGGACAGCCCTTCGGCGTGCTGGGCGGCCAGCCAGTGCCGGAGCGTGGCTATGTTCAGGCCGGTCAGCCACGTTTCGCCGTTGTCCTGGTCTCTCAGGTGGCGCAGGAGTGAGGTCACGTCCGAGACGTAGGCGCGGATGGTGTGGGGGGACAGGTCGCGCTCCAGCCTGAGGTGGCGTTCGAACGCGGTGATGATCTCCGCCGCCTCGTCGTCGGGCTGGCTGGGTGCTCCGGTCGGCATGGTCTTACTCTGCCCCGATCTGAGCCTCTTCGCTCATGGCCAGTGCGGGAGGAGACGGACCAGGCCGGTGCCGGTCAGGAGGAGGGGGTCCAGGTAGCGGCGTTCGCGCAGGAGGCCCCAGTGGAGGCAGTGCTGCCGGCAGTGGGGCGGGTCGAGGCTCTGGAGGGTGCCAATCGGGGCGCCGGTGGTCACGTGCTGGCCTGTGCGCACCGATGGGAGGACGGGGAGGTACGTGGTGCGCAGGCCGTTGGGGTGGTGGACGGTGACCACGCCGCGACCGGCCAATTGGTCCGCGTAGCCGATGGTGCCTGGGCCCGCGGCGTGTACGGCGGTGCCCGGGTCGGCCGCCAGGTCGACGCCGCGGTGGCCGGACAGCCATGGGGCCGGGGGCGGGGCGAAGCGGCGTACCACCCCGTGGTCGGTCAGGGGCCACTGCCAGGTCACCGCTTCGGGGGAGGGGGCCAGTGCCAGGAGGAGGGCGAGTGAGGCGCGAATCATGGCGGCCAGGATGGGGGAGCGGCCCCGGCCCGCGAGGGGGCGAACGGGGTTCTGTGGACAAACCCCATCCGGTCAGCGGGCCTGTGGACAGCAACCCCACCCCGAACCCGGGCTGCGCCCGAACGGGCGCGGGGAGCCGGGCTGCGCCCGGAGTGGCGCGGGGAGCCGGGCTGCGCCCGGAGTGGCGCGGGGAGGCGGGCCGCGGCCGGGCCAGCGCAAGGAGGCGGGCCGTGGTCTACATCAGTGAGCGCATCTTGACCAGGGTGAGCTCGTAGATGGCCTGTCCCATCGTCTGATCGACGCGCCCAGGCGGCACATGACCGCGCCGGCCGTACCCGGAAGAGCTGTACCCGGAAGAGCTGTACCTGGAAGAGCCGTACCCGGGAGAGCCGTAGCCGGAAGACGGGCGCGGCCACATGGACGCCCGCAGCGGCGCCGCAGTCTCCCCAGACGGAGGACGGGCGGAGTCCGGCTCGGACCCCCGCAACGGCGAAGCCCAGATCCAGATGGCGCTCAGCGCGATCCCCGCCGCGCACACGAGGATGACCGTCCGCAGCCCCACCACCTCGGCCAGTACGCCACCCACGAGCCCGCCCACCGCCAGCACTCCCTGCACGGCGAACGTGAACGTGGCGTTGACCCGTCCCCGCAGCTCGGCCGGGGCTTCACGCAGTTGCACCGCCCCCATGCAGGTGGCGAACGTCACGACCAGCATCCCGGTGGCCACCCCGCTGACGGCCATGGCGAGGACCTTCCACCACATCGGCCCGCCGATCAGCCCGACCGTCAGGAAGTCGACGGGGAACAGGACCACGGACCACTTGAGCAGCCGGTTCGTCCCGGTACGCCGGTTCAGGCGGGCGGTCAGCCAGGCCCCGAGAAGCCCTCCGGCCCCGGACAGCGCCACGAGCACGCCGATCAGGCCCTTGGGGATGGCCAGAACGTTGACCAGGTAGAGCATGGAGACGGCCGTGTAGGCCATGGCGAAGAAGTTGATGGTCACGCCGGCCCCCAGCAGGGCGCGCAGTGAGGGGTTCGAGAGGCAGGCGCGCAGGCCTTCGCCGACGTCGCGCAGCATGCCGCGTGAGGCCGCCGGGGTGTGTGACTCGGGGGTGCGGATGCGGCCCATCAGCAGGGCGGACAGCAGAAACGACACCCCCTCCACCAGTACGGCCAGCGGCGCCGTCAGCACCTGCACCAGCAAGCCGCCGAGCCCCGGCCCGGCCACGGAGGCGACCGAGTACGACGCCTGCAGGCCGGCCATGGCCTCGGTGCGCTGGCCGGCTGGTACGACGGTGGCCAGGTGGGGGAAGTTGGCGGCGCGGAAGACGACCCCGGCGGCGCCGATGACGAACGCGACGGCCACCAGCAGCGGCACGCTCAGCGCCCCGAGCAGCCACGCGGCGGGTACGGCCAGCGCCGCCGCCGCGGCGACCAGCTCGCAGCCGATCATCAGCGGACGGTGCCTGCGCAGGCGGTCGGAGACGGCCCCGGCCTGCAGCCCGAACAGCAGCGCGGGAACGAAGGCGGCGGCCGTGAGCAGGCCCATCTGCGACGGGCTCGCGGCGAGCAGCGTGATGCCGGTGAGCGGCACCGCCAGCTTGGACACCTCGGTCCCGGCGACCGAGATCGTCCGGGAGGCCCAGAGAAGGCGGTAGTCGGGCCTGCGGCGCAAGGGGACGGTCATGAGCTCCTCCAAAGACTGTGAAGGAAACCCTTCACAACTATGAAGATAATCCTTCATAACTGTGAAAGCAATCCTTCAGATCTGATCCGGGTACGGTTTGCACATGACCGACGTGCTCAGTGACCCCAAGGTGATGCGCGCGCTGGCCCACCCCGCCCGCCTGGAGATGCTGAACCGGCTGCAGGTCGAGGGACCCTCGACGGCCACCGAGATCGCGGAGTTCGCCGGAGTCACCCCGAGCGCCGCCAGCTACCACCTGCGCATGCTGGCGAAATACGGCTTCGTGGAGGACGCCCCGCCCCGCGCCGACGGCAGGGAGCGCGTGTGGCGCTCGACCGGCCAGGGGCTGAGCGTGTCCACGGAACCCGACGACGCGCCGGAACTGCGCGCCGCCAAGGAACTGCTGATCCACACCGTCTACGACGAGGCCCACGCCGACCTGAAGCGGTCGATGGGCCAGGTGGACCGCGAGCCGCGGGAGTGGCGGGCGGGATCGACCTGGCGGCGGAAGTTCCTGCACATCGGGCCGGAGGAGATGCGCCGCCTGGGCGAGCAGATGGATGCGCTCCTGGCGCCCTATCAGGCGGGGTCGAGGGAGGACGCGCCGGGCGACGCGCGTACCGTGGTCGTGCAGTACTCCATCTACCTGCGCCCCGAGCGTCCGGTGCCCGGATTGCCCACGGAGGACCACGACGCCGTCTGACCCGTGAGGTCAGCGCGGGAGGTAGACTTTCCGATGGCCTGTCACTGACGGGCCGACTTCGCATGCCTCACCGCGAGCCGATCCCTCGGTCCGGGCCGCAAGGTTCCGGCAGGAGTGGCTCAGAGGCATCAGGGCGGCAGTACCCGACTGCCGCGACACAACCGAGAATCGCGCCGCACGGCGCGCCGACCTGGAGGACCAGCACATGGCCCCCGTCGTCACCATGCGACAGCTGCTCGAGAGCGGCGTTCACTTCGGACACCAGACTCGTCGCTGGAACCCGAAGATGAAGCGCTTCATCTTCACCGAGCGCAACGGCATCTACATCATCGACCTGCAGAAGTCGCTGGCGTTCATCGACCGCGCCTATGACTTCGTCAAGGAGACCGTCGCCCACGGCGGCACGGTGCTGTTCATCGGCACCAAGAAGCAGGCCCAGGAGGCCATCGCCGAGCAGGCCGCCCGCGTCGGCATGCCGTATGTCAACCAGCGCTGGCTGGGCGGCATGCTCACCAACTTCTCCACCGTGCACAAGAGGCTTCAGCGTCTGAAGGAGCTCGAGGAGCTCGACTTCGACAACGTCGCCGCGTCGGGGCTCACCAAGAAGGAGCTCCTCATGCGCCGCCGCGAGAAGGAGAAGCTGGAGCGCACGCTCGGCGGTATCCGTGACATGGGCCGCGTGCCCAGCGCGGTGTGGATCGTCGACACCAAGAAGGAGCACATCGCGATCTCGGAGGCCAAGAAGCTCGGCATCCCGGTCGTCGCGATCCTCGACACCAACTGCGACCCCGACGAGGTCGACTACCCGATCCCGGGCAACGACGACGCCATCCGCGCCGTCGGCCTGCTGACCCGCGTCGTCGCCGACGGTGTCGCCGCCGGTCTGATGGCCCGCTCCGGCGCCGCCCGCGGCGACGAGAAGCCGGCCGCCGCCGAGCCGCTGGCCGAGTGGGAGCGCGAGCTCATCGAGCAGGGCGCCGCCGCTGAAGCCGCCACTGAGGTCGCCGCCGAGGCCGCTCCCGAGGCTGCCGAGGAGGCTGTCGCCGAGGTCGCTCCCGCGGCCGCCGACGAGGTCGCTGTCGAGGACGCCGACGTCGCCGCCGAGGCTGTGGCCGAGGACGAGGCCGAGGTCGTCGCCGAGGCTGAGGCCGCTCCCGCCGAGGCCGAGGCCGGCGTCGAGGACGAGACCGAGAAGGCCTGAAGGTCCCGCACGAGCGGGCCCGCCGCCTGACGACCCGAACTCGGGGTCGTGGGGGCGGCGGGCCCGCGAAAGCGGTCCCGGCCCGCGCGAGCGGCGCCGGAGGTCTGCGCGCAAGGCAAAGATCCAAGGCTCCCGGTACGGCTCCCGCGGGTCGTGCCGACCAGCCGGCGGCGACAGCCGTACCGGCACAGAAGGCTTGAAGGGTGGGCTGCCGGATCCCGGCGCCCACCCGATCCACGACGAAGATCCCACGAGGAAAAAGCAATGGCTTCCGTGAACATGGCCGACGTCAAGCGGCTTCGCGAGCTCACCGCCGCCGGCATGATGGACTGCAAGAAGGCGCTCGAGGAGGCCGAGGGCGACTTCGACCGCGCCGTTGAGATCCTGCGCCTCAAGGGCGCCAAGGACGTCGGCAAGCGCGAGTCCCGCACCGCCTCCAACGGCCTGGTCGCGCTCAAGCAGGACGGCGACAGCGCCGCGGCGCTGCTCGAGCTCAACTGCGAGACCGACTTCGTGGCCAAGGCCGAGCGCTTCCAGGAGCTCGCGGCCGAGGTCGTCGACCACATCCTGGCCACCCGCCCGGCCGACGTGCCGGCGCTGCTCACCTCCGAGTACAACGGCAAGAGCGTCCAGAACCACCTCGACGACGCCAACGTCGCGCTCGGCGAGAAGATCGAGATCCGCCGCTTCGCGGTGCTCGAGGGCGGTTACGTCGGCGCGTACATGCACAAGACCGACCCGCAGCTCCCGCCGGCGGTCGGCGTGCTCGTGCAGCTCGACAAGCCCAACGCCGACGTCGCCAAGGACATCGCCCAGCACGCCGCGGCGATGGCGCCGAAGTACCTCAAGGCCGAGGACGTCCCCGCCGACGTCATCGAGAAGGAGCGCGCGCTCTTCGAGGAGATGACGCGCGACGAGGGCAAGCCCGAGGCCGCGATCTCCAAGATCGTCGACGGTCGCGTCAACGGCTGGTACAAGGACTTCACGCTGCTGCAGCAGGCGTTCGTGAAGGACAACAAGAAGTCCATCGCCAAGTACGCCGCCGAGAACGGCGTCGAGGTGCTCGGCTTCGTTCGCTTCAAGGTGGGTCAGGCTTAGGCTTAGTCAAGCCCTCAGCCCCACATCAGAACCACCTACCGAGGAGGCCGCCGCGTGCAGGAGAACCAGGAGCCAGCTACGTCGGCGGCTTCTTCGTATCGAAGGGTCATGCTGAAGCTGTCGGGCGAGGCGTTCGCCGGCGGCGAGGAGATGGGCATCGACCCGGTCGTCGTCGGCCATCTGGCCGACTCGATCGCCGAGGCGGTGCGCGAGGGCGTGCAGGTCGCCGTGGTTGTCGGCGGCGGAAACATGTTCCGCGGCGCCACCCTGTCGCAGGGCGGAATGGACCGTGCCCGCGCCGACTACATGGGCATGCTCGGCACGGTCATCAACTGCCTCGCCCTGCAGGACTTCCTGGAGAAGCGCGGCGTCGAGACCCGCGTGCAGACCGCGATCACGATGCAGCAGGTGGCCGAGCCGTTCCTGCCGCGCCGCGCGATCAGGCACCTGGAGAAGGGCCGCGTGGTCATCTTCGGCGCCGGGCTCGGCACCCCGTACTTCTCCACCGACACGTGCGCGGCGCAGCGCGCGCTGGAGATCGGCGCCGAGGCGCTGCTGAAGGGCACGCAGGTGGACGGGGTCTACGACTCCGACCCGCGGAAGAACCCGGACGCCGTGCGGTTCGACCACCTGGACTACGCAGAGGTCCTGGTCCGCGATCTGACGGTCATGGACCAGACCGCGATCAGTCTGTGCAAGGAGAACGACCTGCCCATCGTGGTCTTCGACCTGATGGGTGAGGGCAACATCCTGCGGGCGGTCCGCGGTGAGAAGATCGGCACGCTGGTGAGTCCGGCAGGCAAGTAGACGGGAGCCCACCCTACGGACGGGCGACCAAGGCAGCAGGGAGCCCACCCTACGGACGGGCGACCAAAACAGCAGGGAGCCGCTGTGATCGACGAAACCCTCCTCGAAGCCGAGGAAAAGATGGACAAGGCTGTCTCGGTCGCGAAGGAGGACTTCGCGAGTATCCGCACGGGCCGAGTCACGCCGTCGATGTTCAACAAGATCAACGCCGACTACTACGGTTCGCCGACTCCGATCCAGCAGTTGGCCTCGTTCCACGTGCCCGAGGCCCGCATGGTCATCCTCCAGCCCTTCGACAAGGGCTCGATGGCCGCGATCGAGAAGGCGATCCGCGACTCCGACCTGGGCGTCAACCCGAGCAACGACGGCCAGGTGATCCGCGTGAACTTCCCCGAGCTGTCGGAGGAGCGCCGCAAGGAGTACATCAAGGTCGCGCGCAACAAGGGCGAGCACGCCAAGGTGTCGGTGCGCAACATCCGCCGCTCCGCCAAGGAGACCCTTGACAAGATGATCAAGGATGGCGACGCGGGCGAGGACGAGGTGCGCCGCGCCGAGAAGGAGCTCGACGACATCACCCAGAAGCACGTCGCCAAGATCGACGAGCTGCTCAAGCACAAGGAAGCCGAGCTGCTCGAGGTCTAGGCTCCAGTACGGCAAGCCGTGGTGCCCCCATCCCCGCGCGGGGCTGGGGGCATTCCAGGGTGATCGGCAAGAAATCCCGGCTTGGGAGAGTCTGTGGAAGAAAGTACGGCTGGCACCAGCCCGAGCGGCGGCAGCCGTACCGGAAGGAACCTGCCCGCGGCGATCGCGGTCGGCGCCGCGCTGGGCGCGTCGGTCATCGTCTCGATCTACACCATCAAGGAGATCTTCCTCCTCGTGGTGGTGGCGGCGGTCGGCGTCGGTGTGATGGAGCTGGTCAAGGCGTTCGGCACGCGGGGCATCGTGGTGCCGTTGGCTCCGGCGCTGGTGGGCACGGCGGGCATGCTGGCCGGGGCGTACTGGGGCGGCGCGGTCTCGCTGGTGGGCACGTTCGCGGTGTTCGTGTTCGTGATGCTGATCTGGCGGATGTTCAGCTCGGGCACCGACGGGTACGTGCGTGACGCCACCGCCTCGGTGTTCACCCTGGTCTATCCGGCGCTGCTGGCGGGGTTCATCGGGCTGCTGCTGTCGCCGCAGGACGGCGCGGACCGGGTGCTGATCTTCATCGCGGTGACCGTGGCCAGCGACATCGGCGGATATTTCGCCGGGGTGCTGTTCGGCCGGCACAAGATGTCGATCATCAGCCCGAAGAAGACCTGGGAGGGTTTCGCCGGATCGGTGCTCGCCTGCGTGGGCGTCGGGGCGTGGCTGGTCATCTGGCGCATGGACGGCGAGTTCTGGCAGGGCGCGCTGATCGGGGTGCTGGCGGCGGCGCTGGCCACGATCGGCGACCTGATCGAGTCGATGATCAAGCGCGACCTCGGCATCAAGGACCTCGGCACGATCCTGCCCGGCCACGGCGGGCTCATGGACCGGCTCGACTCGCTGGTCACGACACTGGTGCCGATCTGGCTGCTACTGGCGCTGTTCTTCTAAGGCCGCGGTGGTGACGGGCACCAGCCACAGCCACCGTACGGCCTCACCTCCGAACGCGAACCCCGACATGTCGGGGAAGTCCGGCGGATCGGCCAGCATGAGCACGCCCGAATAGTCGGCCCCGAGGGGGAACGTGGACGGCTCGTGGTACCACTGCGCGGTGTGCCCGTGCCCGAGCCAGGTGACCGAATGCCACGGGTACTGCGCCAGCCAGACCAGCACCAGCGCCACCTCCCGAGGATCCTGGCGGGTGGCGACGGCCAGCTCGATCCGCGAGTACGCGCGCGGCCGGTCGATCCACTGCTCGACCGTCGGCATGCGCTGGCAGCTCATCCCGACCGTGGACAGCACGGTGAACTCGCGCTCGCCGAACGGAGGCCGCTCGGTGATGCCGACCGTCGGCAGGCGCTCGCCGCTGGCGTCCCAGTAGCGGTCGGCGGGGCCGAGGGTGCGGTCGAGATGGCCCATCACGAACTGCTGGAACGCCGGCCACGAGCCCTCGCGGTGCCGCCAGCGCCAGTAGGAGCGGGCGTTGGAGATGCGGGGCAGCAGTCCTTCGAGCGCCTCCGGCAGCGACCAGGCGAACGGGGTCTCGCCTATGGCGTCGCGGGCGTACCCGGGCATGCCCCTGGACATGTCGGCCCAGCCGGGGATGACGGCCAGCAGGTCGTCGTTCTCGTAGACGGCGACGCCGTCCCCCTCCTCGAACCACAGGGCGCTGAGCTGGCCGAGCGGCCGGCGACCGCCGGGATGGACGGTGTTGGCGTGGGGCATGACGGGCGGCAGGCCCGCGTTGATGCGGCTCAGGTCGACCGCGCCGGGCGCTTTGCGGTGGTTGGCCAGCCAGACGGCGCCGTGGACCGTGCCATCCGGCGCGCACAGGTAGGCGACCGAAGCGTCCTCGTCCCGCTCGATCACCAGGGTGCGGCTCCCGTAGGGGTTGCCGGCCACGAGGACGACCTCGGCCTGGGTGTGCTCACCCGGCTGCTCACCCGCCCGATAAATCGCCATACGAGATGACTGTAGATCGCAGCCCGATCACAGGCGAGAGGCCGTAGGAATGACAAACGCGGGCGAGACGTTCACTACCCTGGTCGGTAACCGTCGAGATGAGGCAGGAACGTGTCCCAGCAGCCAGGCCAGCTCACCTTCGTAGCGCCCCGCCGGGCCAAGCCCGCGCGGCACCTGGCGGACCTCACGATGGCCGAGCGCCGCGCCGCCGTGGCCGAACTCGGTGAGAAGCCGTTCCGCGCCGACCAGCTCTCGCGCCACTACTTCACGCACCTGACCACCGACGTCGAGGCGATGACCGACCTGCCCGCCCCGGCCAGGGAGAAGCTGTCGGCGCTGCTGCCCCCGCTGCTGACCTCGGTCCGCGAGCTCACCACCGACCAGGGCACCACCCGCAAGATGTTGTGGCGGCTGTTCGACGGCGCGTTGGTCGAGTCGGTGCTCATGCGCTACCCCGACCGCGCCACGATCTGCGTGTCCTCCCAGGCCGGATGCGGCATGAACTGCCCCTTCTGCGCCACCGGCCAGGCCGGCCTGACCCGCAACATGTCCACCGCGGAGATCGTCGAACAGGTTGTCGCCGGCGCCCGCACCATGGCCTCCGGCGACGTGCCCGGCGGCCCCGGCCGGATCAACAACGTCGTCTTCATGGGCATGGGCGAACCGCTGGCCAACTACAAGCAGGTCATCGGCGCCGTCCGCCGCATGGTCGAACCCGCCCCCGACGGCCTCGGCATCTCCGCGCGCGGCGTGACAGTCTCGACCGTCGGCCTCGTCCCGGCGATCGGCAAGCTCGCCGACGAGGGACTGCCGGTGACGCTCGCACTGTCGCTGCACGCGCCCGACGACGAACTGCGCGACACGCTAGTGCCGATCAACACACGCTGGAAGGTCGCCGAGGTCCTGGACGCCGCGTGGGCGTACGCGGCCAAGACCAAGCGCCGGGTGTCGATCGAGTACGCGCTGATCAAGGACATCAACGACCACGAGTGGCGGGCGGACCTGCTGGGCAAGCTGGTCAAGAACAAGCTGGTGCACGTCAACCTGATCCCGCTCAACCCGACGCCGGGCTCCAAATGGACCGCCTCACGGCCGGAGGACGAGCGTGCGTTCGTGCGCCGCCTGCAGTTCCACGGCGTGCCGGTCACCGTCCGCGACACCCGCGGCCGCGAAATCGACGGCGCCTGCGGCCAACTCGCCGCCGCCGAGTAACCCCGCCGTCTCCACTCAAGATCTCCAGGCCGCGTCTCTTCCTTCAGGGCCCGCTTCATTCTCAAGGGCCCGTCTTTTTCTTCAGGGCCCGCCGTCTCTTCTCCAGGTTGCGCCGTCGCGGTGGCCCTGCGCCTTCTCTTGTCACGCCGCTCTTCCGTGACGGCTCCGCCTTCACGCCCCCCATCCGTTACGGCTCCGCCACCCCCACGCCACCCGCCGCCGTGCCTGGGCGCCGATCGGGGGGATCGCTTCTCACGTCGGACGTGGTCCCCGCCGCAACGGCCCCGTCGACCCCGCGGAGGGTGAAGCGGTGACCGGTTAGGGGGCGTGGAGTTCGTTAGGGGCGGGAGCGGCGTAGCCAGGCGTACCAGGCGAGGCCGGCCACGCACCACGCCAGCGAGATGGCGCCCAGTACCGGGAGGTCCGACGGTAGGGCGCCCGATCCTGCCGACTTCAGCCACGCCGTGACCGGGACCGTCAGCCAGTAGGCCGGGGTGATGCTGATCAGCAGCATGGCCAGGTAGCCGAAGAGCAGGGCCATGATGGACAGCGCGGGGGAGGGCAGGATCACCCGGCTCGTCAGTGCGCCCAGGACCAGCCCGGCCAGCACCGCCAGCACGTGCAGGACCGTCACGGCGAACAGCACGTCGGTCGTCGGGCCGGACTCCAGTCCCATCAGCAGGCCGCAGGCCAGGGCCAGCGTGGCGAACACCGTGTTCACCGCCAAGGCCGCCAGGAGGCCGCCGGTCAGTTCGCGGGTGCGCGTTCCGGCTGTGGTGGCGGAGATGGCGCGTTGATCGTCGGGCTCGGTGTCGAGCAGGGAACGGGTGGCCCAGGCGAGCACCGGGATGATCAGTACCGCCGAGTCGGCCAACGCGGCGGCCTCGGAGCCGATCGGTGCTCGGTTGGCGTAGATGATCGCCAGCAACACCAGGGTCGGGATGAGCGCCTGGTAGACCCGATGCGACCGGACATAGGCGGATATCCGGAACCTGGTCAACGCGATCATTGTGCCGCCTCCGTGGCCTCGTAGCCCTCCGCGCGCATCCGCGCCAGAAACGACCCCACCTCGCCATCGGGCACCCGCACCTCCACCACCACACCGCCCTCCGACCCACCAAGCCGCCCGGCCTCCGCCGGACGATCGACTCCCACCGCACCGACGTCCACGCCAGACGCCAGGACCGCGGCGGATGCGGACAAAACCGCCTGGTCAGAGGAAGCCGCCGGTACGGACGCCGCCCCTCGACTGGACGTGGCCGTCGAGCGAACGAGATCCGGCGCGTGGTCCGACTTGTGGTGCTGCCCGGTGCCCGGTGCGTGGTCCGGGGCGAGATCGGGTGTCTGGTCGGGCACGTGGCCACGTGTGTGGCCCGGAACGAGGTCGGGCCTGTGGCCCGGAACCAGGTCAGGCGCGTGGTTCGAGGTGAGGTGGGGTTCGTGGTCTGGGGTGGGGTGGGGTTCGTGGTCTGGGGTGGCTTCTTGCAGGATGCCGTCGGTCAGCGTCCAGTGGCGGAGGGAGGGGAGGTCGTGGAGACCCGCCTCGTGGTCGCCGGCCACCACGATGGTGCCTCGGGCGGCCAGCTCGGTCACGATCGCGAGCAGGGCTTCGCGGGTGTCG
This sequence comes from Nonomuraea sp. NPDC050540, assembly GCF_044457485.1. Lineage (NCBI taxonomy): Bacteria > Bacillati > Actinomycetota > Actinomycetes > Streptosporangiales > Streptosporangiaceae > Nonomuraea > Nonomuraea sp. NPDC050540. Next base: position 231,566 of record NZ_JBITHA010000013.1, read on the forward strand.
GTGTCCAGGCCGGCGAAGGGTTCGTCGAGGAGGAGCAGGCCCGGTCGGCACATGAGCGCCTGGATGAGGGCGACCTTGTGGGCGCTGCCCTTGGACAGTTCGCGGAGCGGGAGCCGTACGAGATGGGTGAGGTTGAGGCGGTCGGCCCACGGACGCCAGGTGGCGCCGCCTCGGATGCGGGCCATGTGGTCCAGGTAGGCGGACACGGTGAAGGGTTGCGCTGTGGGGAGGTGGTCGGGGGCGTAGCCGACTGTTCTGGGGCGGGCCGATATTTTGCCGCTTGTGGGGTGGGTCAGGCCGGCCAGCAGACGGAGCAAGGTGGACTTGCCGGCGCCGTTCGCGCCGGTCAGCTCGATGACGTCGCCGGGGTTCAGGACGGTATCCGCGTTCCTGATCACGTCGGGGGCCCGCCGCCGGTAGCGGAAAGAGACGTTGGACAGGTCCATAGTGATCCAACGGTAATGGAGTGGGTCGCATTCTCCGGATAAAGAGCCCCACAATATAGGCACCCCTCGGCACATCTCAGGAGGACCGTCGCTTGAACCGCTTTCCGCGCGTCATGGGTATGCGTTCAGGCTATGACCCCATCGACGTGGACTCGCTCATCAGCCGCATCGAGGCCACGCTCGGCCGGGGCGGGCGCGAGCTGGTGCCGGTGACCGCCGATGAGGTGCGCCGGGCCACCTTCCGCGCCCGGCGCGGCGGCTACAACGAGACGGCGGTGGATTTCGCGCTGGAGGCGTTCGTCGTGGCGCTGGAGACGCGTGCGAAGACGCCGGTGTCGCTGGCGATGACCGAGCCGACCGGTGAGATGCTGCGCGAGGAGTGGTTCGAGACGCAGGCGGCGCGGGTCGAGCGGGTGGCGTTTCGGTCGGGCCGGATGGGGACCGGGTACAACGAGGACGAGATCGACGCCTTCCTGGACCGCATCGTGGCCACGCTGCGCGGCACCACCGACAACCCGCTGACCGGGCAGGCCGTGCGGGACGCCAAGTTCGCCACCGTGCTGGTCCGCCCCGGCTACCTGATCGCGGACGTCGACTCGTTCCTCGCGGGCATCGCCGACGTCCTGGACCAGCGCTACTGAAGCAGCGCCGGATCAGCGCCGCCAGCGAAGCGCCGGTGGTGACGCGCGCTGGTGGTGAAGCACCGGTGGTGGTGACGCGCTGGTCGTGGGGCGTCGGTGGCGCGACGACAGTGGCGCGGCCGCTACTGAAGTGCCGCCACCGGCCCCAGTGGCCGCTACTGAAGGGCGGCCAGCAGGCCGTGGAGGTCGGGCTGGACGGTCTGGAGGATCGACGGGTCGGCGGGGGTCTCGGCCAGGCGGTTGATCCAGATCCGGCGCAGGCCGAGCGCGTGTGCCGGGACCATGTCGTGGACGTAGCCCTGCGCCACGTGCACCCACTCCGACGGCTCGTGTGAGGAACGGAAACGTTCGAAGTGGCCCGGAGACGGCTTGTAGCCTCCGGCGTCCTCGGCGGTGACGACCGCGTCGAAGGGTACGGGCAGCCGCCGCTGCGTCAGGCCGATGAGGTCGCGGTCGCAGTTGGTGAGCAGGGCCAGGCGCCATCCGGCCGAGCGCAGCGCGCCCAGTTCCTCACCGACCTCGGGGAAGACGGGCCAGTAGGGGAGGGTGCGGGCGAGCACGCCGGCGTTGTCGGCGCCCAGGTCCAGGCCCTCGGAGGCGCAGGCCCGGCGGAGGGTCTCGGCCATCACCTCGCGGTAGAGCATCGTCGGCGTCTCGGTCTGGACGGCAAGCTCGTGCCGGTTGTAGGCGTCGAGGAGGCGGCCGCCGTACCCGGGGAAGATCAGTTCCGCGCTGGTGGCGATCCCGTGACGCCAGTCCACCAGGGTCCCGAAGCAGTCGAATGTCACCCATCGCATGAGATCTCATAATGGGCCCTATGCCATTCACCGTGCGACCCATCGTCCCCGGCGATCTGGAACAGGTTGTCGAGATCTTGACCGCGAGCTGGGGCGACACCCACGTCATCGCGCTGACCTGGGGCGAGATGATCGACGCGAGTACGTTGCCCGGCTTCGTCGCGGTCGCCGACGACGACAGGATCGCCGGGCTGATCACCTACACCGAGCGCGACGGCAGCGTGGAGATCGTCACGATCGACGCCGTCGTCAAGGGCGCCGGGGTCGGTACGGCCCTGCTGGACGCGGTCCGCGAGGTGGCGCAGCGGCGTGGCATGCGCCGCCTGACGCTGATCACCACCAACGACAACACCAGGGCGCTGGCCTTCTACCAGCGTTACGGCTTCGACCTGGTCGCGCTGCGCCGCGACGCGATCACCCGTACCCGTGAGCTCAAGCCGAGCATCCCGGAGCTGTCGGAGGACGGCATCCCGATCAGGCATGAGCTGGAGCTCGAGCTGCCTCTCGATTCCTGATCAACGCCACGATCACCGAGGCCACCGGCGCGGCCAGGAACGCGCCGGTGATCCCGGCGACCACGCTGCCCACGGCGATCGCCAGCAGGATGACCGCGCCGGGCAGGTCCAGCGCTCTCCCGTAGATCTGCGGCGCCAGCACGTGGCCCTCCACCTGCTGGACCAGGATCGTGACGCCGACCACGATCAGCGCCACCAGCCAGCCCTTGGCCACGAACGCCACCACGGCGGCGAACAACCCGGCCATAAACGCCCCCACCACCGGCAGGAACGCCCCCACGAACGTCAGTACGGCCAGCGGCAGCGCGATCGGCACGCCCAGGATCCACAGCGCGACCCCGATGAAGAAGCCGTCCACGAGCCCGACCATCGCGATGCCCCGGATGTAGCGTCCGATGACGCCGAAGACGACGTCGCCCGCCTCGCGCAGGTGCGGCCTGGCCTTGACCGGCGCCAGGTCGGTCAGCCAGGCGAACAGCCGGTCACCGCCGTGGACGAAGTAGATGGCCAGGATGAGCGCCAGCACCGCGCCGATCACGATCTCACCGGCGGTGCGGACCCCGGCGATCGCTCCGGTGGCGATGGAGCGGGACTGCTCGGTCAGGTACGCCTGGACCTGCTTCGACATCTCCGACAGCCGGGTGTCGTCGAGCCCGAGCGAGCGGGCGAAGTTGTGCAGGTCGTCCAGGGCCTTGCCGAGGCTGGCCCGCAGCTGCCCGAGCCCGTCGACGGTGGCGGGGACGAGGAGCCAGAAGAAGACTCCGCCGATCACCAGCGCGCCCAGGCAGACCACGGTCGTGGCCAGGGCCCGGTTCAGTCCTTTGCCCCGCAGCCAGGTGAACGGCGGCAGGAGCAGGGCCGTGATGAACACCCCGATGATCACCGAGATGGCGACGGTCCTGACGAACCAGACGCAGTAGAGGATCACCGCGATCAGCGCGATCCATCCGAGCACCCGCCATGGCTTCATGATCAGGGCGTTCCCCTGGGCGGCGCCGCGTAATCAGTGCTGGGAGCGCTTGGCCTCCTCGTAGGCGGCGCGGGCGGGGCTGCCGACCTCGGCGACCGGCACGTCCCACCAGGCCTCGGAGGAGGGAGCGTCCACGTGCGGGTCGGCCTTCACGTAGATCACGGTGGTCTCGTCGGCCGCTCGCGCGCTCTCCAGGGCCTTGCGCAGGTCGTCGCCGGTCTCGGCGCGGATCACGCGCGCGCCCAGGCTGGCGGCGTTGGCGGCCAGGTCGACCGGCAGCGGACCGCCGTCGTAGCGGCCCGAGCCCCGGTAGCGGTAGGCGGTGCCGAGGCGTTCGGCGCCCACGCTCTCCGACAGCCGGCCGATCGAGGCGAAGCCGGAGTTGTCGACCAGCACCACGATCAGCTTGACGCCCTCGGCGACCGCCGTGACCAGTTCCTGGGCCATCATCAGGTAGGAGCCGTCGCCGACCAGCACGAACACCTCGCGCTCCGGCACGGCCAGCTTGACGCCGAGCCCGCCGGCGATCTCGTAGCCCATGCAGGAGTAGCCGTACTCGACGTGGTAGGAGCCGGGGCCGCTCGGGCGCCACAGCTTGTGCAGGTCGCCCGGCATCGAACCGGCCGCGCACACCACCACGCCGTCCTCGCCGGCCGCGGCGTTGACCGCGCCGATGATGGCGGGCTGGGGCAGCGGTGTGCCGTCCAGCGCGTGCGCGGCCTCGACCTGGGCGTCCCAGGCGCGGGTCAGCTCGGCCGTCATGGTGCGGTAGACGCCGGCCGTACCCCAGCCGTCGAGGGCCTGGGCGAGGTCGGCCAGGCCCTCGCGGGCGTCGGCCACCAGTTGCAGGCCCGACAGCTTGGCCGCGTCGAAGGAGGTGATGTTGAGGTTGACGACCTGCGCGTCCTGGTCGAACAGCGAGCGCGAGGCGGTGGTGAAGTCGCTGTAGCGGGTTCCGACGCCGATGATCAGGTCGGCCTCGCGGGCGAGCGCGTTGGCCGCCGTCGTGCCCGTCGCGCCGACCGCGCCGGCCGCCAGCGGGTGCCCGTACGGCAGGGCGCCCTTGCCGGCCTGCGTCTCGGCGACCGGCACGCCGTACCGCTCGGCGAAGGCGCGCAGTTCCTCCGTCGCCTCGCTGTAGATCACCCCGCCGCCGGCGACGATGAGCGGCCGGGCCGAGCGCCTGATCAGCTCGGCGGCGCGGGCGAGCGCGGCGGGTTCCGGCCGCGGCCGGCCGATGTGCCACACCCGGCGCCCGAACAGCTCCTCCGGCCACTCCCACGCCTCCGCCTGCACGTCCTGCGGCAGCGCCAGCGTCACCGCGCCGGTCTCGGCCGGGTCGGTGAGCACCCGCATCGCCGCGAGCAACGCGGACGGAAGCTGCTCGGGCCGGTTGATCCGGTCCCAGTAGCGCGAGACCGGCTTGAAGGCGTCGTTGACCGACAGGTCGTAGGAGCGCGGATCCTCCAGCTCCTGCAGCACCGGATTGGCCACGCGGGTGGCGAACACGTCACCGGGCAGCAACAGCACCGGCAGCCGGTTGATCGTCGCGCCCGCCGCGCCGGTGATCATGTTGGTGGCGCCGGGACCGACCGAGGTGGTGCAGGCGAGCGTCCGCAGCCGGTTGCTCGCCCGCGCGTAGCCCGCCGCCGCGTGCACCATGGCCTGCTCGTTCCTGCTCAGCAGGTACGGCAGCGCCGCATCCGTGGCCAGCGCCTGCCCGAGCCCCGCCACGTTCCCGTGCCCGAAGATCCCGAAGATCCCGCCGAACATCCGGTGCTCGGCGCCGTCGCGCTCGGTGCGCTGAGCGGCGAGGAAGCGCAGGGTCGCCTGGGCGACGGTCAGCCGGATCATGAGGTCCTCCCGAACGGCAGACGAGGGTCGACCTCCTGACCGTCCCACGTGTCGCGGATCCAGGTGTGGCGCGGGTCGTCGCAGAAGGCCATGGAACGCTCACCGGACGGCCCGGCGAGCACGTTGAGGTAGTAGAGGTCGTAGCCGGGGGCGGCCATCGACGGCCCGTGGTAGCCGTAGGGGACGAGCACCACGTCGCCGGGTGCGACCTCGGCCAGGGTGTCGATGTGACCGCGTTCCGAGGTGTAGACGCGCTGGTAGCCGGGCCCGCCCTCGAAGTAGTAGATCTCCTCCAGCACCGCCTCGCCCGGGTTGGGGGTGTCGTGCTTGTGGGGCGGGTAGGACGACCAGTTGCCGCCCGGCGTGAGCACCTCGACGGCCACGAGCTTGTCGCAGTCGAAGGCGGCGGGGGAGCAGAAGTTGTTGATCTGCCTGCTGGCCACGCCCGCGCCCCTGATCTCGACCGGGACCCGGTCGGCCGGGACGTGGCGCGGCTCCAGCCGCCGGGTGGCGCGCGCGGCGGGCAGGGCGATGCGGCCGCTGCCGCGCAGGATCACCTCGGTGTGGATCGGCAGGTACGCGAAGTCGCTGGGCCCGGCGAAGACCGACGGGCGGCCGGCCAGGTGGAAGGTGGTGGTGCCGCCTTCGACCGGGGCGGCGAAGGTGACCGTGCAGGAGCCGGACAGCGGCAGGACGAGCATCTCCTCCTCTCCGGTCTCGAAGGCCACCGGGGCGTCGTCGGTCAGGTCGGCCACGCGCAGGGCCGAGTAGGTCCAGCCGGCCAGCTCGGGGGTGATCTCCACCGACCACGGGGCCGAGGCGGCCTTGCCGTACGGGATGTGGGTCATCGTGAGGCCTCCCTGACCAGGGACGCGGCGCCGTCCACGGCGGCGGCGACGTCGTCGTCAGGAGGGTAGAGCAGCGCACGTCCCACGACGAGGCCCCGCACGCCCGGCAGTTCCAGGGCGCGGCCCCAGTCGGCGAAGGCGGCGTCGATGTCCGGCGGGTCGCCGCCGAGCAGGAGGGCGGGCAGCGTGGTGGCGGCCATGACCCGTTCCATCTCGGGGATCGCCGGGATCTTCAGCCAGGTGTAGGCGGAGGTCGCGCCGAGCGCCTGGCCCACGCTGATGGCCCTGATGACCGCCTCGGGCGACAGGTCGTTGCGTACGGGGCCGCCGTTGGCCCGGCTGGACCAGAACGGCTCGACCATCGCCACGAGGCGCCGCTTGGCCAGGTCGGTGACGGCGTGCGCGCACGACTCCAGCGTGGCGACGGTGCCGTGGTCGGCCGGGTCGATGCGGCACAGCATCTTGCCGCCGTCCAGGCGCATGGCGTCGATGGCGGCGGCGTCGAAGCCGGTGAACCTGTCGTCCAGCTCGAAGACGGCGCCCTGGATGCCGGCGCGGTTCATGGAGCCGAAGGCCAGCTTGCCCTCCAGCGCGCCGAGCAGCAGCAGGTCCTCCAGCACGTCGGGGGCGGCCAGGATGCCGTGCACGCCCGGCCGTTGCAGCGCGAGTTGCAGGCGGTCGAGCAGGTCGGGGCGGCTGGCCATGGCGTACGGCCGGTCGCGCACGCCGAGCGAGCCGCGGGCGGGGTGATCGGCGGCGATGATCATCAGCCGCTCGCCGTCGCCGGGCAGTCCGCGCCGCTGCCGCCTGGCCGCCGCGTGCGCGATCTCCTCAGGCCGGGTCGCCCGGATCCTGGTGAGCCGCTCGTAGCGGTCGGCCCTGGTGAGCGTCAGATCTGTCATGCGCGGCCTTCCATCAGCTGGGTCACCTCGTCGGTGGTGGGCATGGCGTCGGCGCAGGCCAGCCGGGCGGCGACGAAGGCGCCGGCGGCGTTGGCGAAGCGGATCGTGCGCTCCAGCGGCCAGCCGCGCAGCAGGCCCAGGCAGATCGCGCCGCCGAAGGCGTCGCCGGCGCCGATGCCGTTGACGACCTCGACCGCGACCGGTTCGGCCAGCGCCGTCTCAGTACGGCTGCGCGCGAAGACCCCCTTGGGCCCCATCTTCACGATCGCCACCTTCACCCCCGCGTCGAGCAGCGCCTGCGCGGCGGCCTCCGGGTCGCGGGTGCCGACGGCCACCTCAACTTCGTCCAGGTTGCCCACGGCGACATCGGCCAGCGGGAGCACCTGGCGGACCGCCTCCTCGGCGGGTCCCTTCCACAGAGTGGGCCGGTAGTCGAGGTCGAAGACGGTCCAGCCGGCGTCGCCGCGGGCGGCCAGGGCGGCGGCGTGCGCGGCCCGGCTGGGCTCCATGCTCAGCCCGGTGGCGCTGAACCAGAAGACCTTGGCGGCCCTGATCGCGTCGAGGTCGAGGGACTCGGGCGTGATGCGCAGGTCCGGCGGGTGCTCACCTCGGTAGAAGTAGATCGGGAAGTGGTCGGGCGGGAAGATCTCGCAGAAGGTCACGGGGGTGGGCGCCTCGGCGAAGGTCGTGACGTGGCGGTTGTCGACGCCGAAACCCGCGATGGCCGAGCGCACGTAGTCGCCGAACGGGTCGGCGCCCACCGCGGTGATCACCGCGGAGCTCAGGCCGTGGCGCGCGGCCGCGACGGCCACGTTGGTCGGGCTGCCGCCGAGGAACTTGCCGAAGCTTTCGACCTGGGCCAGTCCGACGCCTGTCTGCAGCGGATAGACGTCGACGCCGCAGCGGCCGATCGTGATCAGATCGAACAAGCTACCTCCCGGGACTCGGACCTAGCATGGCATATTGTCATGACATTCTGATGTCCGCTATGTTGCAAATTACGTCCTGCCCGAAACCCGCATATACCCCCTTTTAGGACGTTCTGGAGGGTTCGCATGAGATTGCGAAAAATCTCGGCTGTCGCCGTCCTGGCCCTGTCGGCCGCCGCCTGCGGCCAGTCGTCCGGCGGCGGCGGTGACACCATCGAGCTGACGATCACCCAGAACGCGATCGCCGGCGGCAAGAACGCCAAGGGCGCCGAGTACATCGCGAAGTGGGTCATTCCCCAGTTCGAGGCGGCCCAGAAGGCGAAAGGGAAGGACGTCAAGGTCAAGTTCATCCCGAGTGGGGTCGACGACGAGCAGTACAAGACCAAGCTCTCCCTGGACCTGAAGTCCGGCAAGGGGGCGGACGTCTTCGACATCGACGGCATCTGGATGGGCGAGTTCGCCGAGGCCGGCTACATCAAGCCGCTGGCCGAGGTGGCGGGCCCCGAGGCGGAGTCCTGGGAGGGCTGGAGCCAGATCCCCGAAGCGGTCCAGGGCCTGGCCACCTTCAGCGGCAAGAAGCACGCGCTGCCCGTCGGCACCGACGGCCGCGTCCTCTACTTCAACAAGACGCTCATGACCAAGGCGGGCCTGCCCGCCGACTGGCAGCCGAAGAGCTGGCAGGAGATCCTCGACGCCGGCGCCAAGCTCAAGTCCGCGGGCGTGCCCGTGCCGATCCAGATCAACGCCGGCACCGCGATGGGCGAGGCCACTTCCATGCAGGGCGTGCTCCCGCTGCTGGCCGGCGCCGGCGGCGAGGTGCAGAAGGACGGCAAGTGGACCGGCGCCGCCCAGCCGCTCAAGGACGCGCTCGGCCTCTACCAGAAGATCTACTCGCAGGGCCTGGGCGACCCCAAGCTCCAGCAGGAGGCCAAGGGCCGCGACAAGTCCTTCGCCCAGTTCGCCGAAGGCAAGATCGGCATCCTGATGGAGGGCGACTACTTCTGGCGCGGTGTCGTCAACCCCACCGACGGCGTGGCCAAGATGGCCGACCGCGACCAGACCGTCGGCTACGCGAAGATCCCCGCGATGGAGGCCGGCAAGGGCCTGCGCGGCCAGGACTTCGTCAGCATGTCCGGCGGCGCGCTGCGCACGCTCAACCCCAACAGCAAGCACCCCAAGGAAGCCTTCGAACTGCTCGCCTTCACGCTCTCCGCCGAGGGACTGAAGGAGGAGACCAAGAACGGCAACGTGCGCATCACCCCGCGCACCGACGTCAACAAGGAGATCCTGACCGGCGACCCGCTGCTGGCCTACATCTCCGAGGAAGTGCTCCCGCTGACCGCCTACCGGCCGCCGGTCGCGCTCTACCCGCAGGTCTCCACGGCCCTGCAGGAGGCCACGGCCGCCGTGGTGAGCGGGAAGACGCCGGACGAGGCCGCCGCGGAGTACCAGAAGAAGCTCGAAGGAATAGCCGGTGGCGCTGGCAACATCGCCTCCTGAGGCCCCGGCGCCCCCGGACAGGAAGACCTACAGCTCTGACGCGGCCGGTCTCGGCCGCGTCAGAGCGTCGGTCTTCGCCGCGCCCGCGCTCCTGCTCATCGCGGTCTTCCTGGTCTTTCCCGCGCTCTGGGTGCTCTACCTCAGCATCACCAACTACCGCCTCAGCGGGGTGCAGGCCCGCGACCCGCAGGTCGTCGGCCTCGACAACTTCTTCAACGCGCTGGCCAGCGGCAAGTTCTGGAACTCGACCTGGCTGACCGTGGAGTTCGTGCTCGGCTCCGCGGTCATCGGGCAGGTCGTGCTCGGCTTCACCATCGCGTGGCTGATGCGCGACCGGACCGGCCCGCTCAAGCGCCTGGTCGAGGGCCTGGTCATCCTCGCCTGGATCCTGCCCAGCGCCGTGGTGTCGTTCCTGTGGGTGGCGCTGCTCGACCGCGACGGCGGCACGCTGAACCTGCTGCTCGGCATCCCCGGCTTCGCCTGGCTGCTCGACTACCCGATGTTGTCGATCATCATCTTCAACACCTGGCGCGGCACCGCGTTCTCGATGATGTTGTACGGCGCCGCCCTCGGCAACGTGCCGCCCTCGCACCTGGAGAGCGCCCGCCTGGCCGGAGCCTCCGGCTGGCAGCAGTTGCGCGACGTCGTCTTCCCGCACATCCGCGGCCACATCCTGACCAACCTGCTGCTGATCAGCCTGTGGACGTTCAACGACTTCACCCCGTTCATGCTCACCGCCGGAGGGCCGGACGGGAAGACCGAGATCCTCGCCGTCTACGTCTACAAGGAGGCACTGATCGGCGGGAACCTCGGCGTCGGCGCGGCCATCTCCGCGATCATCCTGCTGATCAACCTCGTGGTCGCCGTGTTCTACCTGCGGCTGCTCAGGAGGAAGTCATGAGCCCGCGGCGCGTACTCGGCCGGATCGGCTTCTACACGCTGATCGCCGTGGTGCTGGCCTTCTTCAGCGTGCCGCTGCTGTGGCTGGCCACGGCCCCGTTCACCAGCGACCCGACCTACGAGGTGTCGCTGCCCGACTTCACGCTCGCCAACTTCCGGGCGATCCTGGAGCATCCGTACGCGCTCGGGTCGCTCTACAACTCGCTGATCCTGGCCGTCGGCACCGCGTTGCTGGTCGTGGTGTTCGCGGCGCTGGCCGCGTACGCGCTGAGCCGGGTGCGCATCCCCGGCCGCGACGGGCTCCTCTACGCGCTCCTGCTGCTGTCGTCGATCATCACCGGCACCGCGGCGATGGTGCCGATCTACCAGCTCGCGGTCGAGCTGAACCTCATCGACACCCACCTCGGCGTCATCCTCATCCTCACCGGCGGCCTGCTGCCCGCGGCGATCTTCATGCTCAAGGACTTCATGGACACCACGCCCAAGTCCTACGAGGAGTCGGCGCGCGTCTTCGGCGCCTCGCCGCTGCAGATCGTGCGGCACGTGGTGGTCCCGCTGGTACGGCCGGGGCTGGCGACCATCGCCGTGTGGGCGATCGCCAACGTGTGGGGCAACTTCCTCATGCCGTACCTGCTGTTCAGCAGTGACCCGGAGAACCAGCCGGCCGCGGTGATCATCTATACGCTCTACACCGAGGGCGGCCAGGCCAACCTGCAGTTGCTGTCGACCTTCGGCCTCCTCTACTCGGTGCCGGTGGTGCTCATGTACCTGTTCGTCAGCAAGAAGTACGGCTTCCGCTTCCACGGAGGGATCAAGCGCTGATGTCGGCCATCGAACTGCGCGGCCTCACCAAGGTCTACCCCGGCGGCGTCCGAGCGCTCGACGCCCTCGACCTGGTCATCCCCGACGGCGAGTTCTTCGCCCTGCTGGGCCCGTCCGGCTGCGGCAAGACCACACTGCTGCGCACCATCGCCGGGCTGGAGACCGCCACCTCGGGCTCGGTCGTCCTCGGCGAGCGCGACGTGACCAACATCCAGCCGGGCGCCCGCGACCTGGCGATGGTCTTCCAGGACTACGCGCTCTTCCCGCACATGGACGTCACCGACAACATCGCCTACCCGCTGCGCATCAAGAAGGTCGCCAAGGCCGCGCGCGGCGACAAGGCCCGCGAGGTCGGCGAACGGCTGGGCCTGGCCCAGCTCATGGACCGGCGCCCCGGCCAGCTGTCCGGCGGCCAGCAGCAGCGCGTGGCGCTGGCCCGCGTGATGGCCACGCAGGCGCGGGCGTTCCTGTTCGACGAGCCGCTGTCGAACCTCGACGCGCGGCTACGGCTTGAGGCGCGCACGTTCCTCAAGCGGCTGCAGCGCGAACTCGGCGTCACCACCGTCTTCGTCACCCACGACCAGGCCGAGGCCCTGGCGATGGCCGACCGGATGGCGGTCATGGAGGCCGGGCACATCCGCCAGGTCGGCACACCGGCCGAGGTGTTCCAGCGGCCGGCCAACACCTTCGTCGCCTCCTTCATCGGCTCCACGCCGATGAACCTGCTTGACGCCGTCGTAAGGGGCGACAGTCTGGAGGTGTCCGGATGCAAGGTGGCCGTCCCCGAGTCGGCCACCGGCCTGCTCACCGACGGAGAGAAGATCGTGTACGGCGTGCGTCCCGAGTACATGTCCTACTCCGCCGAGCCCGCGGAGGGCGCGCTGGGCGGGAAGGTGTCGATCGTGGAGAACCTGGGAGCGTCCCACCTGGTGACGCTTGAGGTCGGGGCGGCCTCGGTGCAGGCGGTGGTGCCGGAGGGCCGCGAGCCCGTGCCCGGCGACGACGGCTACGCGCTGCCCCGGGCCGACCGCGCGCTGGCCTACCGCGACGGCGACCTGGTCGCCGCCGGACGCGGGGGTATGGAGGCCGGAGCGTGAGCGTGATCCGAGGACACTGGTCGCTGGACGACCGGCTGGAGCGCATTCTGCGCGAGGTGCCGTTCGAGGTGCAGGAGGGGGCGCGGTCGGTGACCGTGCGGCTGTCCTACGACCGCGCCCTGGGCGTGATCGACCTCGGCTGCGGCGGGCCGTCGGGCTTTCGCGGCTGGTCGGGCGGCGCCCGTGACGCGTACACGATCACGACCGAGTGGGCGACGCCCGGTTACCTGCCCGAAGCCTCGGGAGCCGGGCTGGAGGCGGGGCTCTGGCAGGTGTGGCTCCGCCTGCACCGCATCCCGCCTGAGGGCCTGGACTACACGCTGGAGATCGAGACCTCGCCCCAGATCCCGAAATTTCCGGACACTCCAGAGCCGGAGCTCGGCGCCCGCCCCCCTCGGCGCGACATTCCGGATATTTCTGGAATGCGGTGGTACGCGGGTGACTTCCACGCCCACACCGTCCACAGCGACGGCACCCTGACCATCCCCGAACTGGCCGAGCTGGCCGCCTCCCGCGGCCTGGACTTCCTGGCCGTCACCGACCACAACACCGTCAGCCACCACCCCTGGCTGGCCAAGACCGACCGGGGCATCACACTCATCCCCGGCCAGGAGGTCACCACCGACCGCGGCCACGCCAACGTCTTCGGCGACGTCGGCTGGGTCGACTTCCGCGAGCCCGCCGACTCCTGGGCCGAGCACGCGCGCGAACGCGGCGGCCTGATGTCGGTCAACCATCCGCTCGGCGGCGACTGCGCCTGGCTGCTGCCCGTCGAGCGGCGCCCGCGGGTGGCCGAGGTGTGGAGCTCCGGCTGGTGGGATCGCCGCTGGGGCGCGCCGCTGGCGTGGGCCGACGCCTGGCGTGACGACGTGATCGCGATCGGCGGCAGCGACTTCCACCGTCACGGCGGCGACGGCCCGCCCGGCGCGCCCACCACGTGGGTGCTGGCCGAGGACCCGAGCCTGATCCTCGACGCCGTGGCCGCCGGGCGCACCGCCGTCTCGGCGGGACCGGACGCGCCCCTTCTGCTGCGGCTCGGCGACGAACTGCTCGCGCTCGGCGCCGACGGCCTGGTCCTGGTCCGCCCCGACGGGCGCCGCCAGGTGATCAGGGGCGAGCGCGTGCTGCTCCCCGGTACGGCCGGTCAGCACCGCCTGGAGACCTACGAGAACGAAGTGATGGCTCTATGTGCGTGACAGGAGAGAGGCACTCATGCGCGTGACACGGATCGCCAACGCCCCCGTGAGCTTCGGGGTGTTCGAGCTGAGCGACGGGCCCGCGCCCCTGAGCGCCGACGCGATGGTCTCGGCTCTGTCCGAGGCCGGATACCAGGGCATCGACCTGGGGCCGATCGGGTTTCTCGGGACCGGCGAGGAGTTCGCCCGGAGGTTGTCGGCGGCCGGGTTCCTGCTGGCCGGTGGGTGGGCGGACCTGCCCTATGGAGACGCCGCCGGGTTCGCCGCCGGGCTGCCCGCGCTGGACGCCACGCTCGACGTGTTCGACGCGGCGCCGCCGTACGGGGAAGGCTTCGCGCCGCGACCGACGCTCGGCGAGTCCGGATCGCCCGCGCGCTTCGCCCGGCCCGGCGGGAACGCGCCCGGGCTGGAGGCGGACGAGTGGGTCGGGTACGCCAAGCGCGTGCAGGAGGCGGTCGACCGCTGCCGGGCCCGGGGCTACGAGCCGGTCTTCCACCACCACCTCGGCACCAACGTGGAGACGACCGACGAGATCGAACGCCTGCTGGAGCTCACCGACGCCCAGCTCTGCCTCGACACCGGGCACCTGCTGCTGGCCGGTGGCGACCCGGTCAAGGCGCTGCGCGACTGGCGCGGCCGGATCGGGCAGGTGCACGTCAAGGACGGCGATCCGGCCATCCTGGCCGAAGCGCTGGACGACGGCGCCGACCTGCGGGAGATCATGGGCCGCGGCGGGTTCAGCGCGCTGGGCCGCGGCGTCCTCGACCTGCCCGGCGTCGTGCGGGCGCTGGACGAGATCGGCTACCGGGGCTGGATCGTCGTCGAGCAGGACACCCTGCCGGGCCGCCGCCCGATCGCCGACGTCATCGCCGACCAGGCCGCGAACCTGGCCATGCTGAAGGACCTGGGGCTGTGAGCCCGAGGGGGAGGGGGAGCCGACGATGAGCACGAGGCTCGCACTGGTGGGGTGCGGGGCGGTCACCCAGGCCGTCTACGTGCCGCTGTTGTCGAGGCGGCGGGAGTTGTTCGAGGTCACGGCGGTCTGCGACCTGTCGCGGACGCTCGCCGACGCGGTCGGCGACCGGCTCGGGGTGACGCGCCGTTACACCTCGCTGGCCGGCATGCTGGCAGAAGGCGGGTTCGACGCCGTCGTCATGCTCGCCTCCGGCTCCCACGGCGAGCCGGTACGGCAGGCGCTCGCCGCCGGATACGCCGTGTTGTGCGAGAAGCCGCTGGCGCTGACCGAGGCCGAGGTCGCGGCGCTGCCCGAGGGCAGGCTGATGGTCGGCTACATGAAGCAGTACGACCCGGCGGTGCGCAGGGCCGAGGAGATCCTGGCGGAACTGGGCGGGCAGGGCGTGATCCGCTCGGTCGAGGTGACCGTGCTGCACCCGAGCGGGGAGTCGCAGCTGGCCTTCGCCAACCTGGCCCAGGCGCGGGACGTGGACGTCGCGCCGCTGCGGGCCGCCGAGAACGCGATCCTGGACCGGGCGCTGGGCGAACGGGCCACGGCGGAGCTGCGGTCGGTCTACAGCGTGGCGCTGGGCTCGATCTGCCATGACCTGTCGCTGCTGCGGCGTTTCACCGGCGCGCCGGTCGCCGTGGATCACGTGGAGCACTGGGGTGGTTCGCCCGGCTCAATCGAGATTTCTGGGCCTTTGCCGGTTGCCGGGCGATATTCCATTCGATGGCATTACCTGGAGGACTATCCGGCCTACCGGGAGACCGTCGCCATCCACCACACCAAGGGCACGCTGGAGCTGGCCTTCCCCGCCCCGTACCTGATGAACGCGCCCACCGTGCTGACCGTCGTCTCCGGGGCCGAGAGCCGCAACGAGTACCGGGACGTGACCGAGGCGTTCGAGACACAGCTGCTGGCCTTCCACGCGTTCGTGACCTCCGGCAAGCCGCCGCTCACCGACGCCGCCGGGGCGCTGGAGGACATCGTCACCGCCCAGCGGATCGCGGCACGCTACGCCGTACAGCATGACCTTGCCCTGGGGGGAGAAGCCCGTGAGCGTTGAGATCGTTCTGGTTCCGCACACGCACTGGGACCGGGAGTGGTACGAGCCGTTCCAGCGCTTCCGGCTGCGGCTGGTGGCGCTGCTCGACGAAGTGATCGAGACCATGGAACGCGAGCCCGGCTACCACTTCACCCTCGACGGGCAACTGGCCTGCGTGGACGACTACCTGGAGGTACGCCCGGAGAACCGCGAGCGCCTGGCCGCGCTGGTGCGCTCCGGGCGGCTGGCCGTGGGGCCGTGGCAGATCTTGCTGGACGAGTTCCTGTGCTCGGGCGAGAACATCGTGCGCAACCTGGAGCTCGGGCTCTCCCGCGCCGACAAGCTCGGCGGGGCGATGGAGGTCGGCTACCTGCCGGACATGTTCGGGCACGCCGCTCAGATGCCGCAGATCCTTCGGCGGGCGGGGCTGGAGCACGCCTGCGTCTATCGTGGTGTGCCGTCGAAGGTGGTCACCGACGCCTTCGCCTGGGTCGCGCCCGACGGAAGCGCCGTCCGCACGCAGTACCTGCCCGAAGGCGGCTACGGCAACGGCGTCGACCTGATCCACGGCGCCGGGAAGCTGGAGGAGCGCGCGGCCGCCTTCGCCCGGCGGATGCGCCCGTGGCACGGACCCGAGGGCCCGCTGCTGGCCATGTACGGCACCGACCATTCCGCCCCGGTCGCCGGGCTGCCGGAGCTGGTCGCGTCCATGGGCTCCCGCATGGACACCTTGTCCGGATACATCGAGGCGTTCGACCCGTCCGTCCACGGCCTGCCCCGCGTCGAAGGCGAGCTGCGCTCGCACGCCCGCGCCAACATCCTGCCCGGCGTCATCTCCGTGCGCGCCCACGTCAAGCAGGCCATGGGCCGCGCCGAACGCATGGTCGAGCGCTACGCGGAACCGCTGGCCGCCCTGTGGGGCGAGGACTGGCCGGGCCGCTTCCTCGACATGGCCTGGTGGCGCCTGGTCGACGCCAGCGGCCACGACTCCGTCACCGGCTGCGGCGTCGACGAGACCGCCCAGCAGGTCGCCGCCCGCATCGCCGAAGCCGAACACCTCGGGCAGGCCGTGCGCGACATGGTCACCAGCCGCCTGTCCGCGGCCGTCCCGTCCGACGGCGTCCTCGTCATCAACCCCACTCCCACGGTACGGCGCGGCGTCGTCCTGACCCAGGTCGCCGGCCAGGACCCGCTCGCCGGACCCGACGGCCCCCTCCACACCCAGACCCTCGAATACGAGCCCACCCTGCTGCTCGACGAGGAGATGGACCCCGAGCTGGCCTTCTCCTTCATCCACGGCCCCGAGCTCTACGGCCAGCACATCACCGGCTGGAACGTCGAGGACGGCGTCCTGACCTTCACCGTCGCCCGGAACAGCGACGAGACCTTCGACACCGCCGACATCGCCGCCGCGGCCGCCGGGGTCACCCGGGTCCGCATCCTGGCCGAGCCCCGCCGTACCGTGGCCGCGCTGGTCGAGGTCCCCGCGCTGGGCCACACCAGCCTGCGTCCCGTCCCCTGGGAGCCCGGCCTGACCTCGGCGGGCGGCATCGCGCCGGCCCGCGCGGAGGGGCAGGTTCTGGACAACGGCCTGCTCCGGGTCGAGGTGGCCGGCGACGGCACCCTCACCCTGACCGGTCCCGACGGTGTGACCGTCACCGGCGCCGGACGTGTCGTGGACGGCGGCGACGCCGGAGACACCTACAACTACGCGCCGCCGGCCGGTGACCGCCTGGTGTCGGAGCCGGTCGTGGTCGAGGTCTCCCCGGTGTGGTCGGGGCCGCTGGTGGCCGCCTTCGACATCCGCCGCACGTACCTGTGGCCCGCCACCGAGTCCGAACCCATGACCGGCGCCGACCACGCCCGCGTCCCCCAGCTCGCCGCCCCCGACCCCGGCCGCGGTACCACCACGGTCGAAACGGTCGTGGAGACGCGAGTCGAACTGCGGGCCGGTGAGCCGTTCGTCCGGCTGCGCGTGGAGTTCGACAACCGGGTCAACGACCACCGGGTCCGCCTGCACGTCCCGTTGCCGGTCGCGGCGACCTCGTCGTACGCGGAGGGTCAGTTCGCCGTCGTCGAACGCGGCCTCAGCCCGGAAGGCGGCTGCGGCGAAACCCCGCTGCCCACCTACCCCGCCTCCGGCTGGGTCGCCGCGGGCGGTGTGGCCGCCCTGCTGGAGCACGTCACCGAGTACGAGCTCACCGGCCAGGAACTCGCCCTCACCCTGCTGCGCTCGGTCGGCTTCCTGTCCCGCAACCGCAACGCCCTGCGCCCGGAACCCGCCGGCCCCCAGATCCCCACCCCGGCGGCCCAGTCCCGCGGGCTTCGCTCGGTGAGCTTGGCGCTGATGCCGTACAGCGGAGACTGGAGCGAGATCCCCGCCGCGGCCGAAACCTTCCGCCACGACCTGCTGGCCGTCGCCGGCACCGGCACCGGCGACCTGCCCGAGCCCCAGAGCGGCCTGTCGATCACCGGCCCAGGCGTGGTGATGACCTCGCTGCGTCGCCGCGACGACTGGAAGGAACTCCGCATCGTCAACTACGCGGCTGCGGATACCACGGCCACCATCAAGGGATCCTTCACCGAAGCCCGCCAAGCCGACCTCCGCGGCCGCCCCGGCGACGAACTGCCCACCACCCCAGGCCACCTCAACCTCCCCCTCGGCCCTTGGGAGATCGCCACGGTCCAGTTCCGCTGACCAAACAGCGCAGCACCGCCCCTTCGGTTAGGGGCGGTGCTGCTGGACGGTCAGGAGGTGAAGAGCTCGTCGGTCGTGGTGACGGAAACGGCGCGTTCGAGCCAGCCAGTGAGGGTGTCGAAGTCAGTGCACGTCTGGATGCGGGCGCGCTGCTCATCGGTGACAGGGATACCTCGGGCGTGCAGCACGAGGACTATCGCCTCCGCTCTGTCTTCGGCTCTGCCTTCCGCGCGCAGACTCCGGGCATACTCGCCCTGGTACAGGAATGACGTGGTCGCCATGAGCCGCTCCATTTCCTTCTGCGCGTCACCGGCCAAGGCGACGGTCACGTATTCAGCATGGCGAGCCGCCTCAGACGGGTCGATGCTGTTCAGGGCTGTGGTGAGGGTGGCCAGGATGGTCTGGATCTCCGGGTCCTGCCCGTGGGTGATGGCCGAGATGGCGGCCAGGCCGATGTTGCCCACCGCCGTGGCGACATCGGTGATGACGGGGGTGTTGCCGGGGCCGATCACCAAGGGGATGAGGGTCAGCCCGGGGTGTCCGGTGTGGATGGCCTTGGACGCCCAGCGGGCGGTGGTCTCGCTGGGGCAGATGACGATGAGACAGGCGGGGCAGTTGTACCGGGCCCGCATGTTGGCGATGTACGCCAGCCACGTCTCGTGCTTGACGGGGTCGCAGGCGAGCTGCACTTCGGTGATGACCGCGAGCCGGTCTTCGTCGGTCCCATAGAGGACGGCGCCGTCCGCGCGGTACTCGGCGGGAACGCACTCCGACAGCGAGCAGGTCACCACTTGGCCGCTGTCGGCGGGGATGCGGAGGCTGTCACCGAACAGGGACTCCAGCATGTGGGCGGTATGCCCGGGGTCGAGGGTGGCGATACCCACCAAGCCCTCGTGAAGGGGGGTAACCATGGGGTAAAGCTACGGTCAGGGTTTGGTCAGCTACGCTGTGTATCCAAAATGTCCCTTTACCTGGTACCCCAGGAATACGTCTGCTTGCGGAGCTTCAGGTAAACGAAGGACTCGGTGGCGCGGACCGCGGGGATGGCGCGGATCTTGCTGAGGATCTCCAGCAGGTGGGAGTCGCCCTCGCAGACCACCTCGACGATCACGTCGAAACTGCCCGCCGTCAGCACCACGTAGTCGATCTCGTCGATCGCGGAAAGCTCGTCGGCCACGAGCTCCAGGTCGCCTTCACAGTTGACGCCGATCATGGCCTGGCGCGGGAAGCCGAGCGTCAGCGGGTCCGTGACCGCGACGATCTGCATCACCCCCGCGTCCTGCAGTCGCTGCACACGCTGACGGACCGCGGCCTCCGAAAGTCCGACCGCCTTGCCGATCGCGGCGTACGGCATCCGCCCGTCATTCTGCAGCTGCTCGATGATCTGCTTCGACAAATCGTCGAGCACGACCGGCCCGGAAGCGGCCTCGTTGCTTCGGCGTACGCGAGGCGGGGTCGTCATCGCGGGGAATCCTCCTACCAGTCCGGCGTTACGGGCGCATTCCCGCTAGCTTGCCGTCCTGGTGCGACATGCTGTCAGTTCTCCCCGTCCTGTCAAGCGAATTCGTAGCAATTCGGTATCCTTTGCTTCGGAATCCCTTGTCTAGATGCGGTTACTCTGTCAGAGTCGCGGCATCTCAGCCACGTTCACCAGGAGGTCACACGTTGACCAGCCGTCTGCAGAACTTCATCAACAATGAGTTCGTGGACGCCAAGAGCGGCCGATTCTCCGATGTCATCGATCCTTGTACCGGCGAAGCCTATCTTCAGGCTCCGATCTCCGGTCCAGAGGATGTCGATGCCGCCTACGCCGCCGCGGCTGCCGCGTTCGAGTCGTGGGGTCAGACCACGCCGGGAGAGCGGGCCAATCTCCTGCTCAAGGTCGCCGAGGCGATCGAGGCGAGGGCCGATGAGATCAACGAGGCTGAGTGCCTCAACACCGGCAAGCCCCGCGCCCGCATGGCCGAGGACGAGACTCCGGTCGCGGCCGACCACTTCCGGTTCTTCGCCGGTGCGGCCAGGACCCTTGAGGGCCCGACGGCCGGTGAGTTCCTCGCCGAGCACACAAGCGTCATCCGGCACGAGCCGATCGGCGTCATCGGCCAGGTCACGCCCTGGAACTACCCGATGATGATGGCGGTCTGGAAGATCGCCCCGGCGCTGGCCGCCGGAAACACCATCGTGCTCAAGCCGTCGGACACGACGCCCGTGTCCACCGTCAAACTCGCCGAGATCATCGGCAGCGTCCTGCCGCCCGGCGTCTTCAACGTCGTCACCGGCGACCGCGAGACCGGCGCGCTGGTCGTGGGCCACCCGACCGCCGCCATGGTGGCGATCACCGGCTCGGTCGGCGCGGGCATGGCGGTCGCCAAGACCGCCGCCGACGACCTCAAGCGGGTTCACCTGGAGCTGGGCGGCAAGGCCCCGGTCGTGGTCTTCGAGGACGTCAAGGACCTCAAGACCGCCGCCGAGTCCATCGCCACCGCCGGGCTCTACAACGCCGGCCAGGACTGCACCGCCGCCTGCCGCGTGCTGGTCCACGAGAGCGTGCACGACGAGTTCGTGTCCGCCCTCACCGCGGCCGCCGCCGGTACGGTCACCGGCGACCTGTCCAACGAGGACGCCCTGTACGGCCCGCTGAACAACGAGAACCAGCTGACCAGGGTCCAGGGCTTCATCGAGCGGGCCCCGTCGCACGCCAAGGTCCTGACCGGCGGCCACCGCGTGGGCGACAAGGGCTACTTCTTCGCTCCGACCATCGTCGACGGCCTCAAGCAGGACGACGAGATGGTGCAGAACGAGGTGTTCGGCCCGGTCATCACGGTCCAGACGTTCACCGACGAGGCGGACGCGCTGGCCAAGGCCAACGACGTGCGCTACGGCCTGTCGGGCTCCGTCTGGACCTCCGACCACGGCCGCGCGATGCGGATGTCGAACAGGCTCGAGTTCGGCGTGGTGTGGGTCAACACGCACATCCCGTTCGTGAGCGAGATGCCGCATGGCGGCTTCAAGCACTCCGGCTACGGCAAGGACCTGTCGGTCTTCGGTCTTCACGACTACACGCGCGTCAAGCACGTCATGCACTACATCGGAGACTAGATGCACGCGATCCAGCTCGATGACGTCGTCAAGGAATACCAGTCGCACGGCGAGGTCGTCCAGGCTGTGAAGGGCGTCACGCTGGAGATCGCCGAGGGGGAGTTCTTCTCCCTCCTCGGCCCCTCCGGTTGCGGCAAGACCACGACCATGCGCATGATCGCGGGCTTCGAGGAGCCCTCGAAGGGCGTGGTCAAGCTGCTCGGGAAGGACGTCACCAACGTCCCGCCCAACAAGCGCGATGTGAACATGGTCTTCCAGTCCTACGCGCTGTTCCCGCACATGAACGTGTGGGACAACGTGGCCTTCGGGCTCAAGCAGAAGGGCGTCGCCCAGGCCGAGATCCGGCAGCGGGTGACCGAGATGCTGGAGATCGTCGACCTGACCGGCCGCGAGAAGCGCCGCCCGAGGGAGATGTCCGGCGGCCAGCAGCAGCGCGTGGCGCTGGCCAGGGCATTGGTCAACCGCCCGCGCGCGCTCCTGCTCGACGAACCGCTCGGCGCCCTCGACCTGAAGCTGCGCCAGGCCATGCAGATCGAACTCAAGCGCATCCAGCGCGAGGTCGGCATCACCTTCGTCTACGTCACGCACGACCAGAACGAGGCGCTGACGATGAGCGACCGCATCGCCGTCATGAACGACGGCCTGGTGGAACAGCTCGCCGGCCCGCGTGAGATCTATGAGCGCCCGGCGACGCAGTTCGTCGCCGGCTTCATCGGCACGTCCAACCTTCTCGCCGGTACGGCTGCCGCCGGCGTGCTGCCCATCGGCGGTGGCCGGGTCCTGGTTCCGGGCCAGGACGGCGACGTTTCGGTCACCGTACGCCCGGAGAAGATCACCATCGACACCGCTGAGCCGAACGGCCAGGTCAGCGCGGTGCCGGGCACGGTCGCCGAAGTGGTCTACCTCGGCACCTACAACAGTTACGCCGTGGCCCTCGCCGACGGGGCCGAGGTCACGGTATTCCAGCAGAACGCGCACGACTCCACTACCACGGCCGAGCGGGGTGACTCGGTCTGGCTGTCGTGGCAGCCGCAGCACTCATATGTGATTGGAAGTTGAAGGCCATGGACCCCGTGAACAAGATCGCCCTTCTGCGTGGGATGACGCAGACCCGCACCCGGCGTGAGGCGTTGCGGCTCGCCGGGCTGTCGGCCACCGGACTGATGCTGGCCGCCTGCGGTGTGCAGGGTCAGAAGCAGGCCCCGGCCAAGCCGGACGCGGTCCAGGAGTATTGGGCCAAGCAGAAGAAGACCGGCAAGGTCGTCTTCGCCAACTGGCCCGAGTACATGCCCGAGGACAAGAAGCCGCTGGAGGAGTTCAAGAAGGCGACCGGTATCTCTTACGAGTACAAAGAGGTCATCGACGAGAACGCCTCCTTCTTCGGCAAGGTCGACCCCGTGCTCAGGGCGGGCCAGTCTCTCGGCTACGACATCGTGGTCATGACGAACGGAATCCAGCTCCAGCACATGATCGAGCTGGGCTACGTGGTCCAGCTGGACCAGTCGAAGCTGCCGAACTTCAACGCCAACGCGGGCGCCAAGTACAAGGACCGCGCCTACGACCCGGGCAACGTCTACACCGTGCCCTACACCTCGGGCATCACGGGGATCGCGTACAACACCAAGTACATCAAGGACGACATCACCAGCATCAACGCGTTGTTCGATCCCAAGTACAAGGGCCGCGTCGGGATGATGCGCGACGCCCAGGAGATCGGCAACTTCGGCATGTTCGCGCTGGGCATCGACCCGGAGAAGTCGACGCAGGCCGACTGGGAGAAGGCCGGCGCCAAGCTCAAGGAGCAGCGCGACGCCGGGCTGGTGCGCAAGTACTACGACCAGGACTACATCGACGCCGTCTCCAAGGGTGACGTGTGGCTGACGATGGCCTGGTCGGGCGATGTGTTCCAGCGCCAGCTCGCGGGTGAGCCGGTCAAGTTCGTGGTGCCGGGGGAGGGCGGCACGATCTGGACCGACAACATGCTCATTCCCAAGGGCGCGGCCAACCCGATCGACGCGATCACGCTGATGGACTGGTTCTACAAGCCGGAGATCGCCGCCGAGCTGGAGGAGTTCATCCAGTTCGTCACCCCGGTCCCCGCGGCGCACGACATCCTCAAGGCGAAGGTGGGGACGCTGCAGGGCAAGGAGAAGACGGATCTGGAGACGCTGGTCAACAGCCCGCTGATCTTCCCGACCGAGGGTGACTACTCCAAGCTGCGCGGCTACACCCAGCTCACCACCAAGACCGAGCAGGTGTTCAACCGCATCTTCCAGACCGTCACCCAGGCCTAGGCATGAAAGGCCGGCTTACCCCCTACCTGCTCGCACTGCCGAGCTGGCTATGGCTAGGGATCTTCCTGGTGGTGCCGCTGGCGGCGATGGCCTCGGTCTCGACGACCACCGGCAACAACATCGACGGCTTCGTCCAGACCTTCGCCTTCTCCAACTACACCGACGCCCTGAGCCGCTACAGCACCCAGCTGGCCCGCTCGTTCGCCTACGGGGCCATGGCCACCGTGGCGATGCTGGTGATCGGCTACCCGGTGGCGTACTTCATCGCCTTCAAGGGCGGTGCGCGCAAGTCCACCTACCTGTTCCTGCTCCTGCTGCCGTTCTTCGTCTCGTTCGTGCTGCGCACGATCTCGTGGGGCTTCCTGCTGGCCGACGACGGCATCCTGCTCGGCACGCTGAAGGGCTGGGGGCTGCTGCCCGCCGGTTTCCACGTGCTGGCCACGACCTTCTCGGTGGTGGCGGGGCTGACGTACAACTGGCTGCCGTTCATGATCCTGCCGATCTACGTCGCGCTGGAGCGCGTGGATCCGCGCGTGATCGAGGCGGCCCAGGACCTGTACGCGACCCGCCTGGCCGCCTTCCGCAGGGTGGTGCTGCCGCTGTCGCTGCCCGGTGTGTTCGCCGGGGTGCTGATGACGTTCGTGCCCGCCACGGCCGACCCGGTCAACGCCCAGATCCTCGGCGGCACCTCGAACACGATGATCGGCAACGTCATCCAGACCGAGTACCTGACGAACCTGGCCTACCCGTCGGCGTCGGCGCTGTCGTTCACGCTGATGGCGGTGCTGCTGGTGGGCATCTTCATCTACGCCAAGGCCCTGGGCACGGAGAACGTTCTGGAAGCGGCGGCCAACCGATGAGAAGGAACCGTCTGGGCGACCGCCTCCTGCACGCCTACACCTGGCTGATCATCGTCTGGCTGTCCGCGCCGATCGCCGTGATGATCCTCTTCGGGTTCAACGACAAGAAGAGCAAGTCCAACACCAGCTGGCAGGGCTTCACGCTGCGCTGGTACCAGGAGCTCTTCTCGATCTCCGACCTGTCCACCGCCCTGATCAACTCGCTGGTGATCGCGGTCGCCAGCACTCTGGTGACGGCGGTCATCGGCACGATGCTGGGCCTCGCGCTCGGCCGCTTCCGGTTCCGGGGCAAGGGCATCACCAACTTCCTGGTCTTCGTCGCGATCTCGACGCCGGAGCTGGTCATGGGCTCGTCGCTGCTGTCGCTGTTCGTCTCGGCGAACATGCCGCGCGACTCCGTCACGATCATCATCGCGCACGTGCTGTTCTCGCTGTCGTTCGTGACGGTGACCGTACGGGCCAGGGTGGTCACGCTCGACCCCTCGCTGGAGGAGGCGGCCAGGGACCTCGGCGCCACGCCGTGGGGCACCTTCCGGCAGGTGACGCTGCCGGCGATCATGCCGGGTGTCGCGGCCGGGGCGATGCTGGCCTTCGCGCTGTCGGTCGACGACTACGTGGTGACGAGCTTCGTCAACGGCTCCACCATCACGTTCCCGCTGTGGATCGTCGGGTCGGTGAAGACCGGCATTCCGCCGCAGGTTAACGTCATGGGTACGCTGATCTTCGGTGTCGGTGTGCTGATCGCCGTGGCCAACTTCGTCTCGGCTCGGCGGCGCCGTACCTGAGAAATCCGACCTTCCCCCCGCCGGTCGGCGGGGGGTTTGGCATACGACGACAAAGAACAGGGAGGCGAGATCGGATTTCGGCGGGGGGAACCCGTGCGTGATCACTCATAAGATCCCGCAATTTCGTATTTCACACTAACTTCGTAGGGAAGTGGGATTTGTGGATCCGCTGAAGGCGCTTGCTGATGCGGAGCGCAAGCCGTACTGGCTGGACAGTCCGGCCAGACCTGAGCCGCAACCGCGGCTCTTCGGACAGACGACCGCCGACCTCGTCGTCGTCGGCGGGGGCTTTTCGGGGTTGTGGACCGCCCTGATGGCCAAGGAGCGCGACCCCTCCCAGGACGTCGTCCTGCTGGAAGGCCGCAGGATCGGCTGGGCGGCCACCGGCCGCAACGGCGGGTTCTGCATGGCGACCCTCACACACGGGCTCGCCAACGGGCTGGAGCGCTGGCCCGAGGACATCGAGCGGCTCGAGAACATGGGCGTGGAGAACCTCGACGAGATCGAGGCGACCCTGCGCCGCTACGACATCGACTGCTCGTTCGAACGCACCGGCGAACTGCACGTGGCCACCGAGCCGTGGCAGCTGGACGACCTCAACGAGCACCTGGACCTGATCTCCGACCTCGGGCTCGACTACGTGCCCCTGGACCAGCAGCAGGTACGGGCCGAGGTCGACTCGCCCACCTACCTGGGCGGGCTGTGGGAGCGCAGCGGCTGCGCCATGCTCGACCCGGCCAAGCTGGCCTTCGGGCTGCGCGCGGCCTGCCTCAAGCTCGGCGTCAGGATCTACGAGCGCTCGCCGGTCCGGGCCCTCGACGACGACGGCGTCACCATCACGTTGCGCACCCCGCACGGCAGCGCCGCCGCGCCCAAGGTCGCGCTCGGCACCGGCGTCTTCCCGCCGCTGCTGCGCCGGCTCAAGCACTTCGTCGTACCGGTCTACGACTACGCGCTCATGACCGAGCCCATGTCGCCCGGCCAGCTCGCCTCGGTGGGCTGGGCGAACCGGCAGGGCGTCGGCGACTCGGCCAACCAGTTCCACTACTACCGGCTGAGCGACGACAACCGCATCCTGTGGGGCGGCTACGACGCCGTGTACTACAACGGCGGCCACCTCAAGCCCGAGTACGACCAGCGCGACGAGACGTTCGTCAAGCTGGCCGGGCACTTCTACGACACCTTCCCGCAGCTGTCGGGCCTGCGCTTCACCCACCGGTGGGGCGGCGTCATCGACACCTGCAGCCGCTTCTCCGCCTTCTTCGGCCAGGCCCACGGCGGCCGGCTGGCCTACGCCGTCGGCTACACCGGCATGGGCGTGGGCGCCACCCGCTTCGGCGCGAACGTCATGCTCGACCTGCTGTCGGGCGAGCGTACCGAGCGGACAGAGCTGCGGATGGTCAAGGAGAAGCCGTTCCCGTTCCCGCCGGAGCCGGTCCGGTCGGGGGTGATCCAGTTCACCCGGTGGTCGATCGCCCGCGCCGACCTCCACCAGGGCAAGCGCAACCTGTGGCTGCGCACGCTCGACAAGATGGGCCTGGGCTTCGACTCCTGAGTCCCGCGCGCGGCCGTGGACACCCGGGCCCACGGCCGCCCAGACTTGGGGCATGAGAGTGGAGTTCTCCGCCGACGGGATCGTGCTGGCCGGCGACCTGCGGGTCCCCCCGGGCTCCGGGGTACGGCCGGCCGTCGTGCTGACCGGCCCCTTCACCGGGGTGCGCGAGCAGGTGACCGGGCTTTACGCCGAGCGGCTGGCCGCCGAGGGGTTCGTCACGCTGGCCTTCGACCACCGGTGCTGGGGGGAGTCGGGAGGCGAGCCCCGGCGGCATGAGGACGTGCAGGGCAAGCTGCATGACCTGCGGGCGGCGGTGTCGTTGCTGCGGTCGCGGCCGGAGGTGGATCCGGACCGGATCGCGGCGGTGGGCATCTGTCTTGGCGGCGGATATGCCCTGAAATTTGCTGCTTTTGATCCCAGGGTTAAGGCTTTTGCCGGGGTCGCGGGGGCGTACAACAATCCGTACGCGATGCGGACAGGGATGGACTACCAGGGCGCGTTGGACGGGTTCACCGGCGTGCTGGAGCGTCAGGACCTCGGTGGCGCGGTCGAGTACGTGCCCGCCGTCTCCGCGGACGGGGAGGCGGCGATGCCGGGCGACGAGCCTTTCGCCTACTACGGGACCTCCCGCGGGGCGGCCGCCTCCTGGAAGAACGAGGTGACCAGGGCGAGCATCCGCGAGCTGATCACCATGGACAACATGATGGGCGCCGACTTCCTGTCCCCGAAACCGGCGCTGATCGTGCACGGGGTGATCGACCGCTTCTGCTCGCCCGAAGGGGCCGAGGAGGTCTACCGGCGGCTGGACGAGCCCAAGAAGCTGGTCTGGCTGGATGCCAAGGAGCACGTGGACCTGTACGACCGCGAGCCGTACGTGGGACAGGCGGTGGCCGAGGTGGCGGCCTTCCTCCGCGAACACCTCGCCGCCTGACGAAGCCCCTGCCCGCCCGGTATTTGGGGTGGTAGGTGCCCTTTCCCGGATATCGGGGCGTGTGACCTGTTGAGGTGGTGGGCAGAGATCATCCTGTAATGGGAAGATCGCCACCCCCGGGGCGAGGTCGTGTTCCGGGGGGCGGGCATGCGTGCTGCGTGGCGATGGGCTTTCGTCGGCGGGGTCGTCGCGGGCGTGGCGGGATGCGGCGGCGGGGGTGCGGTGGTGCCGTTCGCGCCGCATGTGCACGTGGCCAACCCCGCCTGTGTACTGAAATATCCGGATCTGGTGGGTGGGGTGGCGGCGCGAGGGCGGCTTCAGCGGGATCTCGACCGGTATCTGACCCGGCAGCCTGGGCGGATCGTCTACAGCGCGCACGAGCTGGTCAGCGGGCTGCGGCTGTCGTACCGGGAGCACGAGAGCGGCATGATCACCGCCAGTGGCAGCAAGGTGGACATCCTGACCGCGCTGATGCTGCGGCGGGGGCGGCTCAGCTCCGCGGAGAGCGATCTGGCGGCCCGGATGATCCGGGAGAGCGACAACCACGCCGCCGACGCGCTGTGGTGGCGGGTCGGCGCGGGATACGGGATGGGGAACTTCTACCGGCGGATGGGGCTGCGGGAGACCACCCCGGGCCCCAGCCGGTACTGGGGCGGGACCAACACCAGCCCGGCCGACCGCATCCGGCTGCTGCGGCTGCTGGTCAAGGGGGGTGCGGGACTGTCGGCCGCCCATCGGGCGCACATCCTCGGACTGATGAGCCGGGTGCAGGCCGACCAGGCCTGGGGGGTCAGCGCCGCCGCGCGGCCCGGGGACCGGGTGGCGTTGAAGAACGGGTGGACTCCCCGGCCCTTCGTGCACAACACCTGGGCGGTCACCAGCTACGGCCGGATCCATGGGCCCGGACGTGACCTGTTGCTGGCCGTGCAGACGGACCTGCAGCCGGGCGAGGGCCGGGGCATCCAGGCCATCGAGGGGCTCGCGAGGCTGATCGGCCGGCGCCTCGACGCCCTGTCACCCCGCCTCACCCGCACCTGCCCCGCCGTCCCGGCCATCGCGTGACAACCAGGCAGTTCCCGGCGACGGCGTGAGAGGGCGTTGTGGGTGTGTCCAAGGGCACCCGTCGAGGGGCAATAAAGGGGGACCAACCGGCGTTATAGGTCACTGTTAGACCGCTCGGCGGCCGACTGAACCACGTCGGTATCACCCCGGTCGAAGCCCACCACGACGGTGCGCTCCCGGGAGGCTCCGTCATGACCTGGACGGAGACCAGATGAGGTCCTACCTGAACGTGCTGGCCACCCCCGGCGCCTGGCGGTTCCTGGTGCCCGCGCTGGTGGCTCGCCTGCCGTACGCGATGCTGCAGATGGGTGTGCTGCTGCTCGTGCAGTGGTCCACCGGCTCCTACGGCGCCGCCGGGATGGCCGCCGCGGCCGCCGCGGTGTCGCAGGCGCTGGTGGGGCCGCAGACCGGCCGGCTCGCCGACCGCTACGGCCAGCGCAGGGTGCTGCTGCCGCAGATCGCCGTCCACGGGCTGGCGCTCGGGGCGCTGCTCGCGCTGGCTTCCGCGCAGGCGGCGGTGCCGTTCCTCGTGCTCACCGCGGCGCTGGCGGGAGCGTCGGTGCCGCAGGTGGGGGCCATGGTCAGGGCGCGCTGGGCGCACCGGCTGGGTGGTTCGGGGAAGCTGAACACGGCCTTCGCGGTCGAGTCGATCACCGATGAGCTGACCTTCACGCTCGCCCCCGTCCTGCTGGTGGGGCTGTCCACGGGGTTCTCGCCGGTCGTGGCGCTGCTCGGCGCGCTGGTGCTGATCGTGGCCGGGACCGTCGTGTTCGCGAGCGTGCGGACCGCGCTGCCGGAGCCGATGCCGGTCCGGGTGCGGGCCACCGGCGGGGTGCTGCGGCTGCGCGGCGTCGCGCCGCTGGCGCTCGCCTTTCTCGCGATGGGTTCCGTCTTCGGCTCGCTGCAGGTCGGCATCACGTCGCTGACGGCCGCGCTGGGCGAGCCCGCGCTGGCCGGGCCGATCTACGGGACGTTCTCCGCCGCGAGCGTGATGGGCGGGCTGCTCTACGGCGCCGTCCGCTGGAAGGTCGCCGCGCGCGCCCGGCTGGTGGTCGGCCTGGCGCTGCTGGCCGTCGCGACCACCGCGCTGACGTTCGCGGGCTCCATCCCCATGACGTACGGCGCCGCCGCCCTCGCCGGCCTGGCGATCGCCCCCGTGGTGATCACCGGCTACACGATCATCGACGACCTGGTCCCGGCGGACGTGCGTACCGAGTCGTTCACCTGGCTCAACGGCGCCATCGGCCTCGGCATCGCGACCGGCGCCTCGGTGGCCGGTCAGCTCGTCGACCAGGCCGGCCCCGCCCTCGCCTTCGTGGTGCCGCCCCTGACCACGGGCCTGGCCGCCCTCCTGGTCCTGGTACGGCTGCGCAGCCTCCGCCCCCATCCGGAGCCCGCGCTCACCGGTGGGCAGGTTCTTCAGCGTCGGTGATGACCTTGGGCACCCCGCGCAGCCCGGCCAGCGCGAGCCCCGCGACGACCACCAGGATGGCGGCGGTGACCACCGAGGTCGTCTGCATCCCGGCCACGAACGCGCGCTCCGCCGCGCTGATCAGCTCGCCGGCCCGCTCGGCGGGCAACGTGCTCGCCAGGTTGATCGCGTCGGTGATCGACTCGCGGGCTGCCGGGTCCGGATAGGTCATGTTGGCGCGGTAGGTGCTGGTCAGGACCGTGCCGAGAACGGCGATGCCGAGCGCGCCGCCGAGCTCGAAGGCCGTCTCGGAGATGGCCGCCGCGGCCCCGGCGCGCTGCTTGGGCGCGGTGGCCAGCACGTTGTCGTTGTTCACGGTGAACGTGAGCCCGATCCCGATGCCGCCGATGACCATGGGGACCAGCAGGTAGAAGTAGTTCAGTTCGGTGCCGAGCGTGGCGTACCAGGCGAAGGACACGGCGTTCATGGCCAGCCCGAGCGCGACCACGCCGTTGCGGCCCAAGACCCGGATGAGCGGCGCGGCCACGATGCCGCCGACGGCGCCGGACAGGCCGCCGGGCAGACCGGCCAGGCCCGCCTGGAGCGGCGACCAGCCGACGACGAGCTGCAGGTACCACGCGAACATGAGCGACATCGCCATCATCGTGAAGATGGCCAGCAGGTTCGTGCCGATGGAGGCGCTGAAGGCGCGCTTGGCGAACAGCCGCACGTCGATGAGCGGATGGGCCAGCCGCGTCTGGCGCCGTGCGAACACCACGAGCGCCGCCGCCCCGAGCACGCCGGCCGCGAGGACGTCAGGGGCGCCGAGGCCGTTGTGCGCGGCCTCCTTCACCGCGTAGATGACGGCGACCACGCCGGCGAAGGACAGCACGACGCTCAGCGCGTCGATCCGGCCCGCGTCCGGATTGCGTGACTCCGGCAGCACGAGGTAGCCGCCGACGAGGACAACGGCCATGATCGGCAGGTTGATCAGGAAGACCGATCCCCACCAGAAGTGGTCGAGCAGGACGCCGCCCACGACCGGCCCGATGGCGAACCCGGCCGCGCTCATCGAGCTCCAGATGCCGATCGCGGTGGTGCGCTCGCCGGGCTCGGTGAAGACGTTGCGGATGATCGACAGGGTGGACGGCATGATCGTGGCCGCCGCGACGCCGAGCAGGGCCCTGGCCGCGATGAGCAGTTCGGCGCTGGGGGCGTACGCGGTGACGACGGAGGCGGCGCTGAACGCGACGGCGCCGATGAGGAGCAGCCGCTTGCGTCCGATCCGGTCGCCGAGGTTGCCCATGGCGATGAGCAGGCCGGCGAGCGCGAAGCCGTACATGTCGCCGATCCACAGCAACTGCGTCGAGGAGGCGCCGAGGTCGGCGACCAGCCTCGGCAAGGCGAGGTGGAGGACGGTCAGGTCGAGGGAGAGGAGGAGCGTGGCGAGGCAGGCGATCGCCAGGCAGGCCCATTTGGTGCGCATGCCGCTCACAGTGGGCGGCGGCGCTGACCGGTCACTGACCGGTGGCTGACGGTTTCTCCGCGAGCTCCAGCGCCTCGCGCGGCGTGAGCGTGCGCAGCAGCTTCGCGGTCTCGCCGTCGCCGCGCGCCTCGGCGGTCGCCGCCAGGCCGTCGATCGCCGGCCGTGACAGTTGCTTGAACGTGCGCTGCGCCTCGCCCAGCGCGGCGGTGAAGCGGTCCCACGCCGCGTCCGTGTCGCCGGCGGCCAGGTCGAGCCGGCCCAGCGCGAGGTGGATGCGGGCCCGCGTGTCCACGACGGCGTACCAGCCTTCAGGGCACTCGGCCAGCGCCTGCTCCAGGTAGGCGCGGGCCTCCGCGGTCCGCCCGCGCCGCGCGGCCACCTCGCCCAGCCCGAAGTGCGCCCACGCCAGCGTGTCCGGCGCGCCGATCCTGCGGGCCTGCTCGGCGGCGCGCAGGTAGCCCGCCTGCGCCTCGTCCAGATCGCCGAGGCACAGGACGCTGTCGGTGCGGCGGCACAGGTTCTCGGCGGCGTCGGCGCTCGCGCCCAGCTCCTGCGACAGCGCCATCGCCCGGTCGGCCAGCGCGATCGCGCCCGCGTAGTCGCGGCGTTCGAAGCGCAGGTCCTGGAGCCCGCCCAACGCCAGCATGCAGCCCCAGCGTTCGCCGATGGCGGTGAAGTCCGCCAGCGCCAGCTCGAACCGCTCCGCGGCCTCGTCCAGCTGGTCGTAGGCGTGGTGGACGAAGGCGGTGCCCAGCGACGTCAGCGCCCGCGTCCACGGCGAGAGCGGCATCCCGGGCGGCGGCGCCACGTCCGCCGGCCGGTAGCCCGCCGGCGGCCCGGTGAACAGCGGCATCAGCATGGTCAGGAACTCCAGCCGGAACGGCAGCCGGTACTCGCCCATCCCGGCCGCGAGCAGTTCGCGGCGGCGCGCCAGGTCGGCGGAGGCGCGGCCGTCGGCCGAGGCGGTCAGCACACACGTCGCGTACTCCTCCGCCAGCCCCTCGGGCGGCCTCTCGCCCATCTCGCCGAGCACCAGGTTGGCGAGCTGCGCGCTGACCACCCGGTGCCCGCGCATCCACCAGTAGCAGGCCATCCGGGAGACCAGCCGCAGCGCCAGCTCGATCTGTCCCGTCTCGCCCGCCCAGCGGATCGCCGCGTGCAGGTCGTCGCTCTCCTCGTCCAGGCGCGCCAGCCACGGCAACTGGTCGCGTGTACGCAGCCGGGCGTCGGCCTCGGTCGCCAGCTCCAGGCAGTAGGCGGCGTGCGCGGCCAGCGTGGCGTCCACCTCGTCCGCCTCGGCCAGCCGCTCGGCGCCGTAGGCGCGGATCGTCTCCAGCATGCGGAAGCGGCCGCCGACCAGCTCGACCAGCGACTTCTCCGCCAGCGAGGTCAGCACGTCCTCGGTGCCGGGGCCGCCGCCGGACACCCGCTCCGCCGCCTCCACCCGGCCGCCGCCCACGAACACCGTCAGCCTGCGCGCCAGCCGCTGCTCGCCGGCGTCGAGCAGGTCCCAGCTCCAGTCGACGACCGCGCGCAGCGTCTGGTGCCTGGGCAACGCGGTACGGCTGCCGCGGGTCAGCAGCCGGAAGCGGTCGCCGAGCCGTTCCGCCACGTCGGCCAGCGTCAGCGTGCGCAGCCGGGCCGCGGCCAGCTCGATGGCCAGCGGCAGGCCGTCGAGCGCCCGGCAGATCCCCACGATCAGCTCCAGGTCCGCTCCCTCCACGGCGAAGTCCTGGCGTACGGCCGCCGCCCGATCGGCGAACAACCGCACCGCCGGATAGTCCAGCGGGTCCGGCACCCCGGGCGGCGGCAGGCGCAGCGGCGGCACGGGCAGGAGCGACTCGCCGGTGATCGCGAGCGCCTCCCGGCTCGTGGCCAGCACCCGCAGCGCGGGGCAGACGGCCAGCAGCTCGTCGGCCAGCTCGGCCGCGGCGGCCACCAGGTGCTCGCAGTTGTCCAGGACGAGCAGCAGCTTCCTGTCGGCCAGCGCCGCCACCAGCCGCTCGCGGGGCGCCGGCGCGGGGCGGCCGGGCCCGGCGACCGGCGCGTCCCTGATGCCCAGCGCCGCCAGCACCGCGTGCACCAGGCCGGTGGCGTCGGCCACCGGGGCCAGCTCCACGAAGCAGACGTCGCCGGGGATACGCTCGGCCGCCTCGGTGGCCAGCCGCGTCTTGCCCGCGCCGCCGGGGCCGATCAGCGTCACCAGCCTGGCCGAGTCGAGCAGAGTGCCCAGCCGCTCCAGGTCGGCGGCCCGGCCGACGAAGCTCGTGAGTTGCGAGCGCAGGCCGAGCCTGGTCACGCCCTCCGCCGCGCCGCCCAGGGCCGGGTCGGCGCGCAGGACCGCCAGGTGCGCCGCGGTCATCTCTGCGCCCGGCTCCACGCCGAGTTCCTCGTCGAGGATGCGGCGGCCCTCCTCGTAGGCGGTCAGCGCCTCGGCCTGGCGGCCGCTGCCGTACAGGGCGCGCATGAGCTGGGCGCGCAGCCGTTCGCGCAGCGGGTGGGCGGAGATGAGCTGGCGCAGCTCGGCGACCAGGTCGCGGTGGCGGCCGAGCGCCAGATCGGCCTGGACGCGGTCCTCCACGGCCGCCAGGCGCAGCTCCTCCAGCCGGGTCGCGGCCGCCTCCGCCAGCGGGGCGTCGCTCAGCGGAGCTCCGTGCCACAGGTCAAGGGCCTCGCGGAGCACGGCGGCGGCGGCGCGGGCGTCACCCGAGCCGAGCGCCTGCCTGCCGTCGGCGGCCAGCTTCTCGAACCGGTGCGCGTCCACCTGCGACGGGTCGGCCGCCAGGCGGTACCCGGCCGGATGGAACTCCACCAGGTCCTTGCCCAGCGCCCTGCGCAGCCGCGACACCTGCGACTGCAGGGCGTTGGAGATGCCTTCCGGGGGGCTGGCGCCGTACAGGTCGTCGACGAGCTGCTCCGCGGGGACGATGCGCCCGGCCCGCAACGCGAGGAGGACGAGCAGCGCCCGCACCCGCGGGCCGCCGAGCACGACCTCCCGCCCGTCCTCGGCCTGGACCTTGGTCGGGCCAAGGATCTCGAAGCGCATGCCTCGATTATCGGGGTCGCGGGAGCATCGCGGCGATCTGCTCGTAGGTCGGCATCGCCCGCCCCTCATCTCCCAGTACGGCCAGCATCCCGCGCAACGACGCCCGGTACAGCAGCGAACCCGTGCTGACCCGCGCCACCCCCGCCTCGGCCAGCGCCTCCACCGGCGGACCGTAGAGCACGTTGACCGGCCGGCTCGTGCTCCTGACGATCTCCGCGATCCGCGCCGGGTCCGTCAGCCCGGGGACGAAGACACCGTCGGCCCGCTCGTACGCCTCGACCCGCTCGATGGCGTCGTCGCCGGTCCTGAGCCAGTGCGCGTCGGTACGGGCGTTGACGAACACGCCGTGGCCGAGTGCCGCCTCGATGATCTCCTGGTGGTGCGCGGTGTCCCTGAGCGTGCCGTCGGGCCGTCCGTCCTCCAGGTTGACGCCCGCCACCCCGGCCCGTCCCAGCTCCGCGACCAGCGCGGCCACCTCGGCGGGGTCGTCGCTGAACCCGCCCTCGATGTCCACGGTCACCAGCACGCCGAGCCCGGCCATGGCCTTGGCCAGCGCGATCGTCTCGTGCTTCGTGGCCCCGGCGGCGTCCGGCTTGCCGTGCACCGCCGCGACGCCCAGGCTCGTCGTTCCGATCGCCGGGTACCCCTCCGCGGCCAGCGCGGACGCCGACCCGTAGTCCCAGGCGTTCGGCAGCAGCAACGGCTGTCCCGGCACGTGCAGGCGCCCGAACACCTCGCCCGCCGTTTCGTTCGCTGTCATGAGCGCTTCCCTTCGAGGTAGCCGGCGGCGATGGCCAGGGCGTGGCCGGCGGCCGGGCAGGGGCGGACGCCGTGGCCGAACGTGAGGTGCGGGGTGCGCCCGCGGGACGGGTCGAAGCGGTCGGGGTCGGGGAAGACGTCGGGGTCGCGGTTGACGGCCACCAGGTCGATCTCCACTCCGGCCCGGCGGGTGAGCTTCAGCGGCGGGTCGTGGCGGAGCGTCTCGTGCAGCAGGTCCTCGACCGGCGTGACGCCGTCGTCGTGGGCAAGCGCGTTCGCGATGAGGGCGGCGGTGGAGGCGTGCGCCTGCAGCAGCACGGTGATCATCGGAATGCCGAGCGGCAGCAGCTCCCGGACCGCGGCATCGGCCTCGGGGCTCGTCTCCCCGCTGAGGTAGCCGCTCGCGGCCGCGGCCACCGCCGCTACCTGGCCGACCCCGAAACTCCTGGCCGCCACCTCGTCGGCCGGTACGCCGGCGAGCGCCCTGGCCCGCACCTGCAGCTCGGCCGGATCGAACGCGGCCAGCAACTCGACGACGGCCCGGCGGCGCTCCGCGTGCACGGGGCCGGAGGCGAAGCGCGACACCTGCGCCCGCAGCCACGCGAGCGTGCCGGGCGCGCCGTCCTGCGGGACCGGGGGCGGCACGACGCCGCTGTCTTCCAGTACGGCCGTGGCCTGCGCGTATCGGGTGATGAGCATGTTCCGAGCCTAGGTCCGATTCGCTTCGACGCCCGTCGAAGGGTCCCGGAGGACAAACACCCCCATGACCAGGGGGAGAGGCAGTCGCCTCCCCGTGGTCAAGGGGGTATTTGCGCTAGGCGGCCAGGTGTTCCGTACGCCCGGTTCCCGGCACCGGGTCGGAGGCGTTGTCGGGCGCGGTGCCCGGGACGGCGTCCGGTGTGGGGATGGCGGCGGTGGACGGGTGGCGGTGTTCCCGGAGCGCGGCGATGGCCATCATGACCAGGAGCGCGATCTCGGCCAGGACGAGCGCCCGCTCCAGCAGCCCGTAGTAGGCGCCGCCGTTGATCAGCGGGGACAGGAACGAGGCGGGATGCGTCGCCAGGTAGACCACCAGCGTGATCGCCGAGGTCACCGCCAGGGCCCGCACCGCGTTCCAGCGGGGCAGCGCGCCGCGGGCGCGGGCCAGCATCCAGCCGGCCACCGGCAGCGTGGTGAAGACGACGGCCGCGGACCAGCGGTGGATCTCCCCGGCCATCGACTTGACCGCGACCCCGGCGGGGTCGGTGGGGAAGACGGCGCTGAGCATGAGGCCGGCGGCGCCGGCCAGCAGGAGGACCCGGGTGGCCGCGGTGCGCGCGGGCTCACGTACCGCGAGGCCGTACGCCAGGAAGACGCAGGTGGCGGCGAGCCCGAGCATGCCGGCCACGACCGGCACCAGCCCGCCGGAGACCAGCGCGTAGTCACTGAGGAGAGGCTGCTCGGGCAGCGCGAGCTGGGCGTAGCCCAGCGAGAACACAGCGACCAGCGCACCGGCGACGGCACCCCAGATCATCGCGCCACATCATCATAGATCTGCTCGAACCGGGCCAGGGAGTTCTGGTGGTCGTGGGTGAGGGCGAGCTCGCGGCTGGCCTTGCCCATGCGCTCGCGCAGCGCGTCGTCGGTGAGCAGCGTCGTCAGGTGCTTGGCGAGCGTGATGACGTCGCGGGGCGGGAACAGGAAGCCGTTCTCGTCGACGAGGTGCGGCAGCGCCATCGCGTCGGCGACGACCACGGGCAGCCCGCTGGCCATGGCCTCCAGCGTCGCGATGCTCTGCAGTTCGGCGATGCTCGGCATGGCGAAGGCGTCGGCGGCGGCGAAGGCCTGCGGCATCTGCTCGTCGGGCACGAACCCGAGCATGAACACCCGGTCGGCCACCCCGATCCGCTTGGCCAGCTGCTCCAGCACCTCGCGCTGGTTGCCGCGGCCGACGAAGGCGAGCTGCGCGTCGGTCTCGTTCAGCACGTACGGCAGCGCCCGCACGAGGTCGTCGAGCCGCTTCTCCTCGTCGAGGCGGCCCACGAACAGCACGGTGTTGCGGTCGGGCAGCCCGAACATCTTGCGCGCCCACTGCTTGGGCTCGGTGTGCGGGTGGAAGCGGGTCAGGTCGATGCCGCACGAGACCGGCTCGACCTCGCCGGCGAAGCCCTGGTCGGCCAGCAGCTTGGCGGCCAGCGGCGTGGGCGTGGTGACCCGCTGGGCGCGGTTGAAGATGCGGCGGAAGTCACGCCAGGCCAGCTGCCCGGCCTTGGCCCGCAGCCGCGCGGGCACGTGCCCGAACTGGAAGAGGTTGTCGGGCATGAAGTGGTTGGTCGCCACGACCGGCACCCCGCGGCGGCGGGCGGCGTTGATGGCCGCCCGGCCGACCACGAAGTGGCCCTGGGAGTGCAGCACGTCCGGGTCGATGGCCTCGACGAGCCGGTCGAGCCGGGTCGGGACCGTCACCCGCATGGTGGGGTGGACCAGCAGCGGCGCCGAGCGGAGCCGGTGCACGATGACCCCGTCGACCACGTCCGCCTTGGCCGGGCCCTCGTCCGACTGGCAGATCACGTGGACCTCGTTGCCGCGCTCCGCCAGGCCGGTGGCCAGGCGGTAGGTGAAGACCGCGGTGCCGTTCACGTCGGGGGGATACGTGTCGGTGGAGATCAGGATCCGTCGGGGACGGTCGGCTACGGGGTGAAGCTCGGGAGTGCGCGTCGGCAGGGGCATGGCCATGTCAGGCGGACCTTTCCAAGGGGGTGGTGCGGGCAAGTGCCACGGTTCCGGCCGCGGTGAGCGCGGCGGCGGCGATGGGGGCAACGCCGGTGGGCAGAGGTTCGCCGAGCAGCAGGGCGCCGAAGGCCACCGCGGTGAGCGGGTCGGCGATCTGCAGCGAGGCGAAGGAGACGCCGAAGTGGCCTACGGCGTAGGCGCGCTGCAGGAGCATCAGGGCGAGCAGCGCGGGGACGGGCAGAGCGAGCAGGTACCACCAGTTCCAGCCCTGTTCTCCGAAGGTGTCGGCGAGCACCCTCATGAGGGTGGCCGTGGCACCG
This sequence comes from Nonomuraea sp. NPDC050540, assembly GCF_044457485.1. Lineage (NCBI taxonomy): Bacteria > Bacillati > Actinomycetota > Actinomycetes > Streptosporangiales > Streptosporangiaceae > Nonomuraea > Nonomuraea sp. NPDC050540. Next base: position 270,004 of record NZ_JBITHA010000013.1, read on the forward strand.
TAGAGAACTCCGGCACTGGTGGCGAGCAGGGCGGCGCGACCGGCGGGGGAGGCGATCCTGGCACCGGCCCAGAGCAGCACCGCGGCGATCCCGGAGACGGCGAGCAAGGTCGCCACCTCCTGGAGGCTCAGGTGCGAGGGGCCGGTCGATGGGGGAACCAGGAGCACCAGGCCGATCAGCCCGATCGCCACGACGGCGGCCGAGCCCAGCTCGGCGCGGGAGGGCCTGCGCCCGTGCAGCGCCGCCGCGAGCGGCAGCGCGAACAGCAGGCTGGCCACACCCATCGGCTGCACGATCGTCAGCGGGCCGAGACCCAGCGCGACGATGTGCAGGCCGCCACCCGCGACGATGGAGACCCCGCCGAAGACCCAACGCGGCCGCTTGATCAGCGTACGGAGGCGGGTCTTGCCGGAGCCGAGTGCTTCGAACTGCTGAAGTGCCGCACCGAGCGCGAAGAACAGCGAGCCGATCAGGGCGATCGCCGCGGCCAGCACAGTCATGAAACGCTCCTCTCACGTGGATAGTCGCCAAAAAGGGTCAAACGGACGTGTCTACAGGGAGTCGCTCGGCCGAATCCTGAGTAGCGGCTCGCTTCTTCCTGATGAAACGGACCCCTTCGACGATCGCGGTGATCGACAATGCGATGCCGAGGCCGAGCAGGAGCCCCTTGATCGGGTCGTTCTCGAAGGCCATGCCGCCGAAGTAGCCGATCAGGGCGGAGTAGACGGCCCAGGAGGAGGTCGCGATCGCGTCGAAGAAGGTGAACGACCGCAGAGGGTGGCGCACCGCGCCCATGGTCAGCGTCGTCGCCGTCCGCCCGCCCGGGATGTATCTGGCCACCACCAGCACCAGCCCGCCTCGCTCGGCCAGCGCGTTGCGCGCCCACACGAGGGCCTTGCGTTCGCGGAGCCGTCCGCCGAACTTGCGGCCGATGAGGTAGGAGATGTGGTCGCCGGCGAAGGCGCCCAGGGCGGCCACCACGATGACCAGCACCAGGTTGGTCTGCCCGGTCACCGCGAACACCCCGGCGGTGATCACCGAGGTCTCCGCGGGCACGATCGGGAAGAACCCGTCGAGCAGCGCGAGGGCGAACAGCGCGACATAAAGCCACGGCGAGGACATCACCTGTTGCAGCAGGTCGAGAATCGCGTGAGACATGTCGTGCACTCCGAATCTTCAGTGGGCCCATCCACCATCTCGGCGGAGGAGCCGCGAGGCATCGGGGGACAACCCCCTAAGGTCACGGGCAAACCCCTGAGACGTTCTCGGGGTCACACCACCACGAAGGTAAGAAGTCCGCAGTTCACGGCGCATCGGACGTTCGGTACGCACCACCCCCGACTTTCGTCAGGGTCGAGGTACGACCTCCGGCTGACACCCTCGATCCTTCCGGGGTCCTCCTGGCGAGTCAGGAGTGCAGGTATCCGAATCGGGGGTGGGGTTAGCCCTACCTTCGTCAGGGTTCTCTCACCACGTTCGGCAGGTCCGGGCGTTGCCGGACGCCCGCTACCGTCGAGGGCGTGAACCACCTCCGCCGATCCGGCCGCCAGGCCGTCTCCGACATGTTCCTCTGGCTGGCGCTGTCGGTGCTCGCCGCCGCCTCCGGGCCCGATCCGCTCGACGGCCTGGGGCCGTTCGCGGCCGTGACGGGCACGCGTGTCGTGGTGCTGGCGGCGGCCGTCGTTGTAGGGCGGGCGTGGCCGGTGGCCGCGGTCGTGCTCATCACGCTGGCCTCGCCCTGGGACCTGGAGACGAGCTTCGCCACGCTCGACCTCAGCTGGCTGCCGGGGTTGGGGAGCACGAAGGTCATCCCGACGACCCTGCTGTCGCTGGGCCTGTTCTGGTACGCCTACCTGGCCGGGCGCCAGATCGATCGCGTGTGGCCGGCGGTGGCCGCGTTCGCCGGGATCGCCGCGGGCGGATGCGTGCTGGTGCTGGCCGAAGGCGGGCGGGCCGAGCAGTGGATCGCCCTGGTGACCGGGATGCTGGGCACGTACGCGGTGCCGTACCTGCTCGGGGGGCTGCGGAGCAGGCTGCGCACCCAGCGCGCGCGGGCGCAGGCGGCGGCCGAGTCGCAGGCGCGCATGCGCGAGCGCACCAGGATCGCCCACGACATGCACGACTCCCTCGGCCACGACCTGGCGCTCATCGCGGTGCGTGCGGCGGGGCTCGAGCTGTCACCGGGGCTGACGTCCGCGCAGGTCAAGGCGGCGGGGGAGCTGCGCGTGGCCGCGGCGGACGCGACCGAGCGGCTGCGTCAGATCATCGGGCTGCTGCGCGAGCAGGGGGAGAGCGCGCCGCTCGACCCGGTGGACGAGAGCGTCGCCGAACTGGTCGAGCGGGCGCGCGCCTCGGGCATGGAGATCACGTTGCGGCTGGACGGCGGGCCGCCGCTGGCGCACCGGGTGGTCCAGGAGGGGCTGACGAACGCGGCCAAGCACGCGCCGGGCGCGCCCGTGACGGTCACGGTCGAGGAACTGCGGGTCAGCGTCGTGAACGGGGCGTCGCGCGGGCGGGCCACCGTGATCAGCGGCGGCACCGGCCTGACGGCCCTGCGCGAGCGCGTACGGCTGGCGGGCGGCACCCTGACCGCCGGCCCGCGCGGCGACGGCTACGAACTGGCCGTGGAGCTCCCCCGCGAGGGGGAGGCGCATCCCCGCACAGCGGGATGAGCCGGGCGGCCCGCCGCAGCACGATCGGAGTATGACCAGTGAACGAGCCGGTATAGGCCGGGTCACCGCCGCGATCGTCGCGATGGCCGCCATGCTCCCTTATCTCACGATCAAGCTGCTCTGGCTGGCGGGCAACCCCGTCGGCGTCTCCGACCCGTCCTTCCTCGCCAGCCCCGTCATGGTGGCCATGAACGCCATGACGTTCGGCATGGACCTCGTGGCGCTGGTGCTGGCGCTGTCGTTCACCCTGCGATGGGGGATGCGGCTGCCCGCCTGGCTGGTCCTGCTGCCCATCTGGGTCGGCATCGGCCTGCTCTCGGTGATCCTGGTGACCGCGCCGGTGGGTGTGCTGATCGAGGGCCTGTCGATCTTCCCCGCGGGCGGGCCGATCGCGTCGTGGGTGTACATGGCGGTCTACGGCGGGTTCATCGGCCAGGCGGTGGGGCTGAGCACGGCCTTCGCCCTCTACGCCCGCGACCGCTGGCCGGGGGCGTTCCGCGCGGTCCGGCCGGCGCCGAGCGCGACGCTGCCGCTCCAGCGGCTCATGGCCTACGGCGCGCTGGGCGTGTCGCTGCCGCTCGCCGGCATCAAGCTCTTCTGGGCCTTCGGCGGCACGTTCGGCCTGCCGCCCGAGATGGTGGCGGCCTCCGGCACGGCCGCCTTCCTGCAGAACGGACTGAAGGGCGCGCTCATCATCGCCGGCGCGCTCGCACTGCTCGCCCTGGTCAAGGGGTACGGCGGGCGCGCCCTGACCCTCGCCTGGGTGGGCTCCGGTTCCATGTTCGGCTGGGGCCTCTACAGCCTGATCGTCACCCTGAGCGCGGGCCCGCTCGCCGGGCCGATGGCCATGCCGGTGCCGGACCTGGTGGAGCTGTTCGCGACGCTCACCGGCCTGGTGATGGCCTGCTGCGGCGCGATCGTGCTGGCGGAGCGCTCAGGCGTGGGCGACGTGCATGCGGCGCAGGACCCGCTTGAAGGCCAGAACGGAGAAGGCGATCGCCGAGCCGCTGATCAGGGCGACCACGCCGGTGCGGACCAGCATGTACCCCTGGAGCTGGGACTCGTTGAGCGCCAGCCAGATGCTCACCGTTGAGTTGGCCAGCAGCACGAAGCCCCACAGCAGTGTGATCCTGGCGAAGAACCTGCGCATCCGCGCGTGCCTGAGCACCACGGACGGCAGCGGGACGTAGTCGAGGGTGAGTTTCTGCACGAGCGGCTTGTTCAGCCGGACCGAGGCCAGGAAGACCACGCTGATGCAGATGGTGCCGAGCTCCGGCTGGATGGCCCAGTAGTGCCAGTCGCCCGTCCAGAAGGAGACCGCCGTCCTGAACGACAGCGCCAGCGCCGCCATCCACATCGTGGCCGGGACCTTGGCCCGCCGCGCCAGCCGCCAGACCAGTCCGCCGAACAACCACGCCAGGCCCGCGAACAGCGCGCCCTGCGTGCCCAGCAGCCACACGCTGGCATACACGATGACCAGCGGCGCCACGACCGCCTCCAGCAGCTTCGGCACCGCGTCGCGGGCGAGCGTGGTCAGGCGAGGCAGGGTGATCGGAGGGTGGTTCAAGGCTGCTCCGCAGGTAGGCCGAGACCCTACGACTACCCGGGCAGCGGGAAACCGGGCTTGCCGAACGGGTCGGTCGGTGTAACGGCACGGACACCTCGGCACGCCGGGCAGCGCGCCGGTGGCCAACCGTACCTGACCCGCCTGAGTGCGACTGCCTCTTTTGCCACGTTCCACGCGAAGGCTACATACGCCTCACCCGGCCGATAGGCCGACCTCACCCCAGCGAGGTGGTCGCCAGCTTGGCCCCGAACCCCAGGAACAACGCCCCCACGCCGCTCGTCAGCCCGGCCGACAACTTGCGCCGCGAACGGAACTGCCCGGCCAGGAAGGTCCCGCTGAAGATCAGCATGGTCAGGTAGAGAACGCTGAACAACTGGACGATCGCGCCCAGGATGAGGAACGAGAACGCCGGAGCGGCGTACCCGGGATCCACGAACTGGATGAAGAACGAGACGAAGAACAGGATCGCCTTCGGGTTCAGCAGGCTGACCACCAGGGCCTTGCGGAACGGGTTGACGCGGTCGACCGGCTCGGCGGTTCCGGCGGTCTCGGCCTCCGGGGCGCGCCAGGCCCGCCAGGCGCCGCGCAGCATCTGGAAGCCGATCCAGGCCAGGTAGCCGGCTCCGGCGTACTTGACGATCGTGAACAGCACGGGGTTCGACTTCAGGAGCGAGGCGGCGCCGGCGGCGGCCAGCAGCATGAGGACCGAGTCGCCGACGAACACGCCGGCGGCGGCGCGGTAGCCCTGCTTCACGCCGCGCTGGGCGGCCAGGCTGAGGACGTAGAGGGAGTTCGGTCCTGGCAGCAGGATGATGAAGAACGCACCGGCCACGAAGGTCCAGAGGTCAGTGATGCCGAAGTACATGGCTGCGAGCTCCTGAAAGACGGGATAATTCAGGATAGGGGGAGGTTGTCGAGGAGGAAGCGCGTTCTGACCTCGACCGGAGCCTTCGGCAGCGTCACCAGCTCGTAGCCGTAGTCCTCGTAGGCCCCGGTCACCGCCGTGTAGGTGCGCTCCGCCTCCTCCGGCGACTGCTTGCGCTCGGCGTCGTTGCGGAAGATCTCCGGCCAGGGCGGGGCGGCGAAGACGCGCCGGTGGTAGCGGTGGCGCAGCGCCGCCCGGTGCACGTGGTCCGGCACCGGCCGGCCCTCCAGCCGCAGGTAGCCGATCACGTCCACGACGCCGCGGTCGAAGAAGACGGGGCCGGGCCCGAGGGCGGCGGCGGCCCGGTACGAGCGCAGCTCCCAGGAGAGCATCAGCTCGGCGAACAGGTCCTTGTCCGCCCAGGGCAGCGCGCGCCCGCCGATCGCGCTCTGGTCCTGGATGATCGCCCGGCCCGCTTCCTCGGTCCTGGCGTACCCCGCCTCTTCCAGCCGGTCGATCAGGGTGCTCTTGCCCGATCCCGGCCCGCCGGTCAGGACGACGAACCGCTCAAGGCCGGTACCAGATCCCTCCATTGGCCCGAGCGTAACCGAGCGTCCGGTACGCGGCGTCGGTCAGGGCCTGGCCGCGGGGGTTGATGCCCAGGCCGCTTCCCTGCTTGTTCATGGAGTAGCCGAAGGCCAGCCGGGCGCCCGGGTCGCAGAAGCCGACCGAGCCGCCCATGCCCGCGTGGCCGAACGCCGACTCCGACATCAGCGCGCCCTCCCTGTCGGCCGCCGGCAGATGCCGGTTGTCGGTGGACTTCATGAACCCCGCCGACCAGCGCGTCGGCACCCCGAGCACCGCGTCCATGCCCGCCGACTCGGTCCTCGCCATGATCGAACGCTGCTCGGCCGGAACCAGCTCGCCCAGCGACAGCGGCCGGTACATGCCGGCCAGCCCGCGCGCATTGGTGATCGCGCCGACGGAGCCGTACTCGCCGGCGTGCGACTCCCGGCTGTCGGACGAGGTCATGAAGCCGCCGTCGTTGCCCAGGAGCAGCGCCGGCATCGACGACGGGTCGGAGAACGCCTTGACGTAGAACGACGGCAACTCGGGCGGGATGTCGGCCGGGATCGTCGGCGCCACCCGGCCCTCCTGCTCCTCGGGCAGCCCCAGCCAGAACTCCAGCCCGAGCGGCTCGGCCACCTCCTCGCGGAAGAACGTGCCCAGCGGGCGCCCGCCGACCCGCCTGATGATCTCGCCGACCAGGAAGCCGAAGGTGAGCGCGTGGTAGCCGTGCCGGGTCCCCGGCTCCCAGAACGGCTCGGCCACGGCCAGCCGCTCGGCCATCAGCTTCCAGTCGTGGAACGCGCCGGCGGGCAGCGGCTCGCGCAGCACCGGCAGACCGGCCTGGTGGGCGAGCACGTGCCTGACGAGGGTGGCGCCCTTGCCGGCGGCGCCGTACTCCGGCCAGTAGCGGATGACCGGGGCGTCGAGATCGAGCTCGCCGCGGGCGGCGAGCAGGTGGGCGCACAGCGCGGTGGCGCCCTTCGTGCACGACCAGACGTGGCCGATGGTGTCGTGGAGCCAGGGCGTCCCCGGAGCGGCCTCGCCGCCCCACAGGTCGACGACGACCTCGCCGTCGACCATCACGCAGACCGACGCGCCGACCTCGCCGCGTTCGGCGAGGTTGCGCTCGAACTCCTCCCGGACCAGGGAGAACCGGGGATCGCAGGTGCCTTGTACCGTCATTCCCTGACTTGACCACCGAAGCGGGCTCGCGTCTACACCTTGTCGTACGCCGCCCGCGCCCGATCGATCTCGTCCAGGTGCTGGTGGGCCCAGCCGACAAGAGCGCCTACGATCTCCCGCAGCGTGCAGCCCAGCGGCGTCAGGTCGTAGTCCACGTGGGGCGGGATGACCGGATGGACCGTCCGCCTGACCAGCCCGTCGCGCTCCAGGCCGCGCAGGGTGACGGTGAGCATGCGCTGGCTGATGCCCGGGATGGCCCGGCGCAGCTCGGTGAAGCGGTGGGTGCCGGTGCTGAGGTTGTAGAGCACGACCGTGGACCACTTGTCGCCCACGCGGTCGAGCACCTCGCGGGCGCGGCAGTTGGCCTCGGTCTCCGTCAGGTACTCCACGGTTCTCTCCAGGTAACTAACGCAGGAAAAAGTGCGATCTATGCGCTTACCACGACGGTAATCCATCATGCCGTTAGTTACTAGAAGGAACTGTAAAGGAGTGCCCCGATGTCCCGAGACCACGCCATGGTCCGCGAGCTGATCGCCGTCCACGACGGTCTGCGCCGGGAACTGAAAGAACTGCGCGGCGCGAGCGAGATCACCGGTGATCTGCGGGTCCGCTGCATGTACTACTGCCACCACGTCGAGATGCACCACACGGTGGAGAGTCACTACCTGTTCACCACCCTGCGGGCCCGCTTCCCCGAGTCCGCCGAGGTCATCGACCGTCTTGAGCGCGAGCACGGCAAGGTCGCCGAGATCCTCGCCGCCATCGAGCGGGCCGCGGACTTCCGCGAGGACCTGGAACGGCTGGCCGGCGAACTGCTGGCCCACCTCGACTACGAGGAGGAGCAACTGGCTCCCTTGTTGTCACGCCTGTAGAGGCGCTTGTCAAATTGGGTCTTGTTCCGGACAGACGTCGGATCTATTCTCCGTGTGCTCGTTAGTTAAGTTTCCTAATGAACGAGTAGGAGCGGACCCCATGCATCGTTCAACGCGGCTGATCACTCTGGCCGCCGTCTGTCTGGCCCTCTTACCCGCACTGCCCGCCGAAGCCGCGCCCACCCGGCTTGAGGCGGAGAACGCCACGATCTCGCAGGGTGCCGTCGAGTCCAACCACGCCGGCTTCTCCGGAACCGGCTTCGTCAACGGCGACAACGTGGCGGGGCCGTACGTGGAGTGGACCTTCAACGCCCCCGCCGCGGGCACCGCCACCCTGGCCCTCCGCTACGCCAACGGCACCACCGCCAACCGCCCCAGTGACATCTCCGTCAACGGCGCCCTGATCGCCGACGACCGCGCCTTCAACCCCACCGGCGCCTGGAGCACCTGGGCCACCGCCACGCTGACCGCACCGGTCGTGGCCGGCGCGAACACGATCAGAGCCACCGCCTCCGCCACCGGCGGCAACCCGAACTGGGACTACCTGGACGCCGAGGTCGCCGCCGCGCCCGGCAACGACCACCAGGCCGAGGACGCCACGATCACCCAGGGCGTGGTCGAGTCCAACCACGCCGGGTTCACCGGCACCGGCTTCGTCAACTACGACAACGTCACCGGCTCCGCCGTCGAGTTCACCGTGAACGCGGCCGCCGCCGGCAACGCCACCCTGACCTTCCGCTACGCCAACGGCACCACCGTCAACCGCCCGATGTCCATCAGCGTCAACGGCAGCGCCCAGACCAAGGACTTCCCCGGCACCGGCGCGTGGAGCACCTGGCAGGAGGTTCAGGTGAACGCCGCCCTGAACGCGGGCGCCAACACCGTCAGGGCGAGCTCGACCACCGCCAACGGCGGCCCCAACCTCGACCGCCTCAGCGTCGGCGTCACCGGACCGCCCGACACCGAGAAGCCCACCGTCCCCGGCGACCCGCGCTCGACCGGGACCACGTCCAGCTCGATCTCACTGGCCTGGAACGCCGCCACGGACAACAGCGGCTCGATCAAGGACTACCGGGTACGCGAGGGTGACACCGTCGTCGCCACCGTCACCGGCACCACGGCCACCGTGACCGGCCTGGCCGGATCCACCACGCACACCTACACCGTGACCGCCCGCGACCCGTCGAACAACGAGTCCGACCGCAGCGCCGCCGTCACCGCCACCACCCAGCCGCCCACCGGCGGCGGCACCCCGGTCGAGGCCAACGGCCAGCTCAGGGTCTGCGGGCTCAAGCTCTGCAACGAGAACGGCAAGCAGATCCAGCTGCGCGGCATGAGCAGCCACGGCATCCAGTGGCACTACGACTGCCTCAACACCGCCTCGCTCAACGCCCTGGCCGACGACTGGAAGTCGGACGTCCTGCGCATCTCCATGTACATCCAGGAGGGCGGCTACGACACCAACCCCCGGGCGTTCACCGACCGGGTGCACAACCTGATCGAGCAGGCCACCTCCCGCGGCATGTACGCCATCGTCGACTGGCACATGCTCAACCCCGGTGACCCGTTCGCCCAGAACAACCTCGCCAAGGCCAAGACGTTCTTCACCGAGATCGCCCAGCGCCACAACAACAAGAAGAACCTGCTCTACGAGGTCATGAACGAGCCCAGCGGCGTCGCCTGGTCGCGCATCCGCGACTACGCCCAGCAGATCATCCCGGTGATCAGGGCCAACGACCCCGAGAGCACGATCCTGGTCGGCACCCGCGCCTGGTCCTCGCTCGGCGTCTCCGAGGGCTCCGACGAGAGTGAGATCATCAGCAACCCGGTCAACGCGACCAACATCATGTACACGTTCCACTTCTACGCCGCCTCGCACGGCAGCAACTACCTCGGCACCCTGTCCCGCGCGGCCGACCGCCTGCCGATGTTCGTCACCGAGTTCGGCACGCAGACGTCCTCGGGCGGCGGCGGCAACAACTTCACCAGGTCGCAGCAGTACATCGACCTGATGGCACAGAAGAAGATCAGCTGGGTCAACTGGAACTTCTCCGACGACCCCCTCTCCGGCGCCGCCTTCACCGAGGGCACCTGCCCGGGCGGCCCGTTCACCGGCACCAGCCGGCTGAAGGAGGCGGGACGGTGGATCCGCGACCAGGTCCGCCTGCCTGACGACTTCTGACCCCGACTCGGGCGCCGTGCGCGAGGGGATCCGCGCGCGGCGCCCGGACCAACGATTGGAACCTCCCCCAGGGGCAGGTCCCACACTGGTTCCCATGATGAACATCGGGGAATTCGCCGAGCTGACCGGTCTGAGCCTGAAGGCCCTGCGCCTGTACGACGAGCAGGGCCTTCTGCCGCCCGTCTCGGTGGACCCGTGGTCGCGGCACCGCCGCTACAGCGCCGCGCAGTTCGAGCACGCGCTCAGGCTCAAGGCCGCCCGCGCCGCCGGCCTGCCCCTCGCCGAGGCGCCCAAGCTGCTCCAGGACGCCGAGGCCGCGACGGCCACGCTGGCCGAGCACCGCGCCAGGCTGGCCGCCGACCGCGAGCGCCAGGACGCCGCCCTCGACGCCCTGGAACGCCTGCTCGCCGACCCTGTCCGCTGGCAGACAGAGGTACGGCGGGCCGAAGCCCAGCCCTGGGCCGGCGTCGTCCTGCCCCCGGACATCGGCAGCGACGAGGAGGCCAACGAGCTGTTCGCCGGGTTGTGGCGGCGCCTGGACGCGGAGGGCAACCGCCCGACCGGCGCGTTCTGGACCACGATCAGGACCGCCCCCGGCAGCGAGACCGAGATCCAGATGCTGTGCTGCTGGCCGGTCGCCGCCCTGCCGCCGGAGTCCTGGACCGACGTCGAGCGCGGCACGATCGAGACGGGACAGGAGATGGTGGTGCGCTGGCGCTGGGACCAGGACGTGCCCATGGTGGAGGGCGCCACCCACCCGGCTGTGCTCGCGCTGCTGGCCGCGGCGCAGGAGAGCGGCGCCGAGGTGTCGCTCGCCCAGGTGCGCCAGATCGGCCTGCTGGAGGAGGGGCAGCCGGTGGGCATGGAGGTGGCCGTGCACCTGAAGTCGTGAGCACCCGGCAGGATGGAGTGCGTGCGCATATCCATCCTCGGCCCGCTGGAGGTCACGAACGACGGCGTCCCCGTGGCCGTGGGCGGCGCCCGGGTCCGCGCGCTGCTGGCGATGCTCGCGCTGGAGGCGGGGCAGGTCGTCGGCGCCGAGCGCCTGATCGACGCGCTGTGGCCGGAGGAGCCGCCGGCCAACGCCGCCAACGCCCTGCAGACCCTGGTCAAGCGCCTGCGCGCCGCGTTGCGCCCGTACCTGACGGTGGACGGCCGCGCGGGCGGCTACGTCCTGCCGATCCCACGCGAGCGCGTGGACGCCCACGCCTTCACCCGGACCGTCCGCAAGGAGGCTCGCGAGGCCGCCCTGGAGGCGGCGCTGGCCCTGTGGCGGGGTCCCGCGCTGGCCGATCTGCTGGTGGTGCCGCACCTGGCCAACGTCGCGGCGGGACTGCAGGAGGAGCGCCTGCTCGCTCTGGAGGCCCATGCCCACGCCGTGCTGGCACGGGAGCCCGGCTCGGGTGAGGTCGCCGCCCTGGCCGCCGGGCTGGGCGAGGAACTGGCCGCGCAGCCGCACCGCGAACGCCTGGCCGGACTCGCCATGCGCGCCCTGGCCGCCGCCGGCCGCCAGGCCGCCGCGCTCGCGCTGTTCGAGCGGGTCAGGGGCGCCCTGGCCACCGATCTGGGCGTGGATCCCGGCCCCGACCTGCGCGCCGCCCATCTCGCCGTGCTCAAGGGCGAGGTTCCGGCCCGGCGTCCCGAGCCGCGCGCGGCCAAGGGGAACGTACGCGCCCCGCTCACCGGCTTCGTGGGCAGGGCCGACGAACTGGCCCAGCTCGTGAGCCTGCTCGGGCAGGCGAGGCTCGCGACGATCGTCGGGCCGGGCGGTGCGGGCAAGACCCGCCTGGCCACCGAGGCCGCCCTGCGCGAGGCCGACGCCTGGATGGTCGAGCTGGCCCCGGTCGCCGACCCGGCCGACGTCCCTGGCGCGCTGTCGGGCGCGCTCGGGCTGCGCGACGACCTCAACCAGCCGGGCGAGGACCCGGTGACCCGCGTGGCCGAGCGGCTCGGGCGCGAGCGGGCGCTGATCGTGCTCGACAACTGCGAGCACGTGATCGAGGCCGCCGCCGTCGTGGCCGAGCGGCTGCTGGCCCTGTGCCCCGGCCTGCGGGTGCTGGCCACCAGCAGGGAACCGCTGAACGTCGCGGGCGAGCGGCTGGTGCCCATTCCGCCGCTGGAACTGCCGCCCGAGGGCGTGGACGCCGGGCGGGCCGCCGCCTACCCGGCGGTGCGGCTGCTGCTGGACCGGGCGGTCGCGGCGCGGCCGTCGTTCCGGCTGGACGAGGACAACGTCGGTGACGTCGCCGCCATCTGCCGCCGCCTCGACGGCATGCCGCTGGCCATCGAACTGGCCGCCGCCCGGCTGCGCACGATGACCGCGCGGCAGCTGGCCGAGCGCATCGGCGACCGGTTCCGGCTGCTGACCGGCGGGAGCCGTACCGCGTTGCCCCGGCAGCAGACGCTCAGGGCGGTCGTCGAGTGGAGCTGGGACCTGCTCACCGCCGGCGAGCGGGCGCTGCTGCGGCGGATGGGGGTGTTCGCGGGCAGCGCGGCGCTGGAGTCGGTGGAGGTGGTGTGCGGCGGCGACCCGGACGTTCTGGGCGCGCTGGCCGACAAGTCGCTGGTGCAGGCGGGCGACGACGGGCGCTACCGGATGCTGGAGACGATCCGCGCCTACGCGCTGGAGCGGCTGGCCGAGGCGGGGGAGAGCGGGGAGTTCAGGAGGCGGCTGGCAGTCCACCTGCGGGAGGTGGCCGAGACGGCGGTGCCGTACCTGCGGACGGATCAGCAGATCGAGTGGATCGAGCGGCTGGCGGCCGAGCGCGACAACTGCGCGGCGGCGCTGCGCTGGGCGCTGGACGAGCGCGAGGTCGAGACGGCGCTGCGGCTGTGCGGCGCGCTGAACTGGTACTGGTGGATGTGCGGCTACCGGCAGGAGTCCGCGCAGTGGGCCGAGCAGGCGCTCGCGCTGACGGGCGGGGAGCCGCCGCCGGGGCTGGCTGAGGCCTACGCGGCGTGCAGCTTCGCGGTCGGGGTGACGATGTTCGGCCGGATCGTGGTGGACCGGCCGCGGCTGAACCAGCTCTCGGCCGAGATGGACGCGCTGATCGCGCGGGCCGAGACCGAGGGCCCCGTTCATCCGATGCTGCGGATCGGCAAGGCCGTCATGGCGATGATCGCCGGGCGCGACGACCACGCCTACGGACTGCTGCTCTCCTACGCCGAGGACGAGGACCTGTGGCTGGCCAGCTCGGCGCTCATGCTCAGGGGCCCGCACGCGACCGAGGAGGCGCTGGAACGGGCGGTGGCCGGGTTCAGGAAGATCGGCGACCGGTGGGGGCTGAGCGAGGCGCTGCTGCAGCTGGCCGCCCTGCGCGCCGGAGAGGGACGGCCGGTGACCGACCTCTACACCGAGGTGACCTCGCTGACCAGCGCGTGGATCAGCGCCAACGAGTCGGTCTCGACGCTGACCAGGATGGCGGTGCTGCGGGCGCAGGGCGGCGACCTCGACGGCGCGGCGGCCGACCTGGCCAAGGCCAGGCTGGGCGTCACCGACGAGATCAACCCGGACGTGCTCGTGCAGCTCAGGCTGGGCGAGGGGATGATCGGCTACCAGCGCGGCGAGTACGGCCCGGCGCTGACCGCGCTGTCGGCCGCCGTGGACATGCTGGCGGACGCCGCGCCGATCCCGCAGCTCGTCGCCACGGTACGCACCCGCTACGGCAGAGCCCTGGTGGCCTCCGGCGACCTGACCGGCGGACTCGCCCAGCACCGGGAGGCCCTGGAGGCCATGCGGGGCACGCCCCTGGACTCGCCGCCCGACCTGCCGGTGCTGGCGACCGTCTTCGGCGGCTTCGCGCTGGCGGCGCTGGCCGGCGGCGACGTGGAGAACGCGGTCCTGCTGTTCGGCGCCGGCCGTGCCGACGTCGCGGCCGATTCCGACGCCGGGATGGCGACGGCGCGGGCCGCGCTGGGCGACGACCGTTTCGCGGAGTTGCACGCCCGTGGCGCGGCCCTGGCCCAGGACGAGCTCTACGACCTGATCGGCAGCATCACGTAGGACGGCGAGTGGATCGTGGTCAGCCCCTTGTCCGGGTTCCTGGCATATTTCGGGAAATTGGAGCCGGCCACGTCCACCCGGATCCGATGCCCCGCCCGGAACACCGTGGAGATCCACCCCAGGTCCACCACGACCTCGCCGCCCACCGCCCGGGTGACCGCGTCGGTGAGCAGTTCGGCCCGCCCGTCCGGATACACGTCGACCAGCTTGCCGGTGACGTCCGCCGTCGGCGCGGTCGTGGACAGGCACACCACCAGCTCGGCCCGCCCCGTCACCTCCACGTCGCCTGCCAGCGGCGCGCTCGCGAAGCGCAGCACGTCCGTCCGCCCGTCCAGCGGACGCTGGTCCAGCGGCCCGAACCCGGTGAAGTCCATGACCGCCCCGCCCAGGGTCGGCACCGGGTCGCCCGGGTCGGCCGCGAACTCCCACGTTCCGTGCGAGGGCGTCGTGGACAGCGCTCCGCCCTGCCCCAGGTGGTACGGCACCCGCCGCGCCGCCACCGGCCACCGCTCGGAGCCGCGCCACTCGTCGGCCCCCATGACGAAGTACCGCACCGCCGGCCCCTCCAGCGGCGAGCCCCGCAGCCAGTGGTCGAACCACGCCAGATGCAGCCCCGTCCAGTCGATCGCCTCCTGGGAGGCGGAGGGCCCGTAGTCGCGCCCGAAGATCTCCCGCCCGTGCGAGATGTGCGTCCACGGCCCCACGACCAGCCGCGAACTCCCGCCGAGCCGCTGGAAGTGGCGGACGGAGGCGTCGCGGAAGAAGTCGTGCCACCCGGTGCTCACCAGGGCGGGCACCTCGATCGCCGTGTAGTCGAACGTGCCGCCCCGCCACACCGCCGCGCCGGGGTCCGGGTGCTCCATCCAGGCGGCGTAGCTCGGCACCAGGTCGTTGATGAGCGGCTGGTCCGACAGCGGCAGCCGCCCGGCCAGCTCCCGTATCCGCTGCGGGAACCGGTCGGGGAAGCCCAGCCCGGCCAGGTACTCCGCCTCTGCGACAGGCTCTGCCGTACCGGATCGGATGCGGCGGCGCAGCTCGTCGAGTCCGAACGTCAGGGCGCAGACGGTGAGGATCTTGCCGATTGTCACCACCTCGCCCTCGTACACGATGTCGCGGTAGGAGCCGGGGGTGAGGCTGGGCGCGATCGCGCGCAGGCCCTCCGGTCGCTCCTGCGCGGCCAGCAGCTGGGTGAGGCCGAGGTAGGAGTCGCCGAACATGCCGACATTTCCGTCGGACCAGGGCTGGGTCGCCGCCCAGTGCACCGCGTCGTGGCCGTCCTCGGCTTCGCCGGTGAAGACCCGGAACTCGCCCTCCGACTCGCCGGTGCCGCGCACGTCCTGCACGGCTACCGCGTACCCGGCCGCGACCAGGCGTTCCACGTCCAGGTGGAGGCCGGGGCCGGGGACCGTGTCGCGGCCGTAGGGGGTGCGGACCAGCAGGACGGGGTGGCGGGCGCCGGTGGGCGGCAGCCGTACGTGGTGGCGAGTTCGACGCCGTCGCGGGTTCTCATCGGACTCTCCTGTTGTAGGCGCGCAGCGCGAGCGGCACGAAGACGGTGAGCAGGGCGGCGGTCCAGCCGAGCGTGATCCAGACGTCGGCGGCGTTCAGCCCGCCGACCATGAAGCCGCGCAGGGACGCGGCCAGGTGCGAGACCGGGTTCACCGCCATCCAGGTGGTCAGCCAGCCCGGCAGGTCCGTGGCGGGGATGAAGGCACTGCTGCCGAAGGTGAGCGGCAGCAGCACGGCCGTGGCGACGCCCTGCATCGCGGTGACCGACTTGGCGATCACGCCGATCCAGGCCGAGGCCCAGCTCAGCGCCATCGTGAACAGCAGCGCCAGGCCCAGCCCCGCCAGCGCCTCCGGCGGCGAGGTGGTGACGCGGAAGCCGACGACATAACCGACCAGCACCGACATCGCCAGCGTGACCGTCATCGTGCACAGGTCGGCGAGAATGCGCCCGGCCAGCGGCGCCATCCGGGCGATCGGCATCGTCCTGAACCGGTCGAAGACGCCGTTGCCGATGTCGGTGGCCAGGTTCATGCCGGTGCCGATCGTGGCCATCAGCGCCACCTGCACCAGCACGCCGGGCAACATGTACTGCACCGCCTGGCCCCGGTCGCCGCCCGCCGCGCCGCCGAACAGGTAGACGAAGATGACGATCATGAAGACCGGCTGGATGAGCATGGCCAGCAGCTGGCCTGGACTGTTCTTCAACGGCACCAGGCTGCGCCAGGTCAGGGTGAGGCTCTGCGAGATCATGCGCGTGCTCCGGTGAGGGTGAGGAAGACGTCGTCGAGCGAGGGCAGCCGCAGCGCGTGCTCGGCCAGCACGATCCCGGCCTCGTCCAGCTTCCTGAGTACGGCCGGCGCCATGGCCAGGTCGTGGATCGGGATGCTCAGCTCGCCGGAGCCGAGGATCGCCATGGCCTTCTCCTCGTCCTCTGCCCGCAGCGGCCTGATGTCCAGGCGGTGCCCGCCGGCCATGGCCTTGAGCTGGTCGGGCGTGCCGCCGGCGGCCACCCGGCCCGAGTCGATCAGCAGGATGTCGTCGGCCAGCTGGTCGGCCTCCTCCAGATACTGCGTGGTCAGGAGCACGGTCACCTCCCCTGCGACCAGTTCCCTGACCACCTCCCACAGCTCACCGCGCGCATGCGGGTCTAGCCCGGTCGTCGGCTCGTCGAGGAACAGCACACTCGGCCGGCTGACGAGGCTGACGGCCAGGTCGAGGCGGCGGCGCATGCCGCCGGAGTACCCGGACGCGGCCCGCCCGCCGGCTTCGGTCAGCCCGAACCGCTCCAGCAGCTCCGCCGCCCGCGCCCTGGCCGTGGAGCGGCTCATGCCGAGCAGGCGGCCCATCATCATGAGGTTCTGCGCGCCGGTGAGCTTCTCGTCCACCGAGGCGTACTGGCCGGTCAGGCCGATCAGCTTGCGTACCTCGGCGGGGCGCCGCGCCACGTCGTGCCCGTGAACGCGGGCCCGCCCCCCGTCGGGGCGTTGCAACGTGGCCAGGATGCGCACCGCCGTCGTTTTTCCCGCGCCGTTCGGGCCGAGCACGGCCAGTACCGTTCCGGCCCGCGCGCCGAGATCGACCCCGTCCAGGGCCGCCTTGTCGCCGTACCTCTTGACCAGCCCTTCGGCTTCGATCGCGTAGTCCATGCCCCGAGGTTCGCGGTCGGGGCTGGCGACGGGCTGGCAGGCGCCTGGCGGCTAGCTGGCAGCCCGTGCGGCCAGGGGGAGGACGCGGTGTGGTACGACGGTGGACAGCGTGATGACCGTGGTGCTGCGCCGTACGCCGTCGATGGTCAGCATGTGGTCGATGATCTCCTGGATGTGCTCGTGGTCGCGGCCGGCGATGCGGCACCACACGTCGCCGGGGCCGGTCACGATGTGGGCCTCGATCAGCTCGGGGATGGCCGCCAGCGTTCGGGAGATGTGCTCGCGGGAGGCCTGCTGCACCTCCAGCGTGGTGAACGCCTGCACGGGGTAGCCCAGCGCGGCGGGGGAGAGGCCGGGGCCGAAGTCGGTGATCACGCCGTCGGCGGCCATACGGTCCAGGCGGGCCTGGACGGTGCCGCGGGCCACGCCCAGCAGCCGGGCGAACTCCAGCAGTCCGCTGCGGGGATGCTCGGCGACCAGCCGGAGGATCCGGAGGTCGAGCGCGTCCAGCCCGGCGCGCTTGGCTGCCATTTTGTCTCCTGATACTCGGCTTCAGCTGTCAGATCGTCAGGATAGCGGGCAGCCGGTTGTCATATCCGGCATGTATCCGCAGACTGCGTCCTCATGGAGCACAAGTTCCCGTTCCGTCCTTACACGCCGGAGCGGTACGAGCCGGACGAGATGCTCGCCCGCGGCCGCGAGTTCTACGACTTCCTCGACCGGCGCCGCAGCGTCCGCTTCTTCAGCGACGAGCCGGTCCCGCTTCGCTGCGTCGAACTGGCGGTGCTGGCGGCCAACACCGCGCCTTCCGGCGCCCACCAGCAGCCGTGGAAGTTCGTCGTGGTCGGCGATCAGGAGACCAAGCGCCGCATCAGGGACGCCGCCGAGGTCGAGGAGCGGCAGAACTACGAGGGCGGCCGGCTGCCCGCCGAGTGGCGCGAGGCGCTGGCCCCGCTGGAGACCACCTCCGACAAGCGCTACCTGGAGGTCGCGCCGTGGCTGGTGGTCTGCTTCGCCGAGAAGTACGGCCTGCGTCCCGGCGGCGGCAAGACCAAGCACTACTACGTCAACGAGAGCGTCGGCATCGCCTGCGGCCTGTTCATCGCCGCGTTGCACGCGATGGGCCTGTCCACGCTCACCCACACGCCCAACCCGATGGCCTTCCTCACCGAGATCTGCGAGCGCCCCGCCAACGAGCGCCCCTACATCCTGTTCCCCGTGGGTTACGCCGCCGCCGGCGCCGAGGTACCGGACCTAACCAGGAAGCCACTAGAGCAAGCCATGGTGCACTACCGCTGAATTGGGCCTTCTCCGGCTGAGCGGAAGTCTTCACTCTCGGTGCAGGCGCGCGTCAACACACCCCCCTAATCGCGTGCCTGAGGAGGAACGAGGTGAGACGCCGATTAACGATCCTGCTTGCCGTCCTCGGCCTGTTCTGCCTGACCGGCATCACCGAGGTGGGCGCGGGTGCCGAACCGCCCGCGAACAAGCAGTATCGGGTTCAGGGCCCGGCCGACGCGCGCCAGCGCAGCGCGGTCTCGGGCACCGGCGCGGCCATCGAGGAGGTGGCGGCTGACTCGGTCCTGGTCACCGCGACGTCCGCCGAGGTCGCGGCGATCAAGAAGCTCGGCTACCGGGTCACGGAGGTGCCACGCCCGTTATCCCCGTCCGGCGTGGCGGCGTTTGACTTCCCGCCGTCGGACTCGGGCTACCACAACTACGCGGAGATGAACGCCAACATCAACGCGCTCGTCGCCGCCAAACCGGGCATCGCCAGCAAGTTCGTCTACGGCACGTCGTACCAGGGCAGACAGCTCGTCGGCGTGAAGATCAGCGACAACGTCGGCACCGACGAGAACGAGACCGAGGTGCTGTTCACCGCGCACCAGCACGCGCGCGAGCACCTCACGGTCGAGATGGCGCTGTACCTCATGCACCTGCTGGCCGACAACTACGGCACCGACGCGCGCATCACCAACCTGGTGAACACCCGCGAGATCTGGATTCTGCCGGACCTCAACCCGGACGGCGGCGAGTACGACATCGCGACGGGCAGCTACCGCTCCTGGCGCAAGAACCGCCAGCCGAACTCCGGCTCGACGGCGGTCGGCACCGACATGAACCGCAACTGGAACTACAACTGGGGCTGCTGCGGCGGCTCCTCCGGCTCGACCTCCAGCGAGACCTACCGGGGCACGGCCCCCGAGTCGGCGGTCGAGGTGAAGGCGGTGGCCGACTGGGTGCGCACCCGGGTGGTCGGCGGCAAGCAGCAGATCAGGTCGCACATCGACTGGCACACCTACAGCGAGCTGATCCTGTGGCCCTACGGCTACACCTTCAACGACACGGCGCCGGGACTGACCCAGGACGACCGTGACGCCCACGCGACGCTCGGCCAGAACATGGCCTCCACCAACAACTACACGCCGGAGCAGGCCAGCGACCTGTACATCACCGACGGGACCATCGACGACTGGATGTGGGGCGTCTACAAGATCTTCAGCTTCACGTTCGAGATGTACCCGCGCACCGCGAGTCCCGGCTTCTACCCGCCGGACGAGCAGATCGTGCCCCAGACCACGCGCAACCGCGAGGCGGTCCTGCGCTTCCTGGAGTACTCCGACTGCGTGTACCGCATCATCGGCAAGGAGGCCCAGTACTGCGGTACCACGCCGGGCACCACCGTCTGGTCCGACGACTTCGAGACCGACAAGGGCTGGACCGCGGTCCCGGGCAGCGCCACGACGGGCCTGTGGGAGCGCGGTGACCCCGAGGCCACCACCTCCAGCGGCGCCAAGCAGCTCGGCACGACGGTCAGCGGCGCCAACGACCTGGTGACCGGCCGCCTGGCCGGGGCCGCGGCCGGCGACCACGACATCGACGGCGGGCTGACCTCGATCCAGTCGCCGCAGATCACGCTGCCGGCCACGGGGACGCTGTCCCTCTCGCTGTCGTGGTACCTGGCCCACGGCTCCAACGCCTCCAACGCGGACTACTTCCGCGTGAAGGTCGTCGGCAACACCACCTCCCAGGTGTTCGAGCAGCTCGGCGCGGCCAGCAACCGCAACGGCTCGTGGGGCGTGGCCAACGCCAACCTGACCCCGTTCGCGGGCCAGACCGTCCGCATCCTCATCGAGGCCGCCGACGCCTCGACCGCCTCCCTCGTGGAGGCCGGCGTCGACGACGTCAAGATCACGCAGCAGCCGTAGTCCCCTCCCGACGGCGCGCCCCCACCCGCGTGTGGGGGCGCGCTCTTCTCTCTGGGCCGGGCCGTCTTGCGGGTACGGCGAAGCCGCCGTTACGGTGCGCTTTTAACCCGTGGCGCGGAGTTGGTGACCAGCTGCGGCGATTGAAGATGGAATTAGGTCTTGTAAGGCATGGGTGTCAAGCCTACGATCGCCATAACTCTTAGGAAACTTTCCTAAGAGAAGATCTGAACCGAGGCCATCATGGCGCGCCCCCCACCCCCCACAGCCTGCCACGATCACCATCCGTTGCCGCCCGTACCACCTGCCTGACCCCTCACAGGGCAGAACACCCCCCACAGTTCTCCCGCCAAGGGAGCGATCATGCGGCGTACCCTTCCCTTACTTTCCCTGACCGCGCTGGCAAGTCTGCTGTTAGCCCTCCTCGTTCCAGGGCCCGCTCAGGCCGCCTCGGCCACCGCGGCGTTCACGAAGACCTCCGACTGGGGCAGCGGCTTCGAAGGCCGCTACACCGTCACCAACGGCACCACGAGCACGATCAGCGGCTGGAAGGTCGAGTTCGACCTGCCCGCCGGCATCACGGTCGGCTCGTTCTGGGATGCCACCCTGGCACGCAGCGGGCAGCACTTCACCTTCAGCAACGTCGGATGGAACGGCACCCTCGCCCCGGGCGCCGCCGTCACCTTCGGCTTCCTCGGCAATCCGGGCGGCGCGCAGGCCGTACCGCAGAACTGCAAGCTCAACGGCAACCCGTGTGACGGCGTGCCCACCGACACGGTCAAGCCGAGCGTGCCGGGCGACCTGCGTTCGACCGCGCGCGCCGACACCACGATCGACCTGGCCTGGAACGCCTCGACGGACAACTCGGGGACGATCAGGGAGTACCGGGTCTACGAGGGCGCCGCGGTCGTCAAGACCGCCACCGGGACGAGCACGCAGCTCACCGGCCTGTCACCCGGCTCCACGCACACCTACACGGTCAGCGCGGTGGACCCGTCGAACAACGAGTCGGACAAGAGCGCCCCCGTCACGGTCTCGACCACCGGCACGCCGGACACGGTCAAGCCGAGCGTGCCCGCCGGCCTGCGCTCGCCCAGCCAGACGAGCACCACGATCAGCCTGGCCTGGAACGCCTCGGCGGACAACTCGGGGACGATCAAGGAGTACCGCGTCTACCAGGGCGCCACCCTGAAGACCACCTCCACGACGACGAGCGCCACGGTCAGCGGCCTGCCGCCCGACACGAACCAGACGTTCACCGTCAGCGCCGTCGACCCGTCGGGCAACGAGTCCGACAAGAGCGCCCCGTTCACCGCGAAGACCCAGCCGGAGACCCCGGGCGGCAGCTACAACAAGGTCGCCTACTTCGTGCAGTGGGGCATCTACGGCCGCGCGTACACGATGAAGAGCCTCGACGCGCAGGCCGCCAAGCTCACCCACATCAACTACGCCTTCTCCAACGTTCACCCGACGCAGCACACCTGCATGAACGGCGTCGACCGGGCCACCACCCCCAACCCGCAGGACCCCAACCAGGGCGACGGCGCGGGCGACGCGTGGGCCGACTACGTCAAGGGCTTCGGCGCGGGCGAGTCGGTGGACGGCGTGGGCGACACCTGGGACCAGAAGCTGGCCGGCAGCTACAACCAGCTCAAGAAGCTCAAGGCCAAACACCCCCACCTCAAGTCGCTGATCTCGCTCGGCGGGTGGACCTACTCCAAGTACTTCTCCGACGCCGCCTCGACCGACGCCAAGCGCAAGGCGTTCGTGAAGTCCTGCATCGACATGTACATCAAGGGCGACCTGCCCGTTTACCAGGGCCGCGGTGGCCCCGGCGTGGCGGCGGGCGTCTTCGACGGCATCGACGTCGACTGGGAGTGGCCGGGCGCCCCCGGCCACGCGGGCAACCACGTCAGCCCGAACGACAAGAACAACCTGACGCTCCTGCTGCAGGAGTTCCGTACCCAGCTCGACGCGCTGACGGTCACCACCGGCAAGCGCTACCTCCTGACCGCCTTCACCCCCGCCGACCCGGTCAAGATCGACGCCGGATGGGACCTGTCGAGGATCTTCCAGTACCTGGACTTCGCCAACGTCCAGGGCTACGACTTCCACGGCGCGGGCAGCGACAACTCCTGGGAGCCCAACCGCACGGGTCACCAGGGCAACCTCCACCTCGACACCGACTCGCCGTACAACCCGGACTTCAGCGTCGACAAGGCCATCCAGAAGTACCTGGACGCGGGTGTGAACCCGCGCAAGCTGACCTTCGGCCTGGCCTACTACGGCCGCGGCTGGCAGCAGGTGGCCGACGGCGGCAAGTTCGGCGAATGGCAGTCGGCCAACGGCGCCGCGCCCGGCGACTTCCCCGAGGAGGCGGGCACGCGCGGCTACAAGAACATCGCCTCACGGGTGCCCGGCTGCACGGTCAGGCACGACGAACAATCGATCGCCTCCTACTGTCACACCGGCCCCGGTGGTCAGTGGTGGACGTTCGACGATCCCTGGTCCATAGGCAAGAAGACCGAGTACATCAAGGCCAAGAACCTGCTGGGCGCGATGGTCTGGGAGATGTCGGGCGACGACGGATCCCTCACCACGGCCCTGAACAACGGCCTGCGCTGAACACACCCCCCACCCCACGGGCCCGTACGGCTCGCGCCCTCGCCCCCCAGGGGCGCGGGCCGTACGACTCGAAACCGGAGAATTCATGAAATATCGCGCCTTACTCGTCCTGGTCGTCGGATTGATCTTCGGCCTGGTCGGGCCACCCGCCCAAGCCGTCGCCTACCCCCAGTGGCAGGCTTGGACCTCCTATCCCACCGGCACCCGCGTCACTTACAACTCGGCCGACTTCGAGTCCCGCCAGTCGCACACCTCCCAGCCCGGCTGGGAGCCGCCCAACGTCCCCGCCCTCTGGAAGAGCGTCCAGGGCGACCCGCAGCCGACCGTCCCCGGTCAGCCGGGTGCGGCGTCGGTGACGGCGACGAACAGTTCGCTGGCCCTGTCGTGGGGTGCGTCCAGTGGGACGGTCACGGGTTATCGCGTCTATGAGGGTGCGACGTTGAGGTCGACGGTGACCGGTACGAGTGCCACGATTTCGGGTTTGGGTACGTGTGAGTCGCACACGTACACGATCAAGGCCTACAACAGTGTGGGTGAGTCGGCCGGGCGCGACGCCTCGGGCACGACCACCGGGTGTGTGGGCATTCCCGGTCAGCCGGGTGCGGCGTCGGTGACGGCGACGAACAGTTCGCTGGCCCTGTCGTGGGGTGCGTCCAGTGGGACGGTCACGGGTTATCGCGTCTATGAGGGTGCGACGTTGAGGTCGACGGTGACCGGTACGAGTGCCACGATTTCGGGTTTGGGTACGTGTGAGTCGCACACGTACACGATCAAGGCCTACAACAGCGTGGGTGAGTCGGCCGGGCGCGACGCCTCCGGCACCACCACCGGCTGCACCGGCGGCGGCCCGCTGCCCAAGCACTTCCTCACCGGCTACTGGCACAACTTCGTCAACCCGGCCACCGAGCTGCGGCTGTCGGCGGTGCCCAACGAGTACGACCTCGTCGCGATCGCCTTCGCCGAGGCCACCAGCACCCCCGGCCAGGTGACCTTCAACCTCGACCCGGGCCTCGCCAGCGCGCTCGGCGGCTACACCGACGCCCAGTTCCGCGCCGACGTGCAGGCCCTGCACCAGCGCGGCAAGAAGATCATCCTGAGCGTCGGCGGCGAGCTGGGACGCGTCCAGGTGGCCAGCTCCACCGCCGCGACCCAGTTCGCCAACAGCGTCTGGGGCATCATGCAGAGCTACGGCTTCGACGGCGTCGACATCGACCTGGAGAACGGGCTCAACGCCACCTACATGGGCCAGGCACTCAGGGAACTGCGCGCCAAGGCCGGCTCGAACCTCATCATCACGATGGCCCCGCAGACCATCGACATGCAGTCGACCGGGATGGAGTACTTCAAGCTCGCCCTGAACATCAAGGACATCCTCACGGTCGTCCACATGCAGTACTACAACTCCGGCAGCATGCTCGGCTGCGACCAGGCCCAGGCCTACTCGCAGGGGACGGTCAACTTCATGACCGCGCTGGCCTGCATCCAGCTCCAGAACGGCCTGCGCGCCGACCAGGTCGCCCTCGGCCTGCCGGCCGGGCCGGGCGCCGCGGGCGGCGGAGTCGTCAACCCGAGCCTGGTCAACCAGGCACTCGACTGCCTGTCCAAGCGCACCAACTGCGGCAGCTTCGTGCCCCCGCAGGCGTGGCCGGACATCAGGGGCGCCATGACCTGGTCCATCAACTGGGACGCCAGCCACAACTGGAACTTCTCCAAGACCGTCAAGCCGCACCTTCAGGGAATGCCATGAGACGCCTACTCGTCGCGCTGATATCCGCCGCCGCCCTGCTGTTAGGGGGCCTGGCCGCGGCGACGACCGCGACCGCCGGCTCCGTCCGCACGATCGCGTTCTTCGCCGAATGGGCGCCCTACACCCCGTACGCCGTGGGCGCCGTCGTCACCTACCAGGGCACCTCCTACACCGCCATCCAGGGCCACACCTCGCTGCCGGGATGGGAACCGCCGCGCGTGCCGGCGCTGTGGAAGGCCGGCGGCAGCACCCCGCAGCCGGGCGTGCCCGGCCAGCCCGGCACCATCAGCACCACGGTCACCAACAACTCCATCTCGCTCAGCTGGGGCGCCTCCTCCGGGACGGTCACCGGCTACCGCGTCTACGAGGGCTCGACCCTGAAGACGACGGTCACCGGCACCAGCGCCACGATCTCCGGCCTGGGCACGTGCGAGTCGCACAGCTACACGGTCAAGGCCTACAACAACGTGGGCGAGTCCACCGGCCGTGACGCCGCGGCCACCACCTCGGGCTGCACCAACCCCGACCCGCCGGGCAAGATGGCC
Organism: Nonomuraea sp. NPDC050540; assembly: GCF_044457485.1. Lineage (NCBI taxonomy): Bacteria > Bacillati > Actinomycetota > Actinomycetes > Streptosporangiales > Streptosporangiaceae > Nonomuraea > Nonomuraea sp. NPDC050540. Next base: position 295,195 of record NZ_JBITHA010000013.1, read on the forward strand.
GGCGCGCCGTACCTCTACATGGGGTGGGGCAACCCGCCCGCGCCCGCGACCGTCATGAGCGCGACCGGGGTGAAGTCCTTCACCATGGCCTTCATCCTGGCCAGCGGCGGCTGCAACCCGGCGTGGGACGGCAACCGGCCGCTGACCGGCGGCACCGACGCCCAGGCGATCTCGGCCATCAAGAACGCCGGCGGCAACGTGCAGATCTCCTTCGGCGGCTGGTCGGGCAACAAGCTCGGCCCCAACTGCTCCACGCCGCAGGCCTTCGCCGGCGCCGTCCAGCAGGTCATCAACGCCGTCGGGCCGGCCGTCGTGGACTTCGACATCGAGAACACCGACGAGTTCGAGAACTACACGGTGCAGGACCGCATCCTCAACGCCCTCAAGATCGTCAAGCAGAACAACCCGAGCGTGAAGATCGTCGTGACCTTCGGCACCACCAGGACCGGCCCGAACTCCCACGGCGTCCGCCTGATCAACCAGGCCAAGGCGCTCAGCGTGCCGATCGACAACTTCACGATCATGCCGTTCGACTTCGGCGGCTCCAACATGTACCAGGACACCGTCAACGCCTCCGAAGGTCTGAAGACCGCGCTGAAGAACGCCTACGGCTACACCGACGCGCAGGCCTACGCCCGCATGGGCATCTCCGGCATGAACGGCCTGTCCGACCAGCAGGAGCTCACCTCGACCGCCATCTGGACGCAGATCCGCGACTGGGCCAAGTCCAAGGGCCTGACCAGGCTGGCGTACTGGGCGGTCAACCGCGACCGGCCGTGCCCGGGCGGCGGCGTGCGCTCCGACTGCAGCGGCATCGCCCAGGCCGACTGGGAGTTCACCCGCATCACCGCGGGGTTCTAGGCGATGAGTCTTCGTCATATCGCGGCGGCCGCCGTGCTGGCCCTCGGCCTCACGGCGGTCTCCGCCACGCCCGCTCTCGCCGCGAACATCCTGAGCAACCCGGGCTTCGAGAGCGACCTCGCGAACTGGACCTGCACCGCCTCGTCCGGAGCCCAGGCGGTCACCACCCCGGTCCACTCGGGGTCCAAGGCGCTGCAGGCCACCCCGGCCGGCAGCGACACCGGACGCTGCCAGCAGGTGATCAGCGTCAAGCCCTCGTCCTCCTACACCCTGTCCGCCTGGGTGCGCGGCGGCTACGTCTTCCTCGGCGCCCTTGGCACCGGCACCACCGACGTCAGCACCTGGACGTCATCGCCCTCGGCCTACCGCCAGCTGAGCACGACCTTCACCACCGGCGCGAGCACGACCAGCGTGACCGTCTACGTCAACAGCTGGTACGGCCAGGGCGCCTACCAGGCCGACGACGTGGTGCTCGACGGGCCGCCCGGCACCCCGCCGCCCGACGACACCACTCCGCCGACCGTCCCCGGCAACCTCGCCGTGGGCGGCGCCACCCCGAGTTCGCTGGCGGTGAGCTGGTCGGCCTCCACCGACAACTCCGGCACCATCGCCCGCTACGAGCTCTCCCGCGACGGCGCCGCCCCCACCTCCGTCACGGGCACCTCGACCACGGTGGGCGGCCTGACCGCGAAGACCACCTACCGCTTCAAGGTCCGCGCCTGCGACGGCTCGGGCAACTGCTCCGCCTACACCTCCGAGGTCCCCGGCACCACGACCGAGGGCGGCGGGCCCGGCGGCCAGCTGCCCAAGCGGGTCATGGTCGGCTACCTGCACGCCTCCTTCGCCAACGGCTCCGGCTACATCCGGATGGCCGACGTCCCGAACGAGTGGGACGTCATCAACCTCGCCTTCGGCGAGCCGACCTCGGTGACCTCGGGCGACATCCGCTTCCGGCTCTGCCCGGCGGCCGAGTGCCCGAACGTCGAGTCCGAGGCGGACTTCATCGCCGCCATCCGGGCCAAGCAGGCCGCGGGCAAGAAGGTCCTCATCTCCATCGGCGGCCAGAACGGCCAGGTCCAGCTCACCAGCGCGGGCGCACGTGACACGTTCGTCTCCTCGGTGAGCGCGATCATCGACCGTTACGGCCTGGACGGCCTCGACATCGACTTCGAAGGCCACTCCCTCTACCTCAACTCAGGCGACACCAATCTGAGCAACCCGACCACCCCGGTGATCGTCAACCTGATCTCCGCCCTCAGAACCCTCAAGGCGAAGTACGGCTCCCGCTTCGTGCTGACCATGGCGCCGGAGACCTTCTTCGTCCAGCTCGGCTACCAGTTCTACGGACCGGGCCCGAGCGGGTCCGCCGACCGGCGCGCCGCGTCCTACCTGCCGGTGATCCACGCGATGCGCGACGACCTGACGCTCCTGCACGTCCAGGACTACAACTCCGGGCCGATCATGGGTCTGGACAACCAGTACCACACGATGGGCACCCACGACTTCCACGTCGCGATGACCGACATGCTGCTCGCGGGCTTCCCGATCATGGGCAACACCGCCAACGTCTTCCCCGCGCTCCGCCAGGACCAGGTCGCCATCGGCCTGCCCGCGGCGCCGTGGGCGGGCAACGGCTTCACCACGGTGGCCGAGGTCCAGAAGGCCTTCGACTGCCTGGCCAAGGGCACGAACTGCGGGCCGTACCGGCCGCGTGGGGTCTATCCGAACCTGCGGGGGCTCATGACCTGGTCGATCAACTGGGACAAGTACAACTCCTTCGAATTCTCCCGCAGCCACCGGGCGTATCTCAACGCGCTCGGCTGAGACCCGGGAGGAGCGGGGCTGAGGCTCCTCGGGAGAGGTTTCCGGGTTACCTCCCCCGAGGCGCCTCACCTCGCTCCTCCCGCCAACCCCTTTAGGTGCTCTGTGTAGTCTTGTCGGGACTTATCGTGAGCATCGGGGGACATGATGAGGCGAGTTCTGACGCTCGCCGCGATCCTGGCGATCGTGGCGGGCTGCGCTTCGCCCGAGCCCGATCCGCTCGAACCCCAGCAGTGGGGCCTCCCGGTGATCAAGCTGCCGCAGGCCTGGACGCAGGAACAGGGCGACGGCGTGGTGATCGCGATCGTGGACACCGGGGTCGACACCGACCACCCCGACCTCAAGGACAAGATCGTCGATGGTTACGACTTCGTCGACGGCGACCAGGACCCCAAGGACCGCAACGGCCACGGCACCCACGTGGCCGGCATCGCCGCCGCCGTCACCCGCAACGGCATCGGCATCTCCGGCGCGGCGCCCGGCGCCATGATCATGCCGGTACGTGTCCTCGGCACCGTCGGATCGGGCGACCGGGCCACGATCGTCAGGGGCATCGTCTGGGCCGCCGACAACGGCGCCAAGGTCATCAACCTCAGCCTGGGCGAGACCGGCCTGCTGTCGCGGCTGCTCAAGGGCGGCACGCTCAACCCGGCCATCCTGCACGCCTACAGCAGGGGCGCGGTCGTGGTGGCCGCGGCCGGGAACGAGGGCACCGTCAAGCAACCGTACAAGACGGCCACGCAGGTCCTGGTCGTCGGCGCCAGCGACCAGCAGGGCAAGCCCGCCGACTTCTCCAACTTCGGTGCGGAGGACGCCGTCGCCGCTCCCGGCGTGCGCATCCTGTCCACGCTGCCGACCTACCCGACCCCGGAGACCCGCGAGAACACCAGCGGGTACGGCCTGCTCGACGGCACCTCGATGGCGGCACCGTACGTGGCGGGGTTGGCGGCGCTTCTGATCGGGCAGGGGAAGACCCCCGACCAGACCATGCGAGCCATCCGGCAGACCGCGCGGAACCCGACCAAGGACCTGCGCCTCGGCCTGGGCGTCGTCGACGCGCGGGCGGCACTGGGCAGGTGAGCGAGCTAAGAGTTTCCTGTGAATTTCCCGGCCGGAACAGCGCTGTGGCCAGGCGTCACCGCAGGTAAAAGGAGTGCACAAATGGTGTTGGTAAGCATACTTATCGAGTGTCATGTCTGATCGCGCTTTCGACGACCCCGGTGGCAGCACCCTCCCGGGTACGGCAGGCTAGAGGCCGCCATGGAATACGCAGTCCTCACGGGGATAGTCCTCGTCGCCGGTGTCCTGCTCGCCCTACTCGCCCAATGGCGTAACTGGAGACCATCCCTCGTCGTCGCGATCCTCGTGGGCGTGGCCGTACGGACGCTTCTGCTGTTCACCGCGGCCGACGACGCCTGGCAGCCGGTCGACTTCATGGAGAGCTTCAAGCCCGCGGGCGTGGCCATCCTGAACGGCCAGGACCCGGTCCTGGCCAGCGAGGGCGGCTGGCACTTCCTGCCGACGATCCCGTACGTCTACGGCTTCCTGCTCTGGCTGGGCATCCCGTGGGAGTTCGCCGGGCGCCTGGTCACGATCGTGGCCGACATCGCGCTGATCCCGCTGGTGGCCAAGCTGTCCGGCGGCCCCAAGGCCAACCTGCGCGCGCTGCAGTACGCGCTCAACCCGCTGGCCCTGCTGGTCGCGGCCATCCACGGCCAGGTCGAGCCGGTCGCGCTGGCCTTCGGCGTGGCCGCTTTCGTGGTGGCCAGAGGGCCGGGCTCGCCGCACCGGACGGGCGTCACGACCGAGGTGAGGGTGCGCCTGCGTCGCGGCGTGGCCGCCTACGGCTGGCGCAACGCGCTGGCCAGGGTGATCCGGCCCGGCGGCCTGCTGCACCGCTCGCTCATGCCGACCGGGGACGACCGCCACGACCTGCGGCGCGGCATGTTCGCCGGAGCGCTCATGGGCCTGGCGCTGTGCTCGAAGAGCTGGCCGATCTGGCTGATCCCGGGCATGCTGCTGCTCCTGCCCAACCTGCGGGCCAGGATCGTCTCGCTGTTCTTCACCGGCCTGCTGCCGGTGCTCTTCCTGCTCTCGCTGCCGCTCGTGGTGAACACCTCGCTCGGCCAGATCCGGGAAGCGATGTCCGTCATGGGGGACATCCGGCCGATCGTCGGCGACTGGGGCTGGGCCGCGCAGTTCAGCGGCGGCAACTGGGAGCTGCGTCCCGACCTCGTCGTCCCCGGCACCTACCTGATCTACGCCACCATGGTCGCCTGCGTGCTGCTGTGGCGCCGGGCCGACCCGATCGACATGACCATCGCGATGCTGATCGCCTTCATGGTGGTCACGCCCCGGCTCGGCGCGCAGTACCTCATGTGGTTCATGCCGTTCCTGGTCGCCAGGCCCACCCGCTTCGCCTGGCCGGCGATCATCGGCTGCTCGGCCTGGGCGGCCTACGGCTACCTCTACATGACGCAGTTCGACGAGAACACCTGGTGGGCACTGCACTCGGAGTGGGCGCTGGCCTCCATCGTGCTGCTGCCGATCCTGGTCATGGCGATGCCCTGGAACCGCCGCAATCCGACGGCCCCAGAGCTCGCCACCCCCGTGTCCGCACCCGCCGAGCGGCGGATGAAGTCAGCGGTGTAGCTCCCGGTAGACGGTGATCCACTGGTCGGGGTGGACGTAGCCCACCACCGCGTCGCGCTCGACGCCCGCCTGCCGCAGGGCGGCGTCGACGCCCTCGTAGCGGGTCTTCAGCGAGGCGCGCAGCGAGCCGCCCACTCCGGTGAACCCGAGCTCGACCAGCTTCCGCCAGGCCGCGGCATCCTCCACCAGCGGCTCGGGACGCCGCTCGATGCGCAGGATGCCGGAGTCGACCGCGGGCACCGGCCGGAAGCTCTCCCGGCCGACCCGGCCGAGCAACTCCCAGTGGAACCACGGCCAGCTCTCCACCGTGACCAGGCTCCACCGGCCGTAGTCGCCCGAGCGCTTGCGGGCGTACTCCAGCTGGGTGAGCAGGGTCGCCGAGGTCATCGTGCGCGCCCGCAGGCACCAGTCGACGATCTTCGACGTGATCGAGTACGGGATGTTGCCGACCACCGCGAACGGCTCCTTCGGCGGCCTGGCCTTGGTGAAGTCGCTCTTGACGATCGTCAGCCCGGTCCTGGCCCTGAGCTTGGCGGCCAGCAGCGGGTCGATCTCGTAGCCGACGACCTCCACGCCCTCCTGGCCCGCCAGGGCGCTGGTCAGCGCGCCCTCACCGGCGCCGGGTTCGAGTATCAGCCCGTGTGGCCGTGCGGCCTTCACGATCAGGTCGATGGCATGCTGATCGACCAGGAAGTTCTGTGAGAGCTCACGCCGCGCCCTGTCTCTGGGCGTGCGACCGCCGCCGGAGTTCCTGGCCTTCTTCTGAGTGTGGGAAAAGTTACCGTGTGCGAAGTTCTGCGCCACAGCTGCAGCCCTTTCGGGTCCTTGAGATGAAGGGGATCTCGAAGGGCCCTGGGCGCGCTTTTACGGACGCGCTGAGAAGTCGAGCAGTCCGCTAGCGAGCCAGAGCCCGGCCGCTGCGGATGCGGATGCTGTAGAAGCAGGTGCAACACATGCCGACGACCCTACGAGGGCCGTGCCGATGGCCGCAACGCATTAAAGTGGATGCGAAACCGCTGTCCCCTTCGTCACCCTTGTGGGCATGCAGGCAAACGTCACGGTCACCCCGGCGCAGCTCCCCGAGCTGCTGCTGCACGTCGCCGTGGTGCGCCCCGTCTTCCTCTGGGGCGCCCCGGGAATCGGCAAGAGCTCGCTCGTCCGCGAGTTCGCCGCCTCCCTGGGTCTGGAGTGCGTGACGTTGCTCGGCACCCAGCTCGCCCCCGAGGACCTCATCGGCGTCCCCGAACTCGTCGGCGGCCGCAGCCGCTTCGCCCCGCCGGAGTCGATCGCCAGGGACGAGCCCTACTGCCTGTTCCTCGACGAGCTCAACGCCTCCTCGCCCGAGGTGCAGAAGGCCTTCTACTCGCTGATCCTCGACCGCAGGATCGGTACCTACGAGCTGCCCGCCGGCTCGGTCGTGATCGGCGCCGGCAACCGCGCCACCGACAACGCCCTGGCCAGGCCCATGGCCTCGGCGCTCATCAACCGGCTGGTCCACGTACACCTGCGCGCCAGCGCCGACGACTGGCTCAAGTGGGCGGCCGACAGCGGCATCCACCCCTGGATCGTCGACTACCTCGTCCAGCGCCCCGACCACCTGTGGAGCGCGCCGCCGAAGACCGAGGAGGCCTTCTCCTCGCCGCGCGCCTGGCACATGCTCTCCGACGTCATCACCTCCTACGGCGACGACATCGAGGACGAGATCCTCGCCACGCTCGCCTTCGGCACCCTCACCGCCACCCACGCCTCGGCCTTCCGCGCCTACATCAAGACCGTCCGCCACGCCTACGACCTCGACGCCGTCCTCAAGGGCGAGGCGCCCTGGCCGCGCCGGCCGGAGGAGCGCGACCTGCTCTACTTCCTGTCGGAGACCTTCCGCGCCCGCCTGATCAAGGAACTGCCCGCCGACAAGCGCGGCGCCTCCAGCCGGGGCCGCGACCTGGCCTTCCGGGCCAAGACGCTGCTGGTCGAGCTGGCCGAGATCTCGCTGGAGTGCGCGCAGCTGGTCATCGCCAACGAGGCCGACGGCGCGCCCGCCCTGCCGACGTGGTTCCTCGTCGAGGTCGGCCGCGATCTGCCCCGGCTCTCCGCGGCACGCTCATGAGGAAGAAGCAGAAGCTCGACCCCTGGCGGCTGAAGGTGCACCAGGGCTGGAGCATGGTCACCGGGCACCCGCTGTTCGAGGTCTACCGCGCCACCCTCAACCCGGCCGACGACGGCGACCTGTCCAAGGAGACCTGGGCGACCGTCTCCTGCGACGGCGACGTCCACCACCACCCGCACCGTAAGGCTGAGCCGGAGGAATGGGCGTGGATCTTCGCCCACCTCCTGCTCCACCTGGGCTTCGGCCACGCCGACCCGCGCAACTGCGCGCCCGGCGACATCGGCGCCGAGGTCGTGGCCTCCTGGCAGCGGTCCAACCTGCCCGACGTCGCCTACCAGGCCGCCTGCTGCGTGCACGTCGAACGCTTCCTGCGCACGCTGAAGCTGGGCCGCTGCCCCACGCCGCTGCCCGCCGAACTCCCGTCCGAGCCCGAGGTCACGCTCTCCGAGCGCTGGCGCAGGATCGGGCTGCCCCCGGAGTACGAGCCGCTCGGCCAGGCCGACTTCCTCATCGGTGACGAGGACCTCGCCAAGCACCTCGACCACGAACGCTCCTTCGCCATCGGCGTGGCCAGGACCGCCACCTCGGCCCTGGAGAAGGCCGGGACCCCGCGCACGACCGGCGACCGGCGCCCGGACGGCCCGTGGGACGTCGCGCTGCGCTGGTTCGTCTCCTCCTACCCGCTGCTCGGCGCGCTGGCCGCGGGGATGACCGTCGTCGCCGACGCCGACCTGGCCCGCGGCTGGGACATCTCGGTGGCCGCGGTCAGCGCCGAGGCCGCGGAGATCTACGTCAACCCGCTGGCCGGCCTGGCCATCGAGGAGTGGCGGTTCGTGCTGGCCCACGAGATGCTCCACGCCGCGCTGCGGCACGGGGAGCGGACGGGCGGGCGGGAGCCGTACGTCTGGAACATCGCCTGCGACTACGTGATCAACGGCTGGCTCGTCGAGATGGGCGTGGGGGAGATGCCTGAGGGACTCCTGCACGACCCGTCGCTCGCCGGCCAGTCGGCCGAGGCGGTCTACGACCAGATCGTCACCGACCTGCGGCGGCTGCGCAAGCTGGCGACGCTGCGCGGGCGCGGGCTCGGCGACGTGCTCGACCGGCCGCCGCGCGGCGTCAAGGGCTACGTGGATCTCGACGAGTACTACCGCAACGCGCTGACCCAGGGCCTGGTCTACCACCAGACCAGCGGGCGCGGCTTCGTCCCCGCCGGCCTGGAGCAGGAGATCCGCGCGCTCGACCAGCCGCCGCTGCCGTGGGACGCGCGGCTGGCGCGCTGGTTCGACGAGCACGTGCCGGCGGTGGACAAGCGCCGCTCGTACGCGCGCGCCTCCCGCCGCCAGTCCGCGACGCCCCACATCCCCCGCCCCGGCTGGGTACGCCCCGAGGAACTGGTCCGGCAGGCGACGTTCGGCGTCGTCCTGGACACCTCCGGCTCGATGGACGTGAAGATGCTCGGGAAGGCCCTGGGCGCGATCGCCTCCTACGCCATCGCCAGGGACGTGCCCCGCGCCCGCGTGGTCTACTGCGACGCCGCCGCCTACGACGCGGGCTACCTGCCCGTGGAGGACATCGCCCAGCGGGTACGCGTACGCGGCCGGGGCGGCACGATCCTGCAACCCGGCGTGAACCTCCTGGAACGGGCGCCCGACTTCCCGCAGGACGGGCCGATCCTGCTCATCACCGACGGCCAGTGCGACGTGCTGCGGATCCGGCGCGAGCACGCGTTCCTGATCCCGCAGGGCGGGCACCTGCCCTTCCGCGCGCGGGGCCCGGTCTTCACCATGAAGTGATGCTTTGATGCTGCTTTGAGGTTGTCCAGGTAATCCTGAGCGCATGGACAGACCGGCCAAGGTGCTCGTGGTGGACGACGAGCCGAACATCCGCGCCTTGCTCTCGCAGACACTCCGGCTGGTCTCCTTCGAGGTCAGGACCGCCGAGAGCGGCACGGAGGCGATCAGCGCCGCCCGCGACTTCGAGCCGGACATCGTCGTGCTCGACGTCATGCTGGGTGACTTCGACGGCTTCGAGGTCGCGCGGCGGCTCGGCGAGCGCATCCCGGTGCTGTTCCTGACCGCCCGCGACACCGTCGAGGACCGGGTGCAGGGCCTCACACTGGGGGCCGACGACTACGTGGCCAAGCCGTTCAGCCTGGAGGAGGTCGTGCTGCGCATCCGCGCCATCCTGCGGCGCAGCCGAGGCGGCGGCCCGCCCGCCGAACTGCTGAGCTACGCCGACCTGGAGCTGGACAACGCCGCCCACGAGGTACGCCGCGCCGGAGCCCGCGTCGAGCTGTCGCCCACCGAGTTCAACCTGCTGGAGTACCTGCTGGCCAACGCCGGACGGGTGGTCAGCAAGGCCCAGATCCTCGACAGCGTCTGGCGCTACGACTTCGACGGCGACTCCAGCATCGTCGAGTCCTACGTCTACTACCTGCGCAAGAAGATCCCCGGCCTGATCCAGACCGTCCGCGGCGTCGGCTACACGCTCAGGAGCCCGCGATGAAGCGCTGGACGCTGCGCACCCGGCTGGTCGTCTCGATCCTGGCGCTGACCACGCTCGCCCTCGTGCTCGCCAACGTCGTCGGCATCGCGCTGCTGCAGGGCATGCTCGTCCGCCGCGTGGACGAGCAGCTCGTCGCGGCCTCCACGACCATCGGGACCCGCATCCTGCAGCCGCCGCCGATCAGGCCGCCGGCGCGCTACACGGCCGTGGACGTGAGCCTGGAACGGCTGCTCACCAAACGCGTGGCCCAGGTCTCCCGCATCATGATCTACACCAGGTCCGGCACGCTGAAGACCACCCTGCCCGCCACGAAGGACCCGGGCCCGGAGATCGACCGCCTCCGCTACGACGGCCCCTACACCGTGCCCGGCAGCGAGGGCGCCGGCTGGCGGGTGGTGGCCACCGCCGTCCCCATGGGCGACACGGTCGTCATCGGCACCTCCCTGGCCGACGTGGAGCAGACCCGCACCTCGCTCATCGCCATCGCCGTAGCCGTCAGCGCCGCCGTGCTGGTCCTGCTCGGCATGGCCGCGGATGTCCTGGTACGCCTCGGCCTGCGCCCCCTGACCCGCATGGAGAACACCGCGGCCCACATCTCCGGCGGCGACTTCGCCCGCCGCGTCCCCGACCCCGACCCGCACACCGAGCCGGGCCGCCTCGGCCTGGCCATGAACGTCATGCTCGACCGCGTCACCCACGAGATGGCCGCCAGAACCGCCTCCGAAGCCCGCATGCGCCGCTTCCTCGCCGACGCCTCCCACGAGCTGCGCACCCCCCTCACCTCGGTACGCGGCTTCGCCGAGCTGCACCGGCGCGGCGGCGGCGACGCCGACGAGACCATGCGCCGCATCGAGGACGAGGCCACCAGGATGGGCGTGCTCGTCAACGACCTGCTCACGCTGGCCCAGCTCGACGAGGAACGCGCGCTCGAACGCGGCCGGGTCGACCTGCTGGAGGTCGCCGCCGACACCATCAGGGACGCCCGCGCCAGAGTGCCCGGCCGGCAGGTCAGGCTGGCCGGGCTCGGCGACACGCTCGCCCCGGTCTCGCTGGCCGGAGACGAGGCCCGGCTGCGGCAGGTGGCCGCCAACCTCGTCGGCAACGCGCTGGCCCACACCCCGGCCGACGCCTCGGTGACGGTCCGCGTCGGGCGCGCCGACGGCATGGCCGTTCTGGAGGTGGCCGACACCGGGCCGGGGATCGATGAGCGGCACGTGCCGTACCTCTTCGACCGGCTCTACCGGGTCGGGCAGGGACGCTCGCGCGCGGACGGCGGCGCGGGACTGGGGCTGGCGATCGTCGCGGCCATCGTCCACGCGCACGGCGGCAGGGTGACGCTCGACACCGGTCCCGGCGAGGGCGCCAGGTTCCGCGTATTCCTACCTGCCTCCGAGGCGGCTCCCAGCCCGCTCTGATCCGGGACGGCCACAGTCGGGCCATGACGCGAATTCTCATCGCCATCGGCGCTCTGACCGCGATAGCGGGCTGCGGCTCGCAACCGACCTCGGCGGGAGTGGCTTCGGTCGCCTCCGCGAAGCCCAGCACGTCCGCGAGCGCCTCGGCCACCACGACCGCCGACCCGCAGGAACAGGCCAGGAAGTTCGCCCAGTGCATGCGGGACAACGGCGTCGACATGCCCGACCCCGACCCCAATGGCAAGATGGGCCTGAAGATCGACATCAAGGATGTCAACAAGGAGTCCTTCAAGAAGGCCTCCGAGGCGTGCAAGCAGTACCGGCCCTTCCGCGACCGCGCCGACCTCAGCCTAGAGGACCTGGAGCGGCTGCGCGGCTATGCCGCCTGCATGCGCGAGAACGGCGTCGACATGCCCGACCCCGACCCCAACGGCGGCTTCGGCGGCAAGCGCCCCGCGCTCAACGCCGACGACCCCACGTTCAAGAAGGCGGTCGAGGCCTGCCGCGCCAAGTTCCCGCAGCTCGGGGTCCGCAAGTGAGGGCCCTGCGCGCCGCCGCCTGGACGGGCGGCGCGGCCCTGCTGGCCGCCGCCGTGGCCGCCGCCGCGATCGGTTTCGGCGGCGAAGGATCCGGTACGGCCATAGCCGCCCGCACCGCCCCCGCCACCGCCAAGGTCACCCGCACGACGCTGACCGAGACCAAGACGGTCGACGGCTCGCTCGGCTACGGCTCCACCGCCGACGTCAGCGCACGCGGCCAGGGCACCATCACCTGGCTGCCCAAGGAAGGCGACACCATCACCCGCGGCAAGGCCGTCTACAGCGTGGACGCCGACCGGGTCCCGCTCCTGTACGGCTCGATGCCGCTCTACCGCACGCTCCAGGACGGCGTCGAGGGCATGGACGTCGAACTGCTGGAACGCAACCTCGCCAAACTCGGCTACGACGGCTTCGACGTGGACGGCGAGTACACCTGGGCCACCCGCGAGGCCGTCGAGGACTGGCAGGACGACATCGGCGTCCCCGTCACCGGCACGGTCAAGCCCGAGGACGTCGTCGTGGCCGACGGCCCGCTGCGCGTCGACAAGCTCAAGACCGCGCCCGGCGCCGCGGCCGGCGGCCCCGTCCTGACCTCCACGGGCACCACCCGCGAGGTGCTGGTCGCCCTCGACGTGGCCGACCGCCACCTGGTCAAGAAGGGCATGAAGGCCACCGTCGAGCTGCCCGACGGCACCGAGGTGCGCGGCAAGATCTCCAGCATCGGCAAGACCGCCACCACGACCGGCGAGGGCCAGGAGACCACCACGTCCGTCGAGGTCACGGTCGCGGTGAGCGGGGTCAAGGGGTTCGACACCGGGCCGGTGAAGGTCACCGTCGTGTCCGGCCAGCGCGACGACGTGCTGGCCGTACCGGTGGGGGCGCTGTTCGCCCTCGCCGAGGGCGGCTACGGCGTGCAGGTCGTCGAGGGCGCCTCGACCCGCTACGCGGCGGTGGAAGCCGGCCTGTTCGCCGACGGCAAGGTCGAGGTCACCGGCGTGGACGAGGGAACCACCGTGGCGGTGCCCAAGTGATCGCCGAGCTGCACGAGGTCAGCAAGGACTACGGCGAGGTCCAGGCGCTGCGCGGCGTCACCCTGAGCATCGGAGCGGGCGAACTGCTCGGCATCGTCGGCCCGTCCGGCTCCGGCAAGTCGACCATGCTCAACATGATCGGCACCCTCGACCGGCCCTCCGGCGGCACCGTGCGCATCGCCGGGCACGACGTCTCGCAGCTCAACGACCGGGCGCTGTCCGCGCTGCGCGCCCAGACGATCGGCTTCGTCTTCCAGCAGTTCCACCTGGCCGCGGGGGTGCCCGCCCTCGACAACGTCGCCGACGGGCTGCTCTACTCCGGCCCCGCCCTGCGCGAGCGGCGGCGGCGCGCCGGGGACGCGCTGGAGCGGGTCGGGCTCGGGCACCGGCTCGGCCACCGTCCCCACCAGCTGTCCGGCGGGGAGAAGCAGCGGGTGGCGATCGCCCGCGCGGTCGTCGGCGGCCCGTCGCTGCTGCTGGCCGACGAGCCCACCGGCAACCTCGACTCCCGCTCCGGAGCCGGCGTCATGGACCTGCTGCGCGAGCTCAACGACGCCGGGACCACCGTCGTGATCATCACCCACGACCGCGACATCGCCGCCTCCCTGCCCCGGCAGGTCGAGATGCTCGACGGCAAGGTGATCGCATGACCGCCCTCGTCCCGGCCAGGATGCACGCCCGCGACGTCGTGCGGGTCGGCGGCGCGGGGTTGCGCGCCCGGCCGCTGCGCGTCTTCCTGTCGGCGCTCGGGATCGCCATCGGCATCGCCGCCATGCTCGGCGTCGTCGGCATCTCCGCCTCCAGCCAGGAGGACCTCAACCGGCAACTGGCCGCGCTCGGGACCAACCTGCTCAAGGTCTCGCCCGGCCAGACCATGTTCGGCGACAGCTCCCACCTGCCCACCGAGGCCGAAGGCATGATCGGGCAGATCCCTCCGGTCACCTCCGTCACCGCCACCGGCACCACGACCGCCCACGTCTACCGCAACGAGCGCATCCCCGAGGGACAGACCGGCAGCGTCTCGGTCACCGCCGCCAGGCTCGACCTCATCGGCGACGTCGGCGCCCAGGTGGTCAGCGGCTCGTGGCTGAACGAGGCCACCCAGCGCTACCCGGCCGCCGTGCTCGGCGCCAAGGCCGCCGACCGGCTCGGCGTCGTCGAAGCCGGGCCCGACCAGCGCGTATGGCTCGGCGGGCAGTGGTTCACCGTGGTCGGCGTGCTCGGCCCCGCGCCGCTCGCCCCCGAGGTGGACACCGCCGCCCTCGTCGGCTGGCCCGTCGCCGAGGAACGTCTCGGCTTCGACGGCTACTCCACGACCGTCTACGCCCGTTCGCACGAACAGTCGGTCACCGCCGTACGCGACGTGCTCGCCGCCACCGCCAACCCCGCCCACCCCGACGAGGTCGAGGTCTCCAGGCCCTCGGACGTGCTGGCCGCCAAGCAGGCCACCGACGCCACCCTGAACGCGCTGCTGCTCGGGCTCGGCGGCGTCGCCCTCCTCGTGGGCGGCGTCGGCGTGGCCAACACCATGGTCATCTCGGTGCTCGAACGCCGGGCCGAGATCGGGCTGCGCCGCTCGCTCGGCGCCACCCGGGGGAAGATCAGGCTGCAGTTCCTCGCCGAGTCGCTGCTTCTGTCGGCCATCGGCGGCGTGGGCGGCGTGGTGCTCGGCATCGGCGTGACCTCGCTGTACGCGACCCTGCAGGGCTGGCCGTCGATCGTGCCCGTCTGGGCGATGGCCGGCGGGGTCGTGGCCACGCTGGTCATCGGCGGGCTGGCCGGGTTCTACCCCGCCGTGCGGGCCGCGCGCATGTCGCCGACGGAGGCGCTAGCCACGACCTGACGACTCCCACTCGACCGCGCCCTTCCTGACCACGGGACGCCAGCCGCGCAGGGCCCGGCCCGTCTCCAGCGCGCACCTTAGGGCAGACCGTTGTCCGATTCCTTCAAGAATCCACGGTGACGGCCCCGATAACGTGAGCGGCATGGACATCGTGCGCAGCGCCGCGACATACATACAGCTCAACGCCCGGCTCCTCGACCGCTACCGGTTCGAGGCCTTGTTCGGCGACGGCGACCGGAGACGGGTCCTGGACGTCCTGCGCGCCTACCAGAACCACGACGGCGGCTTCGGCAACGCCCTCGAACCCGACCTGCGCGGCCCCGGCAGCCAGCCGGAGCCCGTCGAGGTCGCCTTCCACATCCTCGACGAGCTCGACGCCTTCGACGACTCCATGGTCAACGGCGCCTGCGCGTACCTGGGCGGCGTGTGCACCCCGGACGGCGGCCTGCCGTTCGTGCTGCCCAGCGTGCGTGACACGCCCAGGGCTCCCTGGTGGCAGACCGACGACGACCCGCCCGGGAACCTCGTGCCCACCGCGTCCATCGCCGGGCTCCTGCACAAGCACGGTGTGCGGCACCCGTGGCTGGTGCGGGCCACCGACTTCTGCTGGTCGGCCATCGCCGCCATCAAGGACCAGACCACCCCGTACGAGGCGCGGGCCGTGGTGCTCTTCCTCGAACTGGCGTCCGACCGGGAACGGGCCGAGGCTGAGTTCGGGCGGCTGAAGGACGTCATCCTGGCCACCGTCGCGCTCGACCCCGACGCGCCGGGTGACGCGCACTTCCCGCTGGACTTCGCGCCCGAGCCGATGCGGCTGCCGCTGTTCGCCCCCGACGTGATCGAACGCCACCTGGACGCGCTGATCGGGCAGCAGAAGGACGGCGGGTGGGGGTTCAACTGGCCGGCGTGGACGCCTGCCGTACAGACCGAGTGGGGTGGTCACATCACGGTCGAGCGGCTCAAGACGCTGCGCGCCTACGGCCGGATCTGACGCTTCAGGCGAGCAATGTCCCCATCGTGACGCCGCTCAGCCTTTTGACGTCGTTGGCCAGATGCGCCTGGTCGGCGTAGCCGCTCGCGAACGCCACCTCGGCCAGCGGCCGGCCCGCGCGGGCCATCCGGAGCGCGCGCTGGAAACGGACGATGCGCTGCAGGACCTTGGGGGAGTAGCCGAAGCTGGCCAGGCTTCTGCGGTGCAGCTGGCGCTCGCTGTACCCCAGCTCCCAGGCGACCTCGCGGACCGACCGTCCCGCCCGCAGAGCGGTCGCGATCGCCGGCGCCGCCGCGTCGGGCGCGGGCGTCTCGCCCCACCGTTCCGTCACGGCCCTGACCATCTCCCGCCGCACCGCCGCCCTCACTTCGGGCGACTCTCCGGTACGCCCGCTCGGACCGAGCCGCGCCGCCAGATCGTTCATGGGCCCGCCGAGCGCGGTGACGGGGACCCGCTGGTCGCGTAGCTCCTCCAGGGGGACGCCGAACAGCGCGCCGGTGGCCCCGGGATGAAAGCGGACACCCACGTAGACGTCGCCCGCGCGCATCGGCGTCGGCATCGGGCCGGTGTCAGGGCCGGCCACGTGCAGGCCGCCGGGACCCCAGATCAGGTCGACGGCGGCGTCGGGCACGACGAGCTGGGAGCCGTCCGACTCCGCGACCTGTTCCCACAGCCAGGAGATCCGGCCGGACAGCCCGGCGTGCGGCGCTCGTTCGATGTACATGGCGTCAGGGAGAACACCTCCGTCGTCCGGGTTATGCCTTGCCCGAGATGAGGGCTCCCGCCCATTTCGCGCTCGGGTCGCTGTCGATCAGGAGCGCCTTCGTCAGCAGGCTGAGGGGGATGGCCAGCAACGCGCCGAGCGGGCCCAGCACGAACGTCCAGACGATCAGCGACAGCAACGTCATCGTGGTGGACAGTCCCACCGCGTCGCCCAGGTACTTGGGCAGCACCAGCCCCTGGAAGACGACGTTGATCGCGCAGTAGGCGGCGATGACCAGGATCATCTGCCTGGGGCCGCCGTCCAGGAGGGCGAGCATGCTCGGCGGGATGAGCCCGAGGACGAAGCCGATGTTCGGGATGTAGGTGGTGATGAGCGCGAGCACGCCCCACAGCAGCGGCAGCGGGACACCCAGCAGATACAGGGCGATGACATCGCAGGTGGCGCAGATGATCCCGAAGACGGTGGAGACGATGAGGTAGCGCCGGGTTTTGCCGGCGAAGGTGTCGAGGGCGGTGATGATCCCAGGGCGCTCGCCGCGTACCGAAGCCAGGATCTTCGCCGTGATCGGCGCGTCCAGCGACATCGCCAGCAGAAGCACCACGATCAGGAACAGACCCGACAGCACCCCGACCAGGCTGGACAGCAAGGCCTGGGCCGCACCGAGCAGCTTGCCCGGATCGAACGACTGCAGCGCCTTGCTGAGCTGCTCGTTCCCGAACCCGTACTCGGCGGCGAAGCGCTGCGCCTGGTTGAGCAGCCCCTGGAACTGGCCGGAGTAGGAGGGCAACAGCCCGGCCAGCTGCGCGACCGAGACGGTCAGCACCGCGACCATGGCCAGCACCACGAACACCACGATGAGGAACGGCACCGCCACCTGGACCCAGACGGGCGCCCGCCTGCCGGCCAGCCATCCCCGCACAGGAGACACGGCGATGACAAGGACCAGGGCGAGCACCATGGGGCCCACGATCGAGGCGACCTCCCGCAGCCCGAAGAGCACGATCAGTGCGCAGGCGGTGCCAAGCAGCACGATGATCGCGCGGGGTGTCGACCGCTCGCTCACGTATGGGGTACTACCCCCATGATTCCGACCACACCGGTACATCTCGTTGATTTGACGGTTCCGGGAGACGTACATAGAGTTCACCAGTCCCACGGGAACGGCCAAGATCGCCGAACCCGGACGGACGCCCCCGATTCGACAAGCTCCGGAAGTCGGAGTAAGTTAGAGGGGTTGCCCCGGAGACGGGGTGGTCGAAATTCCCGCAGGTCAGCCCGCGAGTGTCAATTTGACACCAAGCGGACCGGCTGAAAGAATTAAGACACAACGAAATGAGCCGCTGGAAAACGCGTCCGTTTCTTGAGAACTCAACAGTGTGTTAAAAGCCAGTGCATGAAGTATTTCATGCAACACCTCGTCTGGAATATGATGAGTTTTTGCT